>NZ_JAMWEL010000023.1 GCF_024509555.1 Streptococcus suis
AAAAGGAGGTGCTGGAGGCTTATTTGCCATGGAAGGAAAAAATTAAGAGAGCATGTAAATAGAAAAAGGTTCCAGAGTCAATAGGACTTTGGAGCCTTTTCAATATACTTTGTTATTGGGCGGTTACTACTGTTATAAAAAACAAACTGGAGGATTCATTATGTCTCAGCCCATCGTCCCATTGACTATTCCCCAATCTCGTCGCTTTGAAAAGAAAAGCAGAAACGATATTCTGGTGAAAATTCGTCTCGGAAAAACGGAAGTCCCATTCTTCTAATCTATCAACCCTAAAATAATGGAAACAATCTTGGATAAGGTGCTGCATTATGACCATCCGTCTCAGTGATTTAGGTCAAGTCTCCTTGGTCTGCGGAAAAACAGGCATGCGTCAGGGGATTGATTCTCTCGCCTACCTTGTCAAAAGTTAATTCAATTTGGATCCCTTCTCCGGTCAGGTCTATCTCTTCTGCGGCGGTCGAAAAGACCGATTCAAGGCTCTTTACTGGGACGGACAAGGATTTTGGTTGCTTTACAAACGTTTTGAAAATGGGAAATTGACCTGGCCAAACAATGAAGAGGAGGTCAAGGCCCTAACTTCCGAACAAGTAGACTGGCTCATGAAAGGATTTTCTATCAGTCCAAAAATAAATGTTTCAAAAAGTCGTGATTTCTATTGAAATCATGGCTTTTCTTTGTGTATAATGAGATAAAAAGAAGGAGGATCGAGCGTATGGATGAGTTATTGGCAATTATTAAACAACAGACCTCAACGATTGAACAACTTACCAACGAGCTAACCCTCCTTCGTGAACAGGTTGAGTATCTGAGACAGAAACTTTACGGAAAATCATCAGAGAAGGTCGTGTATCAACCTGGTCAGTTGAACTTGTTTGGGGAGGAAAGCCTCCCTGAAGAAGAAGCTGACTTACCCAGTTGAAACAGAAACGATTACTTATAAACGCAAGAAAGCTAAGGGAGTTCGTCAGTGTTAAGGCTCTCGCTTAGTGTCCCTTTTCAGAGTTCGTGTCAACATCTCAGCGCAGTGGTTGATTGGCAGATTTGTTCGTATTTCATACTCCAAATCTGACCATTACGACTGTTGCGAACAAAGTTCGCTTTATTTCCAACCTCAAAAGGTTCACTGAACCTTTTAAGCTGTGCGGGGGTGAGAGTGAAACAGTCTGGGGATAGACTGTTTCAGCTCAACAACTGGAAATAATGACTTGTTGACGAACTCTTTTTGAACAATCGAGTTCTTTCTCACTCCCAATTCACTCCAGAGATAGTTCATCACGAATTGCGAGACGAAGACTGCACTTGTCCAGACTGTCATGGACAGTTGAAAGAGATTGGTTCTACTGTTCAACGACAAGAGTTGGTCTTCATTCCCGCCCAATTAAAGCGGATTGACCATGTCCAACATGCCTACAAGTGTCAGGCATGTAGTCAGAAGAATCTGAGCGATAAGATTATCAAGGCTCCTGTTCCTAAGGCACCTCTGGCACACAGCTTGGGTTCAGCTTCTATCATTGCCCACACTATTCACCAGAAATTCAATCTAAAGGTGCCAAATTACCGTCAGGAAGAGGACTGGCATAAGCTTGGCCTGCCAATAAGTCGGAAGGAAATAGCTAACTGGCACATCAAGTCTAGTCAGTATTATTTCGAGCCGATTTATAACCTGTTGCACGAGAAATTGTTGGAGCAGCCTATTCTTCATGCGGATGAAACCTCCTACAAGGTCTTGGAAAATGATAGCCAGTTGACCTTCTACTGGACCTTCTTGTCTGGGAAGCAGGAGAAAAATGGAATTACCCTTTATCATCATGACAAACGACGGAGTGGCTTGGTTGTGGAGGAATTTCTAGGGGATTATGCGGGCTATGTAGATTGTGACATGTTACGGCAGTAACTTGGGAGCGGGAAAGAACTCGACTGGTCAAAAAAGTGTTCGTCAACAAGTCCTTATTTCCCGTTGTTGATCTGAAACAGTCTATCCCCAGACTGTTTCACTCCCACCCCCGCACAGCTCAAAAGGTTCAGTGAACCTTTTGAGGTTGGAAATAGAGCGAACTTTGTTCGCAACAGTCGTAATAGTCAGATTTGGAGTGTAAAACACGAACTGCTGAGATTTGCTTTGCAAATCTTATCTCCTACCTTTAACAGTCTCCCAGACTGTTAAAGCCAATCAACCACTGCGCTGAGATGTTGACACGAACCCTGAGAAGCGAGGTTGAGCTTTTTGCCCAGCCTCCTAGTTCTGCCTATGCGATAGCAGTCCAAGGTTTAGGAGCCAAGCGACGCTAAGCTTGGTGAACTGCGAACCGCTTAAGTGCTTATCGTCAATTAGATAAGGCTAAACTGGTTGGTTGTTGGGCGCACGTCAGACGAAAGTTTTTTGAGGCGACTCCTAAGAAGACCTACAAGACTTCTTTAGGAGCTAAGGGTTTAGCTTATTGCGACCGCCTGTTTGCCTTGGAGAATGACTGGGCTGACTTGTCTACTGAGGAACGGCTACATAAACGCCAGACAGAGTTGGCACCCTTGATGGACGAGTTCTTTGATTGGTGTCGCAATCAGGCTGTCTTGCCAGGTTCCAAATTGGGTACTGCAATGGAGTATAGCCTCAAATACGAAACCACCTTCCGAACCGTTCTCTCGGATGGCGACTTAGTCTTATCTAACAATATGGCAGAGAGGGCTATGAAGACCTTGGTGATAGGGCGTAGTGAAACAGTCTGGGAATAGACTATTTCAGCCTGAGCCTAGAAATTGGAGAGCTAAGGGTTTGGCAAGTTGATAATAGGGACTAAACATATCCATGGTAATCACTTTGACCCGATTTCTAACCTTTCTAGGATAGCGTAGAAAGTGGTTTCGGATGGTCGCTTGAGTTCTTCCGTCAAGGATAGCCATGACGTTTAGGGAGTTGAAATCTTGTGCGCTCTTCTGGTTAACAGCGATAGATATTTGGTGGTTTTTCTTGACAAGAGGAGTTTCAGCAACAGCCATTTTTCCGCAATCTTTACACTTGAACCGACGCTTTCTAAGTCGGATAAGTAAGGTATAGCCAGCTGTTTCTAGGTAGGGAATTTTGGAGGCTTTTTGGAAATCGTATTTTGCCATTGTCACTTGCAGGAAGGGCATTTAGGGGCTGTGTAATCCAAGTGACCGTGGAGTTCTAAGTGAGTTCCCATAACATATTCATCAGTGATGGTGATATTTTTGTCTTTTATTCCGAGAAAAATTGTGATAAGAACTTCGCTTTCCAATTTTCAGGCTCAGGAATCAAGAGTCACTTCCCTGACTATTGATTTGTTCCATATTACCCCTTTCTAATGAGTTGTTTATGCGCTTTTCATTATTAGGTCATATGGGACTTTTTCTATACTCAAAAAGGCTCCATAATTTCCATTGTGGATTTACCCACTACAGTATTATAGAGCCTAGAATCAACAGTCACTGATGGAATTGACATGTTACGGTATGATATTCGAAAATAAAAAAAGGTGGACCGAGTGGTCCACCTTTTTTTATTTGCTTAGTTTTTAACACCAGCAGCAATTTCTGGATTAGCAAAGGCATCATCAATGATGTCTTTCAATTGTTTAGCTGAAGCTTGCATTTTTTGCAATTCAGCATCATTCAATGGGATGTTTACTGGACGAACAATACCGTGTGCGCCGATAATTGCTGGTTGACCGATGAATACATCTTCAACACCTTCGTATTGACCAGCTTGGTAAACTGATAATGGAAGTACAGCTTTCTCATCATCAAAGATAGCTTTAGTAATACGTGCAAGAGCTACACCGATACCGTAGTAAGTAGCACCTTTTTTGTTGATGATTGAGTAAGCTGCGTCACGAACAGATACGAACAAGTCAACAAGACCTTGCTCATCGATGTCGCGGTTGTCTTGCAACCAGTCGTACAATTTCACACCAGCAACGTTTGCGTGTGACCATACTGCGAATTCTGAATCACCGTGCTCACCCATGATGTAGGCGTGTACAGAACGTGCGTCGATACCAATTTTCTCAGCCAATGCTTGACGGAAACGAGCTGAGTCAAGAGAAGTACCTGATCCGATAACGCGTTCTTTAGGGAAACCAGAGAATTTCCAAGTTGAGTAAGTCAATACGTCAACAGGGTTTGCGGCAACAAGGAAGATACCGTTGAAACCAGATTTAACAATTTCAGTAACGATTTGTTGGTTAATACGAAGGTTTTTCTCAACCAATTCAAGGCGTGTTTCACCTGGTTTTTGTGGCAAACCAGCTGTCAAAACAACCAAGTCTGCATCGTGAGCATCTGAATACTCAGCAGAATAGATTTTTTTAGGGAAAGTGAAGGCCAATGCGTGGCTCAAGTCTTCTGCGTCACCTTGTGTACGGTCTTTGTTGATATCGATGATACCCAATTCTTGACCAATACCTTGGTTAACAAGTGCATAAGCATAAGCAGAACCTACGGCACCGTCACCGACAAGGATTACTTTTTTGTGTTGTTTAGTTGCAGTCATGTTCTAAACATCTCCTTAGTTTAATTTGGGGATAGGTCTATCCCAACCATTTAACATTCTAGCACTTTTTACAGCGTTTGTCACTTGTGAAAAGGTTTTTGAAAATGTTTACATGATAGTTTCCAATAAAGAGTTTTATCGTAAAATATGGTATAATAGAGGCACAATGACTGTTGAAAGAGGCATATAATGCAAGATAAAAACTTAGTAACGGTGAATCTGACCAATGAGATGAAATCTTCCTTCATCGACTATGCGATGAGTGTTATCGTTTCACGTGCTTTGCCAGATGTGCGTGATGGTCTCAAGCCTGTTCATCGCCGTATTTTGTACGGAATGAATGAGTTAGGTATTACTCCAGATAAACCCCATAAGAAATCTGCCCGTATTACAGGGGATGTTATGGGTAAATACCACCCACACGGGGATAGTGCTATTTATGAAGCCATGGTTCGTATGGCACAGTGGTGGTCGTATCGACACATGTTGGTAGACGGTCACGGAAACTTCGGTTCTATGGATGGTGATGGTGCGGCCGCCCAACGTTATACGGAAGCTCGTATGAGCAAGATTGCTCTGGAAATGCTTCGAGACATTAACAAAAATACTGTAAATTTTGCAGATAACTACGATGCCAGTGAGCGTGAGCCAGAGGTTCTGCCAGCACGTTTTCCAAACCTGCTGGTAAATGGTACGACTGGTATCGCTGTTGGTATGGCAACCAATATTCCACCACATAACTTGGGAGAAACCATCGAAGCTGTTAAGCTGGTTATGGACAATCCAGAAGTAACAACTCGTGAAATCATGGAAGTCCTTCCTGGACCAGATTTTCCGACTGGTGCCTTGGTCATGGGTAAATCAGGTATTCACCGTGCTTATGAAACAGGGAAAGGCTCTATTACCCTTCGTTCTCGTACGGAGATTGAAGAGTATGGAAACGGCCGTGAGCGTATTGTCGTTACTGAGTTTCCATACATGGTCAACAAGTCCAAGGTTCAAGAACATATTGTCAAATTGGTGCAAGAGAAGCGTATCGACGGGATTACAGCTGTTCGGGATGAATCCAACCGCGAGGGTGTACGATTTGTTATCGAAGTTCGCCGCGATGCTTCTGCCAATGTTATTTTGAATAATCTTTTCAAGCAAACCCAGTTGCAGACCAACTTTAGTTTCAATATGTTGGCCATCCAAAACGGGGTGCCGAAAATTCTTTCTGTCCGTCAGATTTTAGAATCTTATATTGAACACCAGAAGGAAGTAGTCACTCGTCGTACGCAATTCGATAAAGAAAAAGCAGAAGCGCGTGCTCATATCTTGGAAGGCTTGCTGATTGCACTTGACCACATTGATGAGGTCATTCGCATTATCCGTAATTCAGAAACGGATGCTATTGCTCAAGCTGAATTGATGGAGAAATTTGAGCTTTCTGAACGTCAGAGCCAGGCCATTCTTGATATGCGCCTCCGTCGGTTGACAGGCTTGGAACGTGATAAGATTCAGTCTGAATATGATGAACTGATTGCCTTGATTGCAGATTTGGCTGATATTTTGGCTAAACCTGAGCGTGTTGTCACGATTATCAAGGAAGAATTGGACGAGGTCAAACGCAAGTACGCAGACCCACGCCGTACAGAATTGATGGTCGGAGAAGTCCTTTCTCTTGAAGATGAGGATTTGATTGAGGAAACAGATGTCTTGATTACCCTGTCAAACCAAGGCTACATCAAGCGTTTGGCTCAGGATGAATTCCAGGCTCAGAAGCGTGGAGGACGTGGAGTCCAAGGTACTGGGGTTAAGGATGATGACTTTGTGCGTGAGTTGGTTTCGACTAGCACACATGACCGCCTCTTGTTCTTTACCAATAAAGGTCGTGTTTATCAATTGAAGGGGTATGAAATCCCTGAGTATGGACGTACGGCTAAGGGGTTGCCAGTTGTTAACTTGCTTAAGCTAGAAGAAAATGAGTCTATTCAGACCATTATCAACGTGACCAAGGACCAAGAAGCAGACAGCTATCTTTTCTTCGCAACCCGTCAAGGTGTGGTCAAGCGGACCAGTGTATCAGAATTTGCCAATATTCGTCAGAATGGTCTTAAGGCATTGACCTTGAAAGATGAAGATGAACTGATTAACGTTTTCTTGACAAATGGTCATGCGGATGTTATTATGGGGACTAAACTTGGCTACTCTGTTCGCTTCACGGAAACAGATGTTCGAAATATGGGACGTACTGCTGCAGGTGTTCGAGGTATCAAGTTACGCGAAGGCGACCAATTGATCGGCGCAACTATGATTTCAGATGAACAGGAAGTCCTTGTTTTGACAGATAAAGGATATGGCAAGCGTACTCCTGCAAGTGAATATCCAACAAAAGGTCGTGGTGGTAAGGGGATTAAGACCCTTAAAGTTGCAGAGAAAAATGGTACTTTAGCAGGATTGACTACCGTAACGGGCGATGAGGATATTATGGTGATTACAGATACCGGTATTATCATCCGAACCAGTGTTGCCAATATCTCTCAAACCGGTCGTTCGACAATGGGTGTTAAGGTCATGCGTTTAAATGATGAAGCAAAAATTATGACTTTTGCTCTAGTTGATGCAGCAGAAGTAAAAGAAGAGGAATAAAAATTTATGGCAAAGCGTGAGCAGAAGAAGAAAAATAAAGGTTCTTTTTGGAGAAACTTTTTAGCATTGATATTGGTCTTGATTTCACTGGCACTGATTTTTAATACTTCAATCCGAAATATGGTTATTGCTTGGAACAGTAACAAATATCAGGTATCTAATGTCACAAAAGAAGAAATTGTAGAGAATCAATCTGCTGAAACAACCTTTGATTTTGAACAAGTTCAATCCGTTTCAACTGAGGCTGTTATGAAAGCACAGTGGGAGTCCCAACAATTACCAGTAATTGGTGGAATTGCAATTCCAGATTTGAAGATTAATCTACCGATCTTCAAAGGTTTATCAAACGTCGCCTTGATGTATGGTGCTGGCACGATGAAAGAAACTCAGGTTATGGGCCAGGGAAACTATTCTCTTGCAAGTCATCATGTCTTTGGTATGGCTGGTGCTAGTGAGACCCTTTTTTCACCGCTAGAGAATGCTAAAGAGGGTATGAAGATTTATGTGACAGATAAAGAAAATATCTACATTTATAACGTTAGAAGTGTTCAGTCAGTCACACCAGAAAGTGTCTATGTAATTGAAGACACAGAAGGAAAAAATGAAATTACACTTGTAACCTGTGAAGATGCAGCTGCTACTATGAGAACGATTGTTCAAGGTGATCTAGAGTCTGTAATAGCTTATGATGATGCACCATCAGAAACACTGAAATATTTTGAGCAATCTTACAATCAGATTCAGTTATAACATGTTTCTAATCCGTTCATGTTTCTATCTAAAAGCTATTGCTCGACACTATATTTAGGATAGGACTTATTTTATGTATGTGAGGCTACTAATTAAATTTTAGTAGTCTTTCTTTGTAGAGTCAGCTGAAACAAGTGTAGGACGAAAGTGCCTTAAGATAGTGGCTTGGCTCAAGTCTAGCGCCACTTCTCAGAGTCTGTGTCAAGTTCTCAGCTCAGTGGTTGAGTGGCTTTAACAGTTTGGGTGACTGTTAAAGGTTGGAGGTGGGATTTACGAAGCCAATTTCATCAGTTCGTGTTTTACACTCCAAATTTGACCTTTACGATGGAAGCGAACATTGTTCGCTTCATTTCCATCCTCCAACTGTCTCCCAGACTGTTGGAGATGTGAGAGCTGAGAGTTTAAAAGGTCTGGGAGACCTTTTAAAGTGGGAGGTATAAGCTGACGGTAGTCAGATCACATAAATTGATGTCTGGGGATAGACTGTTTCAGCTCAACAACTGGAAATATATAGACTTGTTGACGAACTCTTATTTAATCAGATGAGTTCTTTCTCACTCCCCTTCTGAGGTGGTTTTTGATGTAAGCCATTATTGTTTCGATGGTATTATTCTTAGTCCGATTAAGGAGGAAGTGGTAAAAGTGTACACCTCTGTTCCTTGCTAGAATATTTCGATTTACTTAACTTATGGAACTTAACATTGTCCATCATGATATCGAATGATGTATCTTAAGTGGGAAGTACGAAAGTATTGAACCAAGCTTAAAATATGTCACTAGTCATAGTGTATTTGTATGTCATCGGAGCTATAAGCACACCATTATCTATATTTCTCTAAAATAGTTTGAATATACTCAATAAAAATTCATAAAAAGTATTTTTAGGCTAATTGCTAATAATAATATTTCATAATTTAAGTCCAGATTGGAAATCAAAGATTTTGTTTAGCTGTATTCTTCTCAAAAACATAAAAATAGAAATGTTTTACAAATAATTTGTTTGTTAGATAGGTATTTTTGATTATTATTGAGTATTATTTTCTATTTTCTTATCTTTTTCGAATATAACTAGTGAGGAGGATTTTATGTACCAAATAGATTTCAAGGAAGAAGCATTGTTACCGCGTGAACGACTGTTAGAAGTGGGAGCAGAGCGGTTAAGTAATCAAGAATTATTGGCAATTTTTATCAGAACAGGAACGAAAAAAGAGCCAGTTTCTATTTTGTCCAATAATTTGCTGAATAAATTGGAGACACTTGCAGAGTTGAGAGAACTTTCTATTGAGGAATTGCAAGATTTGACTGGGATTGGGCGTGTGAAAGCAATTGAAATCAAGGCTATGATTGAGCTAGGGAAAAGAATCAATCAGTCAGAATTATTACTGAATGAACGAATATTAGGCAGTGAAAAACTAGGGCGCAAGATGATTCAAGAACTGGGAGATAAGAAGCAAGAACACTTGGTTGCTCTTTATTTAAATACACAAAACCAGATTATCAGTCAAAAGACGATTTTTATTGGCAGTGTCAACCGAAGTATAGCAGAGCCAAGAGAAATCTTACATTATGCGGTCAAATGTATGGCAACGTCCATTATTATTGTTCACAATCATCCCTCTGGGTCTGTACAACCAAGTAAGAATGATTTATTATTTACAGAGAATTTAAAAAAGTCCTGCGAAACGCTAGGACTAGTATTATTGGATCATTTAATTGTGGGAAATAAAGATTACTATTCATTTAGAGAAGAAAGTGAATTATTCTAAAAACGGTAGTTATTCACCCTTACGCATGAAATACAAGAGTGTCTGTAATTCACTGGTTAAATCAACATATTGGACTACAACATCTTTAGGGACAGAAAGATTGACAGGTGAGAAGCTAAGAATACCTTTGACACCTGCTTCTACAAGGATATCTGTCACTTCTTGTGCTTTGATACTTGGAACGGTCAAAATGGCTGTTTGAGAATCAGCCTCTTGGATGCGTTCTTTGATTTCTGAAATAGCATGAATAGGAATGTTTTCATCAGTTGTACCAACAGCTGGATTATCATCTGCTTCGAAGGCCATAACAATTTTCATTTTGTTGCGCTCATGGAAGCGGTAGTGGAGTAAGGCACGCCCCATATTTCCAACACCTACTAACATAACGTTTGTGATCGAATTATCATTAAGAATTTCAGCAAAGAAATCCATCAATTCCTTTACATTATAGCCAAAACCACGGCGTCCTAATTCACCAAAATAGGAGAAGTCACGACGAACTGTAGCAGAATCAATGCCAATTGCTTCTGCTATTTCTTTTGAGCTGGCTTTTTCTATATTTCCGGCGTAGAATCTCTTAAAAATACGGTAGTAGAGAGATAGGCGTTTGGCAGTCGCGCGAGGAATATCTGATTTTTTATCGTTTTTCACATTAGTCTCCTTTACAAATAGTAGTAAATATCATTCAACACAGCTACTATTTTTCATTATTCTTTCAGTTCTTTCTTCTATTCTAGTTTAAGATTGTGAAAAAATCAACAGATTAGACTGAAAAAAGACTAAGTCGCAACTTAGTCTAATGTTTGTAAATATCGATAAAGATCACCGATTGTTCCCTTAAATTCTAATTCATTTCCTTCTCGTAACAATTTTGAGACCGGATAGTAGTCAGGGAGAGTAAGGCAGCCTGCAAAGGCTAATTTAGCGGCATCTAGCGTATCAAACTCCTGCTTTCTTTCAATTTTGTAGGCATCTTGGTAATAAATTTCAATCATGCGTGACCTTCTTTTGTAAAAATATCACGATCAATTAAACTAT
Organism: Streptococcus suis; assembly: GCF_024509555.1. Taxonomy (GTDB): domain Bacteria; phylum Bacillota; class Bacilli; order Lactobacillales; family Streptococcaceae; genus Streptococcus; species Streptococcus suis_AD. The sequence goes on from NZ_JAMWEL010000023.1 coordinate 10,711, forward strand.
CCATGAGGAAGTAAAATTTTTCTTGAATGACTTTGTTTCCATTCGGTTTGAAGATATTTACTAGATGAAGTCCAGATTTGTCAGTAATGTTAATTTTAAATCCGTTTAAGTCTTGATTTACGATGATTTTTAATAGAAATCCTTGGTTAGAGTTGGGGATTTCTTCCAATAGTCGAGTTAATTGATAGTGACCAGCTTTTGTCTGCTCAAATGTATTGTCACGGAGTGTATATTTTTTTATAGCAGGACTGATGTGATAGGTAAAGTTACAATCTTTCAATGTAATGGATTGTTGAAATGCCATGGTTAACCTCCTAGGATAGTTTTTAATTCGTTAAGAAAGGTATTTATTTCTTCTTTTGTGTTTTTCTCCGAGAAGCTGATTCGTATAGATTCTTTCAAGCGATGAGAGTTTTTGCCATACATAGCTTCAAGAACATGGCTATTTTGGACAACACCGGCAGTACAAGCTGAGCCACTAGAAACGGCAATTCCAGCCAAGTCTAATCTCATGAGTATCTGCTCGTTTAATTGACCTGTAAAACCAATGTTAAGAACATGTGGAAATTGTTCTCCAGTTTGATTGATATAGAAATCTACTCCTGTAAGTCCCTCTAAAAGATAATGACGCAATTTACTTACATGTTCAAAATGTAAATCAACTTGAGTATATTGCTCTTTTAGTGCAGCAGCCATAGCCGCAATTGCTGGAAGGTTTTCCGTTCCTGCACGGAGTTGTTGTTCTTGCTTACCTCCATGAATGAGGGCATCAAATCCTCGTAATCGACTATATAGAAAGCCAACTCCCTTTGGACCGTGGAACTTATGCGCAGAGGCGGCTAGTAAATCAATGTCATAATCAGCTGGTTTCAAATCTATTTTTCCAACTGCCTGAACTGCGTCAACATGGAAAACAGCCTGGTGGTCGGTCAGGAGTTGACCAATTTCTTTAATGGGGAGAACTTGTCCAGTTTCGTTGTTGGCAAACATGACACTGACTAAAATGGTATCAGGTCTAAGTGCTTCACGAATTTGTTCAGCTGTGATGACTTGATTGAGAGGTTGGATATAAGTTACCTCGAATCCAAAGCGTTCTTCAAGGTACTGCATGGTATGTAGAACTGCATGATGTTCTACAGCAGTAGTAATCAGGTGCTTGCCCTTGGCTTGATTGGCTAAGGCATATCCTTGAATGGCTAGATTATCAGCCTCTGACCCTCCAGATGTAAATATAATCTGATCAGTTTGAACGTCAAGGACTTGAGCAATGTCTTGTCTGGCTTGGCGTAGAATTTGATTCGCTTTTCGACCAGCTTGATGGATACTTGAAGGATTTCCATAGGCTTCCTGAGCAACTTCTATCATCCGTTGGAGTGCTGTGGGAGATAGGGCAGTTGTGGCTGCATTATCTAAATATATCAAATAAGGTACTCCTAGTTATTTTTTTCAGGATTTGTAAATTTGAAAAGGGGGCTTAATGGCTGATGTTCTTGAATACGATGAATCGCATTTGCAATTAAGTCACTTGCAGTGATAAAAGCGATATTTTTGGGCTGTTGTTCTTTACTAGCCACTGAATCAGTCACCAAGATTTCTTTGATTGGTGAATTGTCGAGGAGTTGAGCAGCTGTTCCAGCAAATAAGCCGTGACTAGCAACAGCATAGATTTCAGTAGCTCCGCCTTCTTGAACAATTTTTGATGCTTGTGTAAAGGTGCGGCCGGTATTTAGAATGTCGTCCACTAGGATGGCTTTTTTACCGGCAACATCTCCGATGATATATCCTTCTGCACGCTCAGAATCATCTTGGGCGTAATCAATGATGGCAATAGGTGCATTCAAGAATTCTGCGATATTACGCGCACGTTTGATACCAGAGTTTTTTGGACTAACGATTACGACCTCATCACCGCACAAGCCTTTATCCATATAGTATGAGGCAAACAGTGGCTCTGTAAGTAGGTTATCAACTGGAATATCAAAGAAACCTTGAATTTGTGATGCATGTAAGTCCAGAGTCAATACTCGGTCAACGCCAGCTTTTACAAGCATATTGGCAACTAACTTGGCAGTAATTGGTTCGCGTGGAGATGCTGTACGGTCCTGGCGGGCATAGCCAAAATACGGAATAACTGCCGTAATTGTATTGGCACTTGCACGTTTGCAGGCATCAATCATGATTAGCAATTCCCACAAGTGATTGTTTACTGGGTAGCTAGTTGATTGAATGATGTAAACATCAACACCGCGAACAGATTCTTCAATGTTGATTTGGATTTCACCGTCTGAGAATTGACGAGATGATAGCTTTCCGAGTGGTAGACCAGCTGAGGCAGCAATTTTTTCAGCAATATCACGGTTGCTATTAAGTGAGAAAATTTTAATGTTGTTTTCACCAAGTGGTTGACTCATTTTTAAGTAGCTCCTTTTAAACACTAGGCTTTTATGAACATCATAAAAGTAAAATTAACAATAGATAGCTTTATTTTATCAAAAAATTAGAAATTTTTCAGTAAACAAACAAAAAAATCAGACTTAATTATCTGATTTTTTGCTGGCTGCTGTCCGTGCCACTTTACTACTGGCATATTTGAATTGAATGGCATTTTTACGTAGAAATTCATCAAACAGTATTTTTCCTTCTTCTGCATCAGTCACTTCAACTTCGAGTTCGTAATCAATATGTCCGTTAAATTCATTTTCATCTAGGGCCATAAGACCGATGGAGGTTTCTTTTTCATGACGTTTGGTAGTCAAGCTCCCCCAAACAGCCAGTTTGTCAATCGGAACATCTGTGGCTGAGATGATGTCGGCAATTTGCCCTGTAGGTAATTGGAATTTTTCTAGCAGTTGGTGAGCAGTCTGGATGTCTAAAATCTGATTATACTCATGATTGCCAACTTTCTGTGGAATCTTTAAAGTCAGCTCTGCTATTTCCTCAAAAGTACGAATACGAAGTGAAAATCGGTGATTTTTCAGGTCTAAGTTTGGAGTATCGATATAATAATTTGTTTGGATTACGGGTCTAACATCTGAAAAATCAGAGAGAAGGCGTAGGTATTCGGATTTGGTTAATAAGGTTTTATACTCAATTTCAAGGTGGTTTTTCATGCAGTAAACCCTTTCAATGTGTTATAATAGAATAGTCTTTGTGTTATTCTAATACAATTTAGATGTTTTGACAAGAAAGGGGACGTATGGACTTTAATTGGGAAGAATTTTTAGACCCCTATATCCAGACGGTAGGTGAATTGAAAATTAAACTTCGCGGTATTCGTAAGCAGTATCGGAAAGCCAATCGACATTCTCCTATAGAGTTTGTGACTGGTCGTGTAAAGCCCATTGAATCCATAAAGGAAAAGATGGCCCTACGCCATATAAAGTTGGAAAATCTTGCTCAAGATATGCAGGATATTGCTGGACTTCGGATTATGGTTCAATTTGTGGATGATATCGAGGAAGTTTTGGCAATTTTACGTAAACGCAAGGATATGCAAATTATACATGAGCGAGATTATATCAAATATATGAAAGCTTCGGGTTATCGTTCTTATCACGTAGTGATTGAATACCCTGTGGACACTATAAATGGTAATAAGACAGTTTTAGCTGAAATTCAAATTCGAACACTTTCTATGAATTTCTGGGCAACCATCGAACATTCCCTAAACTATAAGTATAAGGGGAATTTCCCAGAGGAAATAAAAAAACGTTTGGAAGTGACAGCTAAAATTGCCTATGAATTAGATGAGGAGATGCGTAAAATCCGCAACGACATTCAAGAAGCACAGGCCTTATTTGACCCTGCTCACCGAAAATTGAATGACGGTGTTGGAAACAGTGATGATACAGATGAAGAATACAGGTAGAAAAAAAATCGCTCTGCTCGCTAGCCGAAATCCCAAGAGTGAAGTAGTGTCCAAAGAATTATGGACCAAATTAAAAAATGCAAATTTTATTTTAACACCTAAAAATCCCGATATTGTCATTTCAATCGGTGGGGATGGTATGCTTTTATCTGCATTTCATAAGTATGAAAAGTTTATTGATCGTGTACGTTTTGTAGGCATTCATACAGGACACTTAGGTTTTTATACGGACTATCGAGATTTTGAAGTAGATAAGCTAATTGAAAATCTCAAGCTTGATACGGGAGCTAGAGTTTCCTATCCGATATTAAATATTAAAGTCACACTTTTAGATGGTCGTATAATTGAGGCGCGTGCTTTAAACGAGGCAACAATCAAGCGCCTATCTAAGACGATGGTGGCAGATGTCATTATTAATAATGTGCCTTTCGAACGCTTTAGGGGAGATGGCATCTCAGTTTCTACTCCAACTGGATCGACTGCCTATAATAAATCATTAGGAGGAGCTGTCTTACATCCGACTATAGAAGCATTGCAAATAGCAGAAGTAGCCAGTTTAAATAATCGTGTTTATCGGACATTAGGTTCATCTATTGTTGTTCCTAAAAAAGATAAGATTGTCATTGAGCCTAAACATAGTGACCGCTACTCAATTGCTGTAGATAATAAGACCTATGTCTATGATAATATTGAAAAAATTGAGTATCAGATTGATCCACATAAAATCCATTTTGTTGCTACGCCAAGTCACACTAGTTTTTGGAATCGTGTGAAAGATGCCTTTATTGGAGAGGTGGAGTAATGCGGTTTGAATTTATTGCTGATCAACATACCAAGATTAAAACCTTTCTGAAGAAGCATGGTGTTTCCAAGGGGTTGCTAGCAAAAATCAAGTACACAGGTGGCAATATTTGGGTTAATGATATAGAACGCAATGCAACTTACTTGCTTGATATTGGAGATAGGGTTACAATTGACATACCGGCTGAAGAGGATTTGACGGGGAGTTTGAAACCGATTTCCTTTCCGCTGGATATTGTTTATGAAGATGATCATTTTCTTGCACTTAACAAACCGGTTGGTTATGCCTCCATACCTTCAGCGCTACATTCCTCAACCATTGCTAACTTTGTTAAAGGTTATTTGGTTGAACAAGAATACGAGAATAAGCAGGTCCATATCGTCACGCGCTTGGATAGGGATACATCGGGTGTCATGCTCTTTGCCAAGCATGGCTATGCCCATGCTCGCCTAGACAAGCAGTTGCAGGCCAAGCTGATTCACAAACGCTATTATGCCCTAGTTAAGGGGGAAGGTGTTTTGGAACAGGAAGGGGATATTATTGCTCCGATTGGTCGACCGGAAGATAGTATCATTACTCGTTGCGTGACCAAGACTGGAAAATATGCCCATACTTCTTATAGAGTTGTGCAATCATGGGGAGATATTTATTTGGTAGACATTCAGTTGCACACTGGTAGAACTCACCAGATTCGTGTTCATTTTTCACATATAGGTTTTCCGCTTTTGGGGGATGATATGTATGGTGGCAGTTTAGAATGTGGTATTCAACGTCAGGCCTTGCATTGTCACAACTTGGCCTTTGACAATCCTTTCTCAGCCCGAAGGATTGACTTGGAAGCTCCACTTCCAGACGATTTTCAGGCTGTTATTACATCGTTAACTAATAAATAATATTTTAAAGGAGAATTTTCATGGAAATTCGGAGTTTATTTGGTGAAATGAAGCAAAAAATCGTAGGTAAAAAACTACGAATCGTTTTCCCAGAAGGTACAGATGAGCGTGTTGTTCGTGCGGCTGCTCGTTTGAAATTTGAAGGTTTGGCAGAGCCTATCATCCTTGGTGTGCCAGAAGAAGTCCATAATTTGTTGACGGAATTTGGTTTCTCAAACCCAGGTATTACAGTTATCGATCCGAATAACTACGCAAACTTTGATACGATGAAGCAAGAGTTTGTGACTCTTCGTAAAGGCAAGGTTGATGAAGCACAGGCCGATGAAATTTTGCGTGATGTCAACTACTTTGGTGTGATGTTGGTACAAATGGGATTAGCAGAAGGTATGGTTTCAGGTGCAATCCACTCAACTGCTGATACAGTTCGTCCTGCACTTCAAATTATTAAGACAAAACCAGGTGTAAAACGTACTTCAGGTGTTTTCTTGATGGTGAAAGACCAGCACAAGTTTGTCTTTGGTGACTGTGCAATCAACATTGAACCAGATGCAGAGACCTTGGCAGAGATTGCCATCCAATCAGCAGAAACTGCTAAAACATTTGGTATCGATCCAAAAGTGGCTATGATTTCCTACTCAACAAAAGGTTCAGGTTCAGGTCCACGTGTTGATAAGGTTGTAGAAGCAACTCGTTTGGCTCAAGAACTCCGTCCAGATCTTTTGATTGACGGTGAATTGCAGATGGATGCTGCCTTGGTTCCGGATACTGCTCGCTTGAAGGCACCAGGAAGCAAGGTAGCAGGTCAAGCCAATGTTTTTGTCTTCCCAGCAATTGAAGCAGGGAACATCACTTATAAGGTAGTGGAGCGTCTTGGTGGTTATGAGGCTGTTGGTCCAGTCTTACAAGGTTTGAATAAACCAGTAAATGACCTGTCTCGCGGTTGTAGTTCAGAAGATGTATACAAACTAGGTATCATCACAGCGGCACAATCACTAGCTGATTAATCATAAGATGAAATCGTTCAATCGTTATTTTAAACCGTATCGAAAAGAAGTAATATTAGGACCAATTTTTAAACTGTTAGAAGCAAGTTTTGAACTTACTGTGCCTTTAATCATTGCTACTATTGTTGATACAATTATTCCAAATGGCAGCCAGGGGAACCTGGTTGCTATGCTTTTTTTACTGGTTTGTCTAGCTTTTGTTGGTATTCTTGTTTCACTTACTGCCCAATATTTCTCGGCTAAAGCAGCAGTTGGTGTGACCAAAGAGTTGACCAATGACTTGTATCAGAAGGTTCTTACCCTTCCAAAGTCTAGTCGGGATATACTTTCTTCATCCAGTTTGCTGACTAGGTTGACCAGCGATGCTTTGCAAATTCAAACAGGAATTAATACATTTTTACGTTTGTTTCTACGTGCTCCAATTGTTGTATTTGGTTCGCTGATGATGGCTTTCTATATAAGCCCAAGTCTATCTGCTTATTTCTTAGGAATGATTATCCTATTGCTTCTAATAGTAACTGTCATTTCCAATCAGACCAGTCGTATTTATCAATCGATGCGAAAAGTATTAGATAGTTTAGTTGGTCAGGTACGAGAAACGGTTACTGGATGGCGAGTAATTCGTGCCTTTGGGCAAAGAGCACGTGAAATCAGTGCTTTCCAAGGGGGTAATCAGATTTATAAGAAACAACAGTTGCAGGCTGGTTTCTGGTCTAGTCTCTTGTCTCCATTGACCTTTCTTGTTGTTAATACCACCTTGCTCATTCTCATCTGGCAGGGTAATATAGCTATTACACATAATCTGCTAGAACAGGGGATGTTGGTTGCCCTCATCAACTACCTTCTTCAAATTTTAGTAGAATTGGTCAAGATGATTATGGTTGTTTCTACCCTTAATCAGACCTATATTTCAGCCCAGCGTATCCAAGAGGTTTTTAATCAAGAATCTGAGGATGTGGAAGCGGATTTGCCAGAAGTACAATTTAATAATAAGGAGCTGGTTTTTTCAGTCAACAATCTTTCTTTCGCTTATCCTAAATCTGCTGAGCAGGCACTATCGAATATAGATTTTGAACTGTCTAAGGGTCAGTTTATGGGAATAATCGGTGGTACGGGGTCTGGTAAATCGACATTGGTGGATTTGTTACAAGCACTTTATTCTTTGTCGCCCCAACAGCTTTCTCACTCTATCGATGGGAAAAGTCCTAAGAACCTAAAAGAATGGCGACAACAAATTGCTATCGTCCCTCAAGTAGCACAACTTTTTGCTGGAACCGTTCGTTCCAATCTCTCATTGGGCTTAGACACTGTGGCGGATAGCAACTTATTGGCAGCCCTGGAAATTGCTCAGGCAAAATCTTTCGTTGAGGAAAAAGGTGGTTTAGATAGTTCTGTAGAAGCCTTTGGTAAGAATTTTTCTGGCGGACAAAGACAACGCTTGACCATTGCGCGTGCAATTATACAGAAGGCTCCAATATTGATTTTGGACGATGCAACATCCGCTCTGGATTATTTGACGGAAAGCCGCTTATTGGCAGCTATTCGTCAAGAATTTCCTGAACAAACCTTGATTATGGTGTCACAAAGAACCAATAGTTTGCGTAGGGCTGATCAGATTTTGGTTTTGGATCAAGGTCACCAAGTTGGACTTGGTCGCCATGAAGATTTGCTGAGAAGCTCTGCTATTTACCAAGAAATCGACCAATCTCAACACAGGGAGGAGGACAGCCGTGAAACAATCTAGTTTTAAACAACTGGTTCGTTTGGTTTGGAAACAGCCTCTTAGAATGTCCTTGTTGCTGATCGGAACAGTAGCTCATGTCTTGTTAACTGTCTATCTCCCAATAATGATTGGTCAAGCTGTTGATGCGGTGTTGCTAGCAGATAGTCAGATTTTGCTTGTCTTACTGGGGAAAATGGCCCTTGTTATCGTGCTCAATACCTTGGTGCAATGTTATCTCCCCCTTCTAACCAATCGTTTGGTCTATGGTATAGTTGCAGATTTGCGTGAGCAGGTTTATATTAAGTTGCATCAGCTGCCCTTATCTTATTTAGACCGTCAGTCTGTTGGTGACTTGGTCGCTCGTTTTGCCAGTGATAGTGAGCAGTTGACCAATGGCTTGCTAATGATTTTTAACCAATTTTTCATTGGTCTGTTAACCATATTACTAACCATTTTTACAATGGCTAGGCTAGATATGACCATGATGTTGGTCGTCGTAGCCTTGACCCCGCTTTCGCTGCTTATAGCACGCTATATCGCCAAGAAGTCCTATGGTTATTATAGAAAGCAAACTCAGGCGCGTGGTCAACAGTCCCAGTTGCTTGAGGAATCCATCAGTCAGTTGACCTTGATTCAGTCTTTCAATGCTCAGGAGCAATTTACAGAACATTTTCAAGCAGTCAATGACCAGTATGCGACCTATTCTCAAAAAGCGATTTTTGCCTCTTCAACGGTCAATCCAAGCACCCGCTTTGTCAATGCACTCATCTATGCCTTGCTAGCTGGTCTGGGGGCCATGAGGATTATGGCTGGCAATTTTACCGTTGGTTCGCTGACAACTTTTCTCAATTATGCTAGTCAGTACAGTAAGCCCTTTAATGATATTTCTTCGGTCCTTTCGGAATTGCAGAGCGCTCTAGCTTGTGCAGACAGGTTGTTTGTTATCTTGGGTCAAGCTAGTATTGACGATCAGGCAGAGCGGAAAATCGATTCAGAGGAGTTGAAGGGAGCCATTTCCTTTGAAAATGTGTCTTTCTCTTATAGAGATGACCAATCTTTGATAGAAGACCTGAATATTGATGTCAAATCCGGCCAGAAAATTGCTATTGTTGGACCTACGGGAGCAGGAAAATCAACCATGATTAACCTACTTATGCGTTTCTATGATGTGACGGCTGGTCAGATTGTGTTGGACGGGGTTCCGATTAGCCAGTATAGCCGTGAGGACCTTCGCAGACAAATTGGTATGGTTTTGCAGGAGACTTGGATAAAATCTGGAACCATTCATGACAATATTGCCTATGGCTATCCAAATGCCACAAGGGAATTGGTCATTGAAGCTGCCAAGGCAGCCAATGCAGACTTCTTTATACGACAGTTGCCAGAAGGGTATGATACGGTATTGACAGACGGTGGTGCATCCTTATCACAAGGCCAACGTCAACTCTTGTCCATTGCGCGTGTGTTTGTTAAAATCCCTAAAATCTTGATATTAGATGAGGCAACTTCCTCTATTGATACTCGGACGGAACTATTGGTACAAGAAGCTTTTGCTAAGTTGATGGAAGGACGGACTAGCTTCATCATTGCCCACCGATTATCAACTATCCAGTCAGCTGACTCGATTTTGGTCATGGTGGACGGAAAAATTGTTGAACAAGGAAATCATGCTGATTTAATGGCTAAACAAGGTATCTATTACCAAATGCAAAATAGCCAGCTATTAGAGGAGGATAAAAATGTTAGATAAATTGAAATTTAACCCCATTACAGTATTGGATGACTTTAATGTCGAGATGCTTGATGATCAACGAGTTATGCTAACTACTACAGTGTCAGAGAGTTCTTTAAATCCATATGGAATGGCACATGGAGGCTATCTCTTTACGCTTGCTGATTCTGTAGCAGGATTAACGATTGTGGCCCAAGGCTCTTATGCTGTAACGCTACAATCCAATATCCACTATATGAAAGCGGCAAAACCAGGAGATGATCTAACAGTCACTGGATCTTGTAGTCATGATGGAAACAGAACAAAGGTTGTTGAGGTAAAGATAGAAAATCAAGATGGTAAATTAATCGCAACAGCAAGTTTTACCATGTTTGTGACTGGAAAAATCGAAAAATAAATAGTGGGAGCGGGAAAGAACTCGACTGGTCAAAAAAGAGTTCGTCTTCCCGCCCCCGCACAGTTGATTAGGCCAGATTTGGAGTGTAAAACACGAATAAATCTGCCAATCAACCACTGCGCTGGGATGTTGACACGAACCCTGAGAAGCGAGGTTGGGCTTTTTGCTCAGCCTCTTTCTTTGTGTTATACTAGATTTATGTTAGATTTGAAAGAATATGGAATAGATATGTGGCCTGAAGAAAAGGTTCAGGCTTTTCGTAAGGCACTTTTGGACTGGTATGATGTTAATAAAAGAGATTTACCTTGGAGAAGAACCAAGGATCCTTATGCAATTTGGGTGTCGGAAATCATGCTCCAACAGACAAGGGTGGATACTGTTATCCCTTACTATGAACGTTTTCTTCATCACTTACCTACTATTGCTGATTTGGCTAAAGCTCCAGAGGAGGTCATTCTCAAACTCTGGGAAGGTTTGGGTTATTATTCTCGTGTTCGTAATATGCAACAGGCAGCTCGACAAATGGTGGAAGACTTTGCAGGGCAATTTCCGACCACGCATGCTGAGATTTCTATATTAAAAGGCATCGGCCCCTATACTGCAGGAGCCATTTCAAGTATAGCTTTTAATTTGCCAGAGCCAGCAGTAGATGGCAATGTCATGAGGGTTCTCAGTCGTCTATTTGAAGTGGATTACGACATTGGTTTGCCAGCTAATCGCAAGATTTTTCAATCCATGATGGAAATTTTGATTGACCCAGATAGACCCGGAGATTTCAACCAAGCCCTGATGGATTTGGGCTCTGATATAGAATCACCAGTCAACCCACGCCCCCAGGACAGTCCAGTCAAAGACTTTAGCGCAGCTTATCTAAATGGCACTATGGACAAGTATCCTATTAAAGCACCAAAGAAAAAGCCTATCCCAGTTGCCTTTCAAGGCTTTATTATCCGCAATAAAGATAATCAATTTTTATTGGAAAAAAATAATGAAGCCGGGCTCTTATCAGGTTTTTGGTCCTTTCCGCTTTTGGAAAAAGGGGCAGTCGTTGACAAACAAGTTTCACTATTTGAAGTTGCAGAAGAAGTTGTTCAGTCAGATATTCGGCAGAGCTTTACGGAACTTTATGGTATGGCTGTTGATTGGCAGATGCAAGAATTTGACACCGTTCAGCATATTTTCAGTCACCGCAAATGGCAGATAGAATTGATTGAAGGAGTTGCAGAAACAACCAAGCTTCTAGGAACCAAAGAATTAAAGTGGGTTTCCGTAGAAGACTTTCCTATCTATCCCTTTGCCAAACCCCAGCAGAAGATGTGGGAAGCATATGTTAAAAAAATTGAGCAATAAAATATAACATTCGAGCACATAATTGTTTGATAGCGTTTTCTAAAAGTGTTATAATACATTTGAAAAGAAATGAAGTATGATGTGGAACGCCATCAATCCCAGTGAAAGGAGAAAATTTGCGTTCATTGAATAGCACATACTACTAGTGACTTTGCTCCGTAAGGCAGGGTTGCTAATAGGGGAAAAGTCCATTATCCCTGTTTTATATCTATTTGTGATATACGTTGTCAAATGCATAGCATAACTTACAGTTAGCCTTGCTACCCAGTTCACTCAAAAGTAGGCTAAGATAATTCGTGTCGTAATCACTTGGTGTTCAAATTTTGAGCTAAACTATATACAATTACAATATTAAGCTCCTGAACTAACTAAAATGTTATCTGTTCAACTTTTTAAACAGAACCTAAGAAAATCACAAAAACCTCTAGCGATTTTCATTATAATAAGCAATCTCCACACTTTAGACAAATAGTAAGAGGACAAACATAGACATAAGGGTAGCAAAATAATTATTTAATCATTTAATTGTCGTCAATTTGCTGATAATGGACTTTTCTAATTTAAAAAAACAAAAGGGAGGCCGAAAGGCCTCCTTTTCGCTATTGTCATGGTTTGCTTTCCTATATGTTAGGATTGACTATAGACATCAATTACTCTACCGATAGGACGGATGTCATCTTCCTGGTTTAAATCAATATCCTCATAGTCAGGGTTGAGGGATTGTAAGTAAGAACCCTTGTATTTTTTAACAAAATTTTCTCCATTAACTGAGAAAATTCCAATTGAGTTCAGGGGTATGTCGGGTGTCAGACGAATGAAGAGGTAGTCCCCGTCCTGAATGCTAGGTGCCATAGAATTCCCGACAACTTGAGCGATTGTATCATATTGATGATTTTCAGGGATATCTTCGCTATAAAAGGATACTAGATTGTCAAAGTCTGTATCCTGCCAATAACCTGTACCGGCCGAGACCTTACCGGGAACGACTAATTCGATTTGCTTGCGATAATCATCCAAATGTATAACAGGGGAAAAATCAGAAGTTTTGTGCATGGCAATTAATTGTTCTTGCCCAAATTCTACCCATTTCTTATGGAAATTTCCTTTTAACTGTCTATTTAATCTAAGAATATCACCACTGATAGATTCTTGAAATAGAATGAATTGGGCTGGTGTAATTGTTAAAGAGATAGCTTGATTTGAATCTAGTTGCTCAATCAGTTCTGCAACAGGAATAGCCATACCTTTTGCAACCTTATCGAGAGTCTCCATTGTTGGAAGGAGTGCTTTTTTTGTTTTAGGGTGTTGATTCTTTTCTAACATGGATATATAACCTTTTGTCAAGCCAGATTTCTCTGCAAACTTATCCATTGAAAGATTATTGTTGCTTCGATATTCTTTCAAAATATCACCTAAAATCATGTCTCGCCTCCTATTGTTTAACATATTGTACCATGATTTTTAAAAAATAGCAACTTATTGTTTAACACGTTTGACAATAAAAAGAAATAATGTTACCATAGTGTCACCTGCTACTAGGAGATAAATTGAACATTTAAAATAAACGAGTAGTTGCCCGGGATGAAATGTATAAAGAATGGGAAGTTCATGCTAGTCATTTTGAGTTACAAGTTCCTATAGAGAAAGTAGGTTACTTCCTAATGAATTTTTGATAGGTGAGCTAAAGGAGTAAGCTAATATTTTCTCTTTTGAATTCTTATCAGACAGATTCAGAGAAATATGTAGCGGTTAGGTTGGATTTTTTTGTCGTGATTTGTGCAGGATTTTGCTCATTTATTGGATAGTAGTTCTTATTTGAAAGTAAGTCAAGTTTATTTTTTATCGATAAAAGAGTCTGCAACTAGTTCCTGTACATGGGCAGAACCTCTGACAAGGATGAAGTCAAAATTGTATTTTTTACATTGCACGCTTGAGATACTGAATTCAGAAATCTGTCCTGTCTTTTTGAAATAGCCATGATTCAAACTTGTCTTTTAATATCACAAGATATGGATAGTACGCGATAATTTTTGGAAAGAAAGATAAATTTGTTTAATCGGTGTAAGAAATAAATAATATCATCTGTGCAAAGGGTGATTGGGTTTGTTATATGGTAAATTGTTAAATAGTAGAAACTGCTATGGAATTGCCACCTAACATTTGGTATTATCAGAGAATAGATGCTATAAAGTGTATTCCTATGAGATTCAACAGTTTTTCATATGTTCAGATATCTTAGTTTCAGCTTGATAAATATATTTATTGTAAAAGGAGATACAAATGATAAAAAATACTGGTATAATATGGAAATTGCTTCATTCTAAGAGGTATGAACATCACTTGGTTAAAGAGGCAATGTCTCAATATGAAATTTTATATAAAAAGACAGTTCTTCAAGAATTGTGGGATATTGGTGTTAGAGATGGAAATGAAGTAGACAGATTGGTCGAACGAGTCTTAAAACGATCTTATTTGGATAATGGTAGAATTACTCAAGATTGCTTAGTTAATAACTTTCGATTGGAGATTGAGTACCAAAATCGAATGGCATTCACCAATTGGAATTCGAGAATTGAAATGGCAAGCTAGTTAGTAGTTGGCTGCTAGTTTATCAAGTGAAAGTCATTGTGGTATGAAAATTTAGAATTAATTTCCCTACCTCTCGTAAACTTTTGATATCTTCAATATTGAATTTGCATACCATTTATCACTTTTTATAGTTTTGTTTACTTTCTTAGTTAATATCTTACTCACATAACCTTATTAGGGTCATTCTACATATATATTGGTTGTTAGTTAAAATGGTAGAAACTAATCGATAATTGTTTTGAGGAGCTAGGAATATTATTAAATGTTTCAATAAAAATATGGAAAACTTTATATTAAAATGTTATAATAATATCACAAAAAAACAAATAGTATAATATAAAGGAGTTCTTCTATGGCAACATTTTATGTACCTTCGGTCAATTTAATTGGGAGTGGTTGTGTTAATGAAATTGGCAGTTATGTTAAAGAATTGGGTTACAAGAAAGCTCTGCTTGTGACGGACGAATTTCTGTTAAATAGTGATATTCTTCCTAAAGTGACCAAGCCACTGGATGAAGCTGGAGTAGACTATGTAGTATTCAGCCAGGTTGATCCAAACCCAACCTGTAAAAATGTTTATGATGGACTAGCTACGCTTCAAGAAAATGACTGTGATTTCATCATCTCAGTTGGTGGCGGGTCACCTCAAGATGCTGCAAGCTGTATTTCTATTATGGCAACCAATGGTGGGAAACCGCAAGACTATGAAGGTTTGCATAAGTCTGAAAAACTAGGCTTGCCTGTTGTAGCTATCAATACAACTGCTGGTACCTCAGCTGAAATTACCATTAACTATGTTATCACCGATGAAGAGCGTAAGGTCAAAATGGTTATGGTGGATAAGAATAGCTTGGCAATTATGTCGGTCAATGATCCAGAACTTATGCTTTCAAAACCTGCAGCACTAACGGCAGCAACTGGAATGGATGCGTTGACACACGCTATTGAAGCCTTGGTAACTCCGGGTGCATATGGAGTTACTAAAAAATTATCAATGGGTGCTATTGAGTTAATTAAAGAATTTTTACCTCGTGCGGTTGAAAATGGACTAGATATTGAAGCCCGAGAGGCTATGGTTCATGCTATTTTCCTTGGAGGAATGAGCTTTAACAATGCAGGATTAGGTTATGTTCATTCAATGGCTCACCAATTAGGCGCAGTATATGATTTACCACATGGTGTTTGCTGTGCTATGATTTTACCAATCATCGAACGGGAAAATGCCAAACGTGTACCAGCAGCCTTCCGCGATGTGGCAAAAGCTTTGGGTTTGGACATTACAAGCAAGTCTGATGAAGAGTGTGCAGACTATGCCATCGCACAAATCGAAGAATTGTCAGCTAAAGTTGGTATTCCTAAAAAACTGACAGAGTTGGATATTAAAGAAGAAGACTTTGATTTTGAATATTTATCAAAGAATGCATTGATTGATGCCTGTGCACCAGGTAACCCATTCATGCCAACCTTAGAAGAAACAATTTCATTCTATAAGGAATTGTTTTAGGAGTTCAGGATTATCTTCTTAGTGACAGCCTTAACTAGGATGGTCTATTCGCATATGAGTGAATATATTAGACAAGGTCTACCTTCTTGTCATATTGTCGTATCGTGTAGGTACAATGAATGTAATTAGCAACAATAAATATTAGGGAAATTTGATTGAGGAGTTTTCTAGTTTTTATAAACTAATTGGCTTTCCTTCGGAAGTGTATTTACGCACATAGAAAACAAACAAATTCTTGACAAGGTATTTTTGATTTGATAGTATAATCTAAAAATTTTAACGGGTGCTCAAATTCGTTTATGGATTATGTCCGAATGAATCATCCTACGGAAATGGAACAGGGGTGCAGTAAGCGAGTATAATCTAGCTGCTATGCTAGGTTTGAAACATATCTTGCAAATCAAGTTGCTTCTGTAGGATGTTGCAGGTCGAAACTAATCCTACAACAAAGCTTATTCTAAATAGTATACAAGAAAATTGTTTGATAAATTTAATAACCTAGATGTACTTTAACAGAATATCTAGGTTATTTATCATTTATGTCATTTAGTATAATCTTTGAAAGTTTTTTTCTATTATTTGAGACCATTACCATTTTACAATTTTTAAATACTCCGCTGGAGAATTTGGACTCGCTTTGCCGAACTTTGTTCAAAGCCTAGCACTTAATTCACACTAATTGACAATATTTATTCAGTTTGAAGATGGTTAATTGGTAAATATATAATTTCCAAATAGGGTTCATGAGAGTCATAACTCCGTCCACATAGATAATCAGAAAATAATCGGTGTATTATTGGTTGCGGTGTAGGGGAGAAGTTACGGGTAAATTCATTAAAGAGTAGGATATTTGCTTGGTCCAATGCTA
This sequence comes from Streptococcus suis, assembly GCF_024509555.1. GTDB lineage: Bacteria > Bacillota > Bacilli > Lactobacillales > Streptococcaceae > Streptococcus > Streptococcus suis_AD. The sequence goes on from NZ_JAMWEL010000023.1 coordinate 27,441, forward strand.
TTTTAGCAAAAGAATGCCAAAAAGAAGGGAGTGGGAAAGACCTCCATGATGGCTCCGCCCTCACCTACAGAATAATGAAAACGAACATAAAGCCCTCACCAGGTGTAACATCTTAGTGAGGGTTTTGTAGTTGACGAGTTAATGAGGTTATTCATCGAGGGAAAAACGGATTCACTCTACTGACGACCACCCCAATATTTGCGTAATTGCCTAATAACAAGGTATATTGAAAAAGGCTGGAACGACCTATAACAAAAAATTTACAAAGATTAGTAGTGAGGAAATCTCTGACGGGAGAGAGTACTCGCTACTTTATTCTTTCTAAAGATGATAAAGTATAAGTGTCTCGTTAAGTAGTGAGACTTTGCCCAGCCTCATCATTTTTGTTAGATAGTCTCCACTTCCACCAGCCCGTTTTCTGTTAGTCGGTAGATGGCTTGGCAGACTTCTTTGAGAAATCGGCGGTCGTGGGATACGCAGATGAGTCCGCCTTTGTAGTCAGCAAATAGTTGGCGGATATAGGGTTGAGATGTCGGGGAAAAGTTGCGGCTGGGTTCGTCTAAGAGGAGGAAATTTGCTTCTTCCAAAACCATTTTTAAGATAAGAAGCTTGGCTCGCTGTCCTCCAGAGAGTTCTTTCATCGGGTGATGAACTTCCTGTCTAGTGAATTGGAGGCTGGCCAAGTGAGTTAAGATTTTCTGGCGGTAGGCTTGGTCAGCATCTCCAAGTAAGAAGTCCAGTGGGCTCAACTTATCATCCAAGATATCTGCATAATGCTGAGGCATATAGCCCAGTGACAGATCCTTGCGGATGGAAAGTAAAGTATAGACTTGCTTGAGTAAAGTTGATTTTCCGCAACCGTTTGGTCCGATAATACCAATCTTTTCTTGTCCTTTGACCCGAAGATTAAGGTGGGAAGCAAGAACTTGGTTGCCCAGTTTTAATTGGAAATCTTCTACATTCAACAGAACCTTAGTGGCAGGCAGGTTAGGGGTATCAGTGAAGAAGAGGTGGATAGCGTCTTCGTGGTAGGGAACCTGTGTCAAGCTCTCTTTCATCTTTTCATAGCGTTTCTCTCGGGAGAGAACACTTTTCATCTTCTTGGCAATCAGACGGCCCATGGTCGCGTCGTGTGTATTAAGCAAGGAATGACGAACCTGCGATTTTTGCCGTAGGTGTTTGGTCAAGGCCTTGTCAAATTCCTTGCGGTCATTGCGAGCCTGCTGGACTTGTTTCTGATAGGCCTGTTCCCGATTGTCACGATAGGTTTGGTAGTCGTTTGTTTTGACACTGGTTTGAGCCAGTGTTTTCTTTTTGACAGACTCTAGATGAATAATCTTGGTGGCAGTTGCAGCCAATAAGTCTTCATCATGCGAGACGAAGAGAATGGTTTTGGGACTGGTACGGATGAAGTTTTCTAGCCATATCAGCGTATCTAGGTCTAAGTCGTTGGAAGGCTCATCTAGGAAGAGAATTTGGCTGTCTTGTGCTAGTAGCTTGATGAGTTGGATTTTTAATTTTTCTCCGCCGGAGAGGCTGGAAATGGCCTGCGTGCTAGTAAAGCGATCGCTGTCAAACTGCAGCTGGTCTGCGTATAGGTAGAGTAGGCCATAATCAATAGCCTCATCAAGATCGCCAAAGAAGTAGTTGTTCAGGGTTAGCTCTGCTATTTCTCGAGGAAGACTTTGGGGAATATAGGTGTGAGAGGAGTAGTTGCGAGTGATCTGGCCGTCAAATTGGAGGTAGTCTTGGACGAGATTGGGGTCCATGATGAGCTTGAGTAGGCTGGACTTGCCGTTGCCTTCTTCGCCTATAATGGCTACCTTGTCGCCGGGATTGATGGTAATGGAGAGGTTGTGGACCAATGTGCGTAAGTCGTGCTGGTGGTCAATGGTAAGGTGTGAAATCTGTAGCATAAGGCCTCCTTGTCAATGAAAAAACAGCTACTGATTGGGTAGCTGTCGCACGCAAAAAATCCTTCTGTGCAGGGAGTACCTGCTTAGATAGGAAACGAGGGCGCAAGAAAACCAACCAATCAGCTTAGGTGATATTGAATGGGTGGCTTACTTGTCCATGTCTCCTTACCTCCGATAATTTCTATCTTTAGTATAGCATAGTCCAGAGATTTGTCAACTACTTAGTAATGGAGAACTACGCCGTAGGCATGAAGAAAATGCATTTAACCGTTTTTTAGTTGTATGCATTTTAAAAAAAATTTTCAGCATATTTACATAATTGCTTTGATTTATCCTCATTTTCACCTACGTTATACCAAAATTTGATTATGAAAATGGGAGTGGGAAAGAACTCGACCATTCATAGAAGAGTTCGTCTTCCCACCCCCGCACAATTGATTAGGTCAGATTTGGAGTGTAAAACACGAACAAATCAGCCAATCAATCACTGCGCTGAGATGTTGACACTAACTTTGAGAAGAGGTGCTGGGCTTTTTGCACAGCCTCCAGAAAACGTAATGTTCTACATGCGTTTATCGTGGATTGGAGTTTGGAAGGTGTGGTTAAAGTTGGTGCAATATATTAGGGTCAAAATGTGAATGATTTCTAAAAATATGAACTTTCTCTTGCACAAGTTGCTAGGCTTTGAGGTATAATAGGAAGAGCTATTTTTAAACAGTCTTATAAAAATAGTCTAAATATAGAAGGAAACGATAAATAATATGGATATTTTATTGAGTGTTTTCCCCATTATTCTCTTGATTTTCTTGATGATAAAAATGCGGGTTCCAGCCAACTATGCACTTCCTGGTATAGCTGCTTTAGTATATCTTATTTTGTTGGTTTATTTTAAAACGGATTTTGCTCTTCTGAATTCTGGCTTAGTGACAGGATTTTGGGCGACCTTGACACCGATTACGGTTATCATGGGTGCGGTACTTTTCAATAATTTCCAACAACAAACAGGTAACCAAGCGGTCATTAATCGCTGGATGTCAAGTTTAACACCCAATCCCGTTGCCCAAATGATGATTATTGGATTTGCTTTTGCTTTCATGATTGAAGGGGCATCTGGTTTCGGTACGCCTGCTGCAATCGCGGCTCCGATTTTGATTGCGCTTGGTTTTGAACCGATTAAGGTGGTGATTGCAGTTTTAATTTTTAACTCAATTCCTGTATCTTTTGGAGCTGTGGGAACGCCGACCTGGTTTGGATTTGGCTCCTTGGGATTAAGTGCTCAGCAGATTGGAGAATTAGGCTTAAAAGCAGCGATTGTTCACTTGACAGCAGGTTTTGTCATTCCATTGATTGCCCTTCGTTATGTTTTTACTTGGGCACAAATCAAGGCAAATTTACTCTATATTTACCTGACAGTTTTTGCTTGTGCTGTACCGATGACTCTTCTAGCAACTATCAATTATGAATTTCCGTCTCTACTGGGAGGTGCGATTGGTTTTATTATCTCAATCTGGTTGGCTAAGAAAAAAATTGGTTTAGAGAAGACAGATAAAGAGAGTTCAGTAGCTGCTCCTGTAGCTTTAAAGGAACTCTTTATGGCACTCTTACCATTGATTAGTCTGGTATTAATCTTAGTAGTGACACGGGTTCCTCAATTAGGGATTAAAGCCCTGATGAGAACCGATGCGGTTTGGTTTAAAGCTAATCTGGGCTTTGCTGATTTGGCAGTTACCAAGGCCTTGAAAATTACCTTAGCAAATGTTTTTGGAACGAGCTCTAGTGAATCCTACGAGTTACTCTATGCCCCTGCCTTTATTCCTTTCTTTGTGATTGTATTTGCCTTGTCTGGATTTTATCCAAGTATGAAGGGGAAGGTTTGGAAAATGATTGTTGGGACAGCTCAGCAAATGGTCGTACCATTCTTTTCGCTACTAGGTGGTGTAACCATGGTGAAATTTATGCTGCTCAATGGTGATCAGTCTATGGTATCCATTATCGGGATGTCCTTGGCAGCAGCAACTGGTCCATTTTGGGGACTCTTTGCTTCTTATTTGGGCGCAATTGGAGCATTCTTTTCAGGTTCTGCAACCATTTCAAACTTGATTTTTGGTGGGGTGCAGCAGTCCATTGCTACACAAACAGGTCTGAACATGACCAGTATCTTGGCCATGCAGTCAGTTGGTGGAGCCATGGGGAATATGACTTGTGTCAATAATATCATCGCAGCTTCATCTGTTTCAGGTGTTCACCGACAGGAAGGTTATATTATGCAAAAAACTGCCGTGCCTATGTTTATCTACGGAATCATTACGGCTTTAGTTGGATTGTTTTTATAAAACAGGGAGCGGGAAAGAACTCGACTGGTCAAAAACATACTAAGATTAGTAGTGAGGAAATCTCCGACGGGAGAGAGTACTCACTACTTTTTTCATTCTCAAGATGATAAAGTAGAGGTGTCTTGTTAAGTCGAGGGTTCTTTTGACGCTAGACGTCGCGACAAAAACTGGCAAGACACCTGTTTTAGGAAGAATGTTATCAAAGTATGTGGGACGCCAGACGTCGAGTATTGAAAATGACATCGCTAAAACAAGGAATCATTCAAGACAAAGAGGTAGTATCATGCGAGTAGTATTTGGGATTGACGTGAGTAAGGTAAGTTCAGAAGTAGCCATTCTAGTCAATGGCGAGAAGGTACATAACTACACCATGTCCAATGATGCCATTGGCTTTTCCCGGCTACTTGGCGATTTGAAAACCGTCCACAAGCCAGAAATCATCTTTGAAGCAACAGGCGTCTATTCTCGTCGTCTTCAAGCTTTTCTGGATGAACATAGCTACGCTTATACACGGCTCAATCCCTTAGAAGCCAAGAAGCAACTGGATAGCTTGCGTGTGCGGAAAACAGATCAAATTGACGCTGAAAAACTGGCTCAGTCTCAGTTTGTACTGAATCGTAAACCCACTTATATCCAAGAAGAAGTCTATCAAGATCTGCGAGATCTCAGTCGATTCTATCAGAACTTAACCGAGGACATCGTTCGAGCTAAAAATCGTCTGCACAAGGTCTTACAGGTCACTTTCCCTGAATTGGAAACTATCTTGTCAACGCCAACTGGGGAACAATACTGGAACTTGGTCATAGCCTTTCCTTGCAAGGACTTCGTTCTTGAGTTAAGCAAGGATGAACTCTCAAAGAGCATCCGTCTGTCCACTTCAAAACGGATTTCTGACAAGCGTGTGGCTTACTTAGCAGAGAAGCTGACAGCACTAGCCAATCAATCTTATTGTGCCGTTAAGAAAAACTCTCCAATCATGGAAGAGGTGCGTTACTATGCGAAAGAATTGCTTAGACTTTCTGAACAGAGACAAGCAGTCTTAGACGAAATGGTGGAACTAGCCCAACCTTTACCAGAGTATGACATTCTGCTTTCTATTCCTGGTATCGCTGAGACTACTGCAACAAGTATTATTGGCGAACTGGGAGATATTCGCCGTTTTCAGTCTGCCAATCAAATCAATGCCTTTATCGGTATTGACCTGAGACACTATGAATCTGGAAACTTCATCGCTAAGGAACACATTACCAAGCGTGGCAATCCCTAGTAACCGCCCAATAACAAGGTATCTATCCACTCACTCCTTCCTCCGGTATACTGTTATAAAAAACAAACTGGAGGATTTATTATGTCTCAGCCCATCGTCCCATTGACTATTCCCCAATCTCGCC
>NZ_JAMWEL010000024.1 GCF_024509555.1 Streptococcus suis
GAGAGTTAAGTGTTTGTTTTTCATTGTCGATTGCCAACTTGTCCCATAGTAAGTTCTACCTTATTTCTTTGTCTCAGTCTAATTTCCAGTTTTTAAGACAGACTAGAACTTACTTTGAGAATTTAGCGAGGCAAAATTTTTTAAAAAAATCTGTCAAGTAACTTTACTTTACAAAAAACTTTTGTTATACTGTTAAAGTTGACGAAAGTCATACGCACTATTTTAGATTGAAAAAGGGCTATGCCCTTATATTTAACGGAGGAAAAAAGGAATGGCAGTACCTGCACGTCGCACTTCAAAAGCGAAGAAAAACAAACGTCGTACTCACTATAAAGTAGCAGCTCCAACTGTGAAATTTGATGAAACTACTGGAGATTACTCACGTTCTCACCGTGTATCTTTGAAAGGATACTACAAAGGACGTAAAATCGCTAAAGCTGCTTCAGCTGAATAATAGAAGGGAGATACCATGCGCGTAAATATTACACTTGAACACAAAGAATCTGGTGAGCGTTTGTACCTTACTTCAAAAAACAAACGTAACACTCCAGACCGTCTTCAATTGAAAAAATACTCACCAAAATTGCGTAAGCACGTAATTTTTACTGAGGTGAAATAGGGATTCACTACACGTCAATAGACGGTAGAAACCTTGATTTAATGCGATTTTTGAAATATTGAATTTCATTACATTGCAGTACAAATCAATTGAAACTCTACATTTTTCTCTACATTTTTTTAGATAATAAAATAAAGTAGAACATGCAGATATAAAAAAGAGCACTTCGAATGAGGTGCTCTTTTGTTCTATATAATTTCTTCGAAGTTGCTGTCATTTGATTGTTCAATACAAGATTACAGCTTCCATCAACTAACAGTTTTCAACTTTGCTCCGAAAATAGAATAAACTAACATTCCCAATCCAACCAGATAAACTAGATAACCAACTCCAGGAGTTCCGAATTTATAAACATAAAATGGATTCCAAATTAATACGGATGCAATTTCAATAATTGCATAACGTCTTACATTATTTGTATTATCTTGTAATAAATTTGATACTAGTAAAAATGCAACTAGACATATTACCGATGAAACGATAGGATGATCAGCAAAAGCTGGTGTCGCAAGCAAGAATTTATTCATAATATTGAATGGCAATAGTTGCGAAATTACCAACAATACAGTAGCAATTACTAAAAGTTTATTTTTAGAATATAGTTCTACTAGTTTGTGGAAATCAAAGTTGATTGCGTGGACTAACTCCTCTTTTTTTATAAAACGATTGTACAAATAAAGAATATAAATGACAGAACATAATAAAAGTGCTATCCGAATAAAATGGTACCCTAATAAAAGCTTGCTTGATTGTGCAAGATCTGTCGGCATCTCAAACAGACCAAATGTAAAAAATGACATTACTGAAGATGCAAAGTTTCCGATGTCATTTGCAAAGGCAGCACTTTGTTCAGACTCAATAACAGCTGTCGATATAGTGGAGAGTATGTTTAAAATCAGAAAAGTATTAATGACTCGGAAAGGAAGAAAAATCTTTTCATTTCGATTAATCAAAGCAATAATTTCTATGACTGAGCAAACTAAAAAGAGTGGAGCTATATTTACTTTTCCGTAGATATTCAAATTTCCAATTTGTAATGTAGCATCATAGTTCGATCAACAACCCGAAAATGGTTGATAATCTTCCATATTGAAATACCAATTATTTTACTACTTCTTTTACCAAGTTTTTTACTAATTTATTGCATTATACCAAAAAATTGCGAAAATGTCTGAAATCAAACAGACCCTGTTAAAATATTTACTTTTAATTTTGGTATATATCTTGTATAATGTATTTACAAATACAGGAGGTATATCCGATGAATGTTTTATTACGCAAAACAGGTAACAGCACTGTTATCACTATCCCAAACGCTATTAAAGAAGCACTTGGTGCTGAAATTGGTGAAGAAATCGAATTCGTCACTTCAGGAAATAATGTCATTATTCGTAAAGCTGAGCCAACATTTGACTTTGACAAAGAGTTAGAAAAAGCTATGAGCCAATACGATGAATTATTGAAAGAGCTGGTAGATAAATGAAATACCTATCCGCTGAAGACATTATCAAAATCAATGTTATGGTTATTGGAAAATATTCCCCAAAGGAGCCCGTTGGGATAGCTGATCCAAACAGCCTGCAGATGATTGTTGAGCAGCCAAAACAAGAGATTTTTGGAAAAGTACTTTATCCCGACATTTATAGTAAGGCTGCCATTATCTGGATAAACCTAATTAAGAAACACCCTTTCAAGAATGCTAACAAGCGAACTGCCGTGCTAGCTTTACATATGTTTCTAGCAACGAATGGATATCAATCCAATCTTTCCTTAAACGATGGACTGGAAAAGACGATTGAAATTGCTACGTTTCAAGGTGACTTCGAGGAATTAAAAGATAGGATTATCCAGTTTTTGAAAGAAGAAAATCGAGTGTATAAAAAATAAAAAAGTGGTTATCACCTATTTGGTCGATAACCACTTTTCTATTTTAATTGATCGCTTAGATATTTAGAAGTCTATAACAGTATCGGGTCCAGTAGAATAATCATCGAATCTATGATTTTGAATAGCTTCCAATAATGAACTATTCTTTACATCATTCATAAACATTTTCCATTTTCCAAGAATTAATAAAAAATCAAGAAAGGATTAAAGTGGATGGAAAATATACAATTAAATAGAATTGAAGAGAACTTACAAATTTTGACGACACTTTTACAGAAACAAAGCAGCCGTCAACTTCCATTATTAACACAAAAAGAGCTTTTACATGAATTGCAAATTTCACCAAATACTTTAAAGAAATGGGAAAGTAAAGGTTTGAAACGTCTTGAGCCTCCATTTGAAGGTACTAGGACAATTTATTATAAATTTTCGGATATCGTTGATTTTTTGGAAAATTAGTTGGAAAATGCTAGAATAGAAGTATCTAAATTTAGAAGAGGAGAGTCTATTTTAGCCTTTTTCAATATCTGCATGAAAGAGGTGTCATGAAAACAGAAACAATTATTCACAACAATAAAAAAGTGCTAAAACAAACTAAAAAAAACGGAGAAGTCAAATATATTTTGAGAGGCCTCTATCTTGGAAAAGATGAAAAAACAGGAAAACAGGTTACTACATCAATCACTGCAAGTACACTTCGAAAATTGGATAGACAGTGTATTCAAGCTAAAATTGATTTTGAGAAAAAGGGAGGTACTAGGAAAGAAGTTGTTAAAGTGACACAACTGAAGGAATTAGCAGAAGAATGGTTTAGGAACTATAAAAACTGGGTCTCTTCCGAGAATACTTTGAACCGTGTCCGTGGTTATCTAGATACCTACATAATACCTCGGTTTGGTGACTACGTTCCTGCGAGTATTGAACCTATCGAAATTCAATCATGGGTAAATGAACTAGCAGAAAAATCAAAAATATCTGTAGAATCTGGGACAAAACGTGCTGAAAAAGGAAGTGCAAAAGATTTTGGAGCTGTCATCCATAAATTAAGTGATATTTTCGACTTCGGTATTACAAATTACGGTTTAGCCATGAATCCTGCAGCAACAATCACTATTCCACCTAAACCAAAATCCATAAAGAAAAAAATTATGGTTCTTCACGATGAAGATTTAAAAATATGGTTAAACTTTTTATCCGAATTACCAAATACACGTGCCAACCGTCGTTTTAAAATTATTTGCAATACACTTCTTGCCTCTGCCCTACGCATAAATGAATTATTAGCATTAGATATTCATGATTTAGACATTGAAACTAGCGAAATTATTGTGAATAAAACATTAATATGGAAAAAAGCTGACAAAAAATTGGGTACAAAAGGTGAGATTATTTGTAAACCTACTCCAAAAACAGATGCAGGAAATCGACAGGTGGCTGTACCTAAAAATGTTATTGAAGACTTAATCAATTTTCATTCAGAAATGAACGACTATTTTAAAAACCACGAACTTCCCAAATCAGATCATATATTTCCTACTATTTACGGAAACTACATGTGCGATAGAAATGAACGCACCACTTTAAAAAATCGTCTTATGGCAGCTGGTTTGCCAGAATATGGTTTTCACTTATTTCGTCATACTCACGCATCATTGATGTTAAATGCAGGAGCAAATTGGAAAGAATTACAAATCCGTCTCGGACATAAATCAATTTCAACGACGATGGATACATATGCAGAGTTGGCTCCGAAGAAAAAATTTGAAGCCGTCAGTCTATTCCAGGCAAAACTTGCGGAGTTAACAGTATAGAAAAAATATCTCTACATTTTTCTCTACATCATTTTGATGAATCGCTAGAAACCTTGCTATAATAAGGTTTTCGACAGTTAAAATAGACAACACTTAACCTTTACTGAGGTAAAATAATTGAACTGGGAAAGCACTTGAAACAATGGTTTCAGGTGCTTTTATTAATTTCTGTAAGGCAACTTATTAGCATAGCTCTAGATCCTATACGCTGGCACAAGTTTAAAGTCTATTTTCTTGAAATTTTCATGAAAATGGTTTAAGATAGCTGACTGGAGGAAAAAACATGTCTAAAAAGTTTTTAGCCGAATTTATCGGTACATTTATGTTGGTCTTTATCGGGACTGGCGCTGTTGTTTTTGGTAATGGTGTAGATGGTCTTGGTCATCTTGGAATTGCATTTGCCTTTGGTCTTTCTATTGTAGCGGCCGCTTACAGTATCGGTACTGTTTCAGGTGCACACTTGAACCCTGCTGTTTCATTGGCAATGTTCATCAACAAGCGTTTGAATGCACAAGAATTTGCTACTTACATGGCTGCACAAGTTTTGGGAGCAATCCTTGCCTCATCAACCTTGATTTTCTTCTTGTCAAATGCTGGACTTTCAACAGCAAGTTTAGGAGAAAATGGATTTTCAACTGTAAATGCCGCAGGTGCTTTCTTGTTTGAAGTAATTGCAACCTTTATCTTTGTTTTGGTTATCGTTACAGTAACTTCAGCAAGCAAAGGCAACGGAAAAATTGCAGGTCTTGTTATTGGCTTGACTTTAACCTTGCTCATCATCTTGGGCTTGAACGTGACAGGTCTTTCAGTTAACCCAGCACGTAGCTTGGCTCCAGCTCTTTTTGTAGGTGGAACTGCCCTTAGCCAAGTTTGGGTCTTTATCCTTGCTCCGCTAGTTGGTGCTGCTCTTGCTGCGCTAGTAGGTCAACATTTATTGGAAACTGAAAAATAAGTTAAACACCATTTTGTAGGTCAACAAGTAGAAAACTTCGCTCATCTGGGCGAAGTTTTTTGATTTATGATTTCCACAAAACGATGGGTAAATTGGGCGGTCATTCCCCAGATATTTTCTGGTAGATTTTCATAAAAGGGAACAAAGCGTTTGTGATGACTGAAAGGATAGTCAACCCCACCTCTCAAACGTTCAAAGGGAAAGTCACAATCTGGGACAATTTGTGAATCCAGTTGATAATAGACAGGGGCCGTTTTTTGCAAGGTTTCTAGTGGAACTGTAAAGAATCGAGCCACTTCGTCATTGGGTTGAAGGGTATTCCAGTCCAGTTGAAGTCGTCCGACAAAACAACGAATCGTCGAGCGACCGAAAACGAGATAATCAATTTCACCTAGTAATTCAACTTGTTCAGCTTGAATATCCAATTCTTCGATGACTTCGCGAACGGCAGCTTCTTCTGCTGTCTCGCCTTCATCAATTCCGCCGCCAGGAAAGGAAACTTCCCCTGGTTGAGAAATAGACTCGCTCCGAATTTCATATAGAACTTGCCACTGATCATCTGACCATACTAGAGGCAAGAAAACTGCATAGGACCGTTTTTCTCCCAATGGTTGGGGCTGATAGTCTTTCAATAATGCCTGCAATTGATCAGTCATGGCAACTCCTTACTAACTAGTGATTTGTGTTTATTTTAACGAATTTTGTGGCATCTGGCAAGAACTTTGTCTAGATAAAAAACTGAGAAGTTTCCTTCCCAGTTTAGTCGTTTATTTTCCTTTTAACATACCCATAATACCACGAGTTACCACTCGCCCAACTTCCCGTCCGACCTGACTCATCAGGTTCTTGGTAAAACGGTCCATCATGGAATCTGTTTTGCGACTGGCTGGTTGGCTAGCTTTTTGAGCTGCTTTAGCCGCTTCTTTCTGGGCTTTTTCTTCCATTTTAGCGGCTTCTTTTGCTTCTTTTTCTGCCTGTTTTTCCGCCTCGGCCTGCTCTGCTTTTTTGATGAGTTCGGCTTCTTTAGCCTCCGTCATGGCCAAAATCTGCTCATGGGCTGACTCACGATTGACCGCGTCAGCATATTTTTCCATCAAAGGAGAATTATTGATAACTGACAAGAGGGCGCTTGGCTCCACCGTTCCCAGCACACTCTTTGGAGGATAAATCAATACTCGATCCGCAAAGCTTGGTGTCCCGTCAGCTTGCAGAGTAGACACAACCGCTTCCCCTACCTGCAATTCCTGAATGACCTTGGCCAAATCCTCATCACCTTCTTGACGGAAGGTTTCGGCAACTGTCGCGACTGTCTTGAGTTCTTTTGGCGTAAAGGCGCGAAGACCGTGTTGGATACGATTACCCAACTGGGCTGCCACGCTATCAGGAATATCCGTTGGATTTTGGGTGACAAAGAAGACCCCTACACCTTTTGAACGAATCAAACGGACAATCAATTCAATCTTTTCAAGAAGAACTTTCGGTGCATCTTTGAAGAGAACATGGGCCTCATCAAAGAAGAAGACCATCTTAGGCTTGTCCAAATCGCCCACCTCGGGCAAGACTTCATAAAGCTCAGACAAAAGGCTAAGAAGAACCGTTGAATATAATGTTGGTTGATTAAATAGCTGAGTAGCTTGGAGAACGTTGATAACCCCACGGCCATCTTCTGCTGTACGCATCAAATCAGCAATTTCTAGACTTGGCTCACCGAAGAAAATCTTACCACCTTGTTGCTCCAAAACAACCAGGCTACGCAAGATAGCACCAACCGAACGAGCTGGAATATTTCCATAATACTGGCCCAGCTCTGCCGCATTTTCAGCCACAAAATTGAGCATAGCCCGCAGGTCCATCAAATCAATCAAGAGAAGCCCACGCTCATCTGCTACACTAAATACGATATTCAGTATAGATTCTTGAGTATCATTCAAGCCCAACAAACGTGTCAGTAGGACAGGTCCCAACTCTGAAATGGTCATGCGAACAGGGGTTCCATTTTCACCCAAAACATCCCATAATTCCACAGGATAGCCAACTGGGCTATAGTCAGGATAATGGGTCTTCTCTAGACGACTAGGATCAATCTCCTTGGTATTGGCCGCAACCAAACTATTCAAGTCGCCCTTGATGTCCGACAGAAAGACAGGGATTCCCGCATCACTCAACTGTTCCGCCAAGACCTTTAAGGTCACTGTCTTCCCTGTACCTGTCGCACCTGCAATGATTCCATGACGATTGAGCCGCTTGAGCTGCATCTCCGCTCGACTACTTCCATAGCCAAAAGCAATAACATCTGACATATTCTAGCCTCATTTCCGATTTTTTCTAGCTTTATTGTAGCATAGTTTTCAGGAAAATAGCAGAGCAGATAACTTAGCTTTCACATAAAATATTCATATCCATTCTTTCTACATATCATGATTTTCAGACAAATGAAGGTCATCTGTCAATTGATAACGGTTACTTTTGTTTTTTACTGAAAAACACTTACTTTTTTAGCGGTTTTCTGTTATACTCTTTTATTGTGAGAACATTCTCAAATACGTTTTAAAATACAAAGGGGATTATTATGGCAGCACAACCAGATTCGCTGATTTATAATATCGACAAAAGTATCAAGAAAAAAGCAGACTTGATCGAAAACAACTATTTTGCCTATGCTATTCGTGCAACCATGGCTAGTGTCTATCTAGCAATCGGTTTGGCCATCTCAGTTTATACGGCTGACAAGCTCAATCATATCGTTCCTGATTTAGGAAAATTCAGCTACGCTTTGATGTTTGGTTGGTGCTTGGTCATGATTTTGTATATGAATGCTGAGCTTGGTACTTCAAACATGATGTATATGACTTCTGCCATTCACCGCAAGGTTATCCCAACTAAGACTGCTTTGAAAATCTTGGCAACATGTATTTTCTTCAACTTTGTCGGTGCGGTTATCGTCTGCTACCTCTTGTCTTTGACCTTACCATACCAACATATTGACCCACACAGCTACTTGTTGGAAGCAACAGTTGCTAAATTGGCTAAGACACCATTGACACAGTTTGTAGAAGGTATCTTCGCTAACATCGTTGTAAACATTGCTGTGTTTGTTACCATGCGTATGAAAGACGATGCTGGTCGTGTTATCTCATTGATCTTTATCATCTTCATCTTTGCCTTCCTTGGCTTTGAGCACGTTATCGCAAACTTCTCTACCTTCTCACTTGCCTTCTTTGCAAATGGCGGACCAGTCGAAGGAATGAATCTCTTGAGCGTACTAAGCAACTTCCTCTTCTCAGGACTTGGAAACTACGTTGGTGGTGGTCTCTTAATCGGTCTTCTCTATAGCTGGTTGAGCGATAAATCAAAACTTTACGTTGACTAATATAACTGTTTACGGTTGGAAATCCAACCGTTTTTTTTGACAATTTTTGCACATATATCGTTGACAAAATATCTGTTTAGGTGTATATTTAATATATAACAAGTTTTGATATATAATAAAAATCAAATATATGTCAAATCTAAACCTACCTACACAAGCATCAAGGAAAGGAGTGTCCTATGTATTTTCCAGTCCCCGCAGTGTTGACGGAATTTCTCATCATGGCTATTTTAGAATCCGATGATTCTTACGGCTACGAAATCTGTCAGACCATCAAACTGATTGCCAACATCAAGGAGTCTGCCCTCTATCCCATCCTAAAGCGATTAGAGCAAAATGACTTTTTGACCACCTACTCCCAAGAATACCAAGGTCGGATGCGAAAGTATTACAGTCTGACCCAGCTGGGCCATGAAGAACTGGTTCGGCTCAAAGATGATTGGGATACCTATACAACAACCATCAATGGTATTATAGAAGGGAGCGTCCGCCATGACAAGAACTGAGTACATGGAGCAGTTGGAAAAACACTTAAAAAAACTGCCCCACAAGGAATATTTGGAAGCCAGAAATTTTTTTGAAGAATACTTTGACGAGGCAGGTCCTGAACGTGAAGCCGATATCATGGAAGAGTTGGGGTCTCCTAAGGAAGCAGCCAATGAACTGATCAACAACATGCTCAACCGTCAACTAGAAGATACAGCTCCAACAGAAGATGTGACCAGTCCTCAGGACAAGCGCTTCTTGCTCACTTTGGCTTTGTTGAGCGCTGCCCTTCTCATCTCTGCTTTCTTCCTCTTTGTTGAACCACTGCTTGGAATCATGGGAATCTTCCTGGTCACTATCAGCGCAGCTTTTTACATCGGTAAAAACTTAGAGCAATTGAAACATACACGGAAAACAGTTTGGTTGGCCAGTCTTGCTCTGATTACCCTCCCGATTACCATCCCTCTTCTTCTCTTGCTGATCGGGGCCTTGTTGGGCTTGGTATTATTAATTGTCGCCTTCATCATTGGTGCATTTGGCTTGGGAGTCGGCTTGATGGTTACTGGTGGTTCCTTGATTTGGGAAGGATTTACCTTGCTTTCAGAAGGAGTCAATGTCTTCATCATGGGTTTTGGCGCTGGCGTATCCCTGTTTGGTGCGGCCATCCTACTCTACCTTTTGACCGGATTTTTCTCCTATTGGGCATGGCGATTGGTCAAAACCTTCTTCCAATGGATCTTGAAACGAGGTAAACGAGCATGAAAAAGAAACTTACTATCGCCCTCATCACGGGCTTTGTCAGCTTGATTTCTGGCTTGATTCTGGTCGGAATAGGATTTTTCTCTGGTGGTCTCAACCGCCTGGAAGAAATCGCAAAGCCAAATCAGGTTCAAACATCCTATACTTCCCTATCAGAAATCCAGATTAAAGATCTTCCGCATTCAGTTACGATCAAGGAATCAACCGATGGACTCTTCCATGTGTCCTATGCCAACTCAAAAAATAACACCCACAACACAGTTGAAGTCACTGAGAAAAATGGCATCCTGGCTCTAAGCTCAAAAAATCCCCAACTGTCCATTCAAGGTATCATGCAGTTTCTCGGGGAAAGATTAGCCGATGACGCCATCGACATCTACTCAGTTACCATCGAGGTTCCAACAGGTAAGCAGCTGGACAGACTCATCAGTAACAATGCCTATAATCGCTACTACGATAGTCTCTACATCGAAAATGTCCATATCAAGGAAATGACCGTCGAGCAAGGCGGGAGGCTCTATCTCAACAATGTCCAATTGGAATCAGGTACTGTAAGTAGTTACTATACAAATATCAGTAAATCAACGATTAAAAATACCACTATCTCTGCACAAGGTGACAATATCCATTTCTATCAGACCCAGCTCGAAAATGTTTCTGTTGAAAACTATGGCCAACTGGATTTGATTGAAGGAACTCTCCTAGGAGACAACAAATTCCTCCCACACGAAGACCGAGCTTATACCGTGACCAATATCGATCTGACTGACCAATCATTAGCAGACATCAATCTCCAGATTCAAAATAAGCTTGACGTGAGAAGTCTAGGCGAATTTATGGGCTACTACTACGAGTCAGATGAAGAGTGGGAAACTGCCCAAAGCGAATCAAGTCTGATTGACGAAAGTCAGTTGAAAGACATTGGTATCTTTACAAGAGACCAGTATGAAAAACTAGAGGTCAAGGAAACAGAAGATGGTTTTAGTCTGACGGTTGAGAAAAAAGAAAGTAAAAACAAATTAACCGTTGAAGCAACCAACGCGACTATCAACCTCCGTGATCCAAAATAAATGACCGAACAGCTAACAAAGACCAACTTAGGATTCCTAAGTTGGTCTTTTCGTTCTATTGTGGGCAGAATTACTTGCTCGTTAAGCCTTTCTTCAAGCTTCTCCAAAAGCCGATATCATCGGTCTGTAAAATCAAGCCTGCATAGGATTTGCCAATGAAGACGATTGCTCCAATCGTGGTCGCTGCGAGAATGAAGAAGGATAGCCAGGTCTCCCAGCTACTTGCCCAGCCATTTATCTGGCGAATCGGCATAAAGAAGGAGGATAAAAATGGGATGTAGGATCCGATTTTCACCACCATATGTTCTTGCGCTTGTTGCCCAAAGGTCATGGCTCCTAAAAATCCGATGATAATAGGATACATAACAGGTTGAACAGCCTTGTTGACATCTTCTGGCCTCACCACAAGAGAGCCACACAAGGAAGCCAGGGTTACTCCTAGGAGCAGGCCGAAAATAGCAAAGAGAATCATGATCCAGTCCAAGTTGTCTAAAACAGCTTGCACCAAGACATGGTTTGACTCAAAGATTTCCTTGGTCAATTCTAATTGTCCTGCTAGGTGATAGGCTAAGATGCCACCTACAAGATAGACACCCAAATGGGTCGCAATGACGAGGAAGATGCCAAAGATGCGACCATAGAAATAGGTCCAGGCTGGAACACTAGAGAAAATCACTTCCATGATTTTCGTTCCCTTTTCACTGGCTACTTCCTGGGCAGTTGTAGAAGCATAGACAATAGTCATGATGTACATGAGGAAAATCAAGCCAAAGAAGGTAATCATCTGTCCAATTTTTTCCAGCCCCTCTTGGTCACCAACTTCCTCCACATAGGAAGGCTGGATGGCTAGAACTTCAAGCTGAGTTGGTGTCAGTTGAGCATTTGCTTCATTGAGCTGCTGCTGCAAACTCTCTAGAATAGACTGGAAGGTTTGCTGAACGGATTGAGAAGGGACCTCTTTTCCATGATAGGTCGCCTGGTATTGCTGGTCCACAACTGCGACCTTGATATAGCCTGCCAACTCTTCTTCTGAAAGCTGTTGCTTGGCTTCTTCTTCTGTCACAAGAACCAGGTCTAAATCGAGGGTGGCAAAGGCCATGTGGGCCATAAAGTCCTCACTTACGAGACCAATTTTTTCCGACCCAGCATTCATGCTAGAGCTTGTTAGATAGCCTGATCCCAAAGATAAGCCGAGAAAGAGGAAGGGAGATAGGACCATAAAAACAAAGGACCAGGATTTGACCTGACGGAGATAGGTTTCTTTTGCAACTAATAACAAGGCTTTCATTCTGCCACCCCCGATTTCATTTTAAAGATTTCATCAATAGTTGGAGCCTGCTGGTCAAAGGTGGTCAGATACCGCCCACCACTAATCAACTGGAACAATTCCTGACCTGCTGATTCATCATCCAAGACTAGTCGCCACTTGTCTTGATTGGTCATCTGAATAGAAAGGACATGGGGCAGACCTTCCAAACGTTCTTTCGGGATATCAGATGATAGGAAGAGCCTTGTCCGACCAAATTGACGGCGGATATCCTGAATGCCCCCATTGAGAACCAATTGACCATCTTGAATCATGAGCAGTTGGTCACAGAGTTCCTCCACATTGGTCATGACATGATCTGAGAAAATGAGAGTCGCTCCGCGTTCTTTTTCTTCCAAAATAACCCGTTTCAAGAGATCCGTATTAACAGGATCAAGACCAGAAAATGGCTCATCTAAAATGATTAAACTTGGCTGATGTATCAAGGTAACAATCAATTGAATTTTCTGTTGATTCCCCTTGGATAGACTCTTTATCTTGTCATTCATCTTGCCCTTGACCTGCAATCGCTCCATCCACACAGGCAATTTTTCTGCTACTTCCTTGCTGGTCATGCCCTTAAGGCTAGCCAGATACCGCACCTGATCAAAAATGGTCAACTTGGGCATGAGGCTCCGCTCTTCTGGCAGGTAGCCGATTTTTGGGAACAAAGCTGGCGTGACAGCCTGCTGATCCAAGATAATCTCTCCCTCGTAGCTGACAAAACGCAGTAAGGAATGGAAAAAGGTTGTTTTACCGGCACCATTTTTCCCTACTAGACCACAGATTGTTCCTGATGGAATCGTGAATGAAATGTCCTGCAAGACTTCCTTGGTCCCGTAACTTTTACATAAGTGACGAACTTCTAACATCTCAACCTCCTTAGAATTGATTGATTTTATTGTACACCTTTTTCTTGGCATTGTAAATAGTTGCTTGTAAAAAAATGTAAAATAACAGAACAGGAAACCTGCTCTGCTATTGTCCCAAAAACTACTCCTCAGTAGGTCGATAAATCAAGAGCCCCAATCCCATAAAGCCTACTAAGAAGAGACTAAGCATCCATGTTTGATGACTACTATTTCCAACCATAGAAATGGTTTGACGAAGACCTGAAACAGAATAGGTCATTGGAAGATAGGGCTGAATGATTTGAAAGAAGCGTGGGCTGAGTTCAATTGGATAGGTACCTGCACTTGATCCAAGCTGTAGTAACAAGAGAATTAAACTGGCAAAGGATCCGAAACGATTGTTCCAGCCTACCAAGGCTGTAACGAGGGCCATGAAGGTCCAAGAAGCTAAGAGGATTAATCCCAAGGTTGCCATTGGATGAGCCGGATCGATTCCAATCAAGCGAAGAACACCGTACAGAATCAATGTTGCTAGACTGGCTATCGTACCATTCAGTAACAATTTCCCTTTAGCCCAATCCCAACGATCTTTGTAGGAGCGATTATCAATATGTTTGACAAAAATAACATTCGCTGATAAGGCTGCAACCATCAGTGCGACTGATACCATGTAAGGAGCCATGCCGACTCCGTTGGTTTTCACATCATCTTTGTCACTGTGCTCCAAGGTGACTGGTTGAGAAACTGCTTGTGCATTTTTGTCTTCTACAGAGACGACTGATAGTTGTTGACTGGCTGAGCTGAGTGAATTCGTCAGGGTTTCACTACCTGTACGAAGACTGGAAATACCGCTTGTCAAGGTTTGACCGCCACTGGCCAACTGATCCGCACCAGCAATTAATTGCTGACTACCTGAAGCCAGTTGTCCTGAACCGCTGACAAGTTGACTGGAGTTGGCAGCCAAGGTTGCCAATCCTGATGTTAACTGGCCACCTCCTGATTGGATACTACTATTATTCGCAACCAACTGGGCTCCACCCTCTGCTAATTGGGCAACACCTGCGGTATAGGCTGTTACTCCTGACATGAGCTGACTTGCTCCATTTGATAATTGCGTTTGAAGTTGACTCACACCACTCGTCAAGGCTTGAGTTCCTGGTAGAACTTGTTGGTTCAAGGCGGTGTTGACCTGACTCAAGCCACTTGATAGGTTTTCAATGGCTGTTGTAGCACCTGGCAATGCTTGATTGGCAGCCGTGTTGATCTGACCGACAGCTGATTGTAGCTGGCTCATTTGTGTTGCCATACCAGAAAGACTTTGTAGGCTAGATAAGGCTTGACTGAGTTGCGACATTTGACCCAAAATCGTTTGGGCTGCTGTCACTGTTGTTGAAGGCGAGTTTTGGAGGGCTCCAACCAATTCAGCTTGCTGATCAGCTGTCAAGTTTTGATAGGTAGCCGTTGCTTGCAAGGCTTCAATGCTGGCTGTTTTATCAGCTTGTGCTGCAGTCAACAATCCTTGAGCTTGAGCCCCCATCTCTGTCAAGAGGCTAGATAGAGTAGAGGTATCTACTGCAAGTCCTCCGATACTTGATAGGCTATCATTTAATTGATTGATGGCCGCCTGCAACTGAGGAAGCCCTGTCAATAAGGCCTGTATTTGACTAGACTGTTCAGCAGACAAACTAGTTGAACTAGCCAGTTGCTCCAAGCCTGCCTGCAATTGATTGGCTCCCGTTACCAGTTGTTCAACCTGACTTGCTCCTGATTGCAATTGTCCCACCCCAGCGATGAGCTGTGAGGAATTGGCATTTAATTGCTCCGCACCTGAAGCAAGACTAGCTACCCCATTTGTGTAGGTCGTTAAGCCACTGGAAAGTGTTTGACTGCCTGTCGCAGCCTGGTTGACTCCATCTGTATAAGACACAAGACCGGTGGCCAATTGGTTTGCTCCTGTCACCAGTGATTGACCTGATGAAGATAAGGTAGATAAGCCTGATGATAGAGTCTGACTTCCGGTTTCTAATTGACTAGCACCATCTGTCAATTGTTGACTACCATCTGCTGCCTCAACCATACCAGATTGAATCTCTCCCATGCTTTCAAAAACGGCAGTTGTGTATGTTTCAGTAATCGTCTCTGAAACAGATGTCTTTAATTTCTCCATAGCTGATTCGCCCATCTTAGAAGCGACAAAGCTGTGACCTTTAGAGGTTTGATAGGAAATTGTTAGTGGTTTAGGCTGATCCGTCAAGAGACTGGATGCTTTTTCTGATAAATCTTCTGGTAGGGTGATGACCATGTAATAGTCCCCTTCTTCCAAACCTTTTTCCGCATCTGTTTCTGATACAAAGTGGAAATCCAGACTCTTGCTCTCTTTCATATTGTCCACCATATCATCACCAATGGTGAGGGTTTTATCTTGAAAGCTTGCCGACTGGTCTTGATTGATCACTGCTACAGGAAGCTGGTCTAGTCGACCGTAAGGGTCCCACATTGAGGTTAGGAAACTAATGTTATATAAGGCTGGGACACAGGCAACACCAATAATGGTAACCAAAGTCATTGGTTTTTTGAAAATATTCTTTACTTTTTGTAACATAAGCAACTCCTTTAGACATACTGTCCAAAAACTGATAAAATACATTATACAAGTATCATTTTCAAAATCAAGTTAGAAGAACCGTTTTTAGACATTGTGTCTAAAAATGTTCAAAAGGAGAAATTATGGGAACAGATAATCGAAAAGAACGGACACGTCAGGCAATTTTAGAAGCCATGATTACTTGTCTTGAATCGCAACCTTTTAACGAAATTACAACCACACACCTGGCAAGTCAAGCCGGCATCAGCCGTTCTAGTTTTTATACACATTATAAGGATAAATATGAATTGATTGAGGCCTATCAAAAAGATTTATTTCATCAATTCGAATACATTTTTGATCATCATGGGCAGAATAGAACACAAGTTTTTTTAGAAATTTTTCAATTACTCTATCGAGAACAACTCCTTTCTGCCTTGCTCAGTCATCATGGTACACAGGAAATTCAACAATTTCTAATCCATAAGGTCCGCATATTGATTGCAAGGGATTTGAAAGAATATTTCAAAGAACCATTATCAGAAAAGGAAAAAGAATACCGTAGTATTTATTTTTCACATGCCTTCTTCGGTATCATGCAGGTTTGGATAAAAAATGGGAAGCAAGAATCACCTCAATTCATGACGGATTTTCTAATCAAAATGTTACCGTAAACATTATTTTCTGCCTTCACAACTTAAGAAATATGGTATAATAGCCTTATTGTGCAAACGTTTTCTTAAAAGGAGATAATGAAATGATTCAGGCAGAACATCTATCAAAAACCTATTCTATTATCGATAAGGAAGTGGGGCTCAAAGGCTCTATCAAGGCCTTTTTCAAGCCCAAGAAAAAGGCCATTCCTGCTGTTCAAGACATTTCCTTACAGGTGAGAAAAGGAGAAATTATCGGCTATATCGGCTCCAATGGTTCCGGTAAGTCGACCACCATTAAAATGCTGACAGGTGTTCTCTATCCAGACCAGGGTTCCGTCCGCATCAATGGGCTCAACCCTCAAGAAAACCGTAAAGCTGTCAACAAGCAAATCGGCGTTCTCTTTGGACAAAAATCTCACTTGGATTGGAACTTGCCTGTCCAGGAATCTTTTATCCTTCACGCAAAAATTTATGATGTTCCAGATAAGGTATTCAAAGAGCGATTGGCTGTCTTGATTGACCTATTGGACTTGGCTGATATTATGAAGCAACCAATCCGTAATCTGTCACTCGGCCAACGAGTTCGCTGTGAATTTGCGGCTATCTTTATCCACCAACCTGCCGTTGTTTTTTTAGACGAACCAACCATCGGCTTGGATGCCAGCGTTAAGGAGACCATTCGCTCCTTCATCCGCTATATGAATCAAGAATACCAGACCACTTTTTTGATTACTTCCCATGATATGAAGGACATCGAAAGCCTCTGTGAACGGATTTTTATCATTGATAAGGGCAAAAAAGTCTATGATGGTTCACTGACCGTCCTCAAGGAACGCTTTTCCACAGTCAAGACTATTCTCTTCTCCACAGAAAAACCAATTGAAAAAAATTTGCAATTGGAGGGCTGGGAGTTTGAGCAGTTGGATGACTTCCATTTTGAAATCCATTATCAAAGCAAGCTTTGGACCAGTGCCCAGGTAATTGAGCAGGTTTTCAATCATTATGCCATTGAAGATGTTACCATGAAGGAATTGGAAATTGAAACTATGGTCCGCCAAATTTATGAGGAGGGTATCCATGCGTAAATATCTCTACATGACCCGCCTGACCATGATGAATGCTATGCAGTATAAGGCTTTCTTTCTAGCGACTTTCGTTTCACTGGCAGTGAAGATTTTGGTAGCTCTCTATGTCTGGAAAACCATTTTCTTCACTCAACCAGAAGTCAATGGCTTTACCCTACAAACCTTTACTACATATATCATCTTTGCTAATCTACTAGCCAGTTTAAATTCTTTCTCACTCGGAGAAGATTTGTCCCATAGCATTTTAAAAGGAAGCATTGCTGGAGAATTTCTCAGACCCTATTCCTTTATTCTAGCCCTCTTTTTCAAAGACCTTGGAAATAAGCTCTTGGAACTGATAAAATTTGCCATCGTATTTATCGGTATCATACTTGTTCATCAGGATTTTTATCTACCTGACGGAAAAACTATTTTGCTCTTTCTAGTCAGCTCCATCCTCGGTATGTTTATCGTTCAATTGCTGGATATGGCTTTTGGCTTCTTAGCATTTTTTACGGTCAATGCCTGGGGAGTTATGCTTCTGAGAATGGGACTTTTCAATCTAGCTTCTGGAGCGCTTTTGCCACTCAGCTTCTATCCACAGGCTGTGGAAAACTTTTTAAAACTCCTTCCCTATAATTATGCTGTTAACGTTCCAGTTTCCATTTTACTAGGACAGGAAAGCGATCTAACTGCTTTGGGATTGCAAGTTATATGGATACCCATTCTAGCCTGCTTCATCGCTCTACTCTGGTCCCAAGCCAAGCGTCGTATTGTCATTTTTGGAGGTTAACATGAAGAAATATATCAGCCTCTATCTATATAACATCAAGGTCTACATGATGGCCCAGATGTCCTTTCGGGTGGACTTCTTCATCGGGCTTTTCTCCTCTTTGATTGAACAAATTGTCTACTTGATTTTCCTCAACATCCTCTTTGGAAATATTAAGGAAATCGCTGGTTTCAACTACGGTCAAATGCTTTTCATCTATGGAATAGCTACCGTCGGACGCTCCATTCACTTGATTTTCTTTGACAATCTCTGGATGTTTGGTAGTCGCTACATCCGACAAGGCGAATTTGAACGCCTCCTCCTCATGCCTGTCAATCCTCTTTTTCAACTTATCTGTGAACGAATTCAGCCACAAGGAATCGGAACAACCCTCATCGGTTCCCTTGCACTAGTCCAAGCTTCCAAGGAACTGGGTATGGAATGGAGTCTTGGAAAACTAGCCCTACTCATCTTTATTGCCATTTGTATCGGCCTACTCTATGCGACCATTCAATTAGGACCAACGGCCCTAGCCTTTTGGATTGTTGAATCTTTCCCTATGACCATGGGGATTTTCTCCCTCAATCAAATGGCTCAGTATCCCCTCAACATCTATCCAAAACTCATTCAAATCCTGCTGATATTTGTTTTCCCCTACGCCTTTACCGCTTATTTCCCAGCCCTCTACTTCTTAGACTTGTCTATGTGGGGACTGGCCTTGCCACTGGTGGTGGTGGTCTTATTTTGCATCAATTATAAACTCTTCCGCTACGGCATGACCAAGTTCACCAGTGTTGGAAATTAAAAAAAGCTAGAATTCTCTGGATTGAGAGTTCTAGCTTTTTCGATATCTTTATAGAAAAAGTTCTTCAAGCACCTGTAATACACCAGCTTCCAAATGGCTTGGAGCCATGTTTTTGGCAACCGCCTTGACCTTGTCTGTCGCATTTTCCATGGCATAGGAATACCCAACGTAGGATAATAACTCAATATCATTGTCAGAATCACCGAAGGCTATGACTTGATCTGGCGTGATTGCTAAATTTGTCAAAACCTGTTCCAAGCCCCATGCCTTATGAATTCCTTCTGGCAATATATCAATGGAACCATAACCACTGGTTACAGCCACCAACTGACCGTGAAAAGCCTGATTAAAGGCTTCCGTTATCAACTCCACACGCGCTTCCGGAACCCAAAGACCAACCTTGTGTATTGACTCTGAAACTGGATAGGCACTGAGATCGTCTAGATAGGTCACACGATTTTGGAAGGCAGTCATTTGTGCGGGTTCAATGGGCAAATCCGTCCCTGCAAATGGCACACCAGCCCCAGCCTGCATATAAATGTTTTCTTCATTCGACAACATTAAACATACATCTGGCCAACGCCCTTGGAAAAATTCTAATATGGCTTTGGTTTCTTCTTGCTGTATGGATCGACGAATGAGTGTTTTACCCTGATGATAGATATGGGCACCATTATCAGCCACGAAAATCAGTCGATTTTCAAATCCTTGGCATAATTGTAGCAGTCGCCCAATGCCATTGCCACTAGCGATGACAAAAGGGATTTTTTTCTGATCTAGTTGATCCAAGACCCGTGAAAATCGCTCTCTATCAAAACTCCCCTGACCATCTAAAAAGGTCCCATCCATATCTGTTGCGATTAATTTTATCATACTCTTATCCCTTCGTACAGGTGGAAAATTGAATTTCCCAACTTTATCTCATTATACCATAGAAAAGGATGGGAGGGTTGAATTGGCAACGAGTCTCTAAGCAGAATACATGAAAAATTGCATGCAACAATTTCTGGCTACATGCAATTTCACAATATTTCTCCTTTTTCTGATCCCTAATTTATATCAGTCAGAGTTCAGATTCTTTGGTATTCTCTATACGACCATACTACCAACCATAGTTTGGCTCTACACAGGTCAACATACTTGCAAATAATTCTTGAGGACTTACTTTTTTTAGTCCTCCGTAAACCGGGTCTTGAACGTTAGGAGAAGGATCTAAATAATATAGGTAGGCAATGTCTGAACCATCCTCAGTTAATTGATAGCCAATACCAATCACATTATGCTCTCCACGAAGACCTGGATAGATTTTGGAACTATCAAATGTGTAATACATAGGATAGCCATCAGCTATATTTTGTCTCAAGCGTTGCTTGAAGAGATTCATCTGTTCAGAATGGACATCTGAAGTGGTGACCGTTGCCAAACGATATCCAGGTTGGTTGGACTGAGGATGATCATAACCAAACAAGTGACGGTTTAAAATTTGAATGGCATTGGCATTATGGGTACCAAAGGTATTATCTGTCCCCATTTCTTGTGCCAGCACTTCTTGAGAAACCTCTATTCCACGATAGGAGAGCATCATACTCACAGTAGTAGGAGCACAAGTATTCCATGCTCTTTGGATTTGAGGTCTAACATTGAGCATAACCTTCTGCCCTGCTTGTGTCGGAGTTTTGGATAATTTATCTAGGGTTTCTTGACTTATTGGAGGATTCTCTTTACTGATTTCGGTAGTAACTGTTTCTGTCGCTACTTTAGTAGCCCCCTCAGTTTTACTTGATTCGGCAACAGTACTTGTAGCTTGACTTTGTGAGGCAATTGATTGCGTGCTTGACTGATTGCTGTCCGTGGTAGAAGTAGCAGATGACTGTTCTGTGCTACTACTTTCCTTGGTTTTTTCTACTTTTGATTTATCTGTGCTACTAACTTGTGTAGTGGTTTTACTGGTATTGCTAACTGGTGCTGAAGATTGGTTTAAGGTGGCGAGGATCCCTGCCCCTCCAACTAAGCTCAGCACTAGAGCTGGAATGACTATTTTTTTCCCTTTCATTATTTTTCCCTCATTTCTTTAAAAGCTAGGAATCGCATCCTAGAATTTTCTGCATTAAAAATAGTTCCGACACCGATTTCATCTTCTGGTTTCAAATACTCTACCCAGAGAATGCCGGCTTGGGAGAGATACAAGACACTGTCATCATATTGGTAGGCAAGCTGCTTGTCCAGATTGTAGAGATAGGGCTGCATACGACCGTACTCAGCATTTCGATTGGTTCCAATGTAGGATAGATAGCCTTGATGACAGCTAATCACTTCTGCATGATTTGTCTCCAATATCTCCTCACTGTTCTCACCAATTCCTTTTTCAAAAACAACTTTACCATCCAGTTGCTTCATCAAAATCAACTCATTTCCATAGGCAGATAGACCGTTGTAAAATGCATCCCTGCCTTGGGTTGTTGCCAAGATACTTTTTTCAGTTGTCGGCAGATGATAGCGTACCAATTCGGTTTTTAACTGCACATTATCCAAGAGCAGATAGTACAAATCATCACCTAGCACAAGCGGATAGCCACTATTTCTCTCCTCCAAAATACTCATTTCCTGCTTAGTCAGATCGTACCTAAGGATAGGATAATTCCCTTTCCCATCACTAGTCACAAGGAAAATATCCTTCTCCCACCGCTCAATAAATGTATAGTGTAGAGGAGGAACCTCTGGAATGGTAATGAGTTCCCTTATGCTGTCTGTTTCCTTGGTCCAAAGATAGTATTTGGAAACTTGATTT
Organism: Streptococcus suis; assembly: GCF_024509555.1. GTDB lineage: Bacteria > Bacillota > Bacilli > Lactobacillales > Streptococcaceae > Streptococcus > Streptococcus suis_AD. Next base: position 21,781 of record NZ_JAMWEL010000024.1, read on the forward strand.
TCATAATGGTATTCATGAAAAACGGTCAGTTCCTTGTCTGCATAATAGGTTCCAAAAGTGACAGGGCTATGCTGGAAATCAACAGATTGCAAGGTCTTGTATTCCTTTGAAGCCGTATCCAGATAAATCAAGGAACTCTTGCCATTTTTCTCATCCATATGATAACCATAGACAAGCCCATCATCTCCAAAAAAAGTCGGTACAAAGGTATAGTCTGTAGGATAGTCAAGAGTCGTCGAAGCATCCAACAGTTCGGAGGCAGGTACTTCCTTAAATTGACCTGGAACTAGCTTTTTTGACGGCAAGGTTTGTACTTCACTTTTCTGAGAAATTTCTATCTCCTGTTCTTTTTGGGTACAGGCGGTTGAAAGTTGTAAGGTCAAAAAAGCTAATGATAACCATACAAATCCCTTTCTCATTCTTTCCTCCTTCCTAACAAAATGCTTTCCTTAAAGGTAAATCATTTCTATCATTCGATTAATTTTCCTCCTTTCTGCTTAATATTCTTGATAGAAACATTGTTATTTTATTGATATTATTATATACTATTTTTATCGATTTAGTTCATTTTGATGCACAGATGCACATTATTTTAAAGGAGGCTGTCATGCGGTGGGATTACGGTAGTGTTTACAAGGAAATTCGGAGGAACAAGCACCTTACTCAGGAGGAAATTTGTGGCAACTATATCAATCGCTCTACTTTAACTCGGTTTGAAAACAACCAAACCATCCCCAGTTACGAACTTATGCGGTTCTTACTCAAGCAAGTTGATATGACCTTTGAGGAATTTGAATACCTTTGCAACTACTACCAACCCAGCGAACGCCAACAATTGCTCTATGATATTGATAATCTAAAAACTCCTAGCACCCCACAATTGGAAGAACTCATCCAACGTTGTAAGAATCACTTGAAAAAAGAACCTGATGATGTTCCGATTAAGCGACAAGGCCTTATATTAGAAACGATTGTATTCGCTAGAAAAAATACAAATATTGAAACTGCTACTGACAATCCTGCTCAACTACTCTGGTCACAAGTTATCAATAATGATAACTGGTACTATAATGACATTATAATAGTTGGTAGTATCCTACATATTTTGCCTTTCAGCACATTTGAAAATATTTCTGAAGTACTATTTGAAAGACTACAGAAGTACCATGACTTCAAACGAATAAAACCTACCATTCTTTCACACTACCAATTCCTTAGCTATTTTTTCTTAGAATGGAAAAGAATTGACAAGGCTATCGGTTTCATCCACAAACTTATCACCCTAGCCAAGCAAGAAAAACGCTACGACCAGCTTGCCCGTGGCTATGTTTACCTAGGGATAGCGGAGAAGAAACAGGAATTGATTGACAAGGGACTTCAAATACTAGAATTGACCGAGGAACAGCGAATATTAAATATTCTTAAATCCTTTATTAAAGAACTACAAACTGACTGAAAATTTCGCTTACTTGTTTCTCCATAAAAAAAGATTGAAGAAAACTATTCCATCCGGAAATTCTCTTCAATCTTTTTATTCATTTCTGCCTACCAGTTTACATTCATAAACTCATTCATTTCCTGATAGGCTGTTTCAATCCTTGTCTGCGTTGCTTCATCCAGACTACCGTAGTGTTTTCCGCCTTGGATAAAGTCTTCTAAGATAAGGGTTTGATAGGTAAATAATTCAAATCCGTCTGGGGAATAGGTTCCTTTCGAAACCTTGCTCACCCAAGTCGGATGTGCCTTAACAGTCTGGATACGGGTAACTCCGTCTTTTTTCTCCACGGTCACGTCCATCAAGACACCCCGCTCTGTCCACTGGTAATTGTTGACACCAGCCATGGTTTCCATCCGTTGGTTCGAAATAAAATTCCCCATTGAATAGATGATTAATTTCTTCTCTCCGTCTTTTTCAATCGTTTCTGAAGGTTCTGCTACGTGGGGATGACCACCAAAGACCAAGTCTGCACCCCAATCAACCATTTGATGGTAGAGAGTAACCTGCTCCTCTGTTGGTTCCAATTGATATTCCACACCTGTCTGAGGCATGACAATGGTAATATCTGCCTCTTTTTCAGCTTTTTCAATCTCTTCTTGCATTTTTTGACGGTTGAAATCAGATAAGTAGCCATCGTATTCTTCTTGGGTTAAGGCCCCCTCCAAACCATTAAAACCATAAGAATAAGCTAAAATTGCGATTTTTATCCCATTTACTTCTCGGATATAGATAGGAGCTGTCGCCCGATTCCCCTCCGCATAGACTCCGACCGCGTCAACATTGACATCCTTAAAAGCTGCCACAGTTGAAATCAAACCAGATAACTGAGAATCCAAAATATGATTATGAGCCAAGTCAACGACATCATATCCGACTGAAGAGATAGTTTGGGCTACTTGAGCTGGTGCATTGAACAAGGGATAACCAGCCAAAGGAAAGTCTGGCGAAATAGTTCCCTCGAAGTCAGCAATGGCTAAATCAGCCTGCTCAATCCAGGGCTTCACATAGGTAAAGTTTTCCGTGAAATCATAGGAACCGTCCGGCTGAAGGGCACTCATGTAGAGCAAGTCGTGATAAAGCAAGTCTCCATGTGCCATAATCCGAGCAGTGGTCGGTTTTTCCTCTTCACTTTTGGAAAAAAATGTGCCAAATACAGACTGACTATTCTCGCTACTGGTGTTTTTAGTGATTACAGGCATGAAATAATCATGTGCTAAAATTAAAACCAATAAACTACAAGCTAGCCAACAAATAAATAAGAAATACCGCTTGTTCCTATTTCTTGTCATTTTTTTCTTACGAGTAGTGATCACTTTCTTAGCCATTACGAGACCTCTCATCTATTTCTTCCCCTATATTATACAAAAAGACACCTCAGAAATCAATGTTCTACAGAAATAATATATACATATATCATCGATTGTTGATGTAAAATATTTGAAACAGTCATTTCGTTTTCCTTTGATCACTTCGACGAACTAGTAAACATTGCTTCCTTATTTTCAACTCCCACCTATCCTCATTTAAATTTTCTTTAAAACATCGTCACTTTCGGTTTACTGTACTCGAGTACAGCCCGCACCTCAGTTCCTTGTATGAAAGCTAATTCACTCGATGATTTATCCCTATTAGTTGATGCAATTCCCAAAAGGAAACGAAAGGACTAGAGGCGAAACCGGCTCATCCTTAATCGATATAGTGCAACTTTCCACGGAAATCTTCTATGGTCTCATACCCCTTTTCTTCCATAATAGCCCGCAGTTCAGCAGTAATTCGTTCGAAAGCGCCAAGCCCTTCCTTTTGAAGTGTGGTTCCGATTTGGACCATACTAGCGCCGCAAAGGATATGTTCGAAGGCATCACGCCCCGTCAAAACGCCACCAGTGCCCACAATTTGAATATCCGGATTCAAACGCTGATAAAAGGCATGGACATTGGCCAAGGCAGTCGGTTTGATATATTCACCACCAATACCACCAAAACCATTCTTGGGCTTGATAACTACTTGCTCATCTTCAATGTACAAGCCATTCCCAATAGAGTTGACACAGTTGACAAACTTGAGCGGGAATTGATTGAAGATAGCAGCTGCCTGGTCAAAATGAACAATGTCAAAGTAAGGTGGCAATTTGATACCCAGAGGCTTAGTGAAATAGCTGAAAACTTCTCTTAAAATTGTTTCTGTCGTTTCGAAATCATAGGCAATCTGCGGCTTACCTGGTACATTTGGACAGGATAAATTTAGCTCAATTAAGCCATTAAAGTCACTGGCTTCCACCCTTCTCAAAATCTCATGCGTTTCATCAGGCGACATGCCTACCAAGGACAAAACAAAGGTTCTATTTGGTTCAGTTTCCTGTAATTCCAGTAGGTAATCCAGATAGTAAGACAAGCCCTGATTTGGCAAACCCATAGAATTAATAGAGCCTAGTGGCACATTCTGATAACGCGGTTCGGGATTGCCTGCTCGGTAGTCCAAGGTTGCTGTTTTGGTCACAAAGGTCCCCGCCACAGAATCCTTGACAGCTTCCAATTCCTCCTTAGTCATACACCAGACTCCCGCTGCGTTCATTAAACAGTTGTCAAATTCAAATCCACCTAGTGTCGTTGCTGTTGAAACCATATTCTACTCCTTTTGCTTGTTTGCATGATTATATCATATATTCATGGGTTGCCATATTGATTGCTGTTAATGTTCGGAATTGCAAATTTTTAACTTGAAATCTCAAAACAGTCTTCCTACTTCAAAGTAGGAAGACTGTTTATTATCTCTGTAATTTATCCTTGTGTACGTTTTCTCACTCCTGCAAGACCGAGTCCCCCTAACGCAACTCCAATACCCATCAAGATAATACTATTTTCTGCGCCTGTATTTGGCAATGTCTTGGCCTGTTCTACACGCGAGTATGTATCTTTCTTGTTAACAGTGACTACACTTGTTTGTGGTTTGGATACCATGGGTGAAACGCCACCTTTCTTCTCATCAACCACAGCTTTACCGTCAACAATTGTTACATCTTGACCTTTAGCAATTGCGTCTTTAACAACAGCAATTTCAATAGCTGGTTTTTCGTGATTAAGCAGTCCATCTTTTGGTATTGCAATAACTGTTCCATCAGGAAGGGTAGCAATGACATTGTCTTTTGCTTTTTCTTCAAGGTCTCTAAGTATTACTTGAGCGGCTTCATACCGAGCTTTGAGGTCCTGGTAGATTGACTGTTTAGTGTCACGTTCAGCTTGCAAAGTTTCTAAGATTTTGGTTTCATTCTCTAGTTTTGCCTTCGTTTCTTCAAGATTCTGCTGTGCTCTAGTATAAGCAAGCTGTGCATTCTTAAGCTTTTCTTGTGCATGTTGTAAATCTAGCAATTCTTGTTCAGTACTTTGAACAGCCTGCTTGGCTTGCTCAAGATCTGACTGAGCTAGTTTTAGATTTTCCAATGCCTTATTAAGAATCCCTTCAAGGCGTTCAAGTTGGACTTCCTCTTTCGCTTGATTGTCTTTTGCCGCTTTCAATTCAGATTGTTGAAGTGCGAGCTCCGCCTGAGCAGCATCTAAACTTGCCTTTTTCTCTTTGATATCTGCTTCCAAGGTCACGACATTTGCATTTGCTTGATCAAGAATTTTTTGACTTTCCTCCAGGATAGATTGAACCTTATTGAGTTCTGCTTGTGCAACCACAGTTTGAACAGCTACAGATTGAGCTTTAGCAAGTGTTTCATTAGCCACTTTATCATTCTTTAAAGCAGTATCGTAATCTTTTTGAGCCTGTTCTAAACGGAGATTTGCTTGGTCAACTTGAAGTTTTACCTCATCTCTTACTCTGAGAGTATCTTGATAAACCTTTGTAATTTTTTCCTTATTATATGGGTTATCAATAGATACTGTATCGAAAGTAGAATCAGAGGTTAAATTATGTGTACCGACTGTAATAAAATGAACTCCCGCTTTCCCATTCACCTTGGTAAAGTCAATACCAAGATATACTACATCGTCGTACTTTTCTACATATCCTTGACCAGATACATAATCAGTTGACTTATCGGTTAAGCCAGCAATTGATCGGGCATGCAACCATTCTCTACCATTAAACATGAAACTAACAACAGCATGGTGTACAGCACGTTTTAACGTTTGTTTGGTTACTTTTTCACGTCCACTAATTGAAATAAATCCGTCAGAGTCATAGTCTCTATCGTAGAAGTACGTTCCCGACCAATTTTCATGATAATTACCAACTGGATAATTTTTATCGGTCAATCCATATTCGACAGCAGTAGACCAAATTGAATCTTCATCATGACTACTATTCCAAGTATCCCAATTTTTAGAAATAGATTTATCAGTTGACTTATCTACGAAATCAACTGATGAGGACGTCACAGTTGTCAGCGGAGTACCGAAAATTGTTCTAATTTGATTTAACAGATAGGAAGCATAATGCGAAAGCTCTGTTTGCAAATCTTTCGGAAGATTATTCACATCATATTCTGTAGTATTATCATCGTTAAGGTTAATACTATACTTCAAGTTTGCTTCAACATTCGCTTGATTGGCTGCTTTCAATCGAGTTTTCGCATCCTCATTCCATTCATCCCACTTCTCTCTCTCAGACAAAATACTATATGGGTTATTCACAAAATCTTTTAGAGCTTGTACGTAATCAGGAGTTACTACAAAATGTTGAAGTCCGTTATAGTCGTTTTCAGCTTTTTCAAAAGTAAGTTGCTTGTCTGCTAATTCAGCTTTAACTGTAGCATTATATGAGTTTGCTGTCGACAATTCTGTTGTCTTATTAGACAGTGTTTTAGCCGCTTTATCTGCCACTCTTTGAGCATCATCAATCGCTTCTTGGCGTTTTTTATCGGCTTCATGAGCAGCTTCTAATTTTGACTGAGCTTCATCTACCTTCGCCTTATCTTTATTAACAATATCTTGAGCTTTTGCTTGCGCATCATAAATTGCTTGAGCACCAGTACCATCTAAAATAGCTTGGGCATTATCAACGTTTTGCTGCGCTGCATCAACATCAGCCTGCTCTTTAGAGGTCGCTTGCTTAGCAGCCTCAACAACTTTTTCTTGAGCCACTACATCTGCTTGTGCTTGTTTTACAGACTCAGTCGCAGGTTGAATAGCCTCTTCTTTGGTTGTTAGGACTGTAGTAGCACTTACTACTGCTTCTTCAGCTTTTTGAATGTTTTCAGGAGTTGCTTGGGCCGCCTTCTCTTCTGCTGAAGTTAGCTGCTCTTTAGCCTGTGAATGAATTTGTTCCGCACTCTCATATGCTTCTGTTGCCGTTGCCACAGCTGACTGTTGTGCATCTACCGCAGTTTGAGCTTGATTAGCAGCTTCTTGAGCCACATAGACATCATTCGCAGTCGTTTCAGTTGGTTCATTAATTAGTGTAGAAGCAACCTGCTGAAGCGTCTTATTTTCAACTGTCAACTCATCTGTGCCTGTATTCAATACTTGATTCGTTTCAGCTGATACAGTAGAAGCCCCGGCAGTTGCAAGAGTGACAGCAGTTCCAGCTACAAGTGTTCTAACGATATATTTCTTCTTCATATTTTCCCCCTGAAATAGCTTATTTGCAAGATCTTAGTAAAATGTAAACCTTACACAAATATAATATCATTTTATGTAAGCATAGTCAACTATGCAACTCTGTTTTAGCTCAATTTAATATCAATTTTTTCTATTTCGCATTTTTTACTTTACAAGAAAAAAATCGAGTGCTATAATAATTATCAGATACATTAAATTGTCAGACAATTTAATAAATAAGAAAGAAATTAGGTGACCCCATGTCAAACGCAAAAGCTTACATTCAAGCTTCTTTTGAAGCAGTCAAAGCCCGCAACCCACATGAAACAGAATTCCTCCAAGCTGTAGAAGAGCTCTTCTCTACACTTGAGCCTGTTTTTGAAGCACACCCAGAATACATCGAAGAAAACATCTTGGCCCGTATTGTTGAGCCTGAGCGTATCATCAGCTTCCGTGTTCCATGGACAGATAAAGATGGAAATGTCCAAGTCAACCGTGGCTACCGTGTTCAGTTCAACTCAGCTGTAGGTCCTTACAAGGGCGGTCTTCGCTTCCACCCAACTGTAAACCAATCCATCTTGAAGTTCCTCGGTTTTGAGCAAATCTTCAAAAACGTCTTGACTGGTCTGCCAATCGGCGGTGGTAAAGGTGGTTCAGACTTTGATCCTAAAGGAAAAACTGATGCTGAAATCATGCGCTTCTGCCAAAGCTTTATGACTGAATTGCAAAAACACATCGGACCTTCACTTGATGTCCCTGCTGGTGACATCGGTGTCGGTGGTCGTGAGATTGGTTACATGTACGGTCAATACAAACGCCTTCGCCAATTTGATGCAGGTGTCTTGACTGGTAAACCACTTGGCTTCGGTGGTTCATTGATCCGCCCAGAAGCAACTGGTTACGGTTTGGTTTACTTCACTGATAACATGTTGGCAGCAAACGGTAAATCCTTCAAAGACCAAACTGTCCTTATCTCTGGTTCTGGTAACGTTGCCCAGTATGCCGTTCAAAAAGCGACTGAGCTCGGCGCTAAAGTCATCTCTGTTTCAGACTCAAATGGTTACATCATTGATGAAACAGGTATCGACTTCGACCTCTTGGTGGACATCAAAGAAAAACGCCGCGCTCGTTTGACAGAATATGCCGCTGAAAAAGCAACTGCCACTTACTATGAAGGCTCTGTCTGGAACTATACCGGAAAAGCTGACATTGCCCTTCCATGTGCGACTCAAAACGAAATCAACGGCGAGCAAGCTGCTGCCCTTGTAAAAAATGGCGTTTACTGTGTGGCTGAAGGTGCCAACATGCCATCTGACCTTGATGCTATCAAAGTTTATAAAGAAAATGGCGTTCTTTACGGTCTTGCAAAAGCTGCCAACGCTGGTGGTGTAGCCGTATCTGCCCTTGAAATGAGCCAAAACAGCCTTCGTCTTTCATGGACTCGTGAGGAAGTTGACGGCCGTCTCAAAGACATCATGGCCAACATCTTCAATACTGCTAAGGAAACTGCTGAAAAATACGACCTTGGTACAGACTACCTTGCAGGTGCTAACATCGCAGCCTTTGAGCAAATTGCAGATACCATGATCGCTCAAGGTTTGGTATAAGATTCTGCTCTAAGCTATTTTTTAGGTATATAAACATAACTCCCCAAATTGACGTGCCAATTTGAGGGTTATTTTTTTGATTTCCTACAATAGACTAGATATTTCATAAATTTATACTCAATGAAAAATCAAATACAGACTAGGCGATGCAGATACAGATATAACTTAAATTCATCAAACCAAGTCAACAATCTCTGTTGTTGATTTTCGAAGAGTATAAACACAAAAAAGAGGCCTAAACCTCTCTTTAACATCTATATTCCTTCACCAATCAATTCTGTCCATAGTGCATCTTCATATACGAAGGCCAGATTATCAACCCGATCAACACCGTAAACCAATTTCACTTTGATGGTTTCACCTGGGTTGACCTTTTCTGGCAGATTGACATCATAGGTTCGCATATCTAGTGTAAAGGGAATCTGACTAACAGGATCAACCAAACTAAAATAGTATTCATCAAAATAAATAACTTCTTCAGTTGGATTTTTCACATCCATGTCTACAACATAGGCTGAACTAAAATAATCATCAACCAGAGCTAGACCGTCATCCTTACCCATCGAAGTCACAGTAATCTGTAAACCATCTGAAAAATCAACACTATCTCCCACCTGATATTCAATGTAGGTCTTCGTATCATCGAAATAACCCTCTGAACCCCAAGAATCACTTGTACTTGACAAGCTTAAACCAGTCATTAAAATCAAACAGGCCACTCCTAGGATGAAAGACAGGACTGCTCCAACTAAGGTCGTCCAAAATAATGGTTGTTTGAAGATGGGCTTTTTCTTATAATACATTTGGCCATTTTCAACGACAAAATCTTTCACTTCCATTGCTGTCTCCTTATTTTGTTAGGCTAGTAGAAGGTAAATCAATACCCGCCTGGCGAAGAGCTTCCTGATAAAAACCAAGAAATTGATGGTAGATATTGCTTTGTTGACCATGGGCTACAAATAGATTGACACGGAAAACAAATTGACCATTGGTCGTATTTTGCGGTCCAAGAACTGTCACTCCTGTAATCTGATCAAAGTTGCCAACTTCTCTACGGTTGACCTCCTCGATTACTCGACTAACCTGCTCCAAATCGGTGTTAAACTTAAGCGGAATATCTACCTGAGCTCGCATATCTCCACGAGATTGATTGGACACGACAAGGATATTACGATTGGGAATAAAATGCAATGTTCCATCTGCATCACGTACTTGTGTCGTCCGAATGCCCATGCTCACAATGGTGCCTGAAATAGTAATGGGACCGTTGGTTAACTTGACCACATCCCCCACGTCAAATTGACGTTCAATTAAGATAAAGAAGCCATTGACCAAATCAGAAAGAAAACCTTGTGCTCCCAGACCAACAGCTACACCCGCAATCCCAGCTCCCGCAAGAAGACTGGATACCGGTAAACCTAAAATGCTCAAGATACAATAAATGAGAATAAAGTAGAGCAAATAATTTAGGATACTCTCCACCAGACGGCTGATGGTTTTCTGGCGACCAATGTCTTGTGTAGATACCTTTAGAGAGGGAACCAAAACCTTTTTCACAGAAGCTTTGGCTATCTTCTTGATAATATAAAATGCAACAAAGAGTAAAACAAGCGATAAAACCTTATTTAAACCTGCTGTCACGATGGCCTCAATATTAAATTGAGACAAATACTTGGTAATAAAATCATTCATGAGATAATTATAACAGAAAAAACTATAAAAAACTAAAAGACAGCCAAACTGTACTGACCCCAAAAAGTTAGACAAAAAATATTATTGAAAGGATTTAGTTCTATACTGAACAGGACTAAGTCCTTTTAGTTTTGTTTTAATGCGTTTATTGTTGTAGTAAAAAATATACTCGGTGA
>NZ_JAMWEL010000025.1 GCF_024509555.1 Streptococcus suis
GTTTCAGGAACTTTGAAAATTTTAAAAAACGTATTTTGATTGCTTTGAACATAAAGAAAGAGAGAACGAACTTCGTCCTCTCTAGGTGTTAGCTTTTCATCTACCCACTACAGTTGACAAAGAGCCTTTTATTTTAAAAAGTCCGCTTTTTTCGTATTTTGTTCATTTTTCACAAATACCATAATGGTTGAAGCCTACTATAGCCTTGATACCAAGTCCAAACAGCATCAGCCTGTTCTTTCATCAAGGGAATTTGGATGGGATCCACCTGCTCCGCCCACGAAAGAGCTCCCAGACTATTCACGGTCAGATAGAGGGCTAAAAGCCTCCAAAATTCCTCTGGAATAGCGCCGTCAAAATAGGCATCCACCTGACCACGCGCAAAGGCTGGAGACAAGTCTGCCGTAAAAATCAAACGGTTGAATTCTTCCCAAGGATCTCCTATGTCGTAGCGATCAAAGTCTAAGATTTTTAGTTTTCCATCTCTTCCCAGTAGAAAATTCCCTGTGTGAAAATCTCCATGATGGTAGGCAATCGGTCTTCCTGCTAGCAAGTGACGATTGGCCTGGACAAAGCCTATCATGGCTTGACCATTTGGATAGGAGTGACTACATGTACGATAAGCTTCTAGCTTACTGTCAATCTTAGCCTGATAGTAGTTGTTCAAGTCCCGTTGGCTTTGGTCAATTGACAGACCATGCAGGGCGCGTAAAAACTTTCCAGCCTGACAGCCCAATTCATACAAGACAGAATCAGACAGGCTGGAAGCCACTTCATTCATATCCTGACCTTCCACCCATTCATAAAGGGTGTAGACTGACAAGTCATCCGCCCAAAAACTTAGTGGCTCTGCCACAGGCAAACCTAGATCAAACAGGTTTTCAACTAACTGAAACTCTAATCGCTTAGCCTCATAGGCTGGTCGCTCTGCTATTCTCAACAGACCAAAGCGACCATCTTCTAGCTGGACCTTATACTTTCGGTCCGAGGACCAGCCTTTGGTGAGGGGCTGACGAGATAAAATCTTGACTGCCATCAGTCTAGATTAGGCTTATAGAAGGCGCGGTTGTCCATAGCAAAGATGCGGTTGGTCATCTCGCCTGGGCCGACCTTGTCCAAGGCCGATAGCATCATCATCATTTCCGCATCGATGTTGTCAATCATGTGGAGGATTTCCGCCTCCATAATCTGCGGACGGACTGGGCTTCCATACTCCAAGAGGCCATGGTGACTGAGGATAACGTGGCGCAGAACAGTCACTTCCTCCAGACTGTCATCGATGCCCAATTCCATCAATACCTTGGTAATCTCTTCGTCAATCAAGGAAATGTGCCCAATCAGATTGCCACGGACAGTGTAGCCTGTGTTATCAGGTCCTGTCAGTTCAATCACCTTGGCTAGGTCATGCAGCATAATTCCTGCAAAAAGCAAACTCTTGTTGAGCTGGGGATAGATGTCACCAATTTTATCTGCCAAGCGTACCATGGTCGCTGTATGGAAGGACAAGCCTGAGTAAAAGGCATGGTGATTGGTCTTGGCTGCTGGATAGGAATAGAATTCCTTGTCGTACTTGCTGTAAAGAGCACGGACAATCCGCTGCCATGTGGCATTTTCGATGCGGAAAATCATCTGGCTGAGATAGTCCTTGGTGTCCTTGACATCCACAGGTGGCTTTTCCTTGAAATCAGCAGGGTCGTTGGGCTCGCCTGCCTTTGGCAAACGGAGAACCAGTTGATTGACCTGGGGGGTGTTGTTGTAAACCTCACGGCGTCCCTGCATGTGAACAACAGTTCCAGCAGTAAAGTCCTTGATTTTCCCTGGTTGGGCATCCCAGACCTTGCCTTCAATTTCGCCAGTATCATCTTGGAAGGTCAGAGCTAGGTAGTCTTTGCCAGCTCGTGTTTGACGGACTTCTGCTGTCTTGATGAGATAGAATCCTTCGAAGAATTCATCTTTTTTCATTTGGTTAATTTTCATTATTTTCCTCATCTAATGGGGACAGGCCAAGCAGTCCCTTGGTTTGGTCATCTTCGTACAGATCAATGGTACGAAGACTACGCTCGATGGCGTTGGTGCGAGTGGTTAAGAGTTTGTCAATATTGCTGCTGGCTTGATTGAGTTGTTTCTGAGCCTTAAGTAAGAGGTCAGAAAACTTGCCAAATTCCAGCTTGACATTGCCCAAGACCTTGGAAATATCATCGGCCGACCGTTGAATGTTGAGGGTCTTAAAGCCGACGGAGAGGGAATTGAGCAGGGCAGACAGGGTGGTCGGTCCTGCTACCACGATATTTTCCTGACGGCGAAGCTCATCAAAGAAAATCGGATTGCGGACCACTTCTGAATAAAGCCCTTCGGTTGGCAAAAACAACACGCCAAAATTAGTGGTTTCAGGCGGATTGAGGTACTTGCTCTGAATGTCCTTGGCAAAACGTTTAATAGCCGCTAAGAGATTTTTGCGATGGAGGTCAATCTGGTCCTTGTCCCCACTTTCGTAGGCATCTTCCAAGCGGTAGTAATCCGCCAGCGGAAACTTGGAGTCGATTGGCAGATAGATATAGTCGCCTTCCGTCCGTCCTGGTAGCTTGACCGCATACTCCACACGCTCACTAGAGCCTGAAACTGTGGCAAACTCTCGCTCATATTGGCTAGGTGTCAAAATATCCTCGATAATCTGTCCCAGCTGCAATTCACCCATGATGCCACGGGTTTTGGTGCCAGACAGCACCTTGTTAAGACTACCCACATCACGCGCCACCGTCTGCATTTCACCCAGACCACGATTGACCGATTCCAACTGCTTGGACACCGTTTCAAAGGAGGCTTGTAGGCGGGTTTGCAGGGTTTTCTCCAGTTTTTCCTCAACCGTCTGCCGCATTTCTTCCAGGCGTTTTTCATTTGACTCCTGAATGGCCTGCAAACGGCGGTCGGTGGCATCTCGCGTTTCCAAGTGGCTCTTATTCAGCTCTTGACGGATGTCTGTTAGCTGTTGGTAAAGCTCCGTGCGGAGTCTTTCCACTTCCTGATGAATGGCTTGCTGCTGTTTGAGGGTAGCATTTTCCAGTTGATAGCTGAGCTGATCAGACAAGTTGTCTGCTGTATCTTCGGCTTGATCTTGCAACAGCAAGGCCAAGCTCTGCCATTTTCCATAAAGAAAAACCAAGGCAAGCAAGACCAGTATCAGCAAAATAAGTAATACAATATCCATCTAATCCCTGTCCTTACTGTAGATCAGGACCACGTAGCCCTGATCCAGTTGAATGTCTATGTCCCTATCTATAAATTCGTTAGAGGAATAGCATTTTTTGAAAAAATAATTGCTGGTATCCAGCGGGTACTTGGCATGACGAATGGTCAGGCGGCTTTGGTCCGACGGCATAAAGGAAATGTACTTCATACCTGCAATCGGTGACAAACGGTGCTGACCTGCAGGTCGAAATCGGACGACGTTATGACTGTCCACCAGTTCAATCTGCTCCATGTAAGGTGCCAAGTCTGGCTCAGCTGGCAAAAAGAGATTGGCCATCATGTGATCCATGCGTCCACCCAAAGCAGCATATATGCGAACCTGGGCCTGTGGATAGGCCTTGAAGATTTCCTTTAAAGCCAACTCCAAGTCTGTATCATCTTTTTCAGTAGGAGCTTGCAAAAAACGCTCTGCTTGATCCTTTATCCGCCCTAATTCTTCAGGTGTCACCGAGTCAAAATCACCGATAGCCCAGTCAAGAGGCAGGGAATGGTCCAGAAGACGAAGAGAGCCTGCATCTACCCCCACATAGAGGTCGGCAGGCTCAGGAAGACAGTCAAAGGAACCGCCTGCAATGACAGCAATCTTAATCATTGAGGGCTGCTCTCAGTTTGGCAACGTTGGCATCCAAGTCTCCTTTGAAGAGGTAGGAACCAGCCACAAAGACATTGGCACCCGCATTTTTGGCTGAATGAATGGTCTTGTCATCAATTCCGCCGTCCACTTCAATGTCAAAGTTCAAGCCTTTGTCTTCACGAAGTTTGACCAAGGCCTCAATCTTCTCAGCTACTTCTGGAATGTAGGCCTGACCACCAAAACCTGGGTTGACCGTCATGAGCAGCACCTGATCCACCAAGTTGAGCACTGGCTCAATGGTCACAAGAGGAGTGCCTGGATTGATGACCACACCCACCTTCATCCCAGCTGCACGAATTTTTTGCAGGGTCCCATGCAGGTGAACCGTTGCTTCTGCGTGAATGGTCAAGATATCCGCACCCGCACGTGCAAAGGTCTCAATATGATTTTCAGGATTAGAGACCATGAGATGGCAATCAAAAACCAGCTTGCTATGAGGACGCATAGCCGCAACCACGTCCGCCCCAAAGCTGATATTTGGTACGAAATGACCATCCATGACATCAATGTGCACATACTCCACACCTGTCTTTTCTAGACGCTTGAGCTCTTTTTCAAAATTTGCATAATCTGCCGCCAAAATAGACGGTGCAATCTTATAATGTGACATACAGAACCAACTTTCTATTTGAATTTCTTACTTACCTTTGTATAGGTTTCACGCTGATTTTGGATTTCGCTGAGGAATTGGAGATAATTGTCAAAGCGACTTTGGGAAATGGCAGAGCTGGCAACAGCTTCCTTGACCGCACAATCCGGCTCATGGGTATGGGTACAGGTCCTAAATTTGCAGCCCTGGCTGGCTTCCGCAATTTCTGGGAAACAATCTGTCAGAGCCTCCGACTCCTTGACTTCATAGTCTAGGGATGAAAAACCTGGCGTATCCGCAATTTTCCCACCGAAGACATTGTAGAAGCTGACCGCACGGGTGGTATGGCGACCACGCCCCAGACTATCTGAAATAGCCCCTGTTTCCAAGGCTAATTCTGGCGCAATGCGATTGAGAAGAGTCGACTTGCCAACCCCTGTCTGGCCCATAAAAACCGTCACCTTGTCCTGCAATAATGGCGTCAATTCCTCCAAATGATAGACAAATGGATAGCCAATTTTCTCATAGATAGCCTTGAAGGCATCCATCTCCGTCCGATCTTCTACCAAATCCATCTTAGATATATAAATAATAGGATCCATGTCCTTTTGTTCCAAAAGCACTAGGAAACGATCCAGTAGATTGGCATTAAAATCAGGTTCCTTGGCCGACATGATAACCACCGCCTGATCAATATTGACGATAGGAGGTCGAACCAAACTATTTTTCCGCTCATGGATTTTTAAAATATAGCCTTCTGAGTTTTCCTCCGCAGAAAAGTCCACAAAATCACCCACGTAGGGCGTTTGGCCCTTCTTACGAAAATTTCCTCTGGCTCTGGTTTGATAAATCTGTCCATCTGCCTCGACATAGTAAAAACCAGCCAAGGCCTTGATAATTCTTCCTTGCAATGAAGACTCCTTTGTGTGTACTTGTTCCTATTATACCAAATTTCCTACAAAAAAACCGCAAGCGGTTTCGATTTTACACTTTACTCTAGTCATTTCAAATAAAAAATAGTATAATAAAAACAAGCGGAGGTGGTGGAACGGCAGACACGCATGCTTCAGGCGCATGTGCCCATCGGGTGTGAGGGTTCAAATCCCTTCCTCCGCATGATAAATGGAGAGACCCCAAGTCAGAATTATTGGCTTGGGGTTATTTTTATATCTTCTCACTCAATTTCCCATCACACATTTCCAAAACCACATCAAACATGTCTAGGAGGGCAGGGTCTGTTTCATGCAAGATGGTGATGATAAGTTTGTCCTCCAGCTGCAAGAGGTTGGTCAAAACCTGCTTAGTCAAGACAGGGTCTAAATGGGCGGTCGGTTCATCCAAGAGCAAAATCTCCTTACCAGTCATCAGGGCACGGAGCAGACATAGGACATTTTTCTCGCCACCACTCAAGAAACTGGGGTCTGTTGTTGTACGCAAGGTGTCCTGTAAACTCATTGGCAAGTTCCTTAACAAGCTAAGCATGACATCTCTTCCCTTCTCATAGGTTCCAAAAACAGACACATTGTTTTCAAAATCGGTATGGTAAAGATGCTCAAACTGGCTGAGATAGAAGGCGGTAGCTGCTTCCATTTCATGCAAAACATCGTTTTCCAGATAGGAAACACTCCCCTTGTCCAGAGCCAGTTCTCCTGCCAACACTCGTAAAAAAGTGGATTTCCCGCTGGCTGACGGACCAATGATGGCATACTTTTTCCCCTTGTCAAACCGATAGGAAAAATCTGCTACCACTAATTCTCCCACATGATAGGCCACTTCCCTGACTTCCAAGGCTGTCACATTGGGATAGCTTGGTACTTGCTCAGACAAGACCTGACCAGCAAGATAACCTTCTAAATTGGCAACCGTTTCCTTGGTCGAATGGATATAATTGACATCCAAGAGGATGTATTTCATAGGATAGATGAAATTTTCAACATAGCTGAAGGTTGCAATGGCAGCACCGATGGTCAACTCTTTTTGTAGCAAGAGATAGCCGACCAAGCCAAAAGCTGTTAATTGCACCAAAAACATGGAGAAGCCATTGACAACATTGGCCAGGGTCTTGAATTGACCAAAGCGAAAACGGGCCTGTTCACTTTCTTCTACTGATCGATGGTGGACACGGCTGATGGAGCCGAAGGTTTCACTATTAACGCGGTTCTTAGCAGAAAAGAGGTCAGTCACCACCTGAAAATAGCCTTCCAAACTCTGTAAAAATGACCGCTGACGCTGAGAAAGAGGACCCGAAATCCACTTGGGAATGAAAACCGCCAAGGCAGATGACAAAATAATGCCTACCGCAACCAGCGGATGAACAAAGAGAAAGAGGGAAACCGCATAGATGAACATGCTCAAACTAGAGCGGATAATGTCCATGAGGGGACTCAGGTAACTTTCCTCAATGGTTTCCAAATCGTTGTCAAAAATGGATAAATAGGCAGAGACATTCTTCTCTGAAAATTTGGCTAAAGGCCGCGATAACAAGCTGTTTGCCAGACCTTTTTTAGCCGTGACATAGAATCCCTGAGACACCTTCCACTCATAAACCTGAGAAATGTACTGAAAGACTGAATTGGCAATGATGGTCAAAGCATAGGCCAATAAGAGCCAGACAAGTCCTGTCCAGCCCATCTGAAAAATATGATCAAAAAGATACTTATTCAACTCCGGCAAAGCGACATTTGTCAAACTATATAAGATATGGAAAATCAACTGAATGGCAATAACTGGTTTCAATTGATAGATGATTTTTTTCATAACTCCTCCAAATAGGAACTTAATTGCTCTCCCCAATCCTTACCACCCCATCATAACGAGAAAGGACCTCATCGGACACGCGGTGGGAAATATGAATGAGTGTCTTATCAGCTAGTGAGATAAGGTAATTTTCAATCACTGCATAGGTTTCCTGATCCAAGGCAGACAGACTTTCATCCAGCAACAAGATATCCTTATCTTGCAGCAAGGCACGGATCAAGAGCAGGCGTTGCTTTTGTCCGCCAGACAGTCCGCTATCATCACTAATTTCCTCGCTCAAAGAAGCATAACTTGGGAAACGACTGTCAAGATTCATGGTCTTAATGAGCGACATCAGCCTATCTTCTGAAACCTCCCGTCCCATGGTCAAGTTGTAAAGAACAGTATCATGGAAAAGGGCTCCCTCTTGTGGCAGATAGGCAATCTTGTCTTGAATGGCTTGGTAGGATAAGTCTGCAAGAGAGGTTTTATCAAAGTAAATATCCCCTGCTTGCAGTTGGCTATTCTTGGTCAAAATAAGAGCCAAGGAAGATTTGCCAGAACCACTTTCCCCAAGAATTAAATACTTCTTGCCTCGTTCAAACGCTACGGTCAGGTCTTCAAAGACCTGCTTCTCACCGATGGCATAACTAGCCTTGGCCAGTTGCATGTTCTGGAAAGCTGAAGCTAGTTCCTGTCCCTTCGTTTCTTGACCAGAAGTAGATAGCTCAAACTCTTTCTTCAATTCCTTAACGGCATGCCTGTCCAAAAAGGCTGCCGCAATGCTGTTAATGGGATCCACCAACTGCTCTGAAATGGTCAGAATAGCTGTCAAGCCGCCGATGGTCAAGGCGCCTGATAAAACCTGAAAACCACCGATAAAGATAATCGAAAGAGTGGTCAGATAAAAGACGACACCGACTAAGAGCCGCATGGTTACTGTCGTTCGATTGGCCTGATTGACCTTGTCATTGACTGCTTGATAGCGATCGTTCAGCCCATCTAAAACTTGCTGTCTTTGGCGGCTATTTTTCACTTGCAAATAACTCAGAAAGACATCTGAAACCCTTGTATTATAGACCTGCTGACTGTCCGAAATCGCCTCCTGATTGAGCCTTCTCCGCTTTTTGAATAGATAGGGAATCACAACTGGCAAGAATGAGATCAGAATCAAGAAAATAGCGGTCAGACCATCCAGGCTAAGCAAGGCCAAACTGGCAATACCAAAGGTACAAGCACCTTGAAAAATCGTAAAGAAAGCGTCGTAATAATCTTCTTTCACCATCTCCAAATCATTATTGAGCTGAGAAATATAGGCCCCTGCCCCCTGCTCAACGAACTCTCTAAAAGGTAAATCAAACATTTTCCCAATAAAGGTCGCCTGCAATTGGAAACCTACTTGATTGAGATAGCTGACATTGGCAATCTGACGAATGTATTCAAAGACCAGCATGACAAGGACAGTTAACCCCATCTGCACAAAATAAGACACAAAGGCTTGTCTATCTCCAGTTGCAATAGCATCAATAATGTAGCGATATTGGTACAGAAATCCAACATTTAGCAGGGCTACTGCAAAAATACAAGATAAGGTTAGCCAAAAATTCCTCTTTTTCATTTCCCCTCCATCGTTTGATAGATTTCTAAGCAAAACAATAAAAAATCTGTATTAAACACCGTTATTATACCACAACTTCCCATGTTTGCGTATGTTTTCACATAAATAAGAAACCAAGCCAGCTATCTGACTTGGTTTATTTTTATTCTGTCGTTTCAGTCGCTACTTTGAAAAAATCTTTGTATTTCAAAAGGTAGCCTTTCCCTGTGGATAGGTCGTATTGGACCAGTTTGAGCTCTTCTGCAACTTTCGCATCTCGCTCAGCCTGTCCTACTCGGTCCTTATGAAGCACTTCAGTCAAGAGGGCATAGTAAGGACTGACCTTGTTATTGGTCGTTTCCAACATGAGGGCATTCATGTCACTAGAATTGACCAAATCATAATGGTAGTCTTCTGTTTCAAAATTACTCCAAACGAAATAATCTGTCTTATATTGCAGACTTGGATCAGTCACAAAGGCTGACTCAGGATACAAACCTGGCAAATGGTCGCCGTAAAAGACAACGGTCACCTTTTTATCCAAGGTCTTGAGCTGGTCTAGAAAATCCCTGGTTGCCTGATCCGTAAAGGATAGAAGACGAACATAGCTATTGAGGTTGGCATTCTCCTCAGCCGTGAAACCCTCACCCGAAGCTGTAATACTTGCAGGCTCAGCAGAGTTCCACTGCACATGGTTTTGCATGGTAATGGCAGAGACGAATGTATTTGTTCCTGAACGCACCTGCTCCAAAATCAAATCATAGGTCTTCTTGTCACTGACAAAATTACCCTGATAATCTTCAGCCGTCACTGCAAGTGGATAGTTGGCACTATTGAGCGTATAGAACTGTTCAATCCCCAACTGTTTATAGATAGAATTACGATTGTAGCTAGTATCGAAGTAGGGGTGAATAGCCACACGATTCTCTGCTGGATAGAGGTCGCTGATACTTGGCAACTTCTTCATATTTGGTGCCACATCCAGATAGACTGACGAAATAGAAGAATTATAATTGTAAAGTGGTAAACCACTATAAACCTGAAACTCAATATTGGCAGTCCCACCACCATAGTGGTCACTCTTCATCAAGCCACTGGTAGTCTGACTCATGATGTACTCAATATTTGGTAGAACATTTTGGCTGAGGGTTACACCTGGAATCCGACGAGGGTCAGCCAAGCTCTCACTAAGAATGTAGATAACCGTCTGGTCAGTCAATTGACCTGTCCGCTCTGCATTGATTTCCTCAGCCAAGGCAGTGTATTTCTTCACAATGGCCTTCATGGTCTTCTCAGAGTAATTCTCAGGCATTTCCATACTGGTCTTGCTAAGCTGCTGCAACCAGAGGAATGAAAGAGTGCGATAACGAGCCACAAAGGCATAGCCCTTCCAGTCTACGTTACGCCAGTTATTGACCTGAGAAAGAATAGGTATCCAGCCAGCAATCTTATGGTCTTTTTCATTGCGAATAGCCCAACCCATCCCTAAAATTAGAGATACGATGACTGAAACTCCGGCCAGCCTTTTCCAGATAGAAGCGACAATCCTTCCTTGGAAGTAGTTCTTATGAATTTTCCGATAAAGAAAGAACAGAAGAACTAAAAAGAATAGCGATATGAGCACAACACGCAGACTGATAAAGCTGAGAATCATTCCCAAGTTCCCGACCCATTTGAAATCATTGGGGGTCAATGGCTCCGAGCGGTAGCGGAATTTTAGGAAATTGGCCGCTATCAAGGTCACATTTAGTCCAGCAATCACAGCAACCGATAGGATTTGACGGTTGATGACTAAGCTGATGATAATGTTTAGGAAAAAGAGGCAGGCAATTTGAAAGACAATAGCACCCGGAAAGAGATGGCGTGTGAAATAAGAACCAGTTCCACCAGCCATTGAAGCCTGATAACCGATATGCGACAACATAGCCAGAGCCAGGCTGATAAAGAGCATACTGTGGACATTGGTTCGATTGGCCTTAAACTCTACAAATGCATTAAAAAGATAGCGGAGAAATATGTAGGTCCCTATAAAATGAATAGGTGCAAACAAGGGTGTCTGGCTGAAAAACTCTATGTAAGAACCTTTCTCAACCAAACTCTCATAATGGCTATCTTTCCAGTAAGATATAGCTAGAGGGCTGAGAGAAAGCAAACAGGTCAAGAGCAAATAGCCATCTGGTACCAAATGATTGGCTGACCACTGGCTTAATTTTTCTCGAATACCCGTCTTTTTCTGCCATAAAACTGCCAATAATACAGGAAGAGCCAGCATCAGAAGCAGCTCAAATTGAAAAAGATTATTCCGGAAAATATTCCAGGGTTGATATTTCTTGGCATTGAGCCGATAGACTAGATTGACAAGATACATAAAGCCTAAAAAATAGCCGACATACTTGGCAAAGCTCTTAGTCTTGATAAACTGTTCGTACTTATCCAGCAGGACCAGGATATAAAAAGTAAAAATAAGATAGGCAAGTAAGGGCAGGGGGACAAACCAGAGCGGAAAAGATACTCCACTTAGCAATAGAGCCCGACCCATCGCAAGCAAAATGGTCATAATCATGACTAGAATAAATTGCTTGCTTGCCTTTGGATTGATTTGTTTCATAACATTTCTCTCTTAGGAAAGGTTTGATTTTCTGTAAATAACGATGTAGTACATCGACCAGACTAGCCATCCAGTCAAGCTAATCGCGATAACAGGCAGTAACCACCACTGTTGCTTGTAGGATAGGACAAGTGTATTCTGCCCTTTTTTGCTGATAACCGTTGGCACACCGATTGTGGAAAGATGGTAATCCGACTTCCCTAACTGTTTCCCATTCAGTGTCAACTC
The DNA here is from genome assembly GCF_024509555.1 of Streptococcus suis. Taxonomy (GTDB): domain Bacteria; phylum Bacillota; class Bacilli; order Lactobacillales; family Streptococcaceae; genus Streptococcus; species Streptococcus suis_AD. The sequence goes on from NZ_JAMWEL010000025.1 coordinate 11,639, forward strand.
ACTATCTCGATAAACAACGATTGGTACACGGATTTCCTCAGTTTGACTCGCTGACCAACTAATTTCTAGTTTGTCACCTAGGACTTTCTTATCAAATTGCATATTGGGCAAAATAATCTGGTCACGATAGCGATCATAACGAGATTTCGGCTCATTTACTGCTCGAACATTCTCTTCTTTATCCGACAAGACTGGCACATAATCAGGAGTCGATTTTTGAGCTAGTTGAACAAATTCACCTACGTTTTCTGAATGCAGAGAGTCACGTAATTCTTCCGTCGTTCCATAGAGCGTCGTATGAAGCATGTCTTGTAAAAACTCCGCATCATTGTATTGGTATTTGACCGATTGATTAAATTGATGCCAAGTAAAACCAACACCAATCATGGTTGATAAGATCGTCATACCCACAAACAACTTTTTGCGTATATCAAACTCTGTCAATTGAAGACCAACAATCGTTAACAGTAAGGCATTTGCATACAAAAAGAATCTAAAAGGGAATTGGATCAAATCCACTAGCCCAATTCCTTTACCAGCAAATAGTTGCCATGGAAAAAGATTTGTTGAAAAAATAAAAAATACCAAAAAAGTTAAAGTCAGACTCCTCAATACCGCCGATTGCTGCTTCCACTTTTTCACCATAAAATATAAAGTGGTTGCAAAGATGATTGGTAGAGAGTATGGAAAGTATAAGAAATAGGCCTTCGACCAGGTAACTGTTGACTGAACAAATTTTTTATTAACAAATGGTGCAGCTAATTCATTGGTTGCATTTACATATAGCAAGGGGAACCAAATATTTACCGTCAAAATCAGAAAAATTCCAACCGAAAATAGAACATCTTTCACTACATTCCATTTGTCATTTGATTTTAACCAGCCAATTAAGAAAAGAATTGCATAGGCTAGGATGAGAAACAAAGCCGACAACATGTGTATATGGAGCATTACTCCTACTGCACCCGCCATCAGAAAAATAGGGACTTTACCAGTTTTTAGGAATCGAACAGCTGGAATCAAACAAAGAGGAAACAAAGCCACTCCCCAACTTGAAAATCCTTGTTCCACCCACCAATATTGAATGGAGTAGGTGGTCACAAAAAACATAGACAGACAAACTGATAGTGAGTAACGTACTTTCACTTCTCGCATTAAAAAATAAAGCGAACTTGCACTTAACACTCCTATAAGAAGATTGGACAGTAGTTGATATCGATACCAAGTTCCTGCTATCAAGAGCAAGCCCCCCTGCAAATAGGCTAGATAAGGGCCATATAAAGCATTGACAATCCTACCAGACTGTTGATAGCCATGCAAGCTCAGCATATAGGAAAAATCTCCTGTCTTAATTTGCATAGCAGTATCATAAAAACGGTTGTAGTGGAAAACAATGTCATCTCCTGTCACCACTGATTTTGTCCAAACCTGTGGAAGTAAGAGGATGATGGAAAAAAGAAAAAATGCAGTTACTGCAACAATATTTGGATGTTTTTTGATTAAATATTTCAACATGATTCTACCTTCATAAAAAAAGAGGGAAACCCTCTCTTGTTTTTGTAAATATTCTGCCAATTTGCAGACAATATTTTTCAAAAGTTAGTCACTTTTCAGTATAGCAAGCTTTCCACCCACTGTCAACGAACAAGGCAAACAGAAAAAAATTTTCCATTAAAATAAATATTGATTGCAGATTTCTCCGCAATCAATACTTGCTTATAAACCGACTTCTTGTAGGCTGTCAGACAGACGTGCGAAGTCAGCCATGGAAAGTGCTTCTCCACGCACACTGGCTTCCAGCTCTGCCATGCCAAGTGCCTGCGTCAGCTTATCCTTGACTTCTTCGGACTTGCCGAAATGGTTGGTCAGGTTGTTCCACAAGGTCTTGCGGCGGTGAACAAAGCTGGCCTTGGACACCCGGAAGAAGAAATCTTCGTCTTTGACACTAACCAAGGGCTGCTCGCGGCGGACCATTTTGAGAATGGCGGAGTCCACGTTTGGCGCAGGTACAAAGACGGTGCGAGGCACGATGAAAGCCACCTTGGCAGTCATGTAGTACTGGACCGCAATGGACAAGCTTCCGTAAGCCTTGGTGTTGGGCTCGGCAGAAATGCGGTCGGCCACCTCCCGCTGCATCATAACCACAAACTCGCTGAAGGGAATCTTGCTCTCAATCAGGTGCATGAGGATAGGGGTGGTGATGTAATAGGGCAGGTTGGCCACGACCTTGATAGGCAGGTCAGGGTTCTTGAAGTTCTGGATCTGGGTCAGCAGGTCGGTTTTCAAGATGTCTTGGTTGACCACAGTCACATTGTCAAAGCGACCCAAGGTGTCCGCCAAAATCGGAATCAGGCGGTCGTCAATCTCAAAGGCCATGACTTCGGCGGCATTTTCCGCCAAAAACTCGGTCAAGGCCCCGATTCCAGGACCAATCTCAATGACATTGACATTCTGGTCAATCTCTGCCGTATCCACAATTTTCTGTAGAATATTGGTATCGGTCAAAAAGTTCTGACCGAAGGATTTCTTAAAGGTAAACCCGTGGCGTTCAAGGACGGCACGAGTAACGTTTTTGTCTGCGATTCTCATGTGTGTTCTTTCTAAATAATTCTGTAGGTAGTCATTAATGCTCTAACTTCTTCTACCCCAAAAGTATCATCTGCTTCTTCAAAAGCAGCAATGGACTGTGTAAATGCTTGTTCAGCTAAATCAGTTATTCTGCTTGTAGCATAGATTTCCCCCAAACCTCGATAGGCACAAGCTTGGGCAATGAGGTCGTCTGTCATCAAAGCATTCTCTAAACTTCGTTTCATAAAATGCAGAGCAGATTCTAGCTCTCCTAGTTGCAATCGTAAATAACCTTGTTCGTACTCATTAACCGACCATTTCAATTTATCTTCTGAAAAATCAGTTGCTAGCAACGTAGCCTCTTCCTCAATTAACTCCAAAGCCTTCTTAAAGTTACCTTGACTCCGATAGACCATGGCAAGTTGGTGCAAACCGATATGTTCTTGTTCAGTATTCTTTTCATTTCTAGCTAATTGAATATAGCGTTGGCAGGCTAGTAAGGCTTTATCAAAGTTTTCTTCCTCAAGATAAAGGTAGGCAAATAGATTGAGACCAGCATAATCCAAACAAGTTTCAACTTGATACTCTTTCTCAAGTAACTGCTTAGCTTCTACTAGTTTTCCTTCAAAAAAGAATTCCCATGCCTTGTCTATAGTATTACTCATATACATCTCCCATCGTATCTTCACATTATTCTGAGTTCATAATCTTGATTTTACCAACGGTTACTAGATAGTCTCCATTCTATCCTCACTTATAACGGTCCTTTAGCGACAAGATATACAACTGGTCTGCTTCGACCATATAAATCAACCGATTCTCCGCATCAATCCTTCTTGACCAGGCTCCTTGATAGTCATACTTCAAAGGTTCTGGCTTGGCAATTCCTTCAAACGGGTGTCGTTGCATATCCTTGATAATCTTATTGATTCTCTTCAGTGTTTTCTTATCCTGACCTTGCCAATAAAGATAGTCTTCCCAGGCATCCTCTGTAAAATGGATTCCCATGCTAGTCCGCCTCTATCAGATTGCGTTCTTGGGTTTGTCCCGCTTTGACTTGAGCCATACCACGTAGGACTTTCTGAGATAGGTAGGCGTTCCGAGCAACAGCGAGGGTTTCTTGTAAGCTATCCCACTCGCTCTTTGACAGTACCACAATATCTTCCTCTGGATTTTTATTAACCACGACCAAGGGCTCAAACTCGTCATTGACCTTTTTCATATAGTCCTTTAAGTGATTTCGAAAATGGGAATATACAATAGCTTCCATAAGCAATACCTCTCATCATTTCTAGGCTTACTATAGCATAGAAAAAAAGAGTTGTCAAACTTATTGTACAACTCTTCGTCAATTCTTATGTGTGTTTCGCATTCTTTGCCTCTTATTTTAAAAAAGCGGAACAAAATACTTGTTGTTTTCCGAATTAATCTAGTGTAGGGAAGTTCCGAAGGCGGGACGGAAATCTGATGCAGGAGGTGAGGCCATGGCACAACTCCTTAGAAAGGTGACCGTCGATGTCAGTTTATGAGGCAATTGAGCTAATGATAAACTTTGGCATTCTTTTACTGGCTATTTTAAGAACCTGTATTCACACGTGAAGTGCTTTTACATAAGAGATAGTTTTTTAGCTAGTCAAGGCAGTTTTTTGAGGGAATACTGACTGTATTTTAAAAAAAACTAACGATGAGTAGCTGAAAAACTAGCCTTAGGTGGAAGTACTGAACTGTGAATATAGGTTCTAATATTTCAACGAAAAAAATAAACAGTAAAACCGCACTTCCAACTTTGACTGGTCTGTAAGTAGCGGTTTTTCTGTTATCTACAAATCCGTCCCGTCTTTAAAACGGTCCTATTGGTCCTCAAGTGAAAACTTGAGGACCTTTCTATTTATATTCTAGGATTTTTAAGTAAAATTGTCAAGTCTAACAGCAGTTTGCTTCTACATCCTACTTGTTATCAATCTTCCACTCGCCGTCTTCAAACCAGTAAAAATTCTCCGTCAGCTGTGGCTGTTCAAAGATTTCCAGCATGGTTTCAAAACCGTCTGCCAGCTGAACATTCTTCAATTCTGCACGGTCAATCCAGAAGACCTCTCCCTCATCTGAGGATTGAAGAACTCCTGAAAACTGGTTGGTTTTGTAGCAAAATACCAGATAGCGATAATTGTCAGTAGGATCCGTCCAGTTTTGAATGCCACAGAGTTCGAGATTGGATACCGTCAAGCCTGTTTCTTCTTTGACCTCACGGATGACGGAGGAAATAATTGACTCATTTGGCTCGACATGGCCCCCAGGGAAAGTCACACCAGGCCACTTTTCAGACTTCCTATCCTGGACCAACACCCGCTGATTGTCTGTAATCATGCACATATTGGTTAGGATGACTTGTTCTCGTCTAGACATTCCCTATCTCCCCAAATCATCAAAATAATAAAGATTCAAAAACTCTTCCTCAGTAACTGGACGTTCAAAATTGTAAAACCAGCGATAGACTTCCACGGCTGCTCCATCAAACTCTATCCTGTCGTCCATTTCTTGCACACCGGCAATATGAAACAAACGGCTCTGCTTCCAAATACCATCCGCATTGACATAGCCATCTTCAACTAAACCACGCAAATAGTCTGCTAGTTTGTTCTTATCAACCTGCTCATCCTCCCAAACAAGGACATCAGCCGGCAGCAAGTAGGTCACTTCTTCATAAGATGAATAATTTTCATAAGAAGGTTCAAACTCGTTTTTTACCAAGCACTTAACAGCATAGACCCTATCCATGATAGCTCTCCATACACTCTTCCACTTCCACCAAGCTTATCCCAAACAGCTCCAAACGTTTGAGCAGTTGCTTGCCGTTACAGTAGCCGATGCGGAGCTTTTCTCCCAGATACTCCCTCCGCTTGCGACTGTCGCCACCCATAAGGAGCCCTAGGCGCATTAGATCTGACTTGGTGATGTCAAAGTTATGTTCATCATCATAGTAGCCACGCAGGCCTGCAAGGGCCTTTTCCAAGTCTTCAAAGCTGGCGTGCTCAATGCCCAAGGACCGCCCTTTTGTCTTGGATTTAGGTGTAGCCTCGTCCCGCTGTAAGAAGGCGTGTTTGACCGTGGGAATGGCCTGCATAATGATTTTTCGAATCCGCTCGCCATTGTAGTCTGGGTCAGTAAAGACAATGACGCCCCGCAGGTCGTGGAGTTTCTCGATGCGTTCCAAGTCATCGTCTGATATGGCAGAGCCCCTGGTTTCGTAGGTATCCACCTCGTAAAATCGTTTTAGGTTTGCTGTATCATCCTTGCCTTCAACAACAAGGACTTCCTGAATCTTAATTTTCTGTGTCAATTCTGAACAAGCTCCTTGCATTCTCGTAGGTCGCTTTCGCCACTTCTTCGACCGACTGGTTGCGAAGCTGGGCCAGCATATCCACCACATATCTGGTGTAGCCGGTACGATTTTCCCGACCACGCTTAGGAACTGGGGCCAGGTAAGGCGCATCCGTCTCGACCAGGATTTTTTCTAGGGGCAATGCTTGCGCCGCTTCCTGAAGTTCGACAGCTTTTTTGAAGGTCACTACTCCCGAGAAGGAGATGTGCATACCCAAGTCCATAAAGGCCTGAGCCTCCTCCAGAGTGCCAGAGAAGGAATGCATGATACCTCCGCGCGGACCAACGCCGACTTCCTTTATAATCTGATAGGTATCTTCCAAAGCATCGCGAGTATGAACCACAAAGGGTAAGTCCAACTGCTTGGCCAACTCCATCTGTCGCTTGAAAACACGAGCTTGGGTTTCCTTATCCGCCGTCATCCAGTAGTAGTCTAGCCCAATCTCCCCCAGGGCAATGACCTTGGGATGTTTGAGTGCCTCAAGCAAGTAGCTTTCTACTTCCTCGTCATAGGTTCCAGCCTCCGTCGGATGCCAGCCCAGTGTCAGATAAATTTCAGGGTGCTGGTCAGCAAGCTCCATAGCCTTGTCAATGGTAGCTCGGTCAAAACCAACGACGTTGTGGAGGGTGACCCCCATCTCCTTGGCAAAGTCTAATTCTTCTTGGACCCGACCCTCAAACTGCTCTACGTTGAGGTGGGTGTGAGTATCAAAAATTTCTATCATGGTTCTATTGTACCATATTTTAAGCTATTCTTTTCCAACGAAAAAACCAGCAGACTCGAGTTTCTGCTGGTTTTAGTTGTATTCTTATGCTACTGTAAGAACTTTACGTCCCTTACGGCGACGAGCTGCTAACACGCGACGGCCGTTTTTAGTTGCCATACGGCTACGGAAACCGTGTTTACGTGCGCGACGGATTTTACTTGGTTGAAAAGTACGTTTCACGATGAATACCTCCTCTTAGATTCTTGTATTCGTTTAGCCGGCTAGTTTTGATCAGTTACTAAACATACCAAACTATTTTATATAAATTCTGGGGGTTTGTCAAGCTATTCTATTCTATTTTCAATCAGATTAAGAAAAAATATTGAAAAAAAGAGGACTAGCCTCTTCTTAATCATGATTTCCTTCAATATCCACTACAACATAGCGGTTTGGCTCGCTACCTTCTGAATAACTTGTCAAGCCGTCCATTTTAGAAATAATCCGGTGAATAATTTTACGCTCACTGCTAGACATCGGATCTGTATGATAGGCTTCTTGCTCAGCCAAGACACGTTCAGCCAATTTTTGAGCATAACCTTGAAGCACTTCAGCACGGTGTTCTACATAGTCATTCACATTGATGGTAATGTAGAAGTTACGCTCATAGCGATTATATAGGAAGTTCTGAGCCAACAATTGCAAAGCTTTCAAGACCTTGCCATGATAACCGATGACACGGCCTGGTTCATTGGTATCTACTTGGATATTGATTGTACGGCGGTTGTGGCTAGTTTCAATGCTCGCCTCAACATCCATATCATCCAAAATTTCTTGGATATAGGCTGTTACTTCACCAACCACTGTCTCAATATCATACTGTTGCTCAACCTTGATATCCAAATCAGCAAACTCTTCTTTTTCGTTGTCTTCTTGTTCTTCTGAAACCGTATCTTGAGCAACACTTGCTGGTTCCTTAGACGGTTGTTCTTTCTCTACTAACAATTCGTCAGAAAGAATTTCAATTCGCCCCGTTTCTTCTAAAATCGTCGTAGCTTCTTTTTCATTTTTCAAAATCTGAGCCTTAATTTCATCATCAAGCGTTTGACCAGATTTTTCAAATTCTTTGACCGCTGCAACGACCTTGCCTAAATCAATGGTAGCTTCGGAAATACTTTTGACTGGTTCATTGAGCTCATTGATTTCATCTGGAACTCCACGAACTGCTTTTTGGTTAGCTTTTACAACCGTTGTTTCATTAATTACGTCAATATCTACAATTGCTTCTTTTTTACCAAATCCAAGAAAACCTTTTTTCTCACGTGCTACAACTGTAATATGCGCTTTCTTGCGAGGAATATTTAACTCCTCTAAACCATTTTGAATGGCCTCTTCAACATTTGCACCTGTAAATTTCATCTTCTCTCTCCTACTATATTCATCCTATTTATGTTTACGTGCTTTCTTTTGCGCTCGCCTGATTTTTGCTTGACGTTCTTTTTCTGCATCAATCTTTGCTTGACGCTCTGCTATGATTTTAAATGGGTTATTTAATAGCATGGTTTGAGCTACTTGATAGGCATTGGACACCGTCCAGTATAAAGCAACCCCACTTGCCGATGTCATGGCAAAGAAGAAAATGATAACAGGCATGACATACATCATAACTGTGAGCGCTCCATTCTTCTCCACCGCTGCTTTATTCGATAGCCATGTACTCAAAAAAGTAAAGAGTGCAGCTAGTATTGGTAATATGAAATAAGGATCTGGCTCACCAAGATTCAACCATAGAAAATGTCCGACCTTCAGAGTCTCCACTCTTGTCAAAGCCTGGAAAAGCGCTAACAAGATTGGCATTTGAATAAACAGTGGCCACATTGATGAAGTCATGTTTACACCATTCTCTTTATAAAGCTTTTGAGTTTCCTCATAAAGCCTTTGTCGGCTTTCCATATCTGTTCCAGCATATTCTTCCTGCAATTTCTTCAACTCAGGTTGAAGTTCTTGCATTTTTCTAGAAGAATTCATCTGAATCTGAAACAGAGGTAATAAAATAGTTCTAATTAAAATCGTAAAGAGAATTATACCGATTCCAATTTGACCGTTTATCGATAAAAATTGAATAACGCTAGCAAACCAATAAATCAATTTGTCCCAAGCGTCTGTAGACTGGCTAGTCACTGGTCCTGTACCACATGCTGTTAGTACAAGTGAAGCCACGAAAATGAGACCGGCCCACTTAACTTTCTTTTTCAATCTCAACACCTTCCTGGTATAGTTTAGCGAGTTTCAAAACATGGACAAGGTTTTGCTTGATTTCTTGGTAAGTCAACTCTTCCACACCTTTACGTGCAATAATAACAAAATCCTCACTAACCAAGTGTTTTTGACACTCTATTAAGACATGTCGAAGTCTACGCTTAATACGTGTCCTCGTGACAGCGTTTCCCAATTTTTTACTGACTGATAGCCCTACTCGAAAATGTTCCTGTTCCCCAGCTAAATGATAGACAACAAACTTTCGGTTGGCTGCATTGTTTCCTTTTGTAAAAATGTCATTAAAATCTCGTTCACGCTTGACACGATAGCTTTTCTTCAAACCGTCACTCCATCTTTCAAAATTACCTCTATTATACCATAAAATTCAAAAAAGCCAATAAACATACCGTTTAGAGCCGGCCATACCAATAAAAGAAAAATGCATGCAACTATTTTCACGATGCATGCGCTTTTTCAAGATGTTTTCACAAAACTTACACTACATAAAGGTTAATCCCTCATTTACAAAGCCATTATATCACATTTCTCTACCCCAAACTAACGATAGCATTAAAAATAATTTTTAAAATGAATTTTTCTTCATGCGTTTAGAGGGTTTTTGATAGCGCTAGTTTTCTTTTGCTTGTTGAATTTGCAAACGGATCGATTCAAAACCCGTCCCGCCCAGTGATTTCCTACGTTGGACTGCTGTTTTCGATTGTAAAGACGTGTAAATATCTACCTCTATCAAATCAGAAATTTCTTGGTAGCGTTCTAGAGGAACATCTTGTAGATAATATCCAGCCTTGCTGCATTCCAAGACTAGTTTACCGACAATTTCATGAGCCTGACGGAAGGGCATTCCCTTGCTGGCCAGATAATCTGCCAACTCCGTCGCATTTGAAAAATCCTTCTCTGTTGACTGGGCCATCTTCTCCTTGTGAACGGTCATCGTTTTCAGCATACCAGCCAAAATATCAATCGAAACCAAGATTGTTTCTGCTGTGTCAAACATGCCTTCCTTATCTTCCTGCAAATCCTTGTTATAGGTCAGAGGCAGGGATTTCATGACTGTCAACAGACCGACCAAATTCCCATAAACCCGACCCGTTTTTCCCCGAATCAATTCTGCCATATCTGGATTTTTCTTCTGAGGCATGATGGAAGAACCTGTTGAAAAGGTATCAGATAGGGTGACAAATTGGTATTCATGTGAACACCAGTTAATGATTTCTTCACACAAACGCGACATGTGCATCATGAGGATACTGGCATTTGACAGAAATTCCAAGATAAAATCACGGTCAGACACAGCATCAAGGGAATTGCTGTAAGGCTTAGCAAATCCCATCAAATCAGACGTCATCTGACGGTCAATCGGAAAGGTCGTTCCAGCCAAAGCTGCCGCGCCAAGTGGGGAGATATCAGTGTGTTGCACATTGAAGTCAAACCGTTCCTTATCCCGCTGAAACATGTTGTAGTAAGCCAACAAATGCTGGGCAAAGCTGATAGGCTGGGCATGTTGCAAATGTGTGTAGCCCGGCATGATGGTCTCCACATGTTGCTCCGCCAGATCCAGCAAGACCTCCTGCAAGTTAGTCAACTTGCTGATAACCTGGAAGAGGGTATCTTTCAAATACAGGTGCATATCCGTTGCCACCTGGTCGTTACGAGAACGAGCTGTATGGAGTTTGCCTGCAACTGAGCCTATTTTCTCCGTCAATAGACTTTCAATATTCATGTGAATATCTTCATTTCGAATATCAAAGACCAGCTTGCCAGCCTCATGCTCCTCTAGCAATTCTTCCAGACCAGCTTGAATGACCTGAGCCTCAGCTTGAGAGATAATCCTAGTTTGCCCCAGCATCTTGACATGGGCTAAAGAACCCTGAATATCGTACTTGGCCAGTTTTTGATCAAATCGGATGGAAGCTCCGAATTCTTCAACCCATTCCTCAAGACTGGCTTCAAAGCGACCTCCCCATAATTTCTTTGCTTCCATAAGCTCCTACTTTCTAGCTCTTTTTATGAATTTCCGCATTGACCTTGGTTGGTAATCCCCAAAGCTTGATGAAACCAACTGCTGCATCTTGATCAAAGGTATCTGCACTGGTATAGGTTGCCAAATCTTCGTCATACAGCGAATTTGGAGATTTCCGAGCAACCACTTTGGCTGACCCCTTATACAATTTCACTTTTGCGGTGCCATTAACAACTGCCTGGGTCTGAGCAAGATAGGCCTTCAAGGCATCTGTTGCTGGATTGAACCACAAACCATTGTAAATCAAGTTAGAGAGTTCATTTGAAACAATCGGTTTGAAATGCGATACTTCACGCACCAAAGTCAAATCTTCAATTTCCTTGTGAGCTGTCAGAAGGGTAATAGCACCTGGACACCCATAAATTTCACGTGACTTGATTCCGACCAAACGATTTTCCACGTGGTCAATCCGACCCACACCATGTTTACCAGCAATGACATTGAGTCTTTGAATGAGATTAGCAAGACTTAACTTTTCACCATTTACAGCAACAGGAATACCTGCTTTAAACTCAATATCGACATACTCAGGAGTATCTGGTGCATTTTCTGGAGAAGTAGTGATGCCAAAAGCATCTTCTGGCGCTTCATTCCATGGATTTTCCAAGACACCACACTCATTGGCACGACCCCAGAGGTTTTGGTCGACTGAGTAAGGACTATCCAGGTCAGCTGGGACTGGTACACCATTTTCCTTGGCGAAAATGATTTCTTCTTCACGCGCCCACTTCCATTCACGGACAGGAGCCACGACTTTCAAGCTTGGATCTAGGGCTGCAATGGCTACCTCAAATCGCACCTGGTCATTTCCCTTACCGGTACAGCCGTGGGCAATAGTGGTTGCTCCTGTTTTATGGGCCATTTCCACCAACTTTTTAGAAATCAAGGGACGGCTGAGAGCCGATACCAGCGGATATTTTTGCTCATAGTATGCATGGGCTTGTAGGGCAGGCAGGACATACTCTTGAGCGAACTCTTCTTTTACATCCAATACATGGGACTCCACAGCACCGATAGACAAGGCCTTATCATGAATAAAATCCAAATCCTTTCCTTCACCCACATCCATACACACCGCAATCACATCATAGTCTTTTTTCAACCACGCAATCGCAACGGAAGTGTCTAGGCCACCTGAATAGGCTAAAATTAATTTTTCTTTTGTCATAAACTTTCTCATTTCTATATATATTAGCAAATAAAACTTAGTGACTATTATAGTGTATATTTATACTTTTTGCAACATATTTATGCAAATTTTCTTAAAAAATGAATAAATATCGTACATTTCCAGAAAAATTTCCAAAAAAAGCTAGAGAATATTCTCCAGCTTCTAAAATATATTCCTCATCATAACTGATTATGGTTGATAAATTTTCCGTTCTTTCAAGATTTTCCAAAAATAATATGCCAAACTAAAATCGAGCAATCCATGAAGTGCAGAACCTAGACCAACTAAGCCAAGCATAGTCATCCAATAAGTATCTGAAGTCTGCCCGCCCGAAGTCAGGGCCATGACCACAATATACTCCCCTAAGCCATGAAGTAGATTGAGACCAATCCCTAATATGAAGAAACGCTTGGTGTCCATAAAACTTGGAAATTGTTTTATTAAAAAAGCTCCCAGAGTAAGAAAAATCAAGTGAGTTAATGCACGAAATACGATGACAATAGGAAATCCTGCTAAAAAGAAGCCTAGACTGGAGCCCAATGCTACTAATATGGCCGTTGCTGGTGAAATAAACATTGCAATAAACAACGGAATATGACTAGCAAGTGTGTAGGATGCTGGACCAATAACAATTTTAATCGGCATCATCAGTGGAATCAATATAGCAAATGCAGTAAGAATCGCACTAATGGAAAGCTGCTTGACGGAACTTTTAGATGATAGTGTTAATTGGGACATAAGGAACCTCTCTTTCTATAGGTTCGATTATAAACCAAAACATTACAGGTGTCAAGACACCTGTAATGTTTTATTGATTTTCTAGCAAAATTCCTGCAGCCTTTAATACCAAAGAAAGTTCTTGGTAGGCTTGAACCGAGGGAAATGAGACAGTATGAGTATGAACTCCTTCTGTTAAATTACTCAATAGCACTCCTTTATAATGACTCAAATCATCTAAAAAACGGTCCCGATCTTCAAAACTGGTAATATTTAGTTTGCCAGATAATAGACCGTAAATAGGATGTTCAATTTCGACATCAAGGATTTGAGCTCCTCCCTCTAATAGGATAGTCAACTCTTTTTCAACATCTTCTGGTCCATGTTGACAAGCTATTTTACGAATATAAGCTCCTTCAAGAGGCGCCAGAGAAGACTGCAGTAGGTAGCCTCTCGGAGTCGCCAAAACCAGATCCCCCTCTGCTCGAAGCAAGGCTATATCTCCCACAATCACCTGACGGCTCACTCCAAATTCTTTTGCTAGGTAATTTGCTGAAAGTGGTTGAGATGTTTCCTGTAAAAGTGATAAAATGTGCTTTCGTCTTTCTATTGCTTTCATGTGGTCTCCCCTCTACTTTCTTTCATTATACCAAAAACCGAGCCAATTCATTCTTGTCTAATAGAAAAAACAGAAACTGCTATCCAGTTCCTGCCAATCTTGACTAATTTAATATCGTTTGAATAGTTACGAAATCTAGACGTTTCATGGTCAACACTGCATCATTAACAGCCTTGACTTTTTCTGGGCTAGCCGTATCGTATGCTTCCATCAAAATCCGCGGTACAATCTGCCAAGAAATCCCAAACTGGTCCTTGGCCCAACCGCAAATCTCCGCTTCTGGAACTGCTGACACTTTTTCATACCAGCTCTCCGCCTCTTCCTGACTATCCACATAGACCATGAGCGAGAAGGCTTCGTTGAATGAAGCTTCGCCTCCGTAGCCGTGATCCATAACAATCATTTTCTGTCCACCGACGAGAAGTTCTGCATAATTCAGTTTGGCAGCCTCAACAGCAGCCTCCCCTTCACCGTAGTAGGAAAGTTGACCGACACTAGCCTGAGGGAGCTTGTCCTTGTAGTAGTCCAACATAGGCTGGGCCAAACCTACCTGTTCCTGCGAGAAGAGCAGGCAGATGTCAAACTGATAAGGCTTGTCCAAGTCCGGTGCATAAGACAGTTGCCAAGACAGACCAAAGCGGTCTTCCAACCAGACATAGTAAGGGCTGAAGGGATATTCTCCCAAAGGCATGAGAATACGACCGCCTTCTGACAAGGCTTGGTACAAACGTGTCACTTCATCCTTGCTGGCTACATTGACCATAAGGGACATGGACTCATTGAGCTTAAAGTATGGACCCGCACTAATAGCCGCCAAAGTCATATCGCCCAGTTGAAACTGAATCAAATCCGAATCACCCGAAGGCGTATCCGTAATGGTGTAGATCCAGTCCAGCTTGCCACCGAAGAGGTCCACATAAAAAGCCACCGCTTCTTTTGCCTCTGTGTCATACCAGATGTGAGGAATAATAGGTTGCATAAGATTTCTCCTTTTCTTTCGTCTGACCATTATACCACACACTTGTCCGTACAAGCTCACAGAAAAACCTCCTATGGTATAATAGAAGGATAGAAAAGGAGCAAGCTATGGAAATCTGGAACGCCTACACAGCCGACGGTCAGCTGACCGACCTCACTCTCAAACGCGGAGAACCCATTCCCCACGGCCTCTACCACCTGGTCGTCGAGTGCATCATCCGCCACCACGACAGCAGTACCCTCTTCATGAAACGCGACAGCACCAAACCCTCCTACCCTGACTATTATGAAGCGACAGCAGGAGGTTCGGCTTTATTTGGGGAAATAGCAGAGCAGGCCATTTTACGCGAGGTCCGCGAAGAGACAGGCATTGAGCTGACAACTGACCAACTCCGCCACCATACACACTTTGTCGCCCATGATGACCAGTGTATCTTCCACTGCTACTGGGCTGAAACCGACTGGGACAAAGCTGCTATCCAACTCCAAGCCGAAGAAACCAGCAACTATATCTGGGTCCCACAAGAAGACTTAAAAGACTTTCTAGAAACTGAACTAGTCATTCCAAGGCAGAAAGACTATGTGGAGAGGTTGTTTTTACAAAGCTAAATTCCCTTAACAGACAAATCCCCACCGCCATATGACAGTGGGGATTATTTATCTTACAAACTCTTCAACATATTATCAATATGCTGGATAGATTTTTCACGGCCGAGATAGAGAATTTAATAATCCCGTAACTTTTTAATCTCTTGATAAATATCCTTTCGGAATTTTCCGAGAGACACATTCTTTATATCCTCCTCAAAAATCACATCACCATAAATCATCCTATCTATCTCGTCATCTGTTAGAGATAATTGACTTTCGATACCACCATCTGTCTGCAGTAACTGACGTAACTCCTCCCTATATTTCTTCGAATACTTCTCTTCACGTAAAAGCATATTTCTCACATCAAGATTATGAATACTATAAGCTTCTTTAAGTTTTAATGTCTCTATGTCTCTCTTTCTCGCCTCTTTAGTAGAAATAATTACTTTAACGTCATCAGATGCAGTCTGTTGATAATTAAATTTTACTTCGTTATCCTCAACATCAGACTTTATGAATGGATGAACATTTAAAGCTTTAGTCCCCTTGATATGATTACAAGCTCCACAAGATGGAATTAAATTATATAGGCTAACCGCTAACCATGGAAATTCATCCTTACTATAAAAATGGTCCATTTGAGCAGAAAATTTATTACCTCTATTATTTATATAATTTCGATTACAATACGGACAAACCGTGAGCCCCAACTCTCTTATAAGGAATCTATTGATATTTTCCTCTTCACCTTTTAGTTTCTTCCCCATAATTTTTTGATGAACATACACCAATTTTAACTTTTTAATATTATTCTTATCACAGTCAGCACCATTCGAGCTTTGAACCATGTTTTTCATTACATTTGGCGGCATTAGTATCAGTTTTTTAAAATTTCCTTCTGCAGTTGCATCTTCAGAGAAATACTCTTTAAGCTCTTTTTTTAGCTCTTCTGGAAACTCTTCTGGTAATATTTCTCGCAACTCATCCACAAAGTCCTCGATATTTCCTGATTCAAATTCCACTCCTTCTCGTACAAGAGACTTTAAAAATAAGTCTTTGACCTTCTCATAGTACTTCTCCTTCGTTTCATTTGTATATAAATCTTCAATATATATCATCTATTCCTCCCCGCTATGTGAATTCATAAGTTCTTCTATCTCTGATGCTTTCAACAATACCTGTTCATTAGTAGCATATACTTTTCTTAATTGCTGAAGTAATCTATCAACCTCACTGTTTCTAGATGAGGGCTCTGGAACAGTTTCACTAAACCAAATTTTATCCCACATAGATAGCAACTTACGTTTGATTAACTGTTCGCCAATTGCATCAATCCTATACTTCAAGATTTGTTTGAACTGTTCATCACTTGAAGACTTTTGAATTTTTTCTCTAATGAAAGAGTTATTTAAGATATCCTCTCTTAATTTTATATACTTCGCTCTATATTGTGTTTTATATTTATCCTTGTAATTTGATTGGTCAGATTTAAGTTTATCAATGATTTGTTTATCAGCTTTAAACTTTTTTAAAAAATCTTTTGTAAATTCCCCTTTATGGCTCGCTTTCTTTTTGTAATGTTTTTCGTAAAAGTAATTTGCATATTCCTCTTCGTTACTAATTTTTTTAATGTTCTCGAGGTCTTCATAAATTTGTATATAGCGCAAAAGCCAGACAACATTTTTTTTATTTTTTACACCTATACTACTGAGATATTTTTTACATTCTTCCCTGAATATATCAAAAATCCTAGATTCTTCATCCTGCCATAACTCTAGCTCATACAGTACCTTGGTCGTTTCTTGAATTTGCTCTTTCGCATACTCTCCACGTGTACTTTCTAGGAAAAAGGAATCACGATACAAGTCATGGATATTCTGACCAAATGTTGTCACTTGATTTTTTTCCATACCTTGATTTTCGACAATAATCCTGTTGCCGTTAGTATCTTTTCTTAGCATGATGACATTTTCTGCATAGATATCTGACAGCATAATCGGAGAGTGAGTTGTCATGATAATCTGAATGTGTTTACCTTTGAAAATCTCCTTAATGATTGGCAGAGCAACGCTAATCCACCGACGCTGCCACTCTGGATGAAGCCCTAAGTCAACTTCGTCCAAAAGCAGAAGAATGTTGGTAGCTTTCAATCCCTTTTTAATGCTATATAAACGTCCAAAAAGATTTAATAAAGCAAGTTCTCCCGAACTTAACCCATCCCAAGAGAATGTAATTTCTCCCATAAATTTATCAATTATATTTTTGTATTCTGTATTTTTCAGAATGTAATTCTCTCCTTCAATTTTACTTAATATCTCAAGCAACTGTTGAATTTTCGAGAATTGATCAATATCATTTGTAGTATCTATCAAATCAGTACTCTTATATAAAGATACTAGGTGCTCTATTACTTTATCATTGATTCCTTCTATTGCCCTTAGCTCTTCGAAAACTTTGTCAGTTTTTATTATATTTCCCAATCGATTTTTTTGCTTTGTTGAGTCAGATTCATAGTTAGAAATCATTTCTTTACCATGAGGAGTATGCTCAAAAAAACTATTGTAAGTAACAACCTTATCCCAAAATTCTTTTGTTTCTTGATCCCCCTCTTGAAGTTTTTTCTCGAATGCTCTTCCTTTCTCTTCTCTACTATCTTTTGGTAAATTTCTAACTATCTCGTATCCAGAATAGACACTTGGAATCTCTCTGTGTGTTTGTTTCACAAACAATTTAAACAATTCTTGATTGTATCCATGATTGTCTATCTTTCCCTTCTTATTTTTGATTATTATATCTATCAGAATATCAAAAAAATACTGTATGAATATTGCTCGTTTATTCTTAAAACCGGAAAGCTCTCTAAATGCTAAAATACCCATTTTCCGAAGGCTTGTGTTTCTAAATTCTATCGTAATCTGCTTATTACTGATTATTGTTTGCAATATAGGATGACTCTCAAATAATTTTTCCAAGTCTGTTTTCTTCTCCATTAGCTCCTTAATAAAACTTATTTGGTTCTTCATATCCTCCAATACGACTGTACGGTGTTTATTTCTTTCTAACAACTTGGTAGTTGATACATCCTTGGATAAATCTAATAGAATGGTCCCTCCTTCTTTCTCTATAGAATTAGAAAATTTTACTATCTGAAGTTCTTTAAAATCAGAACCAGTTGCATTATATTTTTTTCTTCCAATCTTAGAGGAGAATGTCAGTTCTAACTCATTGTTATTTACAAAATTTTGCTCTCCGGTTCTTCTCCTATCATCTTTATCTGTATGCTGCAAATATATGTACTTATCTTTTCCTAACCTATAAATAAAGAGCTTCTTTTCACTTTGAGACAGTATATCATTCACCAACCTAGTCTTCCCAACTCCATTTTCCCCCACAATAACTATCAAATCATCAATTCCTTCTGCATATGGGATTTTGATATAACCTTCATTTTCTTCTATCTTAAAATTTTTTTCACCTGTATGTTTGACCTTAATATCTGGTAAAAAGTTGATGACTTCATATTTATCATCTTTACTCTCAATCATCGCGACCAATCGCATTCCTTTTTTCTTCATCGTCCTTATCTCCTTACTACATTTATTTCTTATTATAACCTCAAATGTAATTTTTTTAAAGCACAATTAAAAGAAGTTGAATCTTTATCCAACTTCCTTATTATTTATTTGCTAAATTCTCAAAGTAAGTTCTAGTCTGTCTTAAAAACTGGAAATTAGACTGAGACAAAGAAATAAGGTAGAACTTACTATGGGACAAGTTGGCAATCGACAATGAAAAACAAACACTTAACTCTC
>NZ_JAMWEL010000026.1 GCF_024509555.1 Streptococcus suis
ATTATCAACATTTTTAGTCAAAAAAAGAACTTAGTCTGAGACTAAATTCTGTTGATGTTATGCAGTTTTCTCAAAGTAACTTCTGGAAGGACGGGAACTAGAACTTACTTTGAGAATTTACCAAAATTTTGCCTCAAATGCTTCTAGCGAGCAGAATTTACCTAACTTTGCTAAAATAGTCAAAAAAATGCAAAAAATACTTGATAGCATATATATAGTGGTTGCAGGACAAGTTCCGATAATTCAAATATGAAGCAGAAACGGCTTTAGAAAACCTCCTCAATCTGAACTCCGAAGAAAAACTTGAGGTTGAGATAGAAGTGAGTGACTTGAATTTCCAGATTGTGGATAAGAAATAGTTTTTTAAAACGAGGCCCTGTCAGCAGACATGGCTTTTTGTCTGCTCTGCCATTTCCAAAAAAGACCAAAATATGATAAAATAAGGGGCAAGACTTAGAGAAGTGAGAAGACCTATGAAATTACAAAAACCAAAAGGAACGCAAGATCTACTACCACAGGATGCTACCAAGTGGCAGTATGTGGAAAACTTTACCCGCAGCATTTTCAAACAGTACAATTACGCTGAGATTCGCACACCGATCTTCGAGCATTACGAGGTCATCAGCCGTTCGGTTGGTGATACGACAGACATTGTGACCAAGGAGATGTACGATTTCTATGACAAGGGAGAGCGTCATATCACCCTCCGTCCAGAAGGTACGGCACCGGTTGTTCGTTCTTATGTAGAAAACAAGCTCTTTGCTCCAGAAGTGCAAAAGCCAGCTAAGTTCTATTATATGGGCCCAATGTTCCGCTACGAGCGTCCGCAGGCTGGTCGTCTACGCCAGTTCCATCAGATTGGTGTGGAGTGCTTTGGCTCTAGCAACCCAGCAACAGATGTGGAAACCATTGCTATGGCCTATCACTTCTTTGAAGAGTTGGGAATCAAGGACATTCGCCTCCACCTCAACAGTCTGGGCAATCCAGAGAGCCGTGCCGCTTATCGCCAGGCCTTGATTGACTACCTGACACCGCTCAAGGACCAGCTATCCAAGGATAGTCAGCGCCGTCTAGAAGAAAATCCTTTGCGTGTGTTGGATTCCAAGGAAAAAGAAGACAAGGTTGCTGTGGAAAACGCACCGTCTATCTTAGACTATCTGGATGAAGAAAGTACAACCCACTTTGAAGCGGTCAAGTCCATGTTGGACAGCCTAGGCATTGCTTACACCATCGACACCAACATGGTGCGTGGTCTGGACTACTACAACCACACTATTTTTGAGTTTATGACAGAGGTTGGTGGCAATGACCTGACTATCTGTGCCGGTGGACGTTATGACGGTTTGGTGACCTATTTCGGTGGTCCGGAAACACCAGCTTTTGGCTTTGGTATGGGGATTGAGCGCCTCATCCTAGTCCTTGAAAAGCAAGGCATTGAGCTCCCTCTCGACACCCAGTTAGATGTTTACATCGCGGTTTTGGGTCAGGAGGCCAATGGCGGAGCGCTAGAGTTGGTTCAAGCCATCCGCAAGCAAGGATTCCGAGCAGAACGTGACTATCTGGACCGCAAGCTCAAGGCCCAGTTTAAGTCAGCAGATGTCTTTGGAGCCAAAACCATTATTACCCTGGGTGGTAGCGAAATCGAATCTGGACAGGTTGTGGTTAAAAATAACCAGACAAGAAGTCAAGTTGACACAAGCTTGGAAGCACTCAAAACAGATTTTGCAAGTATTTTAGAAGAATTGGAGAAGCAGTAACTTATGGTGCTGCTTTTTTTTGTTAAACTATATTAAACTAAAAAGAAGTGACGAATAATCACTTCTTCATTAAATAGGGAGAACGAATAATGTATGAATGGATTGTCCGCTTGGAACAGCTCCAAATTGATAGAAAATACAACTTACCTTAATATCTAACTTCACCGCTTATGTATATATCAATATATTGTAAATTATATCAATAAATGATAGAATAATCAAGAAGTAAATTAAGATATTTACTAGAAAACGTTTTCTTGATAAAATAGTGGAAAAGAAGATGCTGAATCTGTAGTCTCAGTTCGGCACTTCCGTCAAGGGTTAGTATTTCAGTTACTCAACTTTGGTTTGTTTCAAAAGATTGTCAGTATTTCCTAAATAATATCCTTGATTAGCAAGGACCTAATTTGCAGAGAGGGAGCGGGAAAGAACTCGACTGGTCAAAAAAAGAGTTCGTCAACAATTTTTCGTTTTAAGTTGTTGAGCTGAAACAGTCTATTCCCAGACATCAATTTATGTGAGCTGACTGCCGTCAGCTTATATCTCCCACTTTAAAAGGTCTCCCGACCTTTTAAACTCCCACCTCCGCACAGCTCAAAAGGTTCAGTGAACCTTTTGAGGTTGGAAATAGAGCGAACTCTGTTCGCATCAGTTATAGGGGTCAGATTTGGAGTGTAAAACACGAACTGCTGAGATTTGCTTTGCAAATCTTATCTCATACCTTTAACAGTCTCCCATACTGTTAAAGCCAATCAACCACTGCACTGAGATGTTGACACGAACCCTGAGAAGGGAGATTGAGCTTTTTGCCCAGCCTCTACCAATAGGATTAACTGATTTATCAAAAAGCAGGGGAATTGCAAAGAGAGTATAAGTAGAAGAGAACTACTCTCGCTTCCGAACATTAGGAAATGGTGTTCGTATTTTTGTTCAGACTATGTAATATCTTAAACTTGAGTAGAAGGTCTTGGATAAGCAGGGATATGTGCATTTTAAAGAAAGAAAAGAAAATGTGAAAAAATTAACAATTTCTCTTTACAAATTTTCAAAAAAGTTGTAGAATAACATTGTGAAAAAGTTAACAAATAAAAGTTAACAAACAATAGAAATTTTGGAGGATTCCCAATGGCTGATAAAAAAGTTGTATCACCAGAAGAAAAATTAGCAGAAGCACGTGCTCATGTAGATGAGTTGGTTCAAAAAGGACTTGTTGCTCTTGAAGAGTTCCGTCTTCTAAATCAAGAACAAGTTGACTACATCGTTGCGAAAGCATCTGTTGCTGCACTAGATCAACATGGTGTCTTGGCCATGCACGCGCATGAAGAAACTGGTCGTGGTGTCTTTGAAGATAAGGCAACCAAAAACCTCTTTGCCTGCGAACACGTTGTTAACAACATGCGACATACCAAAACTGTAGGTGTCATTGGTGAAGACGAAGTAACCGGTTTGACCTTGATTGCTGAGCCAGTAGGTGTTATCTGTGGGGTGACGCCAACAACCAACCCTACTTCAACAGCAATTTTCAAAGCTCTGATTGCCTTGAAGACACGTAACCCTATCATCTTTGCCTTCCACCCATCTGCTCAAGAATCATCTGCTCACGCAGCGCGTATTGTCTATGAAGCAGCGGTTGCGGCAGGAGCTCCTGAAAACTGTGTGCAATGGATTACAAAACCATCTATGGAAGCAACTTCAGAGTTGATGAAGCATGATGGTATTGCAACCATTCTTGCGACAGGCGGTAACGCAATGGTACGTGCTGCATACTCTTGCGGTAAGCCAGCTCTTGGGGTAGGTGCAGGTAACGTACCAGCTTACATTGAAAAATCAGCCAACATTCGTCAAGCGGCTCATGACATTGTCATGTCTAAGTCATTTGATAACGGTATGGTCTGTGCATCTGAACAAGCAGTCATCGTAGACAAAGACATCTATGACGAATTTGTAGAAGAATTCAAGTCATACCATACTTACTTTGTTAATAAAAAAGAAAAAGCTCTTCTTGAAGAGTATTGCTTCGGGGTGAAAGCTAACAGCAAAAACTGTGCAGAAGGCAAATTGAACGCTGACATCGTTGGTAAACCAGCAGCATGGATTGCAGAGCAAGCTGGCTTCAAAGTGCCAGAAGGTACTAACATCTTGGCAGCGGAAGTATCTGAAATCGGCGAAAAAGAACCGTTGACACGTGAAAAATTGTCACCAGTTATCGCTGTCTTGAAAGTAGAAGGTCGTGAAGAAGGTCTGGAAGCAGCTCGTCAAATGGTTGAATTCCACGGTCTTGGACACTCAGCTGCTATCCACACAGCGGATGCAGATTTGGCAAAAGAGTTCGGTACGCGCGTGAAAGCTATCCGCGTTATCTGGAACTCACCATCAACCTTCGGTGGTATTGGTGATGTTTACAATGCCTTCCTTCCATCTCTTACTTTGGGATGTGGTTCTTATGGACGTAACTCAATCAGTGACAACGTAAGTGCCCTTAACTTGCTCAACATCAAGAAAGTAGGAAGACGGAGAAACAATATGCAATGGTTTAAAGTTCCATCAAAAATTTACTTTGAACGTGATTCAATTCAATACTTGCAAAAAATGCGTGGTGTAGAAAAAGTCATGATCGTTACCGACAAGGCTATGGAAAAACTTGGCTTTGTGCAACGTATCATTGAACAGCTCCACTTACGTAGCAACAAGGTGCTTTATACAGTCTTCTCAGATGTTGAGCCAGATCCAGACATCACAACTGTTGAACGTGGTGCTGCACTCATGAAAGATTTCGAGCCAGACACAATCATCGCTCTTGGTGGTGGTTCACCAATGGATGCTGCTAAGATTATGTGGATGTTCTACGAGCAACCAGAAATCGACTTCCGTGACCTTGTTCAAAAATTCATGGACATTCGCAAACGTGCCTTCAAATTCCCTTCATTGGGTGAAAAAGCTAAGTTTGTCGCTATCCCAACAACATCTGGTACCGGTTCTGAAGTTACACCATTTGCCGTAATTTCTGATAAGAAAAACAACCGTAAGTACCCAATCGCTGACTACGCTTTGACACCAACCGTGGCAATCGTTGACCCAGCTCTTGTTATGACTGTTCCAGACTTTGTAACAGCAGATACTGGTATGGACGTCTTGACCCACGCAACAGAAGCCTATGTATCAACCGTTGCCAATGACTATACAGACGGTTTGGCTCTTCAAGCTATCAAGTTGGTCTTTGAAAACCTTGAAAAATCTGTTAAAGAAGCAGATTGGGAAGCACGTGAGAAAATGCACAATGCTTCTACCATTGCAGGTATGGCCTTTGCCAACGCCTTCTTAGGTATTTCACACTCAATGGCTCATAAGATTGGTGGACGTTTCCACACAGTTCACGGTCGTACGAACGCGATCTTGCTTCCATACGTTATCCGCTACAACGGTACTCGTCCAGCTAAGACAGCGACATGGCCAAAATACAACTACTACAAAGCGGATGAGAAGTACCAAGACATTGCTCGTATGCTCGGTCTTCCATGCTCAACACCAGAAGAAGCAGTTGCTGCTTACGCACAAGCTGTCTACGATTTAGGTGAACGCATCGGTATCCAGATGAACTTGAAAGCTCAAGGTGTTGATGAGAAAGAACTCAAAGAATATTCTCGTGAATTGGCCCTTCTAGCTTACGAAGACCAATGTACACCTGCTAACCCACGTCTCGCAATGGTTGACCATATGCAAGAGATTATTGAGGATGCGTATTACGGCTACAAAGAACGTCCAGGCCGCATCAAGTAAGGATTTTCGTCACGATACATCGTTAAAGCTCCTTGCCTAACTTCAGTTATGCCCGCGTCGCTTTGCCTTGTCTCGTTTAGAAAATCATTCCTTGATGGTTTGAGATATCTTCGTTGTTTCGCCTAAATATATTGGCGAGAATTACTTTCAAAATGAACGTACAAGTTTTGGTTGCACAAATCATTCCTTTCTAGTTAGTGTCGTCAAGAAAATAGACTAGCCTCCAAAACTTTCTCAAACACCAGTTTACGTGCAGTAGGCTGGTGTTTTGATATTTTGAAGGTAAGAGCCCAAACCGGCCTAGCGTTCGTTTTTTTGGTTTATCTTGCCAATTTTCTGTCAATTTAGGTGGGTTTTATGGTAGAATAGAAAAAATAGATTTTTACGAGGGATACCATGACATTAGTTTATCAATCAACACGCGATGCGCAAAATACGGTTTCAGCTAGTCAGGCCATTTTGCAGGGCTTGGCGACTGACGGTGGCTTGTTCACACCGATTTCGATTCCAGCTGTAGATTTGGATTTTTCTGTTCTCAAAGACGCTTCTTATCAAGAAGTTGCTAAACTGATTTTGTCAGCTTTCTTGGATGATTTCACGGCAGATGAGTTGGACTACTGTATCAATAACGCCTACGACAGCAAGTTTGACACGCCAGTTATTGCCCCAGTGGTTAAGCTCAATGGTCAGTACAACTTGGAGCTTTTCCGTGGGTCAACTATTGCCTTTAAGGATATGGCTCTGTCTATCCTGCCTTACTTGATGACGACTGCGGCGAAAAAGCACGGTTTGGAAAACGAGATTGTTATCTTGACAGCGACTTCAGGCGATACAGGCAAGGCGGCTATGGCTGGCTTTGCGGATGTCCCAGGCACACAAATCATTGTCTTCTATCCACGCGACGGTGTGTCTAAGGTTCAGGAATTGCAGATGACCACGCAGACAGGGGCTAATACGCACGTGGTGGCTATTGATGGTAACTTTGACGACGCCCAGACAAATGTCAAACACATGTTCAACGATAAGGCACTCCGTGCCAAGTTGGCGGCTAAGAAACTCCAGTTTTCATCTGCCAACTCTATGAACATCGGCCGCTTGGTACCACAGATTGTTTACTATGTCTATGCCTACGCTCAGCTGGTCAAAACTGGTGAGATTGCGTCGGGCGACAAGGTCAACTTCACTGTTCCAACAGGAAACTTTGGAAACATCTTGGCGGCTTATTACGCCAAACAGATCGGTCTGCCAGTTGGCAAGCTCATCTGTGCTTCCAACGATAACAACGTTTTGACCGACTTCTTCTCGACAGGCGTTTACAACAAGAACCGTACCTTCCGCGTGACGACTAGTCCGTCCATGGACATCTTGGTGTCTTCTAACTTGGAGCGCTTGATTTTCCACCTCTTTGGCAATGATGCTGCAAAAACAGCTGAGCTGATGGAAGCCTTGAACACGGCTGGTCAGTATGACATTCAAGGGGCTGACGCGGACATCCTCTCTCTCTTTGCTGCCGCCTTTGCGACAGAAGAAGAAACATCTGCGGAAATCAAGCGTGTCTATGACGAGTCAAACTACATTGAAGATCCACATACGGCTGTTGCCTCAGCTGTCTATAAACAGTATGTGGAGCAAACAGGGGACCAGACTCCTACAGTGATTGCATCAACTGCTAGTCCTTACAAGTTCCCTGTAGTTGCGGTTGAGGCTGTGACAGGCCAGTCAGGTTTGTCTGACTTTGAAGCCCTTGCAAAATTGCATGAGATTTCAGGTGTAGCCTTGCCACCAGCTGTGGACGGCTTGGAAACGGCACCTGTCCGCCACACTACCGTCGTTGCGGCTGCCGATATGCAGGTTGAAGTAGAACGTTACTTGGGCGTTTAATCTATACATGATTGCTAACAAACTGTTCAGCTGAACAGTTTGTTTTCTTTGCAATGTTTAAATTAAAATTTACAGACAATTCAAAGAATGGTATACTAGATGTAAATACTTGTAGATGAGGTAGCTTATGGCACAAGAGCAGGAGAAAATCTCCAGAGAAAAGAAAAAAGCCCTCTTGAAGCGGTTGAAAGAGCGGATTAAACCAAAGATGAAGCTGGTTTATTTGGCAGCCTTTCTATCCTGGGTGTAATTTTTGATGCGGATTATTTCCTTCTACCTGATCGCTAAGGGCTTTGTGACCTACTATGAGGGTGGTCAGGTTGACCTAGTACGCTTCGTCCTCATCTTGCTGGGGCTCAATGCCTTTGGCTATGGTGTGGCTTTGATTGCCAAGCGTTTGCAGGGCTTGGGCTCCCAGTTTGCACGGGATTCACTCAAGCAGTCTTTCTTTGAGGCACTTTTGGCCAAGGACGGTCAGTTTGAGTCAAAAGCGACAGCAGCGGATGTCTTTAATATCGCTTCACAGGGGATTGATAGCCTGGATACCTACTATTCTTACTACATGGCTTCTTCCTTGCGGACCCAGTTTAACTGTGCGACGGTTCTCTTGCTGGTTTTTCTGATTTTCCCGCTGGGTGCGTTCATTTTCATCTTGGCCTTGCCCCTAATTCCCATTTCCATTATCGCTATGCAGAAGCGGTCCAAGCGGATCATGAATCGCTATTGGGGCTCCTATATGGATGTGGGCAATCTCTTCCTAGATGACCTCAAGGGCCTCAACACCCTCTATTCCTATCAGGCGGACGCGACTTATGAGAAAACCTACAATGAGCAGGCCGAGGACTTCCGCGATGCGACCATGGAGCTACTCAGCTTTCAGCTGCAAGCGGTGGGCTACATGGATGCGGTCATGTATCTGGGGATTGGTCTGTCTGGTTTTGTGGCGGTCAATAGCCTAGCTGCAGGCAATTTGTCCCTCTTTAGTATGCTCTTCTTTGTCCTCATTGCGACGGAGTTTTTTGCACCCATACGGGAGCAGGGCTACGGTATGCACTTGGTGATGATGAATACCAAGATGGCGGATCGCATCTTTGGTTTCTTGGACAGTATGACAGCGGAGCAGGAAATCGATTCTGTCCATGTGCCTGCTTTTGACAGTCTAAAACTAGAAGATCTGGCCTTTGCCTACGGAGAAAAGCCGGTCTTGAAAGATATTTCCATGACCATGACAGCTGGAAAGGTCTATGCCTTGGCGGGCGAGTCAGGGCAGGGGAAAACGACCTTGGCCCAGCTGCTCTTGGGACGCTTGCGGGCGGATAAGGGAGCTATTTACTTGGGTGAGCAGGAGATTTCTTCTGTCAGCCAGTTGTCTTTGAATGAGCAGGTCCTCTATGTGTCGGGCCAGTCAACTTTGCTTAACCAGTCAATCTATGAAAATTTACGCATGGCTTGTGATTGGTCCAAGGAGGACATCTTGGCTTGGGCAGATCAGCATGGGGTCTTGCAGTTTGTCAAGAATTTGCCAGACGGGTTGGACACGATTGTGGGCGATGACGGTGCTTTCTTGTCGCCTGGTCAACGCCAGCAGGTTATCTGTGCCCGTGCGGTCTTGGCTAAACGCTCCCTTTGTATCTTTGACGAGGTGACGTCCAGCGTCGATCAGGACAATGAAGGCTTGATTTACGACCTCATTGACTTGGTGGCCAAGGATGCGATTGTCATCATCATTACCCATAAGATGAAGCAGGTGGAGCAGGCAGATGATATTCTCTTCTTGTCTGCTGAAGGAGCTGTGACAGGCAACCATGCCACGCTTTATCAGACTAGCCTGGCTTATGGTCAGCTGGTTGATCAACAAAGAGAATTGGAGGAAGCGGTTTATGGATAAGAAAGAAATGCCAACAAGTGTGCTGATTCCGAGACTCTTGGGCTCGATGAAACACCTCTTGCCACGGATTGCGGTGGCGGTTTGCTTTGCGGTCTTGGGACAGGTGGTAACCATTGCTATTCCAGTTACGCTGGTCTATCTGGCTTTTGATGCCCTTACTGGCAATCCTGCTCCGCTATGGACCTTGGGAATCCTCATTCTCCTAGCTCTTTTACGTGGTGCCTTTCGCTATGGTGAGCACTACTTCGGTCATTATGTGGCCTTTCATACGTTGGCTGCCTATCGTCGTTTGATTTTTGCGAAATTGCGGGCCTTGGCTCCTGGGAAACTAGACCGGCAGGACAGCGGTAGCCTGCTGAAGATGATTGGGGAGGATATTGAGGCCTTGGAGGTTTTCTTTGCCCATACTATTGCACCCATTTGTACAGGGATTCTGGTGGCTCTTGGTTTGACAGTCTATTTCGGTATATCCAGCTGGGGTTTGGCTTTGCTGGCTCTGGTGACCTATGCTCTGTTGGCTATTGCTATTCCAAATCAGTTTGCCAAGCAGCTGCAGCCCTTGCTCAAGGAGCAAAATGCTAGTCGCAAGGGCTATGTGTCCTACTTTATTGAAAGTCTCAAGAGCATGAAGGACCTCATGCAGTTCCAGCAGACAGATGCTCGTTTTGCCAAGCTGACGCAGAAAAGCCAAGAGGTCAATGGTCAGGAGCGAAAGGTCGCTCAAACTAACTTCATGCAGTATGCCGTTTCCTTCCTAGTGGTTGGTTTGTCTATCATGGGCTTTGCCTGGCTGACCTTCGACTTGGTGGGCAGTCAGAATTTGGATTTAGCGACTGGTGTGGCTCTGCTGGTTTCTTTCACTAGCTCCTTCGCTCCCTTCTTAGAACTCAGCCGTCTGCCGCTTGGTTTTAAGCGGGCTATGAATGCTGGTCGCAATATCTATGCTCTTTTGGATGAAAAAGAAGCAGAGCGGACAGGTGACTTGGTCGAGGTCAGCGTGACAGACATTGCTATTGAGCAACTGGACTTCGACTATGATGACCGAGAAACAGGGCTTTACCGCAACCTGTCTGTCCAGTTTGAACAGGGGGGGATTATTGGCTTGGTCGGTGAGTCCGGTGCAGGAAAATCCACCTTAATGAAATTAATCATGCGGTGGTATGATTGGCAGCAAGGCCAAATCCGCCTGTCTGGCTTGGATAGTCGGCAGGTAGATAAGGCTCATTTACAAGGATCCTTTGCCTATGTACCACAGGTACCACAAATCTTCCGCCAGACCATTCGGGAAAATCTCCTCTTGGGTCGGACAGATGTGTCGGACGAAACCATCATGGACTTGGCAGAAAAATGCCACATGAAAGAACGGATTTTGGCAGCACCGCAGGGCTTGGATACGCTTGTGGAAGCCAGTGACTTTTCAGCAGGAGAAGGGCAACGTTTGGAACTCATGCGGGCCCTGCTCAAAAACGCGGACTGCTATATCTTTGATGAGCCAACTAGTAACCTAGATTCGCTCAATGAAGCCCGCTTTATCCAACTGGTTAAGGAACACTGTCAGGGTATGGTCTTCTTGATTTCTCATAGAAGCTCGACCATGGCTTGTGCGGATGTCATTTTCCGCTTGGAAGACGGACAATTAGTAAAGGAAAAATAAATGAAGAAATTACAAGTAAAAGATCTGATGGTAACAGGGGCTTTTGCTGCCCTCTACTTTGTTTGTGTTGGTCTAGGAACCTTGTTGAGCTTGGTTTTTGATCGTTCGGGTAATATGATGTATGCACCTGCTGGAGCAGCCCTTTTGGCTGGTCCAGTCTATATGCTCTTGATTGCCAAGGTTGGCAAGTTTGGCTCCATTAGTTTGGTTGGTGCGGTCATGGCCTGCTTCTTTTTTCTGTCAGGTTATATGACAGTGGCCTTTCTGCCTAGCTTGACCTTTGGTCTGCTGGGAGATTGGGTGGCCAAGCTCGGTGCTTATAAGAACAAATGGAGTAATCTCCTCAGCTTTGTGGTCTTCTCTTTTGGCAACCTGGGGCCGATTATCCTCATGTGGCTGATGCGAGATGCCTATGAAGCTAGTCTATTGGCTCGTGGTAAATCAGCAGAGTATGTGGCTCGTGTCATGCTGGACTTTACACCTGCCAATGTTATCTGGTTATCCTTTACCATTATCCTGGCAGCTAGTCTGAGTGGCCTTTTTGGACAATACATGGTCAAACGCTATTTTGACCGTTCAGGTTTGGTCGGATGAAACTCGATGCACGCAGTAAAATTCTCTTGGTCGTCTTCACCAGTTTTACCTATGGTATGCGGCTGAGCGGACTAGAAAATGCAGTCTTGGTCTCTGGACTGAGCCTGCTTTTCTGGTTTTCTGGCAAGCCTAGGATGACGGTTGTCGGACTTCTTGGCTACGGATTCTTTTTAGGGCTATCCTACTGGTCAATCCTTCCTGCTTGGTTGACACACTTGTTTGTTGTGATAGGCTACATTTGGCCACCGCTTCTGGCAGGGCATTTGCTTCTTATGACCACCAGCAGCTATGACCTTATTCATGGCCTGCGGAAATGGCGGTTGCCTGAAACCTTCCTTTTGACCTTAGGTGTCATGTTTCGCTTTTTGCCAGCCATTAAATCGGACGCCAGACATATCCAGGCTTCCTTGAAGGTCAGAGGAATATTTCTCAGCAGATGGGCTTTGTTTGTCCAACCGCTACGCTATCTAGAATACTTTTTAGTTCCCCTTATGCTTTCTCTTTTGGCAACCGCCCAAGATTTGACGGTGGCAACCTTGACCAAGGGGATTGCTATGGACGGACGTCCCAGTGAATTTGTCAAGTCGCGTTGGACTTGGCTAGATTGGAGTCTTTGCCTATGTTGTCTGGTCTTTCTTCTATGGACACGGCTATCACGATAAAACATCTCCAAGTGACCTATGTAGGTGCGGACAAGCCAGCTTTGCAGATTGCAGACTTGACTATTCCAGCAGGGCAGTGTGTGGTCCTTTGTGGTCCCAGTGGCTCTGGTAAGTCTAGCCTACTCAAGTTACTGAACGGGCTCATTACAGAATATTATCCTGCCCAGGTTCAAGGACAGGTGCAGATTGGGGAGCAGGAAATCAGACAAGCCAGCGTGGAGGACCTGTCCTATCAAGTAGCCTCTGTCTTTCAAAATCCAGCTACCCAGTTTTTCCATACCCAAGTCCTACATGAGCTGGTCTTTCCCTGTGAAAATCAGGGACTTTCTACGGAAGAGATTGCAGCTCGCTTGCAGGAGGTCAATAGTCTCTTTCGACTAGAATCCTTCTATGACAAGCCAATTTTTCAGCTGTCAGGTGGTCAGAAGCAGTTGATCGCTCTGGCAACGGCGACCATGCAGGGCAGTCCCATCTTGCTCTTGGACGAGCCAACGGCCAATCTGGATCAGGAGGCAGTTCACAAGGTCCGAGAAGCCCTGCATAAACTGAAAAAAGAAGGCAAGACCATTATCATCGCCGATCACCTCTTGGCCTATCTGAGCGACTTGGCAGACCGCTACCTCTACTTTCAGGAGGGGCAGCTGGTAGCAGACTATCCAGCCGGAGACTTCCTGCGTCGGACAGAAGAGTGCCGTCAGGACATGGGCTTGCGGTGCTACGATGCTGAGCCTTATCGGCGGGCAATAGCAGAGCAGGCCAGTCAGTTTGTGTCTGACCAAGAAGGCTTGTCTGTTTCTAACTTATCAGTTAGTCCAGCTGGCAAATTTCTCTATCAGGTAGAGCAGCTCTGTCTGGCACCAGGGCAGGTAGTGGGTCTAGTTGGCCCAAACGGCTCTGGCAAAACCAGTCTGGCCAACTATCTGGTGGGACTGGCAGAAGATAAGAAGGCCAGCATTTCTTGGCAGGGGCAAGAACTACCAGGCCGCAAGCGTTTGGAAAAAACAGCCTTTGTCATGCAGGATGTCCACCTGCAACTCTTTGCGGAAAAGGTCCGCAGGGAATTGACCTTGGGGCAGAAAGGCAAGCAACTCGATGAGGAGTTAATCAGCCGTTTTCGCTTGGCGGATTTGCTGGACAGACACCCAGTCAGCTTGTCTGGCGGTGAGCAGCAACGTGTGATGATAGTAGCTAGCTTATTGGCGGATAAGGATATCCTCATCTTTGATGAGCCTTCTAGCGGATTAGATCTGGCTCAGATGAAGGAACTGGCTAGGGTACTGGCCTTGTTGAAAAAAGAAAAGAAGCTAGTGCTCTTAATCTCGCATGATGAGGAGCTCTTGGCGACGGTCTGTGATAAAATAATCGATATTAAACAATTAACAAAGGGATTATGAACAAGCATACAAAAGAATTACTCAGGATTGCCCTGCCTGCTATGGCTGAAAATATTCTCCAAATGCTGATGGGGATGGTGGATTCTTATCTAGTGGCTAGTCTTGGACTCGTAGCCTTGTCTGGTGTGTCCTTGGCTAACAATATCTTGGCAGTTTATCAGGCTATATTTATTGCACTAGCGGCAGCCATTTCTGCTCGTTTGGCTCAGATGTTGGGACAGGGGAGGACTGAGAAGGTGGGCTATATTGCTAGCGAGGGATTGAAAATAACGCTTTTTGTTAGTTTAGTTCTTGGAGGGATAGCCCTATTATCAGGCCCCAATTTGCTTACAAGTTTGGGAGCTGAAGTGGTTGTTGCACAAGCGGGAGGTCTCTATCTGATTTTGGTTGGTGGCGGAATTCTTTTTCTCGGCTTGATGATGAGCTTAGGTGCGATCTTACGAACCTTGGGTCAACCCCAATTACCTATGTATATCAGCCTTCTGTCCAATCTGTTGAATGTTCTTTTTTCGGCTTTTGCGGTCTTCGTTCTCCATGCTGGCGTGGCAGGAGTTGCTCTCGGAACTGTTTTGTCGCGATTGATAGGTTGTTTATTGCTTTGGGCAAAACTAGCCATTCCATTTGAAAAATGGACCTGGTCTTGGGATGTAGAACTCATTCGACTTGCCTTACCAACGACTGGGGAGCGCTTGATGATGCGGGCTGGAGATGTGGTGGTTGTCGCTTTGATTACTGGTTTAGGTACAGCAGTTGTAGCAGGCAATGCCATTGGGGAAACCTTGACTCAGTTTAACTATATGCCGGCTTTAGGGATTGCTACCGCGACAATCATCCTTACAGCGAAACACAGACAGGATAAGGCTATGGTTCGACATATTTTTCGAACAAGCTTTGGCCTTTCTGTGCTGTTTATGTTTTTGGTGGCTGGTGTGACTTATTTTGCGGGGCCTTTCCTAATCGATCTTTATACTAAGGATATTCAAGCAGTACAAGCTAGTCAAACAGTATTATTTTATGCCATGTTGGGAGTTCCCTTTACAGCTGGCACTCTTATTATGACAGCTCTTTGGCAAGGTTTGGGAAATGCTAGATTACCCTTTTATGCCACAACTATCGGTATGTGGCTAGTGCGGATTGGCATAGCTTATTTACTTGTCACATTTTTTAAAATCGGCTTGTCAGCCATTTGGATTGCAACGATTTTAGATAATGCCTTCCGGGCAGGGGTGCTATTTTTTCAGTATAGGTATTCAAAACAAGAATCAATTTAAGATAATGCTAAGGAAACTTTCAGTTTCTTTTAAGTTAGTAGCGATATACTATATTCAAGCTAGAAATAGCAAACAACTTTTCTTTTTCATATAATCTCCTAGAGAACAGTCGACCGCGGTCGGCTGTTTTCGTGTTAAGTTTTAAGAAAATAAGTATGAAAAATTGCTTTAGAAAAATCTAAGAAAACTTTCAGTTTTGCTTAAGTTTGTTCTTGTATACTATATCCAAGCTAGAAATAGCGAATTTCTTTTCACCTAAAGGTGTCCCTATCTCTAAGTCGCAAGCGACAAAGAGCTAGGTATCATATAATCTCCAGAGAACAGTCGACTGCGGTCGGCTGTTTTCGTCTATTATTCTTATGAAAAATGGTATAATAGTTGTGATTGTATAAGGAGAAGAATATGTCAGTAGTAGGAAGAGCAAATGGAAAAATCATTTTGATGGGTGAGCATGCGGTTGTCTATGGTCAGCCAGCAATTGCTATGCCTTTTTCTGCTGTTGAAATTACCGCTCAGGTAAGGGCGCAAGGTCAGGCTTTGAGTGTGGCTTGTGACTTTTACGAAGGCTTGGTTCACAAGATGCCAAAAATCTGGGAAAGCCTCAAGCATGCCATTCGCTTTTCCCTCTACCGTATCGGTGCCCCGACAGATCCGGCTATTCACATCGAAATCAGCTCCACCATTCCCGCCGAGCGAGGCATGGGGTCCAGTGCTGCGGTGGCAGTAGCCGTTGCCCGCGCCCTCTTTGCCTACTATGAAAAAGACCTGACCGACGGCGAACTCTGGGACATTGTACAGTCTTCGGAAAAAATTGCTCACGGTAATCCCTCGGGCATTGATGCGGCGACCACCAGCGGCAAGTCACCTGTCTTTTTTATCAAGCACCAGCCAATCGAACCTTTTGAGCTGAAACTCCATGCCCATTTGGTAGTGGCTGACACAGGTGTGACGGGAAATACCCTAGAAGCCATTTCAGACGTGGCGGCTTTATTGGAGAAAAAGCCAGAGGCTATCAAGCTAGTAGAAGAACTGGGTACCTTGACCCGACAGGCCAAGGAAGATTTAGCCACAGACCAGGCAGAGCTTCTAGGTAGCAGAATGAACCAAGCTCATGCCCTCCTGCAAAAATTAGGCGTGTCTGATCCTAGCCTGGATAAGCTCGTCAGCCTTGCCCAAGAAAATGGAGCCCTCGGAGCCAAATTAACCGGTGGTGGACGAGGCGGTTGCATGATTGCCCTGGCAAGAACAGCCCAAGATGCCCAAGTTCTTGCCCAAGTTCTTGCCCAAGCAGGTGCCCGCCAAACCTGGATACAGTACTTAGGAGAAATCAATGACTAAACAAATAGGCATAGCCCGTGCCCATACCAATATTGCCTTGATTAAATACTGGGGAAAACGCGATAAGGAATTATTCTTACCTATGAATTCCAGTTTATCCCTGACCCTTGACGCATTTTATACGGATACCAAGGTCGTTTTTGACCCAGAATTAACTGCCGATGAGTTCTATCTCAACGGAATGCTACAAAAAGAAAAAGAAATTTTAAAAATTTCTCGATTTTTGGATTTGTTTTGCGAATATATAGGTGAAAGGGTGTTTGCCCGAGTGGAAAGTCTAAATTTTGTTCCGACTGCAGCTGGTTTGGCCAGCTCCGCATCAGCCTTCGCAGCACTTGCTCTGGCAACAGCGACAGCCTTGGATTTAGATTTGTCACCTGCCACCCTATCAACCCTTGCTCGCAGGGGCTCTGGCTCTAGCACCCGTAGCCTATTCGGTGGATTTGTTGAGTGGGATATGGGAACTGGTTCGGAAGATTCTATGGCTCATCCCATTGACGATGCCGATTGGGATATTGCTATGATTGTCTTAGCCGTCAATACAGGACCCAAAAAGATTGCCAGTCGAGAGGGAATGGACCACACAGTTGCCACTTCACCATTTTACACAGCCTGGGTAGAAACCGCCAAACAAGACTTGGCGGACATCAAGGCAGCTATTGTTAGCCGTGATTTTGAAAAACTTGGTCAAATCACAGAACACAATGGTATGAAGATGCATGCAACAACGCTCTCAGCCAATCCTCCTTTTACCTACTGGTCAGCTGATAGTCTGGTGGCCCAAGAGGCTGTCCGTCAGGTTCGTGAAGCCACTGGCTTATCAGCCTACATGACCATGGATGCAGGACCGAATGTCAAGGTCCTCTGCCGAGCAAGTCAAATGGATGAGCTAGTAGCTGAATTGGCCAAAGTCTTCCCAAGGGAGAAAATCATCACCAGCAAGCCTGGTCCTGCCGCTTATGTTCTCAGCGAAGACGAGTGGCAGACCTCACAAGTAGCATTTGAAAAGGGAATCTAGCATGAAAGTGCAAGTAAAGATACCAGGAAAACTTTTTCTAGCAGGGGAATACGCAGTTGTCGAGGCAGGTTATCCTGCGGTGATTGCGGCGGTTGACCACTACCTGACAGCCACCATTGAAACAAATGACCAAGGCAGTCTTCATTCCAGTCAAAATGCAGACCTCTATCTGACCTGGGAGCGTAAGGAAGGTGTCGCTCATGTCCAAGATGACCATCCCTATGCTCTGATTGAATCAGCTATGCAGCTAACCGAGGAATATCTGACGGCCAAGGGCTATGCTTGTCATGGAACCTATAGCCTATCTGTACAGTCCGACCTAGATGACCAAGCCTCTGGTACCAAGTATGGTCTGGGGTCTTCAGGGGCAGTGACGGTTGCAACGGTCAAGGCCCTGTTGACCTACTACGGTCACCCAGCGGATGAACTTTTGACCTACAAGCTGGCAGCTCTGACCCAGACCAAGCTAGGCATGACGGGCTCCTTTGGGGATTTGGCGGCCTCCAGTTTCGGTGGCTTGATCGCCTATCATTCCCTGGACCGTTCTTGGCTTTTAGGGAAAATGGCAGAGCTGTCCTTGCTTGATGTGGTGGAAAGTGATTGGCAAGGTTTGTCTATCAGCCCTATCCAGTTACCCCAAGGTCTAGACCTCTTGGTGGGCTGGACAGGGTCGGCGGCTTCAACGGATAGTCTAGTTTCCCAGATGGAAGACCAAAAAAGTCAGGCTGAAAAAGAGCAAATTCACAGCCAGTTTCTAGCCGACTCCAAGACCTGTGTAGAACAGTTGATAGTAGCCTGTCAGACAAATGACTTGGTATCAGCTAGACAGGCTATTACTCAAAACCGCAAGCTCTTACAGGATTTTGCGAGAGTAATGGACTTGGTCATTGAAACGCCTCAACTAAGTCAACTCTGTGACCTGGCCCAGACTTATGGAGCGGTGGCCAAATCATCTGGTGCTGGCGGAGGTGACTGCGGCATTTGCCTGGTTGATAGTAAGGAACAAAAAGCAGCGATAGAGACGGCTTGGCGACAAGCCGGCATTCTTCCACTCACCCTAAACATCGCAAGTAGAGAATAAGGAGAACCCTATGTTTTATCTAGGAGAATTTGGTTTAGACCGCAAGGATCAACACGTTGGCTTGGCCAATCAGCAATATAGTGCCACGCCGGCCAAGGACTTCACAGAAACCTTGTTTGTCCATCATTCCCTGCCGCAGACCAAGGTGGATGAGGTGGATATTTCGACCAGTGTAGCTGGTTTGGACTTTGCTTTTCCCTTCTTTATCAATGCCATGACTGGTGGAAGCAAGAAGACCCGCGAAATCAACCGCTTGTTGGGGATTATGGGGCATTTTGGGAAGATTGCCCTGGCTTCTGGTTCGGTCAGTGCGGCGATCAAGGATCCATCTGTTGCGGAAACCTTCTCCGTGATGCGTCGGGAAAATCCTTATGGCATTATTTTTGCCAACCTAGGTGCCCATCATAGTGTGGAGAATGCCAAGCGGGCGGTGGATTTGTTGGAGGCCAATGCCATTCAGATCCATGTCAATGCACCCCAGGAGATTGTCATGCCTGAGGGAGACCGTGATTTCACTATGTGGTTGAAGAATATTGAAACCTTGGTGAGGGAGATGGAAGTACCGGTTATCGTCAAGGAAGTTGGTTTTGGCATGAGCCGTGAAACTGTCGCTCAGTTGGCTTCTGTCGGTGTGCAAACTATTGATGTGTCTGGTACTGGGGGAACAGACTTCGCCAAGATTGAAAATGCCCGTCGAACCTTCAATGACTATACTTATTTGGAGGGTTGGGGGCAGTCTACCGTGACTTCCTTGGTAGAAGCCATGTCTGTTTCTGAAGATATCCGTCCAAGCCTGATTGCTTCTGGTGGTATTAAAACACCGCTAGATATTGTCAAATCCTTAGCTCTTGGTGCAGATCTTGTCGGTATGTCCAATCATTTCCTCCAGTATGTCAAGGATGGAAAAGGGCATCGTTTTGACGACGGCTTGCAGGCTATTAAGACTTATCAATGGCAGATGGCTGAAATCATGACCATGCTGGGTGCTAAGAATATTGCAGACCTTCGCAAGAAAGATGTGGTCTTGGCTCCAAATGTCCAGAACTGGTGTGAGGCGCGTGGGATTGATTGGAAAGCCTATGCCCGTCGGTCAGCGAATGTAAAATAAGAAAGTGAACTCGCGAAAGCGGGTTTTTTTGATAGGGAAAAGTTAAAAAAAGAAAAGCTTAAGCAGTAGTGCACTACGATTGCTTAAGCTTTTAATAATCTTTTATAGTCGTTTAGCTTCCTGTTAGTAGACGGCAACGATTTGTAGGTTGTACTGACTAGAACAAGAGATTACTCCAGTCTTTCCGTATACACGACCGAAAGGAAAGAAGGGAAAACTGCGCTCGAAGGATTTTGTCTATGATGAATACTATGACTCTTATATCTGTCCTGAGAATCAGGTCTTAACCTATCGCACTACAACCAGGGAAGGTTATCGGGAATATAAGAGTGATCCAACTATCTGTGCTACTTGTCCACTCTTATCCATTTGTACAGAAAGCAAGAACAAGCAGAAAGTGGTAACTCGACACATTTGGAAAGAGGCTTTAGAAATCTGCGAAGAGATTCGGCACAGGAAAGGTATGAAGGAGCTCTACCAGAAGCGGAAAGAAACCATTGAACGCCTCTTTGGGACAGCCAAAGAGTACCACAATCTTCGTTACACAAGAGAGAAAGGCAAGTCCAAAATGGAGGATAAGGTTGGACTGACTTTGGCGTGTTTAAATCTCAAGAAATTGGTAAAAATGAGGGCAGGGAAGCCTTTTTATTTTGACCAAATAGCCACTATTCTGGCAAAAAGACGGACTATCAGACCAATAAACAGAAAAAGACAAACATCAAGCGAGATGTTTGTCTTCATTCTGAAGCCAAGTTCTTTGTGAACTTGGCTTTTGTTGCGGTGTGGTGTTTAGGTTGCTGCTAACTGCCCTGCTTGTAATTGGTACATGCGGTGGTAGTGCCCCTTGAGGGCTAGAAGTTCTTCGTGATTGCCTGACTCGATGATCTTTCCCTTATCCAAGACATAAATACAGTCGGCATCCTGAATGGTTGATAAACGGTGGGCGATGGCAATGGTTGTCCGCCCTTTTCGCATTTTCTCAAGAGAGGTCTGGACCGTTTGCTCCGTCTCCGAATCGATATTGGCGGTAGCCTCGTCTAAAATGAGAATTTTGGGCTGACTGGCCATGGTGCGTGCAAAGGCCAGTAGTTGCCGTTGACCTGTCGAAAAGGCGGTGCCCCGCTCGGTGACCAGGTGATCATATTTCTCAGGAAGTTTCTCAATAAAGGGAGCAGCATCCACAAATCGAGCCGCTTCCTCAATCTCCTCTTGGGAAATATCCTGATACATCTGGATATTGGATGCAATGGTTCCATGAAATAGAAAGGGATCTTGCAGAACTAGGCCAATCGCAGACCGTAATTCTTCCTGCGAAAAGCTACGAATATCCTGACCGTCAATCAAAATCCGTCCAGCTTGGAACTCATAGAAACGCATAAAGACATTGATGATAGAAGATTTGCCTGAACCTGTAGCACCTACAAAGGCGATGGTCTGCCCCTGTCTCACTTCAAAGGAAACCTTGTCCAGAATTTGCCGCTTGCCGTCATAGGAAAAGCAAACATCCTCAAAGACAATGTGCCCCTTGTCAATCTTGGTCTCTCGGTCCAGCTGTAGTGGCTCCTCGATAGTCTGGTCCATGAGCGTAAAGACCCGTCCGGCAGACACCATAGAGGTTTGGAGGGTGGAAAAATGCTGCGTGACATCCAGCAAGGGATCGAAAAGGCGATTGACATACTGGATGAAAGCGTAGATCAGACCAGCAGAAATGCCAGCCTGTGACCAGTCCAAACCAAAGTAGGTCATGAGAAGAGCATAGGCTAAAATCTTAACAAGTGATAGGGCAGGGCGGAGAAAGAGACTGTCCAAGGCCATGGAACGACTGGCAAAGTCCAGATGTTCCTGATTGATAGCCTCAAACTCTGCTTTTAAGCGGTCCTCCTGAGAAAAAGCTTGGATAATCCGAATTCCTTCAATACTTTCAGCCAGTTTGCTGTTGATAGAACTCAGCAGGCTCCTGGTCTTAGCCACAATGGGAGCAGACCGTTTTCTGTATTGATTAACCAAGACGAAAATCAAGGGAAGAAAGAGGATGATCAGACAGGTCAATTTCCAATCCAGAGCAAACATGGTCGAAAGCGTGGTGATGATAATAAAGAGAGCGGAGATAAAACTGGATAAAATCCCTGAAAACATCTCTGAAATGCTCTCCGTATCATTGGTGATTCGCGAGACAATGGAACCGCTCGGAGTCTGGTCAAAGTAAGCCATTCCCAGCTTTTCCATTCTCCCAAAAGCATCCCGGCGAATGTCTCTGACAATGCTATAGGAAACTTTAGCAAACCAGAGATTTCCAAAATATTGAAGCACCATTTGAAGCAGATAGAGGGCAAAGTAGGCCGCTAGAATAGTCGCAGCTGTCTCAGAAATCGAGGAAATATAGTGGTCTATAAAGTAAGAAGCCAGAAGGGGAATTAGACTGCGAACAAGAGTGGTCAGCAACAAAAAGCTGAGGGCAAGGATTGTCAGCAGTCGATAGGATTTAAGATAGGACAGGAGTCGCCAAAAAACACTGGATTGCTTGTTCTTAGTCACGAACGTTTTCCTCACTTTCTAACTGCTGCATCATATAGGTGTCGTAATACCAGCCTTTTTCATCCAGTAGGTCTTGATGACGACCTCGCTCTACGATTTTCCCATCTTCAAGGACCAAAATCAAATCCGCATGGACAATGGCTGACAGACGGTGGGCGGTGATAATGGTTGTCTTACCCAGTCGTTCTTGCTTAATGGTTTCAAGAATAGCGTGCTCTGTCTTGGCATCCACCGCTGAGAGCGAGTCATCCAAGAGCAGGATATCTGGATTGAGAATCATAGCACGAGCCATAGCCAACCGTTGCTTTTGTCCACCAGACAGGGAAATCCCCTTTTCACCAACCATGGTGTCAAAGCGATCTGGCATATCCTGGATATCCTCATAGACATGGACAGCTTTGGCAGCCTCTTTCACCTGGTCTAGTGAGAGGTCTGGATTGCCAAAGCGGATATTCTCAGCCACGCTGGTTGCAAAGAGGAACTGGTCTTGGGGAACATAGCCCATCAACTGCCGTAGGTCACCGAGCTTGTAGTGCTTGATGTTTTCCTGATTGAGCAAAATTTGCCCATGAGTCACGTCGTATTCGCGCATGAGGAGCTTGAGTAGGCTTGTCTTCCCAGAGCCTGTCGGACCCACCAGGCCGATTGTCTGCCCTTTTTTGATCTGAAACTGGATGTCTTGGAGGACTGGTATGTTATCATAGGCAAATTCGCTAATCTCATAGACGATCTCTCCATTGCTTGGTGCAGGCAGCGGTTGGTCTGTTTCAATGACCTCTGAGGAAATGCTGAGAAGAGTCTGAATCCGATTGTAGGATACATCACCACGCTGGCTAATATTGACCAAGAAACCGATGGCCATGAGCGGCCAGACGAGGAGATCTAAATAGGTCATGAAGGTTACTAGTTGGCCCAGAC
This sequence comes from Streptococcus suis, assembly GCF_024509555.1. Classification (GTDB taxonomy): domain Bacteria; phylum Bacillota; class Bacilli; order Lactobacillales; family Streptococcaceae; genus Streptococcus; species Streptococcus suis_AD. Next base: position 22,877 of record NZ_JAMWEL010000026.1, read on the forward strand.
TGACCTGACCTTGCGAGATGAAGTGAGAGCCGACCAACAAGGTCAGCAGGTAGGACAAGCCAATAAAAAAGAGGACGGCAGGGTTGAACAGGGCATCGTAACGCATGGTTTTGATATTCTGCAAGAAGGCTGCTTGGTTGACTTCCTGAAAAGCCGCTGTTTCTTGTTCTTGGTAGCCAAAGGATTTAGTGACCTTTATACCAGAAACAGCTTCCTGTACCTTGTTGTTAAGTTCTGAAAAAGCAGCCTGTGAAGCCTTGAAATTTTCATGAGTGCGACGACCTAAAAAATTAGTGGTTAGAGTCATGAAGGGTAGGGGGAGGATTGCAACCAAGGTCATCTGCCAGGAAATGCTCATACTCATGGTGGCCAGTGTAACCAAGGCAGTAACGGTAGCATCAACAAAGGACATGACGCCACCACCTGCTAGTCGGGTCAGGGCATTGATATCATTGGTCGCATGGGCCATTAAATCCCCAGTTCGATGTTGCTGAAAAAAAGATGGAGATAGGTGCATAAAGTGGTCAAACAGCCGAGCCCTCATGATTTTTCCTAGACGATAAGATGTTGCCAGGATGTTCATTCGCCAAAGATAGCGGAGGCCGTACATGGCCAAGGCTGATAAGATGAGCCCAGCTACCCCGAGTAGCAAGCGGTGCTCAGTCAACTGTCCGCTGGCAATCTGGTCAATCAACTGCCCCATGATAGAAGCGGGAAGGAGATTGAGGAGGCTGACCAAACAGAGTGATAAAATCCCAATCAGATAGGCTTTTTTCTCAAGGGAAAAGAACCACCACAATTGCTTGATAATCTTCATAAATGTCCTTTCTGAACAAAAGAAAGGTTGGTAGCTTGTCGCAACCAACAAATAATAGAGTTCGATGACACTAGTGTATCACAGACTGGTAGAAATAGAAAGTTTGCAACTTAAAAACTAGGCAACTCTAGCCGTAGCCGAATAGAAGAAACAGTTGGAGTTGTAAACACGTATGATAGAGGTAGAATCTAGACGATTTCTACCTTTTTCTGCATATTTATGATAAAATATATGAAAATTTAGAAGAGGTGTTCAGATGAAAGCTATTGTTACAGTTGTCGGTAAGGACAAGTCAGGAATTGTTGCGGGTGTTGCGACCAAGATTGCGGAATTGGGGTTGAATATCGATGATATTTCACAAACTGTTTTGGATGAGTATTTTACCATGATGGCGGTGGTGTCGTCAGATGAGAAGAAAGATTTCACTCAGTTGCGTGCGGAATTGGATGCCTTTGGCCAGAATTTGAACGTGAAAATCAATATTCAAAGTGCGGCCATTTTTGATGCCATGCACAACTTGTAAGGAGAGATTTCATGGATATTAGACAGGTTAGAGAAACCATTGAAATGATCGAGGAGCAGCACTTCGATATTCGGACTATCACCATGGGGATTTCCCTCTTGGACTGTATCGATGCAGATATTGAGAAGGCTGCGGAGAAGGTCTACAACAAAATTGTCACCAAGGCCAAGAACTTGGTAGCAGTCGGCGATGAGATTGCGGCAGAACTAGGCATTCCCATTGTTAACAAACGAGTGTCTGTAACGCCAATCGCTTTGATTGGTGCGGCGACGGATGCCACGGATTATCTTCCCCTGGCTCATGCCTTGGACAAGGCGGCTCATGAGATCGGCATCGATTTTATCGGCGGTTTTTCAGCTCTCGTTCAAAAGGGCTACCAAAAAGGAGATGAAATCCTCATCAACTCTATACCGCAGGCATTGGCCCAAACCTCTAAGGTCTGCTCGTCAGTCAATATCGGCTCGACCAAGACGGGTATCAATATGACGGCTGTGCGGGACATGGGGCGGATCATCAAGGAGACGGCGGAGGCTTCTGATATGGGGGCGGCTAAGCTGGTGGTCTTTGCCAATGCGGTTGAGGACAATCCCTTTATGGCGGGTGCCTTCCATGGTGTCGGTGAGGCGGATGTGGTCATTAATGTCGGCGTGTCGGGACCTGGTGTGGTCAAGCGTGCCCTTGAAAAAGTGCGTGGTGAGAGCTTTGATGTGGTGGCGGAGACCGTCAAGAAGACGGCTTTCAAGATTACCCGTATCGGTCAGTTGGTCGGCAATATGGCTAGTGAACGCCTGGGTGTCAAGTTTGGTATCGTAGACCTGTCGCTTGCTCCAACGCCAGCCGTTGGCGACTCAGTAGCACGGGTTTTGGAGGAAATGGGTTTAGAAACCGTTGGTACGCACGGAACGACCGCTGCCCTTGCTCTGCTCAATGACGCAGTGAAAAAGGGTGGAGTCATGGCCTGCAACCAAGTTGGCGGTTTGTCAGGTGCCTTTATACCTGTGTCTGAGGATGAGGGCATGATTGCGGCGGTGCAAAATGGCTCGCTCAACCTTGAAAAATTGGAAGCCATGACGGCTATCTGTTCTGTAGGTTTGGACATGATTGCTATTCCAGAAACAACGCCTGCTGAAACGATTGCGGCTATGATTGCGGATGAGGCGGCGATTGGGGTTATCAACCAGAAAACCACTGCGGTCCGTATTATTCCGCTTGGCAAAGAAGGGGACATGATTGAATTCGGCGGCCTTCTAGGAACAGCTCCTGTCATGAAGGTCAATCAGGCTTCGTCTGTGGACTTTATCAACCGTGGCGGACAAATTCCAGCTCCTATTCATAGTTTTAAGAACTAAATTGAAACTGATTGCGACAAGCAGTCGGTTTTTTGTTATACTATATAGTAAGAAATGACAAGGAGAATGCTATGGCAGACGTAAGATTATATATTTCTCGACATGGGAAAACCATGTTTAATACCATCGGGCGCGTGCAGGGCTGGTGTGATACACCGCTGACCAAGGCTGGTGAGGAAGGGATCCGTGAACTGGGCTTGGGGCTCAAGGATGCGGGCCTTGATTTTAAGCTGGCTGTTTCTAGTGACTTGGGAAGAACTGTTCAAACTATGACCATTGCCCAGCGTGAGTTGGGAATTTTGGGGAAAATCCCATATTACCAAGACAAGCGTATCCGTGAATGGTGTTTCGGTAGTTTTGAGGGCATGTATGATGCCGAGCTTTTCCAAGGTGTCCTGCCTCGTTTGAAAGGGACAGTTGATGCGACAGGCATGTCCTTTGCGGAAATCGCAGCAGGTATCCAAGAGGCAGACACAGCTGGCTGGGCAGAATCTTGGGAGGTCTTGAGCAACCGCATCTTAACAGGTTTTGAATCCATCGCCCAAGACTTGGAAAAACAAGGCGGAGGCAATGCCCTTGTGGTCAGCCACGGCATGACCATTGCCACCTTGGCTCATCTGTTGGAACCAGAGCGTGGTGCCAATGTCTTTCTCGATAACGGCTCAATCACCGTCCTCAAGTATGAAAATGGCAAGCTCTTGATTGAAGCGGTTGGGGATATGTCCTACCGCAAACGTGGGGCAGAGTTGATTGCCCAAGGGAAATAAATGTGAAATGAAAACAGGTATGTCATACGTTTTTTCGGATGTGTGACATACCTGTTTTTTATATATGAAATCTAAGTTACATCATTTTAACTCTTTCCTGCGGAAGATAAAGTAACTCAGATAGAGATATAGTATAGTAGCCATAAAGCTAACACCCATGGATAGCCTTGAAATATTGTCCCCTTGTTGGAGGGAAAGGAATAGAAAATAATCTGTTGGTAATTTCATATGGAGTAGGTTACTAGTAATGAGATTGGAGATATTGTCAAAAAGAAGGCTCATTAAACTAAAGGCAAGATAGGCTTGATTGACCTTATTAGACTTGACAAATATCAGGATGGACAACAGAGAGATACAGATAAATAAGGGTGTTTGAGCAATGAAACTTTGTACTATCACTGCAACATCAACAGGGTCACCCAGAAGTAAGCCGACACTGCTACTCAATGAATAGGCTAGAAGGATATAAGCGAGATCTAGGACAAGGGTTGCTAAGACTTTATAGAAAAATACTCCTTTTCTTGTTTGTTGCTTGATAATAATATGATTGATGGTACGGTAAGTAAAATCTTCTCCAAAGAACAGGTTGGCTGGAACGATAAAAAATAGTGTGATAAATTGAGAAAGCAATTGAATAAGAGAGCTAGTGAAGTCTTCGTTGCCATGCAGCAAAAAAGCGGATAAAAAGGACAGTAAAGCCAAGACTCCCAATGAAACCGTTAATCTCTGTTCTTTTTGAATCTTAAATAAATCAGCTTTAAAGTAATGTATCATGCTCTTCTCCTTCTTGAAGCAATGTCAGATAATAATCTTCAAATGACATTTGTTGTTTAAAAATTTCTTTGACCTCAATCTCATGGTTTATCAAGAGATGAATGAGGCTCATAACATTTGTATCTGATGACAGACTGATATAATCCTTATCTATTTTGTAAGCGATGCCCTGCTCTTCAAGGATAGTAAAGGTCTTAGGATGGTTGTTTGTTTGTAGATAGAGCTGTTCTTCTAGGGTTTGTTCAAGCTCTTGCTTTGAGAATTCTTTGACGATAAGGCCCTTATGCATAATAATGTATCGATCAACCACCATCTCAAGCTCTGATAGGATATGACTGGAGATAAGGATGGTCATCCCATATTGATTTCGAAGATTTAAAATAATACTTCTCATCTCTTTGATTCCAACAGGGTCAAGACCATTAATCGGTTCGTCTAGGATTAAAAAATCAGGGTCATCTAGGATAGCTAAGGCAATGGCTAAACGTTGACGCATTCCCAGTGAAAAATCTTTAGATTTTTTCTTAGGATCAATATCCTCTAAACCGACAATTGCTAATGTCTCTAAGATTTTTTCATCCGCTTGCTTGAGATTTAATTGCAGAGCCATGTAACGAAGATTATCGATCGCAGATAAATTAGGTTGTAGAGCAGGGGATTCAATTAAAGCTCCAATACGACAATCTTTTGAACTAGTAATGGTACCTGAAGTTTGGGATATGAGGCCCGATAACATTCTGAGAAGCGTTGTTTTCCCAGCACCATTTTCACCGACTAAGCCACAGATTTCTCCTTTATTAATAGTTAAAGAAACCTGATGGACTGCTTTTTGTTTCCCATATTGCTTTGATAATTCTTGGGTAGATAAGAGAGATGACATAACTACCTGCCTTTCTATAAAAAAATAATAAATCTATGATATACTAGATTCAAAAGTTAGCGAATTTTGTTACATAAATGTAACGCGTGGAGAATATAATGGGAACTTACGGAAAAATTTTTAAACTCATTCGTGAATCAAAAAATATGTCTCTAAAAGAAGTGGCAGGGGATTTTGTGACACCTGCTCAGTTATCACGCTTTGAAAATGGAAAGAGTAATCTTTCTGTAGATACATTTTTTAATTGTTTGAGACGGATGAATGTGGTAGAGGGCGAATTTTCTACCCTCTACCAGTCCTACTTTCAGATAGATAATTTGTTTTCATCAGAGCGATTTGTCCGTGCAGTTTATAGTCACAATGCTCAGTATATGGATGATAGAATTTTGTACCATCAAGCAGAGTATGATAGGGATGGACGTCCGTTTGATAGGGTAATGGTCGCGGCCTTTCATATTTTTAAGCAACAATGGTGCAATCCTGATTATGATGTTTCTGAGGATGAAAAAGCTATTCTATCGGACTATTTAATGTCCATAGATGATTGGGGGAAATTTGAACTCTGGATTTTCGGAAATTGTAGCAGAGGTCTTCCTAGCAAAATGTTGGAAGTTCTGGGAATGGAAGTTCTCAATCGAACAAAGTTTTATATGGATATCACTGAAAATAGAGATAATGTCTATAAGGTACTCATCAATATTTCGAGTAGTTTGTTAGATAGGGGAGAGGAGATTGCTGCGATTCGTTTTCTCAAAATTCTTGACTCTGTCAATATCATGGAAAAGAATATGCGGGATCGCTTGCTGCTTAAACTCCTAAAAGCACGCTTGTCCTACATGAATGGAAATGATAATGGCCTAGAAATAATGAAGGAATGCCTACATATTGCCAAATTTTTAGATTGCTATGATTTAATCCACCAAATCAATAAGGAAATTGAGAAAGTTACAGATATGTAATGAATTTTAAGTGGCTCGCCATTTCCTGTAAGATAGTACTTGTAAGTTTTACAACTTTACAAAACGATGTTTATTTATCTTGGAGGAAATAATGATGAAGAAATTACTTGTTTTAGGTGCTCTTGCAATGCTAGGTTTTGTAACTTTTGGGCTTCTAACAACTAATAGCAGTTCAGCAAGTGCTGAAACGGAGGGCAAGGTAGTTCTGTTTGGGAAAGTCGATTTTTCAGATGATGAAGAACAGGACACGGATGAGGAAATGGAAGAAGTAGCGACGGAGAGCGATGATGCTAGCTGGCTTGAAAACTTTATCACGACACATAAAACACCATTTTCTAAAACAATCAAGAAATGAAATCAGTGATATACTCCCCTTATAGTGGACAGTGAAAAAACAAAAATTTTCACTAGAAACTATGAGGGGAGTTTTATTATGTCCAAAAGAAGTCCAAAATCTGTATCTGAGAAACTAGAAATAGTTCTACT
>NZ_JAMWEL010000027.1 GCF_024509555.1 Streptococcus suis
AGAGTTAAGTGTTTGTTTTTCATTGTCGATTGCCAACTTGTCCCATAGTAAGTTCTACCTTATTTCTTTGTCTCAGTCTAATTTCCAGTTTTTAAGACAGACTAGAACTTACTTTGAGAATTTAGCAGAAGCAATTTTCGATTTTGAGACTACACACTAAAATTCAGTTTATGGGAGTTTTTTGTTATAATATTCTTTATGAGAATCGTATCAGGAACTTATGGCGGACGACCGCTAAAAACTTTAGAAGGTAAGACAACTCGGCCCACATCGGACAAGGTCCGTGGAGCCATGTTCAATATGATTGGTCCTTATTTTGACGGTGGTCGAGTCTTGGACCTCTATGCAGGAAGTGGCGGTTTGTCTATCGAGGCTGTTTCTCGCGGCGTGGAGTCGGCAGTTCTGGTCGAGCGAGATCGGAGAGCGCAAGCCATTATCCGCGACAATATTCGCATGACCAAGGAAGATAGCAAGTTTCAGCTTTTGGCCATGGAAGCTAAGCAGGCTTTGGCTCACCTGAGCGGATCCTTCGACCTGGTCTTTCTGGATCCTCCCTATGCAGCCGAGGACATTGTAGCAGATATCACTGAGCTGTGCCAGCGTCAGCTTTTATCCCAAGAGGTCATGGTGGTCTGTGAAACGGATAAGGCAGTTTCTCTTCCGGAGGAAATAGCAGAGCTGGGCATCTGGAAGGAAAAAATCTATGGAATTAGTAAGGTAACCGTTTATGTCAGATAAGATAGGAATGTTCACAGGATCCTTTGACCCCATTACCAATGGGCATCTGGATATCATCGAGCGAGCAAGTGGCCTGTTTGATAAGCTATATGTGGGTATTTTTTTCAATCCCAATAAAATAGGTTTGTTTACAGGGCAGGAGCGTCTAGCCCTTCTACAAAAAGTTTTTGAGGAAAACGAGAAGATTGAGGTTTTTTTAGCTGGTCAGGAATTGGTGGTTGATGTGGCCCGTGAGCGACGGGTTAGTCATATCGTTCGAGGCCTGCGTAATGGAATTGACCTTGAATATGAAGCTAATTTTGACTATTTTAATCGCCAACTAGCTCCGGAACTTGAAACGGTTTATCTCATATCTAAACCTGAGTATCGGAATATATCTTCTAGTCAAATCAGAGAATTGATTCATTATCAGCAAGATATTAGCCCCTATGTTCCCCAAGTTGTCAGTGAGGAGATAAAAAAGAATGAAGAAAAATAAAAAAATACTTCTGATTAGCTCTATTGTTTTAGGTACTCTATTGATCTGGTTTACGGTTTTTGTCCCCTTACCATATTATCTGGAAAAGCCGGGCGGTGCCATGGATGTTCGTCAGGTATTGACAGTCAACGATAAGGTTGATGAAGAGGACGGTTCTTACAATTTTACCTATGTGTCGGTTCAGCAGGCTACGGCACTGCAACTCTTGGCAGCCCAGTTTGACCCATACACAAGTGTCAGTTCAGCTGAGGAGATGACAGGTGGGGCAGACAGCGAGGAATACTTCCGCATTGCCCAGTTCTACATGGAAACTTCGCAAAATATGGCCAAGTACCAAGGTTTGACCTTGGCTGACAAAGAGGTCAGTTTGGATTTCTTCGGGGTTTACGTTCTAGCTTTGGCCGAAGATTCAACTTTTAAGGAAATTCTCAATATTGCAGACACTGTTGTCAGCATCAATGGAAAAACCTTTGAATCCTCACCAGACCTGATTAAATATGTCAGCAGTTTGGAATTGGGTAGTGATGTGACCGTTGGTTACGTAAGCGGTGGTCAGGAAAAATCAGCTGATGGTCAAATTATCAAACTTTCAAATGGTAAAAATGGGATTGGGATTACTCTTGTAGACCATACGGAAGTGGAAAGTTCAGTGCCGATTGAATTCCAAACAGGCAATATCGGTGGCCCAAGCGCAGGTCTCATGTTTACCCTTGCAATCTATACGCAACTGGCTGATCCAACCTTGCGTGATGGGCGCGTGATTGCAGGTACTGGAACCATTGAGCAAGATGGTAGCGTTGGTGATATTGGTGGAGCAGATAAGAAGGTCTTGTCTGCAGCCAAGGCTGGAGCAAGTATCTTCTTTGTTCCCAATAACCCAGTTGATGAAGAAATCTTGAAAGAGGATTCAACAGCTAAAACCAACTATGAAGAGGCTAAAGAAGCTGCTGAAAAGGCAGGTCTGGACATAGAAGTTGTGCCTGTCAAGACAGCTCAGGACGCTATTGATTATTTGAAGAAAACTGGGAGTGGGAAAGAACTCGACCATTCATAGAAGAGTTCGTCTTCCCACCCCCGCACAGTTGATTAGGTCAGATTTGGAGTGTAAAACACGAACAAATCTGCCAATCAACCACTGCGCTGAAATGTTGACACTGATTTTGAGAAGCGGTGCTGGGCTTGAGCCCAGCCTTTTTGCTATTTCATTAAAATTGTCTGAAATTTCTTTGAAAACTTAAACTAGAAGTATTTCAGTTCAAATCGTGATATAATAGTAGGGTTAGATAGAAATAAACTGTATGAAGAAATTACTAGATTGGAGGATTCATGAAAAAAGATATTTCACCAGAAATGTATAACTACAACAAGTATCCTGGACCAAGTTTTGCTCGTGTGGGGGATAAGGTTGTATCTGAAAATATTGAGCTAGATCTTGTGGAAGACTACAAAGAGGCTTTTGACCAGACTATTTTCGGTCAGCGTTTTTCACAGTTGATGCTCAAGTTTGACTATATTGTCGGCGATTGGGGCAATGAACAATTGCGTTTGAAGGGCTTTTATAAGGATGATAAGACTGTTAAGTCTGACTCTAAAATCAGTCGTTTGGATGATTATTTGACGGAATTCTGTAATTTTGGCTGTGCATATTTTGTCTTAGCCAATCCAAATCCGCAGGACTTGCCTGCTGAGGAGGAAGACAGACCCCGTCGCAAGCGGAATCGTTCTCGAAATCGCAATAGAAATCAGCAGCGGGCGGAGTCTATTGCGCCAAAAGAAATGAATGAAAATCGTAGTGTCCGTCAGAAAAAAGGGAAGCAGCAGAACAAGCAGTCAGAGCAACGTCATTTTACTATGAAAAATGCGGGGGCCAAGTCCAGCCAGACGGAGCGTAGTCAGAAGCGTGACCGCAAACAGAATAATCGAGAGATGAATGAGGCTAAGCGTAGCTTTGTCATCCGTCAGAAGTAGGGAGAAACATGAAACCATCAATTTATGCATTTAGTCAAGCCAATCTTGTTGATTGGATATTAGAAAATGGGGAGAAGAAATTCCGTGCGACACAGATTTGGGAATGGCTTTATCGTTCCCGTGTCCAGTCCTTTGCGGAAATGACCAACTTGCCTAAGTCTTTGATTGAAAAATTGGAAGAAAACTTTGTGGTCAACCCACTCAAACAACGGATTGTACAAGAGTCTAAGGACGGTACGATCAAATACCTGTTTGAATTGCCAGATGGCATGTTGATTGAAACAGTTCTGATGCACCAGCATTATGGTCTGTCAGTTTGTGTAACGACACAGGTTGGATGTAATATTGGCTGTACCTTCTGTGCTTCTGGTTTGATTCCTAAGCAACGGGATTTGACCAGTGGTGAGATTGTGGCTCAGATTATGTTGGTGCAGAAATACCTGGATGAGCGTAATCAGAATGAGCGTGTCAGCCATATCGTTGTCATGGGGATTGGTGAGCCACTTGACAACTATGATAATGTTATGACTTTCTTGCGTGTTGTCAATGATGATAAGGGCTTGGCAATTGGTGCCCGTCACATTACGGTTTCTACTTCTGGTTTGGCACCAAAAATCCGTGATTTTGCCCGTGAGGGTGTTCAGGTTAATCTGGCTGTCTCACTCCATGCGCCAAATAACGACCTTCGTTCCAGCATTATGCGGATCAACCGCCGTTATCCAATCGAGGTCTTGTTTGAGGCAATCGAAGACTATATCAAGGTAACTAACCGCCGTGTGACCTTTGAGTATATCATGCTTAATGAGGTCAACGATGGGGTTGAACAGGCGCAAGAATTGGCTGATTTGACCAAGAATATCCGTAAATTGTCTTATATCAACTTGATTCCATACAACCCTGTAAGTGAGCATGACCAGTATAGTCGCTCTACTAGGGAGCGGACCTTGGCTTTCTTTGATGTTTTGAAGAAAAATGGGGTCAACTGTGTCGTTCGTCAGGAACATGGTACTGATATTGATGCAGCTTGTGGTCAGTTGCGTTCCAATACCCTCAAAAAGGACCGTGAAAAAGCGCGTGCTCGTATTGCAGCAGCCAAAGCCAAGGCAGGTATTCAGGCATGAGAACATTCTTCCAAGCAGATGGAAACTTGACCAAGCTAGGAAGACAGATTTGTAAGACCTTAGCTGGAGCCTATGCTCTGGCTATTGTTTTACTCTGTTTCCTACCTCAGTCTTGGTATCCTCAATACAAGGATTTCTCCACACCAGGAATTATTCAGATTGGACGGCTCTATCTCCTGCCTACCCCTTTCAACAGCATCGTCAATGGGGATAAGGTGGACAGTCTGGCGGACCTAGGCTGGATTTTCCTGCAAAACATTACCAATATTTTTCTGCTCTTTCCACTTGTTTTTCTTCTCTTATTCCTTCGGGAAGAATGGCGGAGCCTTCGAGCGGTGATACGTTATAGTTTTTGTATGAGCTTGTTTATCGAATGTACCCAGCTCTTGTTAGACCTGCTCATCGATGCGGGGCGAGTGTTTGAAGTGGATGACCTCTGGACCAATACGCTAGGAGGTGTCTTGGCCTATCTATTATTTACCAATCTTCAAAAAGGAATTGGCATCCTATTATCTAGAACAAAAGACGATAGATAGAAAGATAGGTGAAAATGAATGAATTTTCAAATTTTTTAGAAAATTTCAAAAAAACACTTGACCTATTTTGAATTGTGGCGTATAATTTTATGTAATCAGAAGAAGTAATAAACTGTTTAGCTGAAGAGAGTCTATGGTTGGTGCAAATAGATGCTAGTCGTTTATGAAATGGGCTGATGCCAAATGTAGTAATGAGTGGTATGAAACAGTTTTATCTATGTTTGGGTATGTGAATTCGAAACAATGAGAATTCGGTCCGCACCCCTTATCGTGCGTCTCCTTGTTTGAGGAGAATGAGTTATGGTCTTACTAGTCGAGTCCATAAGTGAGGTGGCACCGTGTCCATTGACGCCCTCGCAGGTTGTTTTCCTGCAAGGGCTTTTCTATTTGTCTGTGTAGATAGTGCGAGGTAATTAGTATGAAGCGATGGCGTAGCAATTTTTAATAAATGATGGATGTTGTTAGTAGAAAAATCTCAGTATAAAGGAAATAGAAAGAGGAATTCATATGGCAGAAAAAGGTTATTTTGGACAATTTGGTGGTAGCTTTGTACCGGATCAAATTCAGGTCTTGTTGGATCAATTGGAAGAGACGTTTGAAACCTATCGTAATGATCCGGAATTCATTTCCGAATACCAAGGCTATTTAAAGGATTATGCAGGTCGTGAAACACCATTGTATTTTGCGGAATCCTTGACCAAGGAGCTTGGTGGAGCGAAAATTTATCTCAAACGGGAAGATTTGAATCACTTGGGTTCCCACAAACTCAATAATGTCTTGGGTCAGATACTCCTAGCTAAGCGAATGGGTAAAACGCGTGTGATTGCAGAAACTGGTGCTGGTCAACATGGGGTTGCGACTGCTGCTGTGGCGGCACGATTTGGCTTGGGTTGCGATGTCTATATGGGGGCTGAAGATGTTAAGCGTCAACGCCTCAATGTATTTCGGATGGAGATGATGGGGGCGCGTGTTCATGCTGTAACGGATGGCACTCAGACCCTGAAAGAGGCCGTTGATGCGGCATTCGGTGCATGGATGGCAGATTTGGATGCCTTCTATGTTTTGGGATCAGCAGTCGGTCCGCATCCTTATCCGACTATTGTCCATGAGTTTCAAAAGATTATTAGTGTAGAATCTCGCCGTCAGATTTTAGAAAAAGAAGGTCGTTTGCCAGACTATGTCATTGCCTGTGTGGGTGGTGGTTCCAATGCCATTGGTGCATTTTCTCAATATTTACCAGATGAATCTGTTCAGTTGATTGGTGTAGAGGCGGCCGGTAAGGGTGTTGATACGGAACTCCATGCAGCGACCATGACGAAAGGAACAGTCGGTGTGGTTGACGGTATGAAGACTATTTCGCTCTTTGATGAAAATGGTGGTGTGGCTCCTGTCTATTCGATCTCAGCTGGTTTGGATTATCCAGGTGTTGGTCCAGAACATGCCCACTATAAGGAAACTGGTCGTGTTCAATATGTTGCAGCAACAGATGATGAGGCGGTTAATGCCCTTCTGACCTTAAGTCGCACAGAAGGAATTCTTCCTGCCATTGAATCGTCTCATGCGATTGCAGAAGCTATTCGATTAGCACCACAACTAGATAAAGATAAAATAATTATGATTAATGTCTCCGGTCGAGGAGACAAGGATGTCGCAGCGATTGCGGATTATTTGGAGAATAGATAAGAGAAAACCCCTGACAATTGCCTATCGTCAGGGGACATTTGTTTATTTCCAAAAGTCATCAAAAATAGTAATTGGTAAGTGGCGTTTGTGGGCTGTTTTCTTCCACCATCCTTCGATAATGGTTTGGGCTTGAGGGTCGATGATTTTGCCTTCAAGATAGTCGTCGATTTGGTTGTAGGTAACACCAAGAGCAACTTCATCCGCCAGGCCTGGTTTGTCCTCTTCCAAGTCAGCGGTAGGGACTTTGAGGTAGAGTTTTTCATCTGCTCCCAAGGCTGCTAGAAGTTGCTTACCTTGACGCTTGTTAAGGCGGAAGAGGGGGAGAATGTCTGCACCGCCATCACCGTGCTTGGTAAAGAAGCCGGTGATATTTTCAGCGGCATGGTCGGTTCCAATCACAGCTCCCTTGCGTTCACCGGCAACTGCATATTGGGCAATCATGCGCATGCGGGCTTTAGCATTTCCCTTATTAAAATCAGACATAGCAAGCCCATTTGCATTGACAGCCGCCGCCATAGCATCTGTAGATTCCTTGATGTTGATGGTTAGGCTGACATCTGGTTGAATAAAGGCTAGGGCTGCTTGGGCATCGGACTCGTCAGCCTGCACACCGTAAGGGAGACGGATAGCGATAAATTGATAAGAATCGTCACCTGTTTCCGCTCTCATTTCTTCCATGGTCAGCTGGGCCAAACGACCAGCCAAAGTCGAATCTTGTCCACCCGAAATACCCAAAACATAGGTTTTCAAAAAGGGATGTTTTTTCAGATAGTCTTTGAGAAAGTCGATGGAGCGACGGATTTCTTCATTTGGGTCAATGCTTGGCTTGACACCTAGTTCCTTGATAATGGTTTCTTGTAGGGTCATTGGCTACCTTTCTTAGATGGATTTGGCCTGGCTTTGTTTGCGAATGCGATTGATGATGTTCATCTTGTTATCCCAGACATCTTGGGCCAGGTCAACTGGATAGAGCTGCGGATTGAGTACGCGTTTGTATTCGTCCCAGAGCTTGTCAAATTCTTGGTTGGCATAGGCTTGAATTTCTGCTAGACTTGGTAATTCATAGACTTGCTTGCCCTCTTCAAAAATTGGAATAAGGAGGGGACGGGCATCGAAGTTTTCAATGGTCTTGTTGATGTAGGTATAGGTCGGATGGAACATATAAATGCTGTCCATTTGGCTGACATCGGTATCCGCAAAGGTGATATAGTCGCCTTCTGACTTGCCTTTTTCTTTTGAGGTGATGCGCCAGACTTGTTTTTTGCCAGGTGTCGATACTTTTTCCACGTTGGAAGATAGTTTGATGGTATCTCGCATCTTTCCATGTTCCTCTTCAATGGAAACAATCTTATAGACAGCACCCAAGGCAGGTTGGTCATAAGCAGTAATCAACTTAGTCCCCACTCCCCAGACATCAATCTTGGCCTTTTGCATTTTGAGGTTGAGGATGGTATTTTCATCCAAGTCGTTGGATGCGTAGATTTTGGCTTCCGTAAAGCCTGCCTCGTCCAACTGTTGACGGACCTTTTTGGAAATATAGGCCATATCACCAGAATCAATCCGAACCCCTTTGAAGTTAATCTTATCGCCCATTTCCTTGGCAACCTTGATGGCTGCTGGGACACCGATTCGAAGGGTATCATAGGTATCTACCAAGAAAACACAGTCGTGATGGGTTTCAGCGTAGGCCTTGAAAGCCTTGTAATCATCGCCGTAGGTTTGGACTAGGGCATGGGCATGGGTACCAGCGACAGGAATGCCGAAGATTTTTCCTGCTCGAACATTGGAAGTGGCAGAAGCGCCGCCGATAAAGGCTGCGCGGGTACCCCAAATGGCAGCATCCATTTCTTGGGCACGACGGGTACCAAATTCCATAAGCGCCTCTTCTTCAATGACTGCCTTGATACGACGGGCCTTGGTGGCGATCAGGGTTTGGTAGTTGACGATATTGAGTATGGCTGTTTCAATCAACTGGCACTGGGCAAGTGGGCCTTCAATCTGCATAATGGGCTCGTTGGCATAGACTAGGTCGCCTTCCTTGGCAGAACGAACGGTCAAGTTCATTTCTAGATTTGCCAAATAATCCAGGAAATCCTTAGGATAGCCTAATTCAGTCAAATAGTCAATATCTGTCTGGCTGAAGCTGAGATTGTTGAGATATTCTACCACACGCTCCAAACCTGCAAAGACGGCATAGCCATTTTTAAAGGGCTGAGAACGGAAATAGACTTCAAACACGGCATGTTTGTTGTGTATGTTTTGATTAAAATAGACCTGCATCATATTGATCTGGTAAAGGTCGGTATGCAGGGTTAAACTGTCATCTGTAAAAACTGTCATAGCTTTCTCCTTTATTCTTTCTATTATACCAAAAAAATCGAGCTAGGCTCGATTTAGAGAGTGATATTGATGATCAGGCTGGCCAAAAAAAGAAAAGGTACATAGGGTAGGGATTTTGGTTTAAAGATGAAAAAGATGGACAGACCTAGGATGGAACTAAGCTGAATAATCCAAAGAATTTCTGTAAAGCCAAACAAAAGTGACAGACTTGCCAGATAGAGAAAATCGCCAGAACCGATATTGAGGTGCCATTTTTCAGTCAGATAGGCCAGGAGCAAAAAACCACAGAAGAGCCAGTTGAGCTGTGAGAGAATGAGGGCTACAAAGGTAAAGAGTAGCCAGACAGCGAAGGGATATTCCTGATGCTTGATGTCGTAAATGGTCAAGACTAGCCCTGCAAAGATAAGAATGGTTTCAGCTATGGATAGGATGTGAAAATGGCAGAGCAGGACCAATAGACCAGCTAAAAACTCCAGTCCCAGATACCAATAAGGAATTTTCGCCTTGCAGTAACGGCACTTAGATTTTGTAGAAAGCTGGGAAAGAATAGGAATTAGATCCCAAGCTTTGAGCCGTCGCTTGCAGGCATTGCAGTGACTAGAGGGTGCGATAATGGACTGTTCAGGGAAACGGTCGATGACCAATCCCAAGAAGGAGCCGATAGAAGCTCCAAGGAAAAATAGGATAATTGTCTTCATACCTATTTATTCGCAAATGGGAGAGGAAAATGAGATATTTTTTAAAATTTTTTTACAAAATTTCGATGGTACTCTGGATAATGCCAAAGGAATGGAGAGAATTCCGTATTTTTGCTTTGGTCTTGTCTGCTACAGCAGGATTTGTTAGTTTGACCGTCACTGTCGCACAATGGTCATATCCATCCATGGTCCAGACATTTAGTTGAGTGATTTCGTGAACATTTTCAAGAGCAAGGAGAATTTCTTTCACTTCTTCAAGATTTACTCCTTGCGGACTTGTTTCAAGTAGAATCTTGACACTATTCCAAGCTTTTGGCAGGGCTTTGGAGAGGATGAAGATAGCAATACCGAGTGAGAGTAATGGGTCTAGAAAGTACCAATCAGTGAATTGAAGAATGATGGAAACAAGGATGACCGCCAGCCATCCCAAAATATCCTCTAAAAAGTGTAAGCTGAGAATGGATTCATTATGGCTATGGCCATTTTTTACAATACGAGAAGCAAAGAAATTGATGATGACAGCGATAATCCCAAGTATCAGCATCCCATCCTGATTGACAGGCTGGGGATGGAAAAGATTGGGAATGTTTTCTACAAGGATCAAGCTGGAGCCGATAATCAGAATGCTGGAAGTCAAGAGAGCAGCCAAAATATTCCATCTCTTGTAGCCAAAAGGATAGAACTTGTCAGCAGGTTTATTGGCATAGGTTTGCATGATGGCAGAGCTTCCGATGGCGAGGGCGTCACCCAAATCATGAACAGCATCTGCTAAGATAGCGCTGGAACCAAAGAGCCAGCCAAAGATAAACTCGATGATAGAAAAGCTGAGATTGAGGAGAAAAGCGATAAATGTATTTTTAGAAGATGACATGAGATTCCCTTTCTGTGTTATACTGTTTATAGGTTTATTATGTACTGTAATGAGCCAAAAAACTAGAAACAAGAGAAACGGTTTGTCTTTTTCTGAACAAATTGTTTGAAATGTACGAAAAATGGATAGACGAATTGCAAAAACAAAAAGAGCTATTTTTCAGGCTTTTTTGACCTTATTAAATGATAAAGGTTATGATGACATGCGCGTGCAGGATGTTATTGACCTGGCAGATGTGGGGCGTTCCACTTTCTATGCCCACTATGCCAGTAAAGAGGCTCTTTTGGAAGAACTTTGTCATGACCTCTTTCACCACTTATTTACAGGTCGTGAAGATGCGGATGTGAAGACTTTGTTGGCCCATATTTTCAAACACTTTCGGACCAATCAAGACCGAGTTGCCAGCCTTTTATTGTCCCGCAATGCCTATTTTCTAAGAGAACTGGAAGCGGAGCTGAAACACGACATTTTTCCAAAAGTGGTTGAAGACTACATGCAGGACAAGGGGAATCTTCCAGAGGATTTGCTGGTGCATTTTGTTGTGACCACTTTTGTGGAGACGGTCAGCTGGTGGTTGCAGCAACGCAAAAAGGTGGACGAAGCCACCTTGACCGAATATTATGTAAGATTATTAGCTTAAGGAGTGAAAATGCTTAGACCTTTACACATGGCCCATGCCTTTTTAGATGAGATTTTAACAGACCAGGACCTAGCGGTCGATGCGACGATGGGAAATGGTCATGACACGCTATTTTTAGCCCAACGAGCAGGAAAAGTTGTGGCCTTTGATATTCAGGAACAAGCCCTGGCCACAACGGCTGAAAAACTAGAAAAAGCTGGCTTGACCAATGCCCAATTGGTTTTGACAGGGCACGAAAACCTAGACAAGTATGTGGAGGAATGCAAGGCAGCAATTTTCAATCTGGGCTATCTTCCTTCGGCGGATAAGTCAGTTATTACCCTGCCTGCAACCACCCTTCAAGCTATTGAAAAAGTTCTTGACAGACTGGTGGTTGGAGGTCGCTTGGCTATCATGATTTATTATGGTCATGAGGGTGGAGCTCTTGAGAAAGATGCAGTCTTAGACTTTATCAGCCAGTTAGACCAGACTGTCTTTACCACCATGCTCTACAAACCGCTCAACCAAGTCAATACCCCACCGTTTTTGGTCATGGTGGAACGATTAAAATCCAGCTCAAACTAGGGCTGGATTTGTTTGTTATAATATGGGCTTAATGAACAATCTTCCCTCACCCAAGTCAATCAATTCCACCTGATTGCCATAAAAATCGCTGAGGAGTTCAGGTGTCAGGATATCTTGTTTTGCTCCCTGAGCCAAGACCATGCCATCTTTGAGCAGGAGGACATGGGTGAAATGATCAGTGATTTCTTCGGCGTGATGGGTGACGTAGATAATGGCAGGAGCCGTTGGGAGTTGGCAGATGTAGTCAATGTGGTGGAGCAGGCGTTCGCGAGCCAAGAGGTCTAAGCCCACAGTAGCCTCGTCTAAAATCAAAATAGCCGGTTCTTCCATCAAACTGCGGGCGATCAGCAGGAGTTGGCGTTCACCTTGTGACAAACTGGCATAGGTCCTGCCAATCAAGTGGTCAGCCTTGATTGTTTTCAGCATTTCAATAGCCTGGTCCAATTCTGTCTGACCATATTCCCGGTACAAGATAGAAGACTTATATTTTCCTGTCAAGACAATCTGCTCAGCCGTCAAATCAATGGGAAATCGTTCTGCCAAAAAGGAGCCAACCACCCCAATCTTAGTGCGCAGGCCGGGAATATCACCCTTACCAAATTCCACACCTAGAACAGTCAACTCGCCAGATGTCTTCCAAAACTCTGCCATCAATATGCGCAGCAGTGTGGATTTTCCAGCACCGTTAAGGCCTAAAATAGCCCAACGCTCTCCCTTTCTAAATTCCCAGTTAAGGTCTTCTAAAATAGCTTTACCCTGTCTAGTGTAGGATAAGTTTTTCATTGATACGATCATATTTTTTCCAATCTATTGAACTTTCTTGTAAAAAAGAAATTGGGTATTCCATTTACCATAATGTTCTATTTATGGTATAATAGAGCTATTATATCATTTTTTTTAGGAGAATATCATGGAAGACCCTGGTAGTCAGACCATTCATTTACAAATTTTATTACTGTTATTATTGACCTTGTTGAATGCCTTCTTTTCAGCATCTGAAATGGCTCTTGTTTCTCTAAATCGTTCTAGGGTAGAGCAAAAGGCTGCTGAAGGTGAAAAACGCTACATCAGATTGATTCAAGTTTTAGAAAACCCCAACAATTTTCTTTCAACTATTCAGGTTGGAATTACCTTTATTTCCATTCTTTCGGGTGCCAGTTTGGCCAACGATTTGGGTGCTGTTTTCGCCAAGTGGTTGGGCAACTCAACAACAGCGCAGACAGCTGGTTACTGGTTGGCTCTGGCTATGTTGACATTTGTGTCTATTGTACTGGGTGAACTATATCCCAAGCGGATTGCCATGAACATGAAGGAAAATCTGGCAGTAGTCACTGCACCTGTGATTATTTTCCTAGGAAAAATTGTTAGCCCCTTTGTTTGGCTTTTATCAGCCGCTACCAATCTAATCAGCCGTATCACCCCTATGAATTTTGATGATGCGGACGAGCAGATGACAAGGGACGAAATTGAATACATTTTAACCAAAAGTGAGCAGACTCTGGATGCGGAAGAGATTGAGATGTTGCAAGGTGTATTCTCCTTGGATGAGCTGATGGCGCGTGAGGTTATGGTTCCTCGGACAGATGCTTTTATGGTAGACATTGAAGATGATACAGAAACCATAATGGCTGCCATTTTGAAACAGAATTTTTCACGTATCCCAGTTTACGATGGGGATAAGGACAATATCATCGGACTGATTCATACCAAGAAAATCTTGTCAGAAGCCTTTACGAATGGTTTTGATAATCTCAACATCCGTCGTATCATGCAGGAGCCACTTTTTGTTCCAGAAACGATTTTTGTAGATGATTTGTTGACATCATTGCGAAACACCCAAAATCAGATGGCTATCCTGCTAGATGAGTATGGTGGAGTTGCGGGTCTGGTTACCTTGGAAGATTTGTTGGAAGAAATTGTCGGTGAAATCGACGATGAAACGGATAAGACAGAAATTTTTGTCCGAGAAATCGCGGAAAATACCTACATTGTTCAAGGCAATATGACCTTAAATGACTTCAATGAACATTTTGATACCGAGTTAGAGAGTGATGATGTGGATACCATCGCTGGCTATTATCTGACCGGTGTTGGAACCATTCCAAGTCAGGAAGAAAAAGTGACTTTTGAGGTCGACAGTAAAGATCATCACTTAGTTCTGATTAATGATAAGGTGAAAAATGGCCGCGTGACTAAGTTGAAACTTTATATTACCTCAATTGAGAAGGATGAAATAGAAGAATAAAGATGAGCCAGTTGCAGGTTTGCAGCTGGTTTTCAAATTTTCTAGTTTTACACTGCTATTGAAATATAGTATAATATTTTTTGTTAGAAATAAGGTTTTATATTAGAAAATTAGTCGTTTTCCTACATATGTCGCTTGATGGATTGTTGAAGGACCGAATGGTGCAATGGATATAAGTTTTGTTCAATATAATCATGAATTAGAGGAGTTTGCCAACCAGGTGACCGCAAAAGCAGATACAATTTTGTGGGGGCATTCCACCTATGAAATGATGTATCATTATTGGCCAAATATGCTGGATAATTTGGAAGCAAGTGAACATGAACGCAATCATGCAGCATGGGTAAATGCTGTTGAAAAACTAGTTTGTTCGACAAGCCTTTCGGAAGTTACTTGGAATAATGCAAGTTTAATTAAGGACAATCTTATCCAACGTCTTCACATTGAAAAGTCGAAAGAAGGTGGAGCTATTCTTGTCATAGGAAGTCCAAGATTAGCTCAATTTCTATTAAAAGTAGGACTGGTTGACCAGCTATGTTTGACAGTTTCACCGGTCATTGTAGGTGCGGGATTTAATTTATTTAATAGGATCTCGGGTACATTGAAATTGTTGGAATCTGTACAAATGCAGTCTGGTGTATTGGGTTGACTTATTCTATTACCGAATCTGAATGGTCCATTATTTAAATGAGCAAAAGATAGAAGCGTTTTCATTTTTGTGGTATAATAACTGTATAATGAAAACGAGGACGGAATCATGGAAGAAATAGATTATAGAAAAGTTACAGGTCTAGTACATTCGACCGAGAGTTTTGGTTCTGTTGATGGACCGGGTGTGCGTTTTGTGGTCTTTATGCAAGGCTGCCACATGCGGTGTCAGTATTGTCATAACCCTGATACATGGGAGTTGGTCAATCCTGCTGCCAAGGAGCGGACGGCAGAAGATGTACTAAATGAAGCCTTGCGTTTTCGCATGTTTTGGGGCAAGGAAGGTGGTATTACCGTTTCTGGTGGCGAGGCGACCATTCAGATAGACTTTTTGATTGCCCTCTTTTCTTTGGCCAAAGAAAAGGGGATTCATACAACATTGGATACCTGTGCTCTAACTTTCCGTTCGACCGAGCGCTATTTAGAAAAATACAATCGCTTGATGGAAGTAACAGACTTGGTGCTTTTGGATATTAAAGAGATTAATTCTGATCAGCATCGAATTGTTACAGGTCATAGCAATAAGACTATTTTAGAGTGCGCTCGTTATTTGTCGGATATTGGTAAGCCAGTTTGGATTCGTCATGTTTTGGTACCTGGTTTGACAGATCGAGATGAAGACTTGGTTGAATTGGGTAAATTTGTCAAAACCTTGAATAATGTAGAACGCTTTGAAGTGTTACCTTATCACAATCTTGGCGAATTTAAGTGGCGTGAATTAGGAAGACCTTACCCACTAGAGGGAACCAAGCCACCGACAAAAGCACGAGTAGAAAATGCAAAAGCATTAATGGAAACGGAGTCCTATCAAGACTACTTGAATAGGATTAAAGGATAGACTTAAAAAGACTTACCAAGATAGCTGAGTTGGTAAGTCTTTTTCTATGTTTTCTATTCAATTATGTAGAGTTTAGTTTTTATGCCATCCACATCAACAAAGGCAGCAGAACTATTCATGCTTTCTACCTTTAAGTTTGCAGCAATGGCACGATTCAAGGTTGCTTCAAAAGCTTCCTGATTGGAATAAATGACTGTATAGTAGGAAAGGCCTGGCATGCCTTCTTGTCTGGTTTTCAGATTTTTGCCACCCCATTCATTGACAGCTAAATGGTGGTGATAATCACCGGAGGCTAGCCAGGCTGCAGATGGGACGGAGAATTTATCCTCGACAGCTAGGACTTCTTGGTAAAAACGGCTAGAAGCAGTGCTTTCTCGGACAGATAGATGGACATGACCCATGCGACTGCCAATCGGTATCTGATAGGCTGCGTCAGCTTTTTTCCCTAAAGCATAGATCGTTTCAGCATCCATAGGCTCAGTAATGCCGACGATTCGGCCGTCTGGTCGGACATCCCAAGTGTCTTGAGGGAGGTCGCGGTAGATCTCGATGCCGTTGCCTTCCGTGTCGGCTAGGTAAATGGCTTCGCTGTAACCGTGGTCGCTGGCGCCTTGGAGAGGAATCTTATTGTCGATAAAGTGTCGGAAAATGGTCCCCAGGTCCTCACGGCTAGGTAGGACGATGGCCAAGTGATAGAGTCCGTAGCTGTGGCTAACTTCACCTTTCTGCTCTGTTTGAATCAGGCGAATAAGGATGTTTTATCCAACGCCTAGGTCAATCTGGTTGGGGCTTTGGGAGAGAACTTGGAGCCCCAAGACTTGTTGGTAAAACAGGCTTTGGAGTTCCAGATTGCGGACATTGAGGGCGACGTGGCCCAGTTCAAATTGGGAATTGTACATGGGAATACCTAGCTTTCTGATACAATTTATAGGAATTTTCGAGTTACTTAGTTAATGTGTGACGAATAGACTTTTGAAAATTGATTTTTATCTCATAGCTTTCTCAACAAGTGCGCTATCTACGATTTGGATAAAGTGTGTAATTCTATTTTCAGCATTAAAATCGTAAATATGGACAAAGTCTGCTTGGAAGGATTTCTGAGTAAGGTTGTAGGTCCCCTTGTAGTAGCCATAAACCATGACACGGTTTCCTGAAAAGGCGTAATCAACGGGTGTGGCACTATAATTGGTCCATTCAGAACCTAGTCTTGCATGGACGTTTTCGATCACTGCATCTGGACCGATATAGGTACCAGCATAGGGAAAGCCTGCAGCTTCTGTCCAAGAGACATCAGCAGCCAAATGGCTCTTGAAATCTTCTATTCGACCTTGAGCAGTAGCTAGATAAGTTTCTTCTAAAATATTTTTATATAATTGATTTTTTGACATACATTACCCCCATGGGATTTCACCTGTTAAGACTTTAGCACTCAATTCTAAGACTCCCTCGTTACGAAGATTAGGGAATTCTTCTTTCATTTTAGCGATAAAAGTAGCTGAGTCCTTGACTTCTTTTTTTAATTTGATTGCTACTTCAATATAGGCAATTGAAAAATCAAGTGCTTGAGAATCAAATGAACCTTCACTATCTGCATGACCTGGAATAATGAGAGAGGCATCCAGTGCCTTCATATCTTTTAATCGATCTTGCCAGGCTTTCAATTGCTCGGTAGTTTGTGAATCTGCTAAGAAGAGGTGAATTTGATTAAAGGTATTGATACCGCCAATAATGGTTTTGGTTTCTGCATTCCAAAGATTGATTTGACTTGGTTCACTACCGAAAAATTCCCATTTATCACCTTCAAATTCTAATGTAGATTCTTGAATGAGCGCTGGTAAAATAATATTTTTAGGAGCTTGGTCACCTAAAGAGCCGCCCCATACCTGTAATTTTTTTGATACTGTTTTTAAAATATGGTCGATAACATAAGACGTTGCATAGACAATGACTTCTGGGAATGATTTTTTGATAGGCTCAAGAGCAAAATAATAGTCTGGATCCCCTTGAATGATAAAGATTTTTTCTAATGTCAGTTGCGCGTCTTGTAGATAGCGAACAATTCGCTCTCCTTCTGATTGTTTAAACCCTGAACCTACAAGGAGAGCCTTACCATTTTTAATGATTAAGGTCGCCGTAACCATAAAACTTGATTCGTCATTTGTAAAGATGTGTAATTCTGTTCCATTTTGTAGCTTATAATGTTTTTCCATAAATAGTTGCCCTTTCTATTGCGTAATAGCTGCTTGGAAATTTTTTTTCAAATCGTCTACTGTGCGTACTTGGTTAATAAGATTAAAGAAGTTCCCGTCTTTTTCAAGTAATAAGGTTGGGAAAGAGGTTACCCCCATTTCATAAGCCTTGATAAAGTCTGGGTGTAGACTTTCTGGTTGATTCAAGATGCTTGATAGTTCTTCCATAGCCTTTGTAGGTAACTGATAGCTACCGATTAGGCTGGTGTAACTGTCTGCTTGACTGAGGTCTAACCCATCTTCAAAAAATAAGGCTTGAATATCTAATGTTAGCTGAGCATGGTTAGGTGTCTCAACATAGTTTTTCAAGACTGAGTAGGCTATAGCAGGACCAAGGGAGTCCATGGTAAAGTCCTTATCCTTAAACAATTGATTGTAGTTATCGCCAAAAGACATTTGGTAATAGCTTTCGATTTGTTTGTTGATGGTCTGTGCCTGCTGGAAATCAACCATTTTCTTTTTGTTATCTCCGACAAACAAACCTCCGTTAATGACCTCTATTTCTATGTCAGGATGGTCTTGCATGAATTTTGTGAAAATGTGGTTAAAGCCGTAGGTCCAACCACAATAAGCATCGATGATGTAATATAGTTTCATTTTAATTTTCTTTCATCTTATTTTCTTGGTTTTTGATTAGAATTTACCATTGCTATTGGAAGTTTTGGAATCTTCCTCGATTGGTACAACAACATCCCAGAGTTCTGCAATTTTATCATCTTCAACTCGATAAAGATCATAGAAGGATGTATATTGACCTGTAGAATCTAAGCATCTAACAAAGCTTGAGCTTGAGCTTGCAGACCAGCGATGGCTTCCTCTGACAATACCAACTGTCCAGTTCCCCATGCTTCTGGGTTGACAGTTGTACCTGTAAACTCACCAACGACTTGCATACGAACAAACGGTAGGAGTGCCTGGTAGCTAGCAAACATTGGCTCGTGTCCAGCATTTGCTACAGATGACACAGTTACAATCTTATCTTGGAGGGCAGATGGGCCACGTGTTTCTGACAAGTCTAGGGCACGGCTGAGCCAGTCAATCAAGTTCTTCACAGTACCTGGAATAGCAAAGTTGTAAACTGGTGAGAAAATCCAGATAGCATCTGCAGCCATAATCGCATCGCGTGCAGCTTGGACAGCTGGCAAGACTGGTGTTTCAAGGTCTTGATTCATAAGTGGGATTTCTTTATAGTTAAGATAAGATACAGTTGCTTGACCTTCTAAGATGCTTTCAGCCTGTTTAGCCATTTGGTGGTTGAATGAACCTTCACGTAATGAACCGACGATAAATAAAATGTTTTTCATAATGTTATATCTCTAAAAATTTTTTCTTCCCTGCTCTCGCAGTTTATGGTATTATTGTAACAGGTACTAAAAATATTACAAGTACGATTTTTTTGAATAGTCACTATCTTTTTATAAAGTAATGTGTAGTATCAAGGGAAAATAAAGGAGAAATTATGGCAACTTTCACACAACATACGGTTCCGGAGTGTCCTTATGTGACCACTCAAAGTGTCTTATCTGGCAAATGGAGTATCTTATTACTACATCATATCGAAGAAGGTCCTATTCGGTTTAATGAAATGCACCGTCGATTGACAGGGATTTCCCAAGCAACTTTGACCAAGCAGTTGCGTCAGCTGGAAGATGATGGTTTAATCACTCGGAAGGTTTATGCACAGGTTCCGCCAAAAGTAGAATATGAACTGAGTGAGATTGGTCAGGAATTTAAGTTGGTTTTGGAGCAAATTGAAGTTTTTGGGGATAAGTACATCGAATTTGTCAAAGCAAAAAAATGAGGCTGGGACAAAAGTCCTGGCCTCATTAGTTATTTTCAATAGTTAAACTTGACGCAGTGGTTGAGTGGGCTCTAATTAGCTGATTTTATCAGCTTTTACAGCCCTACTCAACTGTGCGGGGGTAGGACGACAAAATCGAACCCTGCGGGTTACCGATTTTTGTCCCACTCCCATTTTTATCTTTTATAGTTCGTCATCCTTAACTGCATTTAACCAATCGGCAGCAGCCTTGGCTGTGCTTTCAAGAGCACCTTCTTTGAACGGTGATTGGAGGTTTGCGGCTTCAACCACTTGTAGGAAGGACTTGGTGCCGCCCAAATCACAGATGCGGATGTAGTCTGCCCAAGCAGTTTCATCGTGATCTACCTGCGTACGTTTCCAGAATTGGAGGGCACAAACTTGTGCCAAGGTGTAGTCGATGTAGTAGAATGGGCTGGCAAAGATATGCCCCTGACGGTACCAGAAGATACCACGGTTGAGGGCTTCTGACTCGGAATAGTCACGGTCTGGCAAGTAGAGATCTTGGAGTTTTTTCCAAGTTGCCTTGCGTTCTGCTGGTGTCATCTCTGGGTGTTCATAGACTTCGTGCTGGAAGTGGTCTACCAAGACACCATATGGTAAGAAGAGAAGGGTACTTGCCAAGTGGGTAAACTTATACTTATCCACCTGTTCCTTGAAGAAACGGTCCATCCATGGCCACGTCATAAATTCCATAGACATGGAGTGGATTTCACAGGTTTCGTAGGTTGGCCAAACAACTTCTGGACTTTGAATCCAACGTGAACGATAGACTTGGAAGGCGTGACCTGCTTCGTGGGTCAAGACATCAATATCACCGCTGGTTCCGTTGAAGTTGGAGAAGATGAATGGGCTCTTGAAGTCTGGGATATAGGTACAGTAACCACCGCTGTTTTTGCCTGGTTTTGCAACCAAGTCCAAGAGTTCATGCTCAATCATGAAGTCGAAGAATTCGCCTGTTTCTGCGGACAATTCACGGTACATGTCTTGGGCCTGGCTGACGATAAAATCAGGGTCACCTTGAGGCACCGCATTGCCGTCTAAGAACTCAAGATTGAGGTCGTAGTGTTTGAGGCTTGGCACCTGCAAGCGTTTGGCTTGGCGTTGACGCAGATTTTGTACAATTGGTACGATATGTTTGAGGATTTCTTCACGGTACACCTTGACCATGTCACGATTGTAGTCGAAACGGTTCATCTTGAGGTAGCCGTATTCTACATAGTCCTTGAAGCCAAGTTTGTGGGCGATTTCCGTGCGGACTTTGACCAATTCATCGTAAACACGGTCAAAATCAGCTTCCTTGCTTTCAAAGAAGGCAGTTGTAGCAGCAGAAGCAGCCTTGCGGACCTCGCGGTCAGTTGCTTGACCGAATGGCCCCATTTGTGCCAAGTTGTAAGTCTGTCCTTGGAAATCAATCTCCGCACCCGCAATCAGTTTGCTGTATTCATCAGATAATTCATTTTCTTTTTGCAGTAATGGAATGACGTCTGATGAGAAAGTCTTGAGCTTGTTCTCAGCCAGCATGAAGAAGGTTTTAGGCAAGATATCTGACAACTCTTCCTTGTAAGGCGTCTGGACGATGACACGGTAGTAGTTGGTGGTCAATTCTTCAAAAAGTGGCGAATATTCATTCCAAAACTTGGTTTCTTCATTGTAGAACTCATCGTTCATATCGATGGTGTGGCGGATCATCCAGAGATTGTACTGGGTATCGACCAAGCTGAGTAACTTGGTAACGGCTACCACAAGTGTACGAGTTGTTTCCAAGTCACTTGCTTGAGCTAACTGATCGGTTAGCTCAGTAAATTGAGCCTTAATGGCTTCATAATCGGGACGGACATAGGTATAGTCTGAAAATTTCATAACTTTCTCCTTTTGTATTGTTACCTACTATCTTACTCTTTTTGAAAACGTTTGGCAAATCCTGACCCGTTCATGTTCACAAGTCTTTCTATTTATGGTAAAATGTAGGAGATTATTAGAAAAAATGAGGTTGTAGACATGTCTAAATTTTTAGTTTTTGGTCACCAAAATCCTGATACAGATGCCATTGCATCATCATACGGCTGGGCTCACTTGGAGCGTGAAGTGTTTGGTCGTGATGCGGAAGCAGTTGCACTTGGAACACCAAATGAAGAAACAGCGTTTGCGCTTGACTATTTTGGTGTTACTGCACCGCGCGTGGTTGAGTCTGCTAAGGCAGAAGGCGTTAGCCAAGTCATCTTGACAGACCACAATGAATTCCAACAATCAATCGCAGACATCAAGGATGTGGAAGTGGCAGCTGTTATTGACCACCACCGTGTCGCAAACTTTGAAACTGCAAACCCATTGTACATGCGTTTGGAGCCAGTTGGTTCAGCATCTTCAATCGTTTATCGTGCCTTCAAAGAAAATGGTGTGACGCCTCCAAAAGAAGTAGCGGGCCTCCTCTTGTCAGGTTTGATTTCAGATACACTCTTGCTCAAATCGCCAACAACTCATGCAACAGACCCACAAGTAGCGGCTGAATTGGCAGAAATTGCTGGTGTGAACTTGGAAGAATATGGCTTGGCACTCTTGAAAGCAGGTACCAATCTTGCTAGCAAGTCAGCAGAAGAATTGATTGACATCGACGCAAAAACCTTTGGTTTGAACGGAAATGACGTGCGTGTAGCCCAAGTCAACACTGTTGATATTGCAGAAGTCTTGGAACGCCAAGCAGAAATCGAAGCAGCTATGACAGCAGCATCAGCAGCAAATGGCTACTCTGACTTTGTCCTCATGATTACAGACATCGTTAACTCAAACTCTGAAATCCTTGCGCTCGGTAGCAACATGGATAAGGTGGAAGCGGCCTTCAACTTCAAGTTGGAAAACAACCATGCCTTCCTTGCTGGTGCAGTTTCACGTAAGAAACAGGTTGTACCGCAATTAACAGAAGCATTTAACGCATAATGAATTTTTCTACCTACCTCGAACCTGAAGTTGGTAGGGAAACCTAACCTAGCACCTTCGGGTGCTTTCTTTATTGAAAGGAAAATCATGTCTTATACAGTAAATTTTAAAGAAGTCGAAACGACAGGTTTAGAAACTAGTCCAGTCGCAGAAGTCTTGGCAGGTCTGCGTGCCAACGAAGCCCGCTATTTCTGGAACAAATACAAGCAGGAGTTCGTGGTCTATACACCAGAAGAGAAGCCTGAAATCCTGCCCTTCATCGAGCAGGTCTTGGCAGAGCGGGACATGGTTTTTCCTTACACTCCGCTCAATGTCGCTCAGCTTGAGGTAGATGGCGTTCTCTGGTCATTTGTCTTTTATGACAATGGCCTGGCTGTCAATGTCCTCTATACGCTAGAAGAAGGAGGCAAACGAGCTGTCGGATTCAAATTGTCAGACGGCATTGACATTCCCAAAGAATTTGAAGGCAAATTCAAGTTTGCCCGCCAACGATCCAAACTAGCTGGCGAAATTCGTGGCACCTTCTTTGTTGTCAAGGGCCAGTATTTGTAAGTTAATGATTTGCTATAACATTAGTTAGAGCCGTTAAGGAGTGGAGTTAGGTTTTAGCCAGACTCCATTTTCATTTTTATCTCAAAATTTAGACTGCAAATTATTGAAAATCGGCTTACATTTTTTAATTGTTGGGTCATTACAACAATATATTTAGCACTAAAAATAAGCGATAGCTAGTTATTGAAATATGTATAACTTAAAAAATAAGTAATAATGTTTAGTTAGAAATATTTGAAACAAATAGTTTGGTTTTAGTCAAAGTATCATCTGTCGAATGATAGAAATGTAGTTTCCATTTATTGTGAGTGACGATTATCGCAAACGGAAATAGAAACAGGGCATATCTAGGTTTTTAAATTTTAGAACACTAATACTATTTTGTGAGCGGGATAATAATCTCTGCACTCAAGCTTGTCCTTTTCTAAGTGCAAATTACAATAGTTTGATGATGCATATGAAAAAATAAAAAACAAAGAACCAGAATATACTCAGTTCTCTGTTTATTTTTTTATCTTATTTTTTAATCGTTTATTATTTTGTCTAAGTCCAAATTGAACCAAGCGAAGTCCGACTAACCCTGTTGCACTCGCTAGTAAAAATGCAGGTAATACAGGCATATCCAGCGATAAATAGATATAACAGGAGATTACAGTAATCAAGCTAAACAAAACAATATTTACAAAAAATAAGAGTTCTGAGATGCGTTCATTGTTAGGATTTTTAACTTGATAGGATTGAAATTGAGTTTTTTTCTCTTTCAGGATATTGTCTTCGTACTGGTATTTTTGGGACTGATATTGTTTCAAAGCCATATCGTCTCCTTTTCTGCTTCTTAAAGCATAACATAACAATTATGAATTTTTATGTCAGTAATATTACAATACGGTTACAAGAGATAGATTAAAAAAGTCTGAACATTAAATTTAATGTAGCTATATCATGAAAGAGAATGTTTGTGATATAATTAACTTTATGGGAAAAATTATCATTACAGCAACAGCTGAAAGTATTGAACAGGTCAAGGAACTGCTAGCGGCAGGTGTTGACCGCATTTATGTTGGCGAAGCCGACCATGCCCTCCGCATTCCAACAAATTTTACCTATGATGAGCTTCGGGAAATAGCGGAGCTGGTCCACGGAGCAGGAAAGGAATTGACTGTTGCAGCCAATGCTCTGATGCACCAAGATATGATGGACAATATCAAACCGTTTATGGAGCTAATGAGGGAAATCAAGGTTGATTATCTGGTTGTCGGAGATACTGGAATTTTCTATATCAATAAGCGTGATGGCTACAATTTCAAGCTAATCTATGATACATCTGTCTTTGTGACATCCAGCCGTCAGATTAACTTTTGGAAAGATCATGGAGCAGTGGAGGCTGTTTTGGCAAGAGAGATTCCATCAGAAGAACTCTTTGATATTGCTAAGAACTTAGAAATACCAGCGGAAATCTTGGTCTACGGCGCCTCTGTTATTCACCATTCCAAGCGGACCTTATTGCAAAATTACTACAATTTTACAAAGGCTGATGAGACAGATTTGTCACGTGGACGCGGACTTTTCTTAGCTGAGCCGAGCGACCCAGATAGCCACTATTCTATCTTTGAAGATAAGCATGGTACGCATATCTTTATCAACAATGACATTGATATGATGACCAAGCTGTCAGAATTAGATGAACATGGTTATCATAATTGGAAACTTGATGGTATCTATTGCCCTGGACAGAACTTTGTTGAAATTGCTAAGCTTTTTGTTCAAGCAAGAGATTTGATTGAAAAAGGCGAATTCACTTATGATCAGGCCTTTCTGCTAGACGAACAGGTTCGCAAGCTCCATCCAGCTGAACGTGGTTTGGACACTGGTTTCTATGAATTTGACCGCAATAAGGTTAAATAACAATAGTTTTATCACAATTTATTTACTTTAACCTGGCAGAGTTAGCTCTGTCGTGTACTATGTAAGGTCAGAGCACGAAAACGCCTTTGGGCGATTTTCTAATCTCTTCCCTAGGTTTCCGAGTGAAACAAGATCGTTTACAGTATTCTATCCTGGCAGAGTTAGCTCTGTCACTTACAATGTAAGGTCAGAGCACGAAAACGCCTTTGGGCGATTTTCTAAACTCTGCACTAGGTTTCCACATGAAAAAGTATCGTTTCATGTGGAAACCGTCGCAAATAGAGGAGATTTTACATGATGTCAAAAACATTAAAGCGTCCTGAGGTCTTGTCACCTGCTGGGACTTTGGAGAAATTGAAGGTTGCCATTGATTATGGTGCCGATGCTGTCTTTGTCGGTGGTCAGGCCTACGGTCTGCGTAGCCGGGCCGGTAACTTTACCATGGACGAGATGCGGGAAGGGATTGAATATGCCCATGCCCGTGGTGCTAAGGTCTATGTAGCGGCCAATATGGTCACCCACGAGGGTAATGAAGAAGGGGCAGGAGCCTGGTTCCGCGAATTGCGTGACATGGGCTTGGATGCCGTTATCGTGTCCGACCCTGCCCTCATTGTCATCTGTGCGACAGAGGCGCCGGGACTTGAAATCCACCTGTCTACCCAGGCTTCATCGACCAACTATGAAACCTTTGAGTTTTGGAAGGAATTAGGCCTGACCCGTGTTGTCTTGGCTCGCGAAGTGACCATGGAAGAGGTGGCTGAAATCCGCAAACGGACAGACGTTGAAATCGAAGCCTTTGTTCACGGAGCCATGTGTATCTCCTACTCAGGCCGCTGCGTTCTCTCCAACCACATGAGCAAACGCGATGCCAACCGCGGTGGCTGCTCCCAGTCTTGCCGTTGGAAGTACAATCTCTACGACCTCCCATTTGGTGAAGAACGTCGTTCGATTAAGGGGGAAATACCAGAGGAGTTCTCCATGTCTGCGGTGGATATGTGTATGATCGACCATATTCCAGACATGATTGAAAATGGGGTCGATAGCCTAAAAATTGAAGGCCGGATGAAATCTGTCCACTACGTGTCAACCGTAACCAATTGTTACAAGGCGGCAGTCGATGCCTATCTGGAAAGTCCGGAAAAATTTGAAGCCATCAAGCAAGACCTGATTGACGAAATGTGGA
The DNA here is from genome assembly GCF_024509555.1 of Streptococcus suis. Lineage (GTDB taxonomy): Bacteria > Bacillota > Bacilli > Lactobacillales > Streptococcaceae > Streptococcus > Streptococcus suis_AD. The sequence continues at coordinate 26,074 of NZ_JAMWEL010000027.1, forward strand.
AGGTAGCCCAACGGGAATTGGCAACAGGTTTCTACTACAGTCCACCGAGCGAAAACGAACAGCTCTTCGGTGCCCGCCGTAAAATTCCAGAATACAAATTCATCGCCGAAGTAGTGGCCTTTGACAAGGAAACCATGACTGCCACCATTCGCCAACGCAATGTCATCAACGAAGGTGACCAAGTGGAGTTCTACGGACCAGGTTTCCGTCACTTTGAGACGACCATTCAAGACCTTCGTGATTCGACAGGTGAGAAAATTGAACGTGCCAACAAGCCAATGGAACTCTTGACGATCAAACTAGACCGTGAAATCTATCCTGGTGATATGGTTCGTGCCTGCAAATCAGGCCTCATCAACCTCTACCAAGAAGATGGTCAATCATTGACTATTAGAGCATAAAATAAAAGGCTGGAAATTCAGCCTTTTATTTGTTTTTGAGAGGTTTTTACACTTTCTGGAACCAGGGTAAGCTTCTTAATATCTTGGATATTGATAATGCTAGTTACCCGACGTTTGAAATTTTTCATGATGATCCGTTGGCGTTCCTTATCGTATTTGACAATATCACCTGTAAAACTGCGGTCGTTATAGATAACATGAATGGCGGCTTTCTTGTAGAGTGCTAGTTCTAAATTGTTCTTAATCTCTTCCTTGCTGTCAGGCTCAATGGTCTTAGGAGCTTTGCCATTGCCCAAAAAGATATTGACCTGCTCTAAAATAACTTCCAAAAATCTCTTCATGGCATTATCCTTTCAAACTTGTTATAATTATAGTATCCAATTTTCGCAAAAATGACAAGTTTTTTCGAACAAATAAGTGAAGGAGGTAACAAATGGCAGAATTTACATTTGAAATCGAAGAAAAACTCTTGGTCCTATCTGAAAATGATAAGGGTTGGACCAAGGAACTCAATCGTGTATCATTTAATGGCGCACCAGCCAAGTATGATATCCGTACCTGGAGCCCTGACCACACTAAGATGGGCAAGGGAATCACGCTCAGCAATGAAGAATTCCAAGTTCTCTTGGATGCCTTTGCTAATAAATAAATGAAAGAAGCCTAGGAGAAAAAGGCTTCTTTTTTGGTGATAGGTTGCAATAGGCGGTGGCATAGAGTAACAATGGAAATTTTGACCAAGTCTGGTAGGATAAAGGGAAGGACTGTCCAGGCTAAGGTATCTGACCAGCTAGCACCTGAAACAAGCTTAAAGACCAAACAGCCTAAAAGGAAACAACTTGCGGTTCCTAATAGACAGGCTAAGAAAACAGTCACAGGTGAAGAAGTTGACTTGGTGAGGACTGAAGTAATAGCGGCATAGATTAAGAAGCCCCATAAAAAGCCAGCAGTTGGTCCCATGAGAGCAGCAAATCCACCCGAAAATCCAGCAAAGACAGGAAGTCCGATAGCTCCTATGTTCAGATAGAGTCCAACACTTGCAATGGCTTCTTTCGGCTTGTATAAACAAGCTACTAAGCCGATAGCCAAGGTCTGTAGAGTAAAGGGAACAGGCCCGATAGATATGCTGATTTGTGATAAGGCAGCAATAATAGCTGTACTGATAGCGATGAAAACAAGGGATTTTGTCGATTGATTCGTCATTTTGTTATCCTTTATATTTTTTTAGGTTAACAAAAGTATAGACATTCTAGGTTTAAAAGTCAATGCTAGGGTCATCGGATGTAACATGGTTATAGTTTTTATTTATGGGAGTAGATAGAAAATATATATTAGTAGACTTACTACTTTCATGTTAGAATAATAAAAAAAGAAAGCGAGAATTGCCATGTCAGAACTACTTGAAATTTACCGTACCCTTAAATCTAAAACCTGGGTGGACTTGACCCATCAAATCAATGAAAACAGCCCGCATTTTCCTGCTCTTCCAGCCTTGGAGAAAAAGGCCTTGTTTACTCATGAACAGCTCCCTGTCAAGTGGACAATGAAATAATAAAAGATTAGGCGACGGCCTTGTTCCTCATTTCAAGAGGGGCAAGGCCGTTGTTGCGTTCTTGAAAACGTTGGTGATTGTAAAAATGGATGT
>NZ_JAMWEL010000028.1 GCF_024509555.1 Streptococcus suis
AAGGAGGTGCTGGAGGCTTATTTGCCATGGAAGGAAAAAATTAAGAGAGCATGTAAATAGAAAAAGGTTCCAGAGTCAATAGGACTTTGGAGCCTTTTCAATATACTTTGTTATTGGGCGGTTACAAAATATATTGATATGTTAACATATTGTGTTTTGCGATATAAAGGAGCCAACTTACATTGACTCCTTTTCCGTTTAGTTTAATTGAAAATCGATGTTCTGAAATCATTTGTAGAGTTCATCAAGGCTTGATAAACTTTTACTTTGAGCGCATGAACACGACTATTGTTTAGGTTGAGGCTGTTAGCTTGGATATCTGCGTCCATAGCTTCTTTCATCAAGTTTTGCAACTGTTCAAAGCTAGTAACAGTAACTTCCTTGGTTGAATCAGCAACACCTAATTCGTATTGCATGGTGAATGGTTTGAGCTTGCCGTCTGCTACTTTTTCCAAACGTTCAGCAAACATTGCTTTCTTGAAGTCAGCCCATGTAGCATATTGACCTTGGTAGATATTTTCAAGTACATGGTCGTCAGTTATCAAACCAGTATCCTTCTTGTTCCATGTATCATAAATAATAGAACCCTTAGACATTGCATAATCTGATAGTTGACCTGAAGTATACGGTACAAAGCCATCTGTGTAACCCTTATCAGCAATCAATTCATAAGCCATACGGCGGAACATAATATCCCCTGGTGAACCGTTTGAGTTAGAAAGGGCTGAGAAGTTAGCAGCAAACATTGGTACGCTGACATAACTATTTCGATCCCACTTCTTGCTTGTGTTGGTCGTGTTATTGACATACTGACGTTGAACGATAATGTCTTGGTCAATCAAGTCATTAAAGGTCTTCAAACTTGCAACTTCGGCATCTGTCAATGCACGCGCTGAGTTACCAGCATGGGTATTGGCACCATTATTTTGAATGTAATAGTTTTCAATCTTACGCAACCATGCTTTCTTGTCTGCATCCGATTGATTCAAAATGTTGATACCTTCTAGGTAATCTAGCAAGTAAAGCACATCAAATTGGTTATGGTAGTACTCATTGAAATCATCTTCGCTGTTGAAACGTGCAACTGGGTCTCCGACATGGACACGGTTGACATCATCGCTATTATAGACTGCGTTGAATCCAAGGTTCATCTCAGTGACATTGAAGACGTTTTGCAGAAGACCTTGGGCGTAGAGTTCGTTACCTTGACCAATACGGCGACCATAGCCTTTCAGATAAATATCACCATCTTGGTTGTGGACCATTTCGTGGGTATAAAGGGCTGTGCCATAATCTGTCAGCATATCGTAAGTGATATAGTAGGTTTCACTTCCATCCGCATAGGCAGTCTTAATAGATGGATGCTCACGATACCACTTGTTGATCGGACCGTAGAAATCTTGGATAGCATCAACATCGGCTGTCAAATTGCGATAAGACTTCGTGCCATCTTTACCGTACATGACGTAACCTTCGTTATTTAGGACAGATCTGAAGAGCTTGTCACGGTTGGTTTCATCCAAAATCTTGTACCAGAAGTCCGCGTTGTCTCGTTGGCGTTCAGCAGCCAAATCAACCATCTGACGAACCTTATCACGATTTTCCACTGTCGAATAATCATCTACATAGTGCTCGTATGAACCAATCGCGATGGTATTCATGTTGGTAATGATAAAGATATTTTCTTGTGGCAAGGTCAAAAGTGGCAAGAGCATGTGGTTGTACTTCCAAGTAGGGTTGGATACAGTATCATTGACAATCTTGCTGTAGGCACCCACATTGTACTTGCTATATGTATCTGTCGTTTCTTGTTTAGCAGCTACTTCTGGAATCAAGGACTTACCTTCAACAACATAAGCTTTGGTTGTTTGCTTGAACCATTCATTGTTGGTCATTTCTGGCAAGAAGAGCTGACGATAATCTTCCAGCATATCGAAAAGCTTGGTCTGATTATTTTGTTTGCCAATGATTGACGCAAAGGTTGTTACGTTGTTATGCGCACGAAGGACATCATAACCACCATTACCAATTGCGAGAATCATATCAAGAGCAGACGCTGCATCATTACCGAAGAAATCCGGTTCAAAGATGGTCAAGTCTTTGGTGTTCATCTCTCCGAAATTGATGTCGTACCAACGGTTCAAGTAGGTCAAACCGAGCACAAAGGCTTCTTTGTTGTTGGTGATTTTCTCTTTGATGTAGTCTTCAGAAGCCTTGCCTTGACCATTTAGACTAGCTACTAAAATCTTACGAACGTTGCTTTCTAGGTTGGCCATCACTTGGTCATAGCTGTCACCAAAGTAGAAATCTTTAGCTGTACCAGTCTGAGTATCGGCATTCAAGGTCGTTGGATATTTGATAACCGCCTTCATAGCATCTGAATCAAGGACTACTGTTGACAAACTACTTACCAAGTCAGCAACAAGGGCACTTCTGTCATTCAAGAATGATTCTGGCGTGTAAATCAAGTCTGTACCTGAAATAGTGTACTCAACAACGTGATTGTTCTTGAAGTCTTCTAGATAAGAAACTGTCTTGTAGTCCACAGTGCCATCAGCATAATGAAGCATAATCTTATTGATATTGGCCTTCTCAGCGTAGACATCTGCAACAACATCCTTATCCTTCATTGGTACAACATCAAGCAGGCGAACGGTATTTAGCTTATCGTCTGTCGCAATCTTATTTCCATAGTAGACAAGAAGTTCCTTGTTGTAGAATGGAAGGATTTTCTCCATGTTGTAGTAGGCGATTTCATGGTCAGCCTGAGCCTTATCCACGGTTAGATAATCTACTGAATATTGATTGAGATTAAGCGAAACAGAATCATCAATTGTCGCTTGAATAGCCATAGCTTCTACTTTGGCTTGTGCATCTTCATCAGAGATAACAGTAACATTGGTCAAACTATCAGTTGTTGTAGTGAAACCGTCTTTAATCTTTCCAGTTGGATTTGCTGGTTGACCGATAATGCTTGTCGTACCAGTCATATCGCTGATAACATTGTTAACGTTACCGCTATATGGAGCAAGGGCACCCGTAACCTGGTTGGCACCGGCAATACCGCCGACGATACCACCTGTTTCTGTCGTCACAATGGAACCAGTTGCGTAAGAATTATAGACACTTCCTGGTACATCGTAGACAAGCATAGTACGACCAACGATACCACCAGCTACTTGGTTTTCTGTACCTGGGAGAGTAATAGTTGCATCAACCTTGGCATTTCCAACACTTGCCATCGTACCGTTACCCAAGATACCACCAGTTAGACTTGCATCGGTTCCGGTTACTTCGATACTACCCTTGAAGGATACATCTTTAATAGTAGCATTTGTTGCAGATTGAACTAAACCAGATACGTTTTGCGGTCCTTTAAGTGACGCTTCTACTGCTACGTTCGTGATAGTTGCATTGTTGGCATTAATCGCAATTGTAGCAAGTGGGTTCTTAGATGTTGTATTTAGACTGGCATTCTTGATATCCAAGTTTTGAACCTTACCACTAAGATTAAAGAACAATGGTGCCTTCAAGTTGCTGATTGAGAAGGCGTAACCGTCATTTACTCCATCCAAAGTACCACTAAATCCAGTCACATAAGATGGAATATCTCCAACAGGGACTTCACTTGCGTCCAAATGTGCACCTAATTTGAAAGTGCCACTTGGATTTGCTTTCATAGCGTCGAGCAAAGTTTTGAAGGATGTGTAGGTATTAGCATCAGTCACCATCTTAGGAATGTAGAATTCACGGTTGGCAACGTATTGGGCATCCTTATCTTGCACCAATTCATTAAATGATGAAACCAACTTAAAGACTGTTTTGCCATTCAAGGTAGTTTCTTCAACGCTAGAAACTGGAAGATAGACTTCTTTGAAGCGATCTGAGGTTACTTTTATGAATAATTCATCAGTAGATGTTGGTAGTTCTTCTAAGAATTCTTGGCCGATGTAGCTACCATTTTTGCGACGGTATACAGTCACTGCATCAATATCTTTGACTTCAATCTTTTTGTAGACCAAATCAAATTTTCGCATGCTTTCAATAATGGCTTCTTGCTCCGAACTTTGTTCTTGTTCATCTAGGGTATAGAATATCTTGGTCTTCACAGTATAGTCTGTGTAGAAGTCGAGATTTTCTAGGGTAATCTGACCATTTGGATTGTCAATAGCTTGCTCTTTAATCAAAGCACCTGTATTGTCATATAAGAGTGCAACTGCTCTGAGGAAATTAGATGTTTCATCTGTCAACTTGTAGCTGACTGTTGCTGATTTTGCATCATCATTTTCTACCAAATCAGTGATAATTACTTGTGGTACTTTCTCAACTTTTGTACCACGCGCAATCACTTCATTTACCGGTTGTTTGGTAATTTCTTCGGTAACTGTCGGATTTTCCTGACGAACGCCCTTGATGGTCTGGTAAGTGGTCGTTACTGTCTTAGAACCATTTACTCCGGTAGTCACAACCTTTGTCTTACCAACTAAGAGTGTTGGATCGTCTACGTATTCTGTCTCAAATGGTATTTCAACTGTTTCTGGTACTGACTCTGTTCCTTCGATTGGTTTTGTACCTTTGAGAACTTCCTTAGTCGTTGGCTCTTCTGTAACTTTTTCTGTCACAGTTGGATTTGGCTGGCGAACGCCTTTGATAGTTTGGTAGGTGGTGGTAATTTCTTTCGTTCCTGCCTTACCTTCAACAACGACTTGTTCTTCATCGGTATACAAATCAGCAGATTCCGTAACCTTGGTTTCAAATGGAACTTCAACGGTTTCGGTGACTGAATCTGTTCCTTCGATTGGTTTTGTACCTTTGAGAACTTCCTTAGTCGTTGGCTCTTCTGTAACTTTTTCTGTCACAGTTGGATTTGGCTGGCGAACACCGTCGATTGTTACATAGGTTGTTGTGATGTCTTTGCTACCATTTTTACCTTCGGTAACAACCTTTTCTTCGCCAACATAGAGGTCAGATGAATCTGTTGTCTTGGTTTCAAATGGGATGTCAACCGTTTCTTTTACAACCTCTGTTCCCTCAACTGGAGTTGGAGTAACAGCTTTCGTACCACGTGCAACTACTTGAGTCACTGGCTGAGTCGTTACATTTTCAGTGACTGTAGGATTTGGTTGGCGAACGCCATTAATAAGGGTGTAAGTTGTTGTAATCGTTGCTTGACCGTTTTGACCTGCAGTAATGATTTTTTCTTCACCTACTGGCAAAGTCGCATCATCTTGGTAGCTAACCTCAAACGGAATCACTTTAGTTGATGTTTCAGTCTCAGTTGTCACCGTGTCAGCTTTCTTTGTACCAACACGTACGATTTCAGTCACTGGCGAACTTGTTACAGAGCTTGAAACTTGCTCAGATTTAATCAAAACACCATCAGCATAGAAATTCTTGATAACAGTCGTCTGAACTCCGGCTTTACCAACTTGATCTACATTTCGAGTCCCCTCCGCCAAGGTATCATCATAGATTACCTGACTTTCAAAGGGAATCGACTCCGTATTTGACGTTGTATCTTCTGTCAAAACAAGTTCTGGTACTTCATGGGTTGGTGCCGTATCTGGAACAACCGTAATAGCTGAGTCTTCTGCTGGCTTGGTACCAATTTTGACGATTTGATTTACTGGTGACTGAGTAACAGTTTCAGAAAGAACCTCTGACTTAATCAGTACTCCATCAGCAAAAGTCTTCTTGGTTTCAATAGTCTTTTGACCAGGTTGACCAGTTTGGACTGTCTGTCTAGTCCCTACTGGCAAACTTGCATCATACACTTCTTCTGATACAAATGCAATAGATTCTGTATGAGATGTTACTTCCTCAGTAATCGCAAGTGCAGGGATTTCATGGGTCGGTGCCGTATCTGGAACAACTGTGATTGCTGAGTCTTCAGCCTTTTTGGTTCCAATTTCAATGATTTTTGGAGTAGCCGTTTTAGTAATTTCTGACGAAACTTCCTCTTCTTTAAGAACCTGACCTTCAACAATTGTTTGTTTAATTGTAATAGTCCGCTCACCATTTTGACCTTCTTGAACAACTTTTTCTGTTCCCTCAGCCAAATCTGGATTTTCTACAGTTTGAGTTTCAAACGCGATAACTTCCGATTTCGTTACTGTTTTTTCAGAAATTTCTGCAGTCGGAACTTGATGGCTAGGAGCTGAATCTGGAACTTCAGTTACTAACTGTTCAACCGGCTTTTCCTCTCCTGCTGGAAACTCTTCTACCGCCTTGCTATCTTTAAAATAGCCCACATAGACATAACCGTCGATTTCAGCTGGCGCTGGCAAGGCCTGACCTGCTGATCTTTCCACCGCATGGTTGAATTGAGCCAAAATGTGACTAGTCAAGGCTGAGCTAGTTGGGGCCAAGAAACTTGCTCCCGTTGCTGCAAGAATGATGACACCCGCAAGTTCTTTCTTACCTTTTTTACCCAACTTAACGGCTACAACTAGAAGAGATAGACCTGCAAGAGCCATCGCACCTGTTTCTAAAACACCTGTCTTAGGCAATATTTTTAAATTTGTGCCTGTAGTTGTCTGGCTCGTCATTACTGGACGATAAACCAAATAATAGTTCGCATCCGTTGCTTGAGCCAAACCTGGCAGGTCTCGAATAATCAATTCTTTTTCTGCATCTGTCAACTCTTGCTCAGTTACATAAGTATAATTAATAGACTGGGCACTAACAGACGGAGCCGCAGCAATTGAACCTGCAAAAAATAGACTCGCAACAGTTGCAGAGACAAGCCCTACTGAAAGTTTGCGAAAAGCAAAACGCTCATGTTTCTCACCAAAAAACTTTTTCATTTTCAAAATAAATTTAACTTTATCTCCTTATTTAATAATATCCATTATAGCGACAAAATGCTGTTCAGACAACTGTTTTATCTTGCTAATTTGGTATCATTCGGGAAATATTACAAATAAGGCACAAACTAAAGCTCTTTGACTTGGTCCTAAAGTTCACGATTCTTTTTGATAGGTTTATTCATGGTTTACCTCCTGTTTTTGTGCATGAAAAAAACACTTAGAAATCCAGGTGCTTTGAAATACTAAGGATTGACATCTAAAGTCAACTGATTATCAAGCATACCATCACCTCATCTTTAGTATAGCAAAAAAAGCCATCATACGATGACTTTTTCAGTGGGCTCCGAAGTTCGTCCTCTCTAGGTGTTAGCTTTTCGTCTACCCACTACAGTTGACAAAGAGCCATAAAAGGAGCCTAATTTTCGGCTCCTTTAATATTTTACGGGTTAAAAATTGAATTTCTGAATTCATCAGTTGAACGCAAGAGTTCACTATAGACCTTTCTCTTCAGACTATGAACCCAACTTGTATTCACATTTGAAGTCGCTTGATCTAAACGTTTCATATCCTCTTTAACCGCAGCTTTCATCAGATTTTCCAAATCCTGATAAGAATTTATGGTCACTGTATTCGTTGAATTCGGCTTATCAAGTTCATACACAATCGTAATCGGCTTCAATTTTGTCAATTGATCGATTCGTTCTTTATACATATCCTTCTTGAATTCAGACCAAGTTGCATATTTGTTATCAAAGACATGTTGTAGTACAACTGTATCATTAACAATTCCATTTGGTGATTCTGACTTCAATTGATTGCTTACGTATGGAATGAATCCTTCATCATATCCTTTAGCGGCTAAGAGTTCATAGGCCATGCGTCTAAACATCAAATCTCCAGGTGCTCCAGTCAGATTATCCAAAGCAGAATAGATTGGTGACAATAAGAATGTATAATAGTAGCCATTTCTAGCCAATTTCTCATTGTCAGAATACTGTCTGCGGTTCATGATGCTTTGATCAATTAAATCATCAAAAGTTACCAGATTAGCCACTTCCTCATCAGTCAATGGACGAATTTGGTTCCCAGCATGAACACCATCGTAATAGTTTTCAATCTTTCTAAACCATGCTTTCTTGACAGCGGCATCTTGTTGTAAAACAACACTACCTTCTAAATAATCCAGCATGTAGATAGCATCAAACATGTGATGTGCATAGGTATTCAAATCTTCTTGACTGTTAAAGCGTTCGACTGGATTGTACGGATGAACACGAATGAGGGAATCTTTCTTATCCAACTCAGTATACAAGGTATTGAGAGCAATGATATTATCCTCAGTATTACTTACGTTTTGCAAGAAACCACGCGCGTAGAGCTCTGGCCCTTGTCCAGTTCTCCTACCAAATCCATAGAAGAATGTATTAGAATCCAGGTTATGAACCATTTCATGCGTATAAGTAGAACTTCCGCCCTTATCCAACATCAAATAAGCTACGAAGTGGGTTTCTGACCCATTTGCATAGGCAGCCGTTCCATTATTGCCATACCATTTTGCAATCGGACCAAAGAAATCTTGAATTGCTGCATTACTGCTTGACAAATTATGCCATACTCTTGTTCCGTTTTCATCAAACAAGCCAAAACCATCTGTGTTCATGTAGGCACCAAACATCTTGTCTTTATTTTCATCATTTAATGTTTTGTACCAGAAGTCAGTATGGTCACGTTGCCAAATGGCTGCTTGATTAATGATTGCAATGACTTCTTCCCGTTTTTCTGGATGATTTATCAGATCTCTGTATCGACTAAAAGCACCGAAGCCTATCGTATTCATATTGGAAATAATATAAATATCTTCGTTTTCCATAGTTAACAGAGGCAAGAGCATCTGACGGTATCTCCAAGTCGGATTTGTAATCTTGTCATATACCTCGACAGCATACTTACTATGTTTAGTAGCTGTATTTTGTTTTTCCAATGCTTCTGGAACTTGAGATTTCATCTCGACAATGTATGCTTTTGTGTTGTCCTTGAACCATTGATTATCCGTTTTATTTGGTGAAAATACCTTACGATAAGATTCAACTAAGTCAAATACAGTTGATTTTCCAGTCATTTCTGCTAAATGGGAAGAATAGAGTTCCACATTATTTTTAGGTCTTAAAGCTTCATAACCAGCTTGACCAATTGAAATAATGGCATCCAATGTTGAAGCGGAATGATTTCCAAAGAAATCCATATTGAACAAGGTTAAATCTTTTGTATTCAATGTATCATAATTGATATCATACCATCTGTCTAGGTAAGACAAGCCTAGCAAGAATGCTTCTTTATTATTTGCAATCTTATTCTCGAAGTAAGTTTCAACACTCTGACCTTGACCATTCATTGTAGCCGTTAAAACCTTACGGAGATAGCCAGAAAGATTGTCTTTAATGCGATTGAAACTTGACTTGAAGTACATATCCTTGATGTCATTTGTCGTTTGATTCGCTGCCTGAGCAGGTGGATTGAGCTGTTTCAACAATGCTTCTGATTCATAAGTAATCGGAGACAATAGTGTAACAAGCCGGTTTACCATAGCATCATTTTGATTGACAAAACTTTCAGGAGTATACGGAATGTGCATACCTGCAATATCATATTCGATGATATGATTATTCTTGAAATCTTCAGCGTAAGCAACTGGTTTGTAGTCAACCGTTCCATCTTCAAAATACAACATGATTTTGTTGATAGTCGCCTTATCTGCTATCAAATCAGCAACTACTGCATTATCCTTCATTGGAACGACATCAACAAGTTTAATTTGATTTAACTTATCAGTAGTGGCAATCTTATTTCCATAATAAACAAGCAATTCCTTGTTGTAGAATGGTAAGATCTTCTCCATGTTTAAGTATGCCACAGTATGGTCCGCTTTTGCATCAGTTACATTCCTGTAATCAACTGAGTATGCATTCAAGTCTTTGTAATCAGAGTCAGTCAGTTTAGCAGTGATTGCCATATTTGACAATTTACTTTCTGCTTGTTGAGCAGTTATCTGAGTATTATTTTCACCTGCGATAGTTGAAAAAGCATTGCTTAACTTAGTCTCAGCGTCAAAGACTTGACCAATAACTGGTTGACCGCCTGTCACCTGAACTTGACTGACCAGATTGTCAAAGCTACCATAATTCCAACCCCTATCATTGGTTCCGACCATGCCACCAACTTTTTGGCTTGTACCAAGGTTGGTAACACTACCAGTTGCATAGGCATTTTTAAGGTTGATTTCATTTCCACTTTGCCAACCTGTCACACGACCAGCAATTGCACCTGCTGCCTGATTGTTTTCACCAAGAATAGAGATGTTCACATCTGCTTTAACATCTGTGATATATGAACCAGGGTTCATACCGACAATACCGCCTACGTATGACTCACCTCTTCCATAAGAATCTAATTTACCCTGGAAACTTGCATTTGACAAACGTGATTGGTAATCCAGTTTGTAGACAATCCCTCCGAGATTCCGTTGAGCTCTTAGATTTCCTTGAACTGCTACATCCGAAATAGTTGAATAGGCTGTTTCATTTGCCAAACTTCCTAAATCGCGATGCAAGGCAGAACTAATTTGAACATTTTTTAGATCAATGCCAGAGATGGTCGCATGTCCAATCTTTGCAAAGAGTGGCGCTTTCAAGTTATGGATAGCATATTTATTTCCATTTGATTCACCAAGCAAAGTCCCTTGGAAGGTATCGGTCATATAAGCTTTCACATCCCCTACCTGAACTTCATCAGCATAGAGATTAGCACCGAGTTTAAAGGTTCCTGTCGGGTTAGCCTTCATAGCATCCAATAGTGAAGTAAAATCAGTATAGACTCCATTTTCCTTGGTCACTTTAGGTATATAAAAGACTTTCTGTTGATTGAATCCGGTTCCATTATCTTCAACTAATTGATCGAAAGTGCTAGTTAATTCATAAACTGGCTGTCCGTCCTTGGTCGTTTCCCTAACTGATGAAATCGGAAGATAGATATCCTTAAATCGATCAGAAGTAACTTTTACAAATAAATCATCAGGGTTGGTTGGCTCTTCATCAAGTATATAAGCAGAAGTATATTCCCCATTTTTACGACGGTAGACCGTTACGGCGTCAATATCCTTCACTTCAATTTTCTTATAAACCAGATCAAATTCACGCAAGCTTTCTTGGATGGCATTATGCTCAACGCTATCCAAAGTGTAGAAGACTTTTGTTTTTAAGGTGTAATCTGTATAGAAATCAAGATTTGTAAATTCCATATTTCCATTTGCATCTGTGATTTCTTTTTCTTCTACCAGTTGATCTCCCTTGTACAACAGAGCAATTGCACGTAGGTAATTATCCGTTGGATTGTCTAGTTTATAACTCGCTGTCGCTGACCTATTGTCTTCATTTTTATCTAGGCCTATGATTGTTACTGTTGGAATTTTCTCGACTTTTGTACCTCGGCGAACAACCTTGTCTTCTGGATGATCTACTAGCTCTTCAATAGAAAGCGGTGGATTTTGACGAACACCTCGAATGGTTTGATAGATGGTGGTGATAGTTTTTAATCCATCTTTCCCCTCTTTATCAACAACAGTTTTACCTTCTAACATGGTTGGATCATCGATATACTTTGTTTCAAAAGGTAATACTTCCGTTTTAACATCCTTTTCAATCGCTGTAACAGGCTTGGTGCCACGAAGAATTTCTCTAGCGATTGGCTCAACCAAGATTTTTTCGGTGACTGTTGGATTCGGTTGGCGGATACCCTTGATTGTTTGATAGGTCGTGATGATTTCTTTCGATCCAAACTTTCCTTGTTCAACAATTTTTACTTCACCAGAATAGAGTTCGTTGGTATCAATACGCTTGGTTTCATACGGAACTACAACTCTACGCACCACTACATCTGTTCCTTCAACTGGTTTAGTGCCCTTGAGAACTTGTTTGGATACTGGTTCTGTCAAAACTTTTTCTGTGACTGTTGGATTCGGTTGGCGAACGCCCTTGATAGTTTGATAGGTTGTTGTGATTTCTTTGGAGCCAACTTTACCTTCTACCTGAACACGTTCTTCGCCAACATAAAGATCAGCACTTGGGATCTCCTTGGTTTCAAAGGCAATTTCTTCCCTACGCTTGTCAACTTCGGTACCTTCAACTGGCTTGGTCCCTTTGAGAACTTGTTTGGATACTGGCTCTGTCAAAACTTTCTCTGTGACAGTTGGATTAGGTTGGCGAACGCCCTTGATAGTCTGGTAAGTCGTTGTAATTTCCTTGGAGCCTAATTTGCCCTCTACTTGAACACGTTCTTCGCCAACATAAAGGTCAGCACTTGGAATTTCCTTTGTTTCAAAGGCGATTTCTTCCGTACGTTTGTCAACTTCGGTACTCTCAACTGGCTTGGTACCCTTGAGAACTTGTTTGGATACTGGTTCTGTTAGAACTTTTTCAGTAACAGTTGGATTCGGTTGGCGAACGCCCTTGATGGTTTGATAGGTTGTTGTAATTTCCTTGGAGCCGACTTTACCTTCTACTTGAACTCGTTCTTCACCAACGTAAAGATCAGCGCTTGGAATTTCCTTTGTTTCAAAGGCTATTTCTTCCCTACGCTTGTCAACTTCGGTACCCTCAACTGGTTTGGTACCCTTGAGAACTTGTTTGGATACTGGTTCTGTTAGAACTTTTTCAGTAACAGTTGGGTTCGATTGGCGGACGCCCTTGATAGTTTGATAGGTTGTTGTAATTTCCTTGGAGCCGACTTTGCCCTCTACTTGAACTCGTTCTTCACCGACGTAAAGGTCAGCACTTGGAATTTCCTGAGTTTCGAAGGCGATTTCCTCCGTGCGCTTGTCAACTTCAGTACCCTCCACTGGCTTGGTGCCTTTGAGAAGCTGTTTGGCAACTGGCTCTGTCAAAACCTTTTCTGTGACAGTTGGATTAGGTTGGCGGACACCCTTGATAGTTTGATAAGTTGTTGTGATTTCCTTCGAACCGACTTTACCTTCTACTTGAACTCGTTCTTCGCCAACATAAAGATCAGCACTTGGAATTTCCTTTGTTTCGAAGGCGATTTCTTCCGTGCGCTTGTCAACTTCAGTCCCCTCAACTGGTTTTGTACCCTTAAGAACTTGTTTGGCAACTGGCTCTGTCAAAACTCTCTCTGTGACAATTGGATTAGGTTGGCGGACGCCCTCGATAGTTTGATAGGTTGTTGTGATTTCCTTGGAGCCAACTTTACCTTCAACTCGCACTTGTTCCTCACCAAGATACAAACTATCCGTTTCTCTCACTACAATATCATAAGGAATCTCTTCCGTTCTTGTCTCAGTATCTGTCTTTTCTTCAATAACTTTAGTACCACGAGCTACAATTTGTGAAATCGGCTGCTTGGTAATTTCTTCTGATACCGTTGGATTGGCCTGACGGACACCGTTTATGAGTGTATAGGTAGTAGTGACCGTTTTTTGACCCTCGACCCCTTGAGATTGAACTTGTTCTTGTCCAAGAGGGAGACTCGGATCTTCGATATACTTGGTTTCATATGGAACAGAAACAACCGTTTGTTCCACTTCATTTGTTATCTGGTCTGGTGATTTCGACCCCACACCAACTATTTCAGCAACTGGCTCATTCACTATATCGGACAACAGCTCTGATTGAATCAAGACCCCATCAGCATAGATCAATTTGGTCTGAATAGTACGACTCCCTGCTTGACCAATTTGCCTAACTTGTCTAGTTCCAACTGCCAAATTCGGATCAGCCACTTCTTGTGTCGCAAATGGAATCGCTTCAGAGTTCGTCACAACTTCTTCTGTTAATTGTACGGTTGGTAATTCAACAGTTGGAGCCGTGTTTGGTACTTCCGTAACAATTTCAGTCGAAGACTCACTTTCATCGGTATTTTCTGGTTGAGGAACTGGTTCCGGAATAGGTTCTGGTTCTGGCATTGGACTAGCCGGTTTTGTACCAATATGTATAATTTGGGGAATTGCAGCTTGTACAGACTCGGAAACAATTTCTGATTTTAGTAGAATGCCTCCTGCATAAGTAAGCTTGCTTTCTATCACTCTTTGGCCAGCCTGTCCAATTTGTACAGTCTGTCTAACACCTTCTGCTAAGTTTGCATCATAAACTTCCTGAGTTTCAAATGGAATACTCTCCACATGACTGGCGATTTCTTCTGAAATCTCGATAGAAGGCACTTGATGTGTCGGAGCCGAATCAGGTACTTCTGTCACAAGCGTTTCGTCAGATTTTTTTGTTCCAATTTCAATAACTCTTGGAATTGCAGCTTTTGTTATCTCAGAAGAAATTTCTTCTTCCTTCAAAACTTGCCCATCCACAATCGTTTGCTGGATCGTAATGGTTTGAATGCCATTTGCGCCTTCTTGGGCGACACGAGTTTCTCCCTCAACCAGGGCAGCATTCTCGATTTCATGGGTTTCGAATGGAATATCCTTTGTTTTAGTAATATTTTTGGTTTCAATTGGTAGAGTCGGCAAATCGATTGAATTGGACAAATTCATGTCTGAATCTTTTGTACCAATCATTGTGATTTCTTCAACAGGCTCACTAACAACTTTCGCTGACAGTTTCTCCGTCTTAACTAATTGACCATTAACGTAAGTTTGCTTTGATTCAATTGCTTGCTTTCCTACCTGACCAACTTGTGTAACTTTTTGCTCACCAGCCATCAATGCACTTGAATATATTGTGACTTTTTCAAATGGAATATCTTCATTTTCCGTTACAAACTTCTCACTAATTTTTGCTTCAGGCAATGAATGGGTAGGAGCAGTGTCAGGTTTCTCTGTGATTACAGGCACCTCAGCAGTTTGGTCAACCTCTTCCTTACTTTCCTTTAAGTAACCTACATAAACATACCCTTCAATATCATTTGGTACAGGCAAGGATTGACCTTCAGCGATTTCAATGGCATGGTTAAATTTCGCTAATATTTGACTAGAAATAGCATGACTAGTTGGAGCTAGAAAGCTTGCGCCCGTCGCTGTTAGCAAGATAACACTTGCCAATTCCTTCTTACCTTTTTTACTAACTTTAACTGCAAGGACAAGTGTGAAAATACCGGCCATTCCTAACAGTAGGTTATCAAATACACCTGTTTTGGGTAAGCTATGCGGACTAGCTTGTGCCTTCTCGACGCTTTTTTGAACTAATGGAGTAATAATAGACTGATTAGTTTCAATAAGACCCGATGAAGCTATCGAATCGTCCTCTGTTTGCCAAATCGTTGATGGCAAAACAGGTTTATATACCAAATAATAGGTGGCATCCGTTTTCTCTACTTTACCTGGTACATCGTAAACAATTGCGTTTTTTTCTTGATCCGTTAATTCTTGTTCTGTGACATAGGTCAACTGAATAGACTGAGCCCCAACTCCTTGAGCTGTTGCAATTGATGTCATAAAAAATAGACTTGCAACAGTAGCAGAGACAAGTCCTACAGATAGTTTACGAAATGAAAAACGTTGTTGCTTTTCATTAATATTCTTTTTCATTTTCACTAACCCCCTAATTAGTAATTTCATTATATAATGAATAGATACACCTTGCAAAGATTTAGTTTAAGTTTTCTGAAATTGTTCGTAAGTAAAAGATAATATATCAACTTTTTTCAATGCAACATTCATGTTTTCAGTCAATAATCTGAAAATATTTAGAATTATCCTTGAAAATTGTTCGTTTTTTACACAAAAATCTTTACTATGTTTTATCAGGATAGTAATATGACAAACGAATACGGTCTATTTGATTACGAATTTTATAGTGATAGGATTTAGCGTTGCCACATTGCGCCTTTTGACTTCCCAAACTAAGTGAAAATGACATGCAATTCAAATTTCATTTCCATCAGTAGAGCAACTAGGCTGTATTTAGAAATCTTCACTTCTGTTCCTTTTCTGAAAGACAATGATAAAGACAATTTCATTCATTTACACTACCTGTTTTGATATAAAAGTTATAATAGTGAATTCAAACAAAAAAACGATTTGGAATTTTAGTCCAAATCGCAAATTTCATACTTACATATTCTTCAACTCGATGACCATGTCGCGAATCTGAGCTGCCAGTTCAAAGTCAAGCACTTCTGCAGCTTCCTGCATTTGACCTTCCAGTTTCTTAATCATAGCCTTGCGTTCATCTTTATTAAGAGCGTTGAAGTCCACCACTTCTTCCTTATCCTGAGTAACAGCCTTGGTTACGCTAATCAGGTCACGGATTTCCTTCTTAATAGTCTGTGGAATGATTCCATGCTCTTCATTATAAGCCAACTGGATTTGACGGCGGCGGGCTGTTTCGTCCATGGCCTTCCGCATAGATTCGGTGACCTTGTCCGCATACATAATCACATGCCCCTCAGAGTTACGGGCCGCACGACCGATTGTCTGGATTAGTCCACGCTCATTACGAAGGAAACCTTCCTTATCCGCGTCTAAGATAGCGACCAGACTAACTTCTGGCACGTCAATCCCTTCACGCAAGAGGTTAATCCCTATCAAGACATCAAAGACACCCAAACGCAAATCGCGAATAATCTCTGTCCGCTCCAAGGTCTTGATGTCCGAGTGCATATACTTGACCTTGACGCCCATTTCTTTCAGGTAGTCAGTCAAGTCCTCTGCCATTTTCTTGGTCAGGGTAGTGATAAAGGTTCGCTCGCCTTTGTCAACTCGGGTATTGATTTCGCCCAAGAGGTCGTCCATTTGGCCCATGGTTGGACGGACTTCCACTTCTGGATCCAAAAGCCCTGTCGGCCGAATAATCTGCTCGACAACGGTCTCTGTCTGCTCCATTTCATAGTCACCCGGCGTCGCAGAGACATAGACAATCTGGTGGACATGGCTCTCAAATTCTTCCCTGCGCAGCGGACGGTTGTCCAGTGCACTCGGGAGACGGAAACCATAGTTGACCAACATCTCCTTGCGTGAGCGGTCACCATTGTACATGCCCTTAATCTGCCCCATAGTCATGTGGCTCTCGTCAATCATAATCAGGTAGTCTTCAGGGAAAAAGTCCAGCAGGGTGTAGGGGGGCTCGCCCTCGCTTCGCCCGTCCATGTGTCGTGAATAGTTCTCAACTCCGTTGGTGTAACCCATTTCCCGAAGCATCTCGATGTCGTAGTCGGTTCGTTGTTTCAATCGCTGAGCTTCTAGGAGTTTTCCTTCTGTTTCAAAGACCTTGAGCTGCTCTTCTAGTTCCGCCTGAATCTTGGCAATGGCCGTTTCCATGTGGTCATCGTTGGTCACGAAGTGGGTGGCAGGGAAAATGGCCAAGTGATCCACATCGCCCAAAACCTTGCCTGTCAGGCTTTCAATCTCACGAATGCGGTCGATTTCATCCCCGAAAAACTCCACACGAAAGGCATGTTCGTCACGGGAAGCTGGGAAAATCTCCACCACATCGCCACGTACACGGAAGCGTCCCCGTTGGAAGTCGATGTCGTTCCGCTCAAACTGGATATCCACCAAGGCATTGAGCAACTGATCACGGGAAATCTCCTGACCTGGTCGCAGGCTGACCACGCTGTCAGAATATTCCTTGGGCGAACCCAAACCGTAGATACAGGAAACCGAAGCTACAACAATAACATCGTTTCGCTCCAGCAGGGCTGAGGTCGCTGAGTGACGGAGCTTGTCAATCTCATCATTGACCGAACTATCCTTTTCGATATAGGTGTCGCTGGACGGAACATAGGCTTCTGGCTGGTAGTAATCGTAGTAAGATACGAAGTATTCGACCGCATTTTCTGGGAAGAATTCCTTGAACTCACTGTAGAGCTGACCAGCTAGGGTCTTGTTGTGGGCGATAACCAGAGTGGGCTTATTGACACGGGCAATGACCTGACTCATGGTGTAGGTTTTACCAGTACCCGTCGCCCCCATGAGAATCTGGGCTTTTTCGCCCCCTTCGATGTTATCAACCAAGGTTTCAATGGCTTGGGGCTGGTCACCAGACGGTGAATATTTGGACACTAATTTAAATTGGTTTTCAGTATTTCGATTGATCATAGTTCTATTTTATCATAATTCATATTGATGGAAAAATATTCAATATGAATTACAAAATTGTTAAGAATATTAAATTTTCTAATAATTTAATGACTTGACATGTCACAAAACCTAACATTGCCACTTGCTCTATTTTGCATTAATTTGCAATTTATGGTATACTGGGAAAGTTATTTTTAATAGAAGGAGTATGAAAATGAAGAAAAAACTACTCATGTTATTGACAAGCTTATTGTCAGTATTCTTTATTTTTACTGGTGTCAAGGCCGATGATACGATTGATATCGTATTCGACAATGCCTATGCACCATTTGAGTTTAAAGACTCAGACCAAGTTTATAAAGGTTTAGATGTTGATATCATCAATGAAGTCATCAAGCGTTCTGGTTGGAATGTAAACCAATCCTTCCCTGGTTTTGATGCCGCTGTCAATGCTGTTCAGTCAGGTTCTGCAGATGCTTTGATGGCAGGTACAACCATTACTGAGGCTCGTAAGAAAGTCTTTACCTTCTCTGACCCATATTTTGACACAAAAATTGTAGTCGCTACAACAAAGTCAAATACCATTTCTTTATACGAAGACTTAAAAGGTAAAACTGTCGGAGTTAAAAACGGAACTGCTGCCCAAGCCTTTCTTGAAGAAAACAAAGACAAATACGGCTTTAGTATTAAAACTTTTGATACAGGCGATTTGATGTATAATAGCCTTTCTGCTGGTGCTGTCGATGCAGTCATGGATGATGAAGCTGTTATTCAATATGCTATTCAACAAGGTCAAGACCTTAGCATTGACATCGCTGGTGAAGCCATTGGTTCATTTGGTTTCTCAGTAAAAAAAGGTAGCCAATACGAATATCTAGTTGAAGATTTCAACAAAGCTCTTGCTGCCATGAAGGAAGACGGGACCTATGATCAAATCATGGCAAAATGGTTAGGTTCATCTACCGCTTCTGCTGAAACAACTGACTACTCTTCACGCCTTAGCTTGACTGGTAGTGCCACTACAAAAGCAACACCTGTAAAAGCAATCTATACAATCGTTGCGGATTCTTCATTTGCCCCATTTGAATACCAAGATGAAAACGGCAACTATGTCGGCATTGACATGGAATTGATTAAGGCTATCGCTGAAAACCAAGGCTTTACGATTACCATCCAAAACCCTGGCTTTGATGCTGCATTAAACGCTGTTCAGGCTGGACAAGCCGATGCGGTTATCGCAGGTATGTCTATCACCGATGCTCGTAAAGAGATTTTTGATTTCTCAGATGCCTATTATTCATCAAATATCTTGCTTGCTGTTAAAAATGGTAGCGACATTTCTTCATATGAAGATTTGAAGGGCAAAACAGTAGGTGCTAAAAACGGTACTGCATCTTATACGTTCTTAGAAAGCAATAAAGATAAGTACGGTTATACATTAAAAGCTTTTGACGAAGCTTCAGGTATGTATGATAGTTTGAACTCTGGTTCAATTGATGCATTAATGGATGACGAAGCTGTTCTTTTATATGCTATCCAACAAGGTCGCGACTTCGTAACTCCAATCCCAGGAGAAAAATCTGGTGAATATGGATTTGCAGTTAAAAAAGGTACAAATCCTGAATTGATTGAAATGTTCAACAATGGCTTAGCTGCACTTGTAGAATCAGGAGAATATGACGAAATCCTTAACAAATACTTCAATGAATCAGAAACTTCTGAAACTTCAACAACAACTTCTACAGTAGATGAGACTACGATTATCGGACTCTTGAAAAACAACTACGGTCAATTGCTCTCTGGTCTTGGCATTACAATCGGACTTGCACTTCTATCTTTCGCGATTGCCATTGTTATTGGTATTATCTTCGGTATGTTTGCAGTCAGCCCAGTAAAAGCTCTCCGTGTGACTGCATCTGTGTTTGTTGATGTGGTTCGTGGTATTCCTTTGATGATTGTAGCTGCCTTCATCTTCTGGGGTATTCCTAACTTAATCGAATCTATCACAGGTCAGCAATCTCCAATCAACGACTTCGTCGCTGGTACCATTGCCCTGTCCCTCAACTCTGGTGCTTATATCGCTGAGATTGTTCGAGGTGGTATTCAAGCCGTTCCTGCTGGTCAAATGGAAGCCTCACGCAGTTTGGGTATTTCCTACGGTACAACCATGCGCAAGATTATCTTGCCACAGGCTGGTAAAATCATGTTGCCAAACTTCATTAACCAATTCGTTATCACTTTGAAAGATACAACTATCATCTCTGCGATTGGTTTGGTGGAGCTCTTCCAAGCAGGTAAAATTATTATCGCTCGTAACTATCAGTCCTTCCGTATGTACGCAATCCTTGCCATTATCTACTTGGTAGTTATCACTCTCTTGACGCGCTTGGCTCGTAATCTTGAAAAAGGAGGCAAATAATGGCTCAATTGAAAATTAACGTCCATGACTTGCACAAGTATTATGGAAAAAACGAAGTATTGAAAGGCATTACCGCTAAATTCTATGAAGGCGATGTTGTGTGTATCATCGGTCCTTCTGGTTCAGGAAAATCAACCTTCCTTCGTACTATGAACTTGTTAGAGACTATTACAAGTGGTCAGGTAACGGTAGATGGATATGATTTGACAGATCCCAAGACAGACGTCGATGCCTTCCGTGCCAATGTCGGCATGGTATTCCAACACTTCAATCTCTTCCCTCATATGTCTGTACTTGACAATATCACATTTGCGCCAATCGAACACAAATTGATGGACAAGTCTGAAGCTGAAAAAGTTGGTATGGAGTTGTTGGAAAAAGTTGGATTAGCTGATAAACGTGATGCTATGCCAGATAGCCTGTCTGGTGGTCAAAAGCAACGTGTTGCTATCGCTCGTGCGCTGGCAATGAATCCAGACATCATGCTCTTTGACGAACCAACTTCTGCCCTTGACCCTGAAATGGTTGGCGATGTACTCAACGTTATGAAAGACTTGGCCGAGCAAGGTATGACCATGTTAATCGTCACACACGAGATGGGCTTTGCCCGCAAGGTTGCTAACCGTGTTATCTTTACGGATGGTGGTCAATTCCTTGAAGATGGCACACCTGAACAAATCTTTGACAACCCACAACATCCACGTCTCAAAGACTTCCTAGATAAAGTATTGAACGTGTAGATATGCAAAAAGCCTTTGACTAACAGTAAAGGCTTTTTTTGCATCTCACAATGTTTTATAAATTCTTTTTATAGGACCAACCTTTCTTTGTCTTTTCAACAGCTTCAAAGCCACATTTCTCAAATAGTTTACGGGAGCCCGTATTCCAGTCATATATTTCTTCTACAAGTATTTCCTCAAGACCCACTTCCCTTGCACGCTCAATCATTCGATGTAACACCTTAGTCCCGATTCCCTTTTTCCAATACCGCTTGTCTCCAATGGCAATGGCAAAATCATCTTTAAAAAGAGTCACATCACCAATTGGGATAAACTGATCGTCTTCAAAAATTTCAATAAAGTAACATTCGCCATTTTTAGACAAATAATCATACATACGATTGAGCAAGTCAAGACTATAACGTTCTTGATCACCATCAATCAGCCAGACCAATTCTAGATCTTGGTGCCATTCAAAAGCAAAATCATGAATCCCATCATATCTACGAAGCCGAATCTGATTGTCAATTTCTAATACTGCCACCTGCTCTACTCCTTCGATCGCCATGAATATCTCCTTACTAGTTCATCTCAGTAGGTCAATTTTATCACAAATCTGAATAGATGAGAATAGCCATTCCTATTCATCTCGTAAGGCAAACATCAAAGAGGCTGGGCAAAAAGCCCAACCTCGCTTCTCAGGGGTCGTGTAAACATCTCAGCGCAGTGGTTGATTGGCAGATTTGTTCGTGTTTTACACTCCAAATCTGACCTAATCAACTGTGCGGGGGCGGGAAGACGAACTCTTTTTCTACCATTTGTCAAGTTCATCAAGGTATTTGACGAAAAATATTTTGAGTTCAATAGTCAAAATAAGGAAATTGTTTTCTTTTGGACTAAATTTTAGTGTAAAAAGTGC
>NZ_JAMWEL010000029.1 GCF_024509555.1 Streptococcus suis
GTTTCAGGAACTTTGAAAATTTTAAAAAACGTATTTTGATTGCTTTGAACATAAAGAAAGAGAGAACGAACTTCGTCCTCTCTAGGTGTTAGCTTTTCATCTACCCACTACAGTTGACAAAGAGCCGATATTATCAATAATCAATGTGCTTTCAATGGTTCCTGGTAACAATGTAGGTTGGAAATTGGCAAACACAGTTCATTTCGATAAATTATGAGGCTGGCATTATGTTATAATCCACTTCGCAGAGTTCGTGTATATATCAGTGCAGTAGGTGATTGATCAAACAGTCAGGGAGACTGTTTGAGGTAGGGAATAATACAAACGGAGTTTGCGTCAAAATAGACCGATAGAGTGAAATAGTTTGGGAATCTGTTTCAACTTGAGCCTCAAAATTGGAATGCGAGATTAAAGGTGGTAGATAGGATTTGCGAAGCAAATTTTAGCTTCCAACATTGATTCGAGTCATTAGTCAGAAAAGTGATTTTGCAGTATGTTACTTGTCAAATCCAGTCAATAACTTTTACTAATATTTTCAAAGATTGGTAGAATATATTTTTTTGTAATTAGGAATTGTATTTAATGAAAAGAAAACTTATCCTTTATTGCTACAATTATCAAAAAGTTAACAACTTCAAAAAAATCGATACTGATTAAAACGATATAATAAAATCTATACCTGTATTCAATTCGGAAGTGTGTTTCTAACAAAATTATTAGTTAGCTTTTATTTTATGGTATATATTGGTTTATTGTAATGAACACTATGAGTCACAAACTCAATGGTAAAACGTAGCAGAATTGTATCAAAAATATTCTTTATTGATAGACTAGGGTTGAAAAAACAAAAGGAGTATCTTATGGAACAATTTGATTTGTTAGTTATCGGTTTTGGAAAGGCTGGTAAGACCTTGGCAGGTAAGCTGTCAGCAGCTGGGAAGTAGGTTGCCTTGGTTGAGGAAAATCCTGCTATGTTTGGTAGAACCTGTATCAATATCGGTTGTATTCCAACCACAAACCTCTTGGTAGCAGCGGATAAAAACTGGACCTTTGAGCAGGTCATGGAGCAAAAGGAAACTGTGACTACTCGCTTGCGGAATAAAAATGAAGCGGTCTTGAAAGGTAGTGGTGACAATCTTTATCAAGGACACGCACGCTTTGTGACTGACAAGGTTGTGGAGGTAGTTGCTGGAGAAGAAAGCCTCCAGTTAACTGCGGCAACCATTATCATTAACACAGGTGCCAAGTCACGTATTCTTCCGATTCCAGGTTTGTTGGATCCGCCTAACGTCTATGACAGTACAGGCATTCAGAACCTGGAGGTTCGTCCTGGCAAGTAGGCAATTGACGGCGTTGTTTTGTTCTAATCTGATGAATAGAAAAAAATCCGCTCGTTTGGGCGGATTTTTTCTGTTACTCTGTTAACTGATCAACTGTTCGATAGGCAAGAAGTCCCAACAAGACACTAGCCATCGGAAGCAGGGTTGTCAAAATACCTGTATGCAATGGTGAGTTAAAGAAGAAGTGCAGACCGATACTTGCCGCAATCCAAAATAGACCTTGAACTGTTGCCATGGCTTTTTGTTTGGCAAAAAGTGCCACCATACCAATAGCAAAGAGCATGGTAAATACCCAGTGAGTCCAACCAGCCTGTCCAACACGACCGATAATGGTCTCAAACCCATCTAGTTTACCAATAAACATATCACGGAAGGTGAAGATGATATCTTCAATGATTTGGAAACTAAGACCAGCTATGATACCACTGACCAAGGCATGTTTGAGAGTCATTTTTCTTGCAATTAGTAAAACTAAGACAACAACCAGAGCCTTGCCAAACTCTTCTGCAAACGGGGCAGAAACAGCAGCCCCCCAGTCATAACGAAAATCATCGCTGACCTTTACAATCTCCAGCAAAAAGTAGCCAATAGCTGTGTGTCCATAGTCTGAAAAAGCTACTCCGGCAGTCAGGCCCAAAATCCAACTTAAATGACTGACTTTTTTGGAAATAGCATAGCGGTTTTCCAAGTAGCGGATCAAATAGACCAGGGGAATGATATAAAGGGCAGCAATAGAGATAGTTAGTAAAAACAAGGGATACTTGGCTTCCATGCCATTTGGTTTGCCCAATTCTTCAAAGATAATTTGACAACCTTTTACAAACCCAAAGCTGGCTAAAAGAATGGGGAAATAGGTTTTACAATAGTGTAATATGTTTCGCATTGAAAACTCCTTTGTATTAACGAATTAGTGTATGGATACATTGTAGCAAAAATTATGCCATCTTGTCTAATTTTTATCTGTTTTTTGCCAAAATGCCGCAAAATTTTACTGCCGTAGCAGAATTGTGCCAAAAATTTTCTTTTTTGATAGACTAATGTTGAAAAAATAAAAGGAGTATTTTATGAAACAATTTGATTTGTTAGTTATCGGTTTTGGTAAGGCTGGAAAGACCTTGGCTGGTAAACTGTCAGCAGCTGGCAAAAAGGTAGCCTTGGTTGAGGAAAATCCTGCTATGTTTGGCGGCACCTGTATCAATATCGGCTGTATTCCAACCAAGACTCTCTTGGTAGCAGCAGATAAAAACTGGACTTTTGAACAGGTCATGGAGCAAAAAGAAACAGTCACCACTCGTCTGCGGAACAAAAATGAAGCGGTCTTGAAAGGCAGCGGTGCCAATCTTTATCAAGGTCACGCACGTTTTGTAGCTGACAAGGTTGTGGAAGTGTCGGCAGGTGAAGAGTCTATCCAACTGACTGCGGAAACTATTGTCATCAATACAGGTGCTAAATCGCGCGTACTTCCAATTCCAGGCTTGCTGGATACGCCACACGTTTATGACAGTACTGGCATTCAGAATTTGGAGGTTCGTCCTGACAAGTTGGCCATTATCGGCGGTGGTAACATTGGACTGGAATTTGCTGGTCTTTATAGCAAACTCGGCAGCCAGGTGACGGTATATGAAGCCAGCTCTGCTATTTTACCAAGAGAAGAGGAAGTGGTTGCTAAGTTAGCCAAGGAGTATATGGAAGAAGCTGGCGTGACCTTCGCCTTGGGTGCTAAAATTGAGCAAGTAGCAGCTGCGGGCGAGCAAGTTGCCGTGACGGTTAATGGCGAAACAGCAATTTTCGATGCTGTCCTCTATGCGACAGGTCGGGTGCCGAACACTGCTGACTTGGGCTTGGAACATACGGCGATTGAGGTTTTGGAAAATGGTGCTGTTAAGGTGGATGACTACTGTGAAACCACTGTTCCAGGTGTCTATGCAGTTGGTGATGTCAATGGCGGTCCACAATTCACTTACACATCCCTAGACGACTTCCGTATCGTCTTCGGTAAATTGACTGGAACTGGAACTTACAGCTTGAGCCAACGTAAGTCTGTTCCGACAAGTGTCTTTATTACGCCTGTACTTTCTCGTGTCGGTCTGACCGAGAAGGAAGCCAAAGAAGCGGGTTACGACTACATTGCCAATGAATTGCCTGTTGCCAATATGCCACGTGCCCATGTCAACAATGACCTCAAAGGCATTTTCAAGGTTATCGTGGATAAGGAAAGTAAGCTTGTTCTGGGTGCGACTCTCTTTGGTCGTAATTCTGAGGAGTTGATTAACTTGATTGCTATGGCCATTGACAATAATATTCCTTATACCTACTTCAAAACACAGATTTTCACTCATCCGACTATGGCTGAGAATTTGAATGATGTATTTTCACTCATCGAAAATTAACACTATTCGGCGTCAACTTGCCTTGATATACTCAAGTATAATCTGCGGCTTCGTTTCCTAGACTAGTGTCAATTTTCATCGAGTGACCATTTTTCTTTGATGAACCGTGACCGTCCGATAGGGCGGTTTTTTTGTCGGTAAGCACTTGCAAATATGGTATAATAAATGGTAAGAATAGACTAGGAGAGCATGTATGATAAGAAAGGAACACAATGAGTTTACGAGGGTACAAATACCTGCTGCTTTACATTTGACCAGACTCGGTTATGACTATCTTTCGGCTACTAGTAAAGAAGTTAAAGAACGGGATTCGGATACAAATATCTTACTATCCATTTTTAAACAACAGTTCCTTAAATTGAACAATTATGCAAGTGAAGCTGATTTTGAACAAGAATTTGAAAATATTCGCCTGGAATTAGAACAAGATGATTTAGGACGAAGTTTCTTCAAACGTATTCATGCTGATTCTGGCTATACCTATATCAATTGGAAGAATCTTGAGGCAAATACATTTCATATAGCTTTGGAAGTCACTTGTCAAAATGGTGAGGACGAGTTCCGGCCAGATATTACGATATTTATAAATGGTTTGCCACTTAGTTATATAGAAGTCAAACAACCAAATGCCATTCGAGATGGGAAGACAGGTATACAGTCTGAAAAGGATCGGACCAAGTTTCGATTTGAAAATAAAAAGTTCAGACGGTTTAACAATATCACACAGTTGATTGCTTTTTCAGACAATCTTCCCTATGATGATAGCCAAGGACAACAGTTGCAAGGTTCTTATTACTGCACCAATGCTTCATCTGGTACCAAATTTAACTCATTCAAGGAAGAAGAACCAGAGCAATTAGTTCTATCTCCATTGGAAGAAGAAATGATTGATTTGGTTCTTACAGATGTTAATCGTTTTGCCCTCAAGTCGCAAGTTGAATTCCGAACCAACTTGGATCCTGCAAGTCCTTGCAATTCCTTTTTAACTTCCCTTTATCAGAAAGAACGGCTCTTTTTCATGCTCCGCTATGGTCTAGTCTATGTGGAAGAACGAGATGAGCATGACCAGATTCAACTACAAAAACACGCCATGCGTTATCCTCAATATTTTGCGACCAAGGCAATTGAAAGAGGCTTGAAAAATGGTTTGAAGAAAGGTGTCATTTGGCACACACAAGGCTCCGGTAAAACAGCTCTTGCTTTCTTCAATATCCGCTATTTGCGTGACTATTATGCTGATAAGGGTATGGTACCAAGTTTTTATTTTGTGGTAGATCGGTTGGATTTGGCTGATCAGGCTTTTAAAGAATTTAGCAAGCGTGGCCTAACAGTTAATCGAATAAACAAGCCCAGTGAGTTAAATCAAGTACCAGCCAAGTGTCATGTTTCGGTGGTTAATATTCAAAAATTTAAGGATACATCCGACTTGACGGACCATTCTGGTTATAACTTAAATCGGCAGAATATCTATTTTATCGATGAAGCCCATCGTTCCTACAACGAAAAAGGGTCCTATCTACCAAATCTGTATAATGCTGATAAGCAAGCTATCAAGATTGCGCTGACAGGTACTCCATTGATTGCTCCGAAAGCAGATGGTAAATCCAAGGAAACGGCTATAACCACTCGTGATATTTTTGGAGACTATATCCACAAATACTACTATAATCAATCCATTGCGGATGGTTTTACGCTGAGACTAATGCGTGAGGATATCGAAACATCCTATAAAGAGAACCTGAAAGCCATACATGAAGAGATTCAAAAAGGTTCGATTGATAAAAAAGAAATTTTTGCTCATCCTC
Source organism: Streptococcus suis (assembly GCF_024509555.1). Classification (GTDB taxonomy): domain Bacteria; phylum Bacillota; class Bacilli; order Lactobacillales; family Streptococcaceae; genus Streptococcus; species Streptococcus suis_AD. Next base: position 5,536 of record NZ_JAMWEL010000029.1, read on the forward strand.
GTTATGTCAGTCCTATGTTGGATTTCATTTTAGAAGATTTTACAAGAGCGCGAAATATACTGTTTGATGATCAATCCATTGGAGGAATGATTGTCTGTGATTCTTCCGAACAAGCTCGGGAATTGCACAAGCAATTAGAAGAACGGCGACTAGCAGGTCATACGAGTTTCACCTCTACCTTGATTTTACATGATGCAGGAGATAAGGATTACAAGAAAGAAGAAGTAGAAAAGTTTAAGAAAGGTCAAACTGACTTTGTTATCGTCTATTCTATGCTCTTGACAGGTTTTGATGCGCCACGTTTGAAACGACTCTATCTTGGACGGAAAATCAAGGCTCATAACCTCTTGCAGACCCTGACCCGTGTCAATCGTCCATACAAGGACTATACATTTGGCTATGTCATCGATTTTGCGGATATTTCTAAAGAATTCGACAAGACCAATAGAGCCTACTTGGAAGAACTCAATCGCGAATACCAATCAGCTTTAACTGATGAGGATGGAGAAAATCCGTTTGGAGCTATATTTGTCACACCAGAAGAAGTCAAAGACCAGTTAGAAAAATCGCAAGGGGTTTTGATGAATTATCCAACAGATAACTTGGAATATTTTGAAAAAGCAATTGACCAAGTGAAGGATAGGAAGGAATTAATCCAACTGAGGAAGTCGCTTGAGACCATTCGGCAGTACTACAACATGGCGCGCCTCCATGGCTATCACGAAGTCATCGAGCAGGTCAATATGGGAGAAATAGCCAGCCTATTAAATATGTTATCTCGCCGACTATTGACCTTGAGTTTGATTGATAAACCAGATAGTTTTTCCAGCCAACAACTCTTAAATCTTGCCATGTCTGAAACTAGCTTTAGCTTTACAAAGATCAAAGAAGAGGAGTTGCGCCTTGCGGCCAATGATCTAGATGACATCCGTCGTCGTGTGGCCAGTGGCATCCATCTACGTAGGGACGAGAAAGATCCAGAGTGGGTTAGCCTATTTGAAGAGTTCCAACGCGTTCTAAACAAACACATGACACAGGAAGTTGAAGGATACAGCTTGGAACGTATCAAGGAGACCAAACAGGCCTACCAAAGCTTGTTTGACTCTGTAGAGGATTACAAATCACGGATGAATCGCTTGGCCATGAACTTTGGTGGTGATACCATGTCTGCCCGTGCCTTTAAGCACATTACCCAATCAACAGTTGTCAGTGACTTCCCAGCTATTTATCAGGTGCTAAAAGGTGCCAAACCTTTGATTGACTATCAAATCGGCCTTAATCAAGGCATTCTGGAAAACGAAGCCTATTTGGCAGCGCAGATCAGGCAACTGGCTCGTGAAGAAATGAATAAAACAGAAGTAGGGAAGAAACTCAAACGAGTCGACTATGATAAGTTGATTCGTTCCCTAATGGAAGTCTATGAAGGAGAATACTAACCAAATGGAAGAACATTACATCGTACAGGTCCAGAGTCAAGTCCAAGACTTGGTGGATGACCTAAAAGCAGTCTTTACACATGCAGGACTGGGAGGAGAGGCAGGGGAGTACAAACTTCTGACCCAGTCCTTCCTATATAAGTTTTTAAATGATAAGTTTCTCTACGAAGCCTTAGTCGTTGACAATAATTATGACTATCAAGGTCTTTTGGACCTTTCTGAAGAGGATTATGACTGGTTCTTAGATGATATTGGCACAAAGACGGCTCATTTAAGACCAGAACAGCTGATTGAAAGCCTACACCGTCAACAGAACCAAGCAGATTTTGCTGAGATTTTTGAACAAACGCTTAATCAGATCGCCATTGACAACAATGCTATTTTCTCTGTCCATACGGACGGTGGAACGGATATTCGCCTCTTTGATCAACGCTTGATTACGGATACCATTTCTGATGCCAGCAAGCGAAATGAAGTGGCAGCTTCTATTATCAATCTCTTGGCGCGTGTTAAGTTTGACCAGCAGATTTTTTCACAGGGCTTTGACTTTTTCTCCACCTTGTTTGAGTACATGATTAAGGACTATAACAAAGACGGTGGTGGAAAGTATGCGGAATACTACACACCTCACTCTGTTGCCAAAATCATTGCGGCTATTTTGGTGGGAAATGACCAACCAAGTAACGTCAAAATTTACGATCCTTCTGCTGGTTCGGGGACTCTCTTGATGAACCTGGCCAGTCAGATTGGAACCGACCGTACCAGCGTATACAGTCAGGACATTTCTCAAAAATCCTCCAATCTCTTGCGACTCAACTTGATTCTCAATGGCTTGCAGCATTCCATTCACAATATTGTACAGGGAAATACTATTCTCAACAATCGCCATGTGGAGAAGATGGACTATATCGTATCCAATCCTCCTTTCAAACTTGATTTTTCTGAGTGGCGAGATCAGGTAGAAAGCCTGCCAAATAGCAGTGAGCGATTTTTTGCTGGTGTGCCAAAGATTCCCAACAAGAAAAAAGAGAGTATGGCTATCTACCAACTCTTTATCCAGCATATTATCCATAGTTTGAAGGAAGACGGGCAGGCAGCTATTGTCTTGCCGACAGGATTTATCACTGCCCAGTCTGGTATTGACAAGAAAATCCGTCAGTACCTGGTCGATGAGAAGATGTTGGCAGGCGTTGTGTCCATGCCGTCTAATATCTTTGCGACCACAGGTACCAACGTGTCCATTCTCTTTATTGATAAGAAAAATAAGGACGATGTGGTCTTGATTGATGCTTCTAATCTTGGCACTAAGGTCAAGGAAGGCAAGAACCAAAAGACAGTCCTTAGCCCTGATGAAGAGAACCAAATCATCCAAACCTTTATCCAGAAAGAAGTTGTCGAAGACTTCTCTGTCAAGGTTAGCTATGAGGAGATTAAGGATAAGAACTACTCCCTCAGTGCAGGTCAGTACTTTGACATCAAGATTGACTACGTTGATATTAGTCCAGAAGAATTTGAAGAAAAAATGCAGGGCTACCAAGACCGCTTAGCTAACCTCTTTGCCCAATCGCATGAATTGGAAAAGGAAATTTCGGAGCAGCTGAGGAGGGTGAGGTATGAGTGATGTAAGTTGGCAAATAAAGAGTTTGTCTGAACTGGGAAGATTTTCAAGGGGAAAATCTAAGCATCGTCCAAGAAATGATAAAAAATTATTTACTAATGGAACCTATCCGCTAATCCAGACAGGAGATATTAAAAATGCAAATCTTTATGTAACAAAGAATAGTGATTATTATAACGAATTTGGTTTGTCACAAAGTAAGCTATGGGAGCAAGGAACTCTTTGTATTACAATAGCAGCAAATATTGCTGAGACGGCGATTCTTTCTTACCCGATGTGTTTTCCTGATAGTGTTGTTGGTTTTAATGCACATAAAAATGAATCAAGTGAGCTCTTTGTTTATTATGTTTTTGAATTAATAAAAAAAGAAATTCAGAAGACATCTAGTGGTAGTATCCAAGATAATATTAATATCGACTACTTAACAAAATTAAAATTAAAGGTTCCCAACAAAGATTATCAAGATAGAATTGTCAACTTATTGTCAACTATTGATAAAAAAATCTTAATTAATAACCAAATAAACGAAGAGTTGGAGGCGATGGCAAAGACCCTTTATGATTATTGGTTTGTGCAGTTTGATTTCCCTGATGAAAATGGAAAGCCCTACAAGTCCTCTGGTGGTAAAATGGTCTATAATGACCAACTCAAACGTGAAATCCCAGAAGGGTGGGGAGTGGAGCGATTGGGGGAGAAATGCGAATTTCGAAATGGAATCAACTATGAAAAATCTGAGACAGGGGACACACTTTCAAAAATTATAAACGTACGAAACATTTCAAATTCTAGTACTTTTGTTACTACTTATGATTTGGACTCGATTACTTTAGATAGAAAACGTATTGAAAGCTATCTTGTTGATGATAGAACAATTCTGATAACGCGCAGTGGAATCCCTGGGGCGACTAGGATAGTCTCTGACATTCAACCAAATACAATATACTCAGGTTTTATTATAGGTGCAACTGTATCCAACATGAATCTATTTTATTATGTGTTCTATCATCTGAAGAATATTGAATTGTTAATGTCGAATCAATCAGCTGGAACGATAATGAAAAACATTTCTCAAACTACACTTTCAGATATTCGTATTGCTATTCCGAACGAAGAAATTCAGAAAAAGTTTTCAAATCAAGTTAGCAGTCTTTTAGATATGATTGAAAATAAATTAAAACAAAACCAAGAACTGACCCAACTCCGTGATTGGCTCTTGCCAATGCTGATGAATGGGCAAGTTAAAGTTGAATAGTCAGTATTCAAGTGACTAGCTAACATTGAAAAAACTCCCCCTAATCATTTCGACTAGGGGGATATTTTCTATATTGTCTCCATTTCTTTTCCTTGTGGTAGACTTGTCACAATATTTATGGAAGCAGTACTTGTTCCTGTTTGATTTTTCTGTCGCGTTCTTTCTGAAAAATCTTGACGAATGTCATTTAAGACTTGCAGGATAATTTTCTCTGGTGCCGTTGGGTCATAGCTTATTTTATTAACCAAGTGACTATAAAGTAGGGTGTACAGATTGAAGGCTGTTTTACGGACTTCCAAGCTGTTTATCTTTTCGCGAGTGCTGGTGTCCTGACTTCTTTTCAGATAGAGACGATAGGTGCTTTCATGGCTTTCACGGAGATTGGCAACAGCTTCATCTAACATCAGTAGGCTAATATCTTCTGAGTAGGGTGGCTTCGCCAGTCGGGCCAGCAAAGAATCAATTAAAGCAGATGATTCTTGCATATTGGTAGACCTTGTATTTTTGTATAGTTTGATGAGTTCTTGTAGTCGGTTATAGGCTTGCAATTTCTCTGGCGTCCGAGTATTTTTAAAGAGTTTGAGTCCGTTGACGAAGGCAGAGTAGTCAGCCTTTCGATTCTTTAGAGCCTTGTTTAAGTCACTAGTCATGTCTGAGCCACGTTTTTGTTTGAGACTTTTTTTCAGTAAGGGTAAGGATTCTTCAAGCTGTTTGATTAAGTCCGTTACCATGGGGTCGCTGGTGGCTGAACTATATTGTTTCAAGGTATCAACACTACTGGTGATGAGTTGTGTAAATTCTGCTTGATTCAGATGTTGTGCATATAATGGAATTCGGATTTTCATTTGTGTACCTCACTATCTTTTTTTTTCGGTCATCTATTTATTCGTAAATAAACTGAAGAAAAATTGAATTTATGGAAAATTTTAAAAAAATTTGTCAAAATATAAAGTTTACCCATAATAAATTTTTATTTTTAGAAAACTAGATTGAAAAGCAATGATATAAATGTTTAAATATAGCAATTCAGTTTGTTTTGCTTATTTAAAAATTGTTTTTGCAATGAAATGATTGGTTTGGCTTGTTTTCAAATTGAAATGACATGATTTCAATTTGTTGTGAATGATAATGTTTTGCACTTTTTTGGTTTAGCTATTTGCTGGTAAGATAAGGAAAGATAATTTGGAAGTCTTACTTTGAAATGAAATAATCAGAAACATTAGAAGATAATTCGCTCAATAATTCGCTCATTTTGAGTGATCGAATTATTGAGCGAGAAAGAGTAAGCTGTGTTTGAAAACGGTTCTCAATTATGACATCACTGTTTTTCATGGTACAATAAGGTATCAACCATTGGAGGTTTTATATGAAATGGAATAAAAAAATAGCACTCAGTGCTGTACTTGTAGCAAGCTTGTTTACTTTGTCAGCCTGTCAGTCGATTTCAAATTGGTGGAAAAATACCAAGGAAGAATGGATTGGCTTGGAAATGACAGTTCGGACATTTGATGAGAATTCTCAGTTAATAGATGAAATGTCTGGTAAGTCCTTATCGATTTCGCGGAATGAAGAATTCGACTCAGTGGATGCCGAAGGCTATTCTAATGCGGATTCGTCTGTTTTGAAGGTGACACTAGGTAATTATGAAATTGACCACGTAGGCTCATCTTTGATTGCAGCAGAAGAAGGTTTGGAAGACTTGTATGCGAAGTATCAGACCACAGTAGATATTGCAAATTACGATCGTGCAATTCCGCTTGTTAACCGTATGGTATCTAGTCTCAAAAATGATTTTACAGGTAAGGCAAAGGTGGTTTTGATTCGTTCGCAAAATGGAACACCATTAGCGACCTATGTTGGTGATAAGGTATCCCTTTATGCTTCTGATGCGCCAAAAACATCTGAGCTCTTGATTGATGGTAAGCGTTTGATTATCTACCGTTGTGACTATACTATTTATGACAGAGAATTGTTGGAGAACTAGATGATAAACATTCGGTCAGCACAGATAGAGGATGCTGCAGATTTGGTGGCTATCTACGCTCCTTATGTTGAAACTACAGCCATTACTTTTGAGACAGAAGTGCCGACTGTGGCAGACTTTGTTAGTCGGATAAAAAAGACCTTGGAGAAATTTCCCTATCTTGTCGCAGAAGAAGAAGGTCGGGTTGTGGGATATGCGTATGCATCGACCTACTATGCCCGTGCTGCTTACGATTGGACAGTTGAGTTGTCTGTTTATGTCAGTAGAAAGGCACGTGGAAAAGGAATCGGAAGTCTCTTGTATGATGCCTTGGAAGAAGAATTGACGGCGCATGGCTTTAAAAACTTTTTAGCCTGCATTGCTCTTCCTAATCCAGCCTCGCTTGCTCTCCATGAGAAGAGAGGGTATGAACAGGTAGCACATTTCAAAAACGTTGGTTATAAATTTGATACCTGGCACGATATTGTCTGGCTTCAAAAATCTCTTGTAGGTAAGCAAAATGAAGATTGACGAATTAGAAAAACGTCTGTTAGCTGTGGCGGATGCCAGTCAAGCTCAACCCATGAAAGCCTATATGAAGAATCACTTTGACTTTCTAGGTGTTCGGACACCTGATCGCCGAAAAGTTGCTAGGCAATTTTTCAAAGAATCTAAGGCTCAGGGAATTGACTGGGAATTTGTAGAGGCTTGCTGGTCTAAGCCCTACCGTGAGTTTCAATATATCGCCATTGATTATCTGGTTACCAAGAAAAAAGACTTGGTTCTAGCTGATTTACCCCGTTTGAAAAAACTGGCTCAAAGTAAGTCTTGGTGGGATAGTATTGATGGATTAGATAAACTAGTCGGTAAGATTGTTTTGGACAATCCAGTGGCCAAGCAGACCATTTTGGAATGGAGCCTTGATGATGATTTCTGGTTGAGGAGAATTGCCATTGACCACCAACTCCTGCAAAAAGAAAAGACTGATACAGAACTTCTTGAGAAGATTTTGGTCAACAATCTCAATCAGACTGAATTTTTCATTAACAAGGCGATTGGCTGGAGCTTGCGAGATTATTCCAAGACCAATCCTGACTGGGTACGGGCTTTTCTAAAAAAGTACAGTTCCCAAATGGCAGGCTTATCCATTCGTGAAGCTAGTAAGTACATTTAGGAGGAATCTTGTCTAAAGTATATGAATTTGTAGCAACTATCCACCCTGTTCCAGATAAGGGCGGAGCCTATGTCATATTTCCCTATGATGTCCGAGAAGAATTTGGAAAAGGTAGAGTAAAAGTGCATGCCAGATTTGATGGTCATCCCTATGATGGCTCCATTGTCAATATGGGAGTTAAGGATGAAGCAGGCAATATCTGTTACATTATTGGCGTTCAAAAGGCTATTCGAGCAGCTATTGGAAAACAGGCTGGTGATAGAGTACAAGTAACCATTCAAGAACGAATGGAGTAATCAGGCTTGCAAATCCTTGAGATTATGGTAGAATAGATTTATGCGATGAGCCGAGTAGTGACTTTGTCACATTCGACGCTAGGGAGGTCTTCATTAGATTGAAACGCAGGAGCGGACCTTGGTTAGATGCTGTGAACCTTCTAACCTCATCGGAAACGATGCCCTTGCCCACCATTTGGTTGGGCTTTTTTTTTGAATTCCATACTTTTCATTTAATAAAATTATGGTATAATTATGAAATAACAAATTTTTAGAAAATTTTGAAGAATTGATCTAAAGGAGATTTTTTATGGCTTATGTAGTAGCTGTTGTTGGTGCGACTGGTGCAGTTGGTGCCCAAATGATTAAAATGTTGGAAGAATCAACTCTTCCAATCGAGAAAGTACGTTTCTTGGCTTCTGCTCGTTCTGCAGGTAAGACCTTGCAGTTCAAGGGACAGGACATTGTCATCGAAGAAACAACAGAGACAGCTTTTGAAGGAGTGGATATTGCCCTCTTCTCAGCTGGTGGCTCTACATCTGCCAAATATGCTCCTTATGCTGTGAAAGCTGGTGCAGTTGTCGTTGATAACACATCATATTTCCGTCAAAATCCAGATGTGCCGTTGGTTGTTCCTGAGGTAAATGCTCATGCATTAGATGCCCACAATGGTATCATTGCTTGTCCTAACTGTTCAACCATTCAGATGATGGTTGCTTTGGAACCTGTCCGTCAGAAATGGGGCTTGGAGCGGATTATCGTTTCGACTTATCAGGCGGTTTCTGGTGCTGGTATGGGAGCTATTTTGGAAACACAAGCTCAGCTTCGCTCTGTATTGAATGATGGAGTAGAGCCAAAAGCAGTAGAAGCCAACATTCTTCCTTCTGGTGGTGATAAGAAGCACTATCCAATTGGCTTTAACGCTATTCCTCAAATCGATCTCTTCACTGAAAATGACTATACTTATGAAGAGATGAAGATGACAAAAGAAACCAAGAAAATCATGGAAGATGACAGCATTGCCGTTTCTGCAACATGTGTCCGTATTCCAGTCTTGTCTGCTCACTCTGAGTCTGTCTACATCGAAACCAAGGAAATCGCACCAATTGATGAGGTGAAAGCAGCCATTGCTGCCTTCCCAGGTGCAGTTTTGGAAGACGATGTGGCTAACCAAGTTTATCCGCAAGCCATTAATGCTGTTGGTAGCCGTGATACCTTTGTTGGTCGTATCCGTAAGGATTTGGACAAGGACAACGGTATTCACATGTGGGTTGTTTCAGATAACTTGCTCAAGGGTGCAGCATGGAACTCAGTTCAAATCGCAGAAACTCTCCATGAACGTGGATTGGTTCGTCCAACTGCAGAATTGAAATTTGAGTTGAAATAAAATCATTTATTACCTCTTATCCAATTTACAAGTTTGTCTAACCAATTAGCCAGATCCTTGCTATTTTAGAAAGTAGATATAAACAAATGAAACTTAAAATTATTGAAGGTAATTTTTCAGTTTGTAAACTCGAAGATTATACAAAGATTAACTTGACTAGTTCTTATATTTTTATCGGTAAAACGGATGAAGAAAATTCACTGGTTTGTCTGAGTCAAGAGGTTCCTGATAATGTTATAGAAGAGGACAAAGATTGGATAGCGTTTCGTGTTGTAGGGGTACTTGACTTTTCATTAGTAGGTATCCTTTCACAGATTAGTCAAATATTAGCAGAAGCAAAAATCAGTATCTTTGCAGTATCTACTTTCAATACTGATTACATACTTACTAAAGCTAATGATTTCCCAGCAGCTATTGAAGTTCTTCAGAAAGCTGGATATGAATTTATTGATTAGGAGGTTTTATGTCTATTCAAGATTTACGTGATGTAAAAATCATTACAGCCATGATTACACCCTTTAAGGAAGATGGTGCAATTAACTATGATGTGTTGCCAGAATTGGTCGAACATTTGTTGGCTCATCATACGGAAGGGATTTTGTTGGCAGGAACAACTGCCGAAAGTCCAACCCTTACACACGCGGAAGAACTGGAACTATTTGGTGCTGTGCAAAAAATTGTCAACGGTCGTGTCCCTTTGATTGCAGGTATTGGTACTAATGATACCCGTGACTCGATTGAGTTTGCTAAGGAAGTTGCGGCCTTTGGTGGTTTTGCGGCGGGTCTTGCTATTGTGCCTTACTACAACAAGCCTTCTCAAGAAGGTATGTACCAACACTTCAAGGCTATTGCAGATGCTTCTGATTTGCCAATTATTATCTACAATATTCCAGGTCGTGTTGTCGTTGAAATGACGCCTGAAACCATGTTGCGTTTGGCAGAACATCCAAATATTATCGGTGTCAAAGAGTGTACAAGTCTTGCCAATATGGCCTACTTGATTGAGAATAAGCCAGAGGATTTCTTGGTTTATACAGGTGAGGACGGCGATGCCTTCCATGCTATGAACCTTGGAGCAGATGGTGTGATTTCAGTTGCCTCCCATACCAATGGTGATGAAATGTATGAGATGTTTACTGCTATTGAGCAGCAAGACATCCGAACAGCAGCTGCCATTCAACGCAAGTTTATTCCGAAAGTAAACGCTCTATTCTCCTATCCTAGTCCTGCACCAGTCAAGGCAGTTCTCAATTACATGGGATTTGAAGTTGGACCACTCCGCTTACCATTGGTACCTTGTCCAGAAGAAGACGCAAAACGCATTATCAAAGTTGTCGTTGACGGCGACTACGAAGCAACCAAAGCCACAGTAACAGGAGTTGTAAGACCGGATTATTAAAATAGTCAGGGGAGTGACTATTTTAACGTGAGCTTTGAAATAAGAGAGCGAGCAATGTCTGAGGGAGTGGATTAAAACAGTCAGGGAAGTGACTGTTTTAACCCGAGCCTAGAAAATTCGAAAGTGAGGCTTGTTCGGGGAACTGTTTCAGCTGGTCACCAAGAAATACGAAAGTGACCATAGAAGACCCGAGCCTAGAAACTCGAAAGCGAGGACAGTCTACGGATAGACTGTTTTAACGTGAGCCTTGAAATAAGAGAGCGAGCAATGTCTGAGGGAGTGGATTAAAACAGTCAGGGAAGTGACTGTTTTAACCCGAGCCTAGAAAATTCGAAAGCGAGGCTTGTTCGGGGAACTGTTTCAGCTGGTCACCAAGAAATACGAAAGTGACCATAGAAGACCCGAGCCAAGAAACTCGAAAGCGAGGACAGTCTACGGATAGACTGTTTTAACCCGAGCCTTGAAATAAGAGAGCGAGCAATGTCTGAGGGAGTGGATTAAAACAGTCAGGGAAGTGACTGTTTTAACCCGAGCCTAGAAAATTCGAAAGCGAGGCTTGTTCGGGGGATACGAATAGTCCGGTGGACTATTCGTACCTGAGCCTGCAAACCAAAAAGCGAAGTATATCAGCTGGTCATCTAGAGAGTTGAATTTGAAAAGGAAATTCTTATAACATGTCTAGAGTATCTTCATTATTTTTATTCTTTTAACTTTATTTAAGCTAGTAGTTTTATAATAAAATCATCTTTTTCATATAATCTCCTAGAAGCACTTGAAGTCATTCAGGTGTTTTCTTTGTTCATTCTTCTTGATTTTATAACTAATTAGTGATAAAATGCATTCATATTAAATAACGAGGTAAAGCTATGAACAATACTGGTATTCATCATATTTCAAGCTTGGTAGGAAACATTTATCAAGCCTATCATTTTTATCACCATATTCTTGGCTTGAAATTGACCTTGAAAACTGTCAATCAAGAAGATTCAAGCATGTATCATCTCTTTTTCGGTGATGAAGAGGGGCGCTATGGAACAGAATTTACTATTTTTGATATGCCCAATCATCCTAGTCATCGATCTGGCAGCAATCGTTTGGAACGAACTGTTTTTCTGGTCAAAGATTTTGCTGCCTTGGAATTCTGGCAGAAAAGACTGACAGAGTTTGAAGTGGAAAACGAAGGAATTCAGGCTTTTGGAAATGGGCATATTCTGAATTTCCAAGATGAAGATGGGCAGTTGCTTGGCTTGACCTATCATGACGCTATCGGAGAAATGTTTCCGTATGAAGCGGATGACATTCCGTCAGAATACGCTATTCTTGGCATCGCCAGTCTTCATATGCGAATTCGTGAAGAAAAGGCTTTACTAGGTTTGTTGACAGAGACTTTTGGTTTTGTCGAGGAAAGTCGATTTGTCTTTGAAGATAAAATGGTGATTTCGCTACTCTTTGACAACACCTTCCAACATCGACTTTATTTAATTCTTGACCAAGAGTCGCCAATCAGTGTGATGGGAGTCGGGGCCATTCATCATATTGCATTTGGTGTCTTAGATGAGTCCGACTTGGAAGACCTGATTAGCCGCTTAAATCTCATCAATCGTCCACATTCTGGAATTATCAATCGAGATTTCATGCATTCCTTGTACTTCCGAGCGCCAAATTACCTTATGTTTGAGGTGGCAACCATGGCTGGTGAGCGCGAAGCGGAAATGCCAGTTCAGAATGAAGAATTGGATCAGGTAGACCTATTTTTGCCAAGTTTCTTTGAAGAGGACAGACAGGAAATCGAAAAAAATCTCTCCCAACGTTATTAGGAGAAATGAGATATGGATTATCGCTTCATCAAAGGGACCAGTCCCCGTCTTTTGGTCTTTTTCCACGGCACAGGTGGTAACAAGGAATCCATGCTCTTTCTCCGCCAACAGCTGGACCCTGAAGCTTCTGTCCTTTCCTTCGATGGAAATTGGGGTCAAGGCAGGGAAAGGCGTTTCTTTGCCCCGTTGATTGACGGTCAGCTTGACCATGTCGATTTTGAGAGGCGCTTGTCGGCTTTTTTGGATTTTTGGCAGGATTTGGACATCCGAGATTATCGTCAGATTACTTTCGTAGGTTTTTCAAACGGTGCTAATTTCATCATGGGCTTGGTGACCAAACAGTCAAACCTGGCGGACAATTATATCTTGCTCCACCCTTCAGCTTTAGGTTATGCTTTTCCTATGGAAAATAGCAGAGCAGAGATTTTATTTACACTGGGGCAGAATGACCAACTCGTCGACCAAGTCGCTCTTGAACATCTTGTAGATGACTGGCAAGCGTCAGCTTTTCCCAGAACCAACCTAGCTCGTTTTGACAAGGGCCATTTTTTAAGTCAGGATGAATTGACCTACGTGGGAAATTGGTATCAAGAAAGAATAGACAAAAAGACCTGAACAAATGAACCGCACCCCAAAAGTTAGACAGAAAAAATCTAACATTTGGGGTGCTATTTTTATGAAATTGAGCTATGAAGACAAAATCGAAATCTATGAACTACGCCAAAGTGGTCAGTCTATCAAGAACTT
>NZ_JAMWEL010000003.1 GCF_024509555.1 Streptococcus suis
TCACTATTATCAACATTTTTAGTCAAAAAAAGAACTTAGTCTGAGACTAAATTCTGTTGATGTTATGCAGTTTTCTCAAAGTAACTTCTGGAAGGACGGGAACTAGAACTTACTTTGAGAATTTACCAAATAATGCTTAATGAATAATCCACCTAAAAATATAACTGCAAAAAAAATGAGAACGACAACATCGCCTCTTGTAAGAGGTCGTTTGGATTCTTCGTACAAGTATTCCCAACCATTCATTTTTCCTCGTTGTTCCACCACAATTTCCTTCTCAGGTTCTTTTCCTAAAACCAGATAATCCAGACTGACACCAAAGATTTCTGCCAGCTGAACCAGTTTGTCAATATCTGGCGTTGCTTCGCCATTTTCCCACTTGGAAACAGCCTGACGGGAAATATAGAGCTTCTCTGCTAAGTCATCCTGAGACAAATTTTGACCAGTACGTAACTTTTTGATTTGTTGGGCCAACTGATTCATGATCATTTCCTCCTCTTTTTTCTAAGTCTATTATAGCTTAGAAAGGAACAGTTGACTAGCAATTTTTAGGAAAAAATCGCAACTAGCAGTTGCAAACTGTCAACTAGGCTTCACTTGGTAGAACTTGTTTCATTTTTCGTTCAAAATCATATCGGCTCATCATAACAACATGGTCACAGTTAGTACAGCGGATTTTAATATCCGCTCCTAGACGGATAACCTCCCACTTATTTGCCTTCTTGCCGGTCGATTTGATAACACAGGCGTGGGGCTTTTTCATTTCGACAAAGGTTCCTAATTGGTACATAGATACTCCTTTAGTTCTATTTCTTTCAGTATAACACAAAAACGGCCAAGCTAGCCGTTTATGTTGGAATTAGTTGGTCCGAACTGGGGTTACTAATTGAATTAAATCTTCCTCTTCGTTATTTGGTACTAGTGTAAATGGACGAACAGAGGAGATAAAGCTTATTTTAACCTGCTCACTATTGGTTGCCTTCAAAGCTTCAATCAAGTAAGTTGGGTTAAAACTAATCACCAAATCTTCACCAGTCACTTCTAATGTGTCCAATTCTTCGTTTACACGTCCAACTTCTGGTGAGTTTACATGAGCTGTGACAACATTATTTGCAATCTCAAGTTTTACTGTACCATTCTGAGTTGCATTTGACAGAAGACGAGCCCGTTCCATCGAATGGCGGAGTTTGTCAGTATCAAATACAGCAACTGTTTTAAATTCTGTTGGAATCAAGCGATCCGTATCTGGATAGGTTCCTTCAAGCAAACGTGTATAGAAACTAATATGTTCACTTCTGAAAAGGATTTGATTGTTGGAGAAGAACACTTCTACAGTTTCGATATCATCCGTAAAAACGACTGTAAATTCGCGAAGAGAACGACTTGGAATCACCACATTAAAATCATCGCCTGCTTTTTCAAGGACCAGTTTACGTTGACTCATCCGATGTGAGTCTGTGGCAACTGTTTTAAGATTTTTATGATCTGTTAAAACAAAATGAACACCTGTTAGTATTGGGCGACTTTCTTGCAAGGAAGCTGCAAAGGCTGTTTCATTGATAGTTTGTTTTAGTACTTTTGTTTCCAATACCAAAGGTTTTGACGTTGGAACTTCTTGTAATCGTGGATATTGCTCAGGCTCTTTTCCTTTTAAGGTAATTTCTGATTTACCACTTGTCAAAACAACTTGTTTTTGTTCGATTTCATTAAAATCAAGGACAATATCTGGCATACTTGAAACGACGTTTATAAAGAATCCTGCTTCCAATAAAATAGCTCCTGGTGAAGAAATCAAAAGACCAGCATTCTCATCTTGAATGGAAATAAAATATTCAATGGAAATCTGTCCATTTGAACCTGTTAAAGTAATTCCGTCACTCGTAACAGTAATTTTTAAAGTAGAGAGTATTGGAATAGCATTTTTAGTACTAATTGCTCGTTTAGTAGTATTGAGTGCTTGGAGGAACACATTTTTATTAATCGAAAATTGGATCATTGAGTCTCCTTTATTTATTGTCTATAAGGTTAATAGTAATAGTAGTTATTGTGTATTCTGTGGAAAAGTCACTAAAACTCGATAAAGCTAGGAAATAGACTTGTTCACAATATGTGGAAAACTATGGCTTTCTTTTGAAAGTTATACACAGGTTAGCGTAATTTATTTTTTATACTGGTTATTTCAATCTCTAAATTGTCATCATCCAGCAGTAAGCTCTTTATTTTGTTATAGGCATGCATGACCGTAGTATGATCACGATTTCCAAATTCCCTGCCGATTTTTGGTAAGGAATTATCTGTCATTTCACGAGCTAGGAACATAGCAACTTGACGTGCATGAACAATATGTTGAACACGTTTTGAACCCTTTAGTTCTTTTAAACTGACCCCATAAAATGTACTGACTTCTTCCTGTATTCGCTCAATAGGAATAATCATATTTTTGGGGTTGGTTTGTTTTCTAGAACGAATTGCCTCAGCAGCTACTTCAACAGTAATTTCTGAAAGATTTCGCATAGTAGCAATTAGGTTAATATCTTTCAAAGCTCCCTCTAAATCACGGACATTCGAATCAAATTGTCCAGCTAAGTAAGACAAGGTTTCGTTAGTAAATTTATAAGGAAAAGTCTCGCATTTATTGCGTAAAATAGCTATACGTGTCTCAAAATCAGGTGGTGTAATTTCAGTTGTTAGCCCCCATTTAAATCGTGTTACTAATCGATCTTCAATATTGTCTAAATAATCTTGGTTACGGTCACTTGTTAAGACAATCTGCTTATTATTGTCATATAGTGCATTGAAAGTATTAAAAAGTTCCTCTTGAGTAGACTTTTTATTTTTTAGAGATTGAATATCGTCAATGAGGAGCAAATCTAAATTGCGATATATTTTTTTGAACTTCTCCATTTTATTTAAACGTAGGTGTTCTAAAAATTCATTAATGAAGGTTTCTGCGGAAACATATCGTACCCTTGCTTGAGAATTATCGGCCAATACCTTGTTACCAATTGCATTTAGAATATGAGTTTTACCTAATCCAGGACCTCCGAAGATGAATAAGGGATTGTAGTAGCCTCCTAAATTATTTGAAACAGCAATAGCTGCGTTATTCGCCCACTGGTTATTATCACCTTGAACAAAGTTTTCAAATGTATATTGGGGTTTTATATCAGAGTGGACAGTTTCCACTACTTCAAGAGTTTCGCTATTTTCAACAACAGGCTGGACCTCAAATGTAGTGTAACTTTGTCTCGTTGGACTGGTCTCAGTTGTATCATCAGTGAATTGGTAATGAATACTGATAGGCTCTCCGAACAGTTCAAAACTAGCAGTAATTAATAATTCTTCAAAATTTGATTCCCAAAAACTTTTTTTATAGGAGCCATTTAAAAAAATTTTTGCTTCTTGATGTTCAATACGAATTAATTTTGCATCTGCGACAAAAAAGTTATATATATAGGGCTTGAATCCAGACTGTACTAACTCAACAAATCGTTGCCAAAAAATTTCTTCTTTTTCCATAAAATTCCTCCTTTCATAGACTATTTTATTCGCCAAACTAGTGTACCATAAAAAGCAAAAGTTTTCCACAGATAATTTTCGGAGTTTATATTGTCCACATTGTATATAAAAGTTTTCCACAGGTTGTGAATAAAAGCTAGAACCTGTGTAGATTCTAGCTTTGTAGTATTATTTTATTGTGGAAAAGGTTGTATATGAGTAAATTGAATTAACAAGCTTATTTTAAGTTGTTGATAATTCGTTCGAATTCTTCGAGGCTATTAAAGTTGATTCGAATTTCTCCCTTGCCATTTTTTTTCTGAAGAATTTTGGTTGAGGTACCGAGTAGTTTGGTTAAAAGTTCTTCTTGTTCTTTTAGAAATTGATTTTTTGGTTGTGTCTTTATTTTTTTCTTCTTGGATAGAATTTTTTCAAGAGCCCGCACACTTAGATCTTTTTCGATGATTTCCTGAATCCAGGCAGCTTGTTTTTCTTCTGAAAATGCAACTAACTGACGCGCGTGGCCTTGCGAAATTGTTCCTTCTTTTATTGCTTGTTGTGTTTCTTTAGATAGATTTAATAAACGAAGAAGATTGCTGATATAGGGTCTAGATTTTCCCATGATTTGTGCAATTTCATCGTGTGTTAATCCCTTATTAATTAGCTTTTGATAAGAAGAAGCTTCTTCGATAGGATTTAAATCTGAACGTTGTAGATTTTCAATGATTGACTGATAGAGCAAATCATCATCACTCAATTCTTTTACGATAGCGGGAATCGTTGTTAGTCCAGCTAATTGACTAGCTCTCCACCTTCTTTCACCTGCTAACAGTTCATAACCAACAATAGATGACCTTCTTACAATAATTGGTTGGATCAATCCATTTTCTTTTATAGATTGAGCCAATTCTTCTAGCTTATTTTGGTCAAAATGAATTCTAGGTTGATATGGATTTGGTTGGATATCTGAAATTTTTATAGTTCGTAATTCTTCCATATTGTTCATTTTAGCAAAAAAAAACAGACTTTACAATCATGTAAAGCCTAGTTTAAGTTGATTATTGAAGTTGGTCAGTAGAATGTGTCAATTTAATGTCAACTGTTTGTTTTTTATTATTTCTATAGTAGGTAATGATAATTGTATCGCCTACTTGATGCTTGTAAAGTGCACTTTGTAAATCACTCTTGTTTTCAATGGTTTCTCCGTCAATCTCTGTAATGACATCGTAAGTTTCGAATTTTCCATCTGCTGGAAGTCCGGCTTGTGTAGAAACAACGATAACACCAGATGTTAATTCAGTATTAGCTAGACCAGCTTTTTCAAGTTGACTGGTTGACAAATCTGTCAAGTTAACCATGTGAACTCCGAGGGCAGGTCGGCTAACTTTACCATCTGTTTCAAGTTGATTGATAATGGACACGGCATCGTTTGAAGGGATTGCAAATCCCATTCCTTCTACTGCAACTCCATAACTAGTCAAAGAACTTGAAGTAATTTTACTAGAAGTAATTCCGATAACTTGACCTTGGATATTAATGAGTGGTCCACCAGAGTTACCAGGGTTAATGGCTGTATCTGTTTGAATGGCATTTGTAGAGATTGTTTGACCATCTTCTGATTGAGAGGTAACAGTACGACTTAAGCTGGAGATAATCCCCTGTGTAACAGTATTAGCGTAAACACTTCCTAGTGGACTACCAATTGCGATAGCAGTTTCCCCAACTTTAATAGTGTCTGAGTCTGCAAATTCAGCTACTGCTGTCACCTTGTCTGCATCAATTTTGATAACAGCGATATCAGAGTAGGTATCAGAACCCACTAATTCTCCTGCTACTTTCTCTCCGGAAGCTAGAAGGATATCAATTTTTTCCGCATTATTGATTACATGGGTATTGGTTACAATATAGGCAGTATTTCCATCTTTTTTGTAGATTACTCCTGAACCTTCCCCAGCAACTGCTAGTTCATCAGATGATTCAATATTTCCAAAAATGGCGCTCAGGCTATTGCTTGCTGCAGATTGGTAGTTGATAACGGAAACAACAGCATCTTGGATTTTTTCTACTGCCTGAGTTGTTGAAGTCTCATTATCATATTGAACATTGCTAATACTTGTAATAGCAGAGTTTGCTTGCTGGACTTGTGGTTGAAAGATAGACGCAGTCAGTGCACCGGCTAAGCCACCAATAAAGCCAATAAAAAATAAAATAAGGAATTTCAAATATTTTTTCATATAGAGAACCCTTTCTTTTTCTTATAATTTTCTTAAGATTACTCCTACTTTCTTAATTATAGCTTAAAGTTTTCAAAAATCAATCCACAACCTGTGGATAACTATGTGAATAATGTGAACAAACTCGTAGATTTTGATGTTTTTTTGAAATAATAACTACTAGATGCCTGTGGATATGTTACAATATTTTTATGAAAATAAAATTGATAACCGTTGGAAAATTGAAAGAAAAATACCTTAAAGATGGTATTGCCGAATATAGTAAACGTTTAGGTCGTTTTACAAAGTTGGATCTGATTGAACTAGCTGACGAGAAGACGCCAGATAAGGCTAGTCTGGCAGAAAATGAGCAGATATTGAAAAAAGAAGCTGAGCGAATTATGGCTAAAATTGGTGAACGAGATTATGTCATCGCTCTAGCCATTGAAGGAAAACAATTTCCCTCTGAAGAATTTAGCAAGAAACTAGCTGACATTACAGTGAGTGGCTATTCTGATATTACTTTTATTATCGGTGGCAGTCTTGGTTTGGATCATCAAGTGAAAAAAAGAGCCAATTTACTGATGAGTTTTGGACAATTGACCCTCCCTCACCAACTAATGAAATTGGTGCTTATCGAGCAAATTTATCGCGCCTTTATGATCCAACAAGGCAGTCCCTATCATAAATAGTTTCACGTGAAACAAGGAGTTAGAATGCAGCAGAAAGATTATCGTGTTTTTGAAGGCTTGCGTGTAGCTTGTTGCTTGACCTTTATTAGTGGCTATCTCAATGCATTTACCTATGTGACCCAAGGTGGACGTTTTGCAGGAGTACAATCCGGAAATGTAATTTCTCTTGCCTTCTATATGGCAAAAGGAGAGTTTGACCAGGTAGTTAACTTTTGTATTCCCATTCTATTTTTTGTATTCGGTCAATTTTTTACTTACTTAGCTAGGAGGTATTTTGAAAAACAATCTTGGTCCTGGCACTTTGGTAGTAGCTTGATCATGCTGATTTGCATCCTTTTGACAATTTTTTTGTCTCCCATGATGCCTGCTTCTTTCACAATCGCTAGTTTGGCTTTTGTAGCCTCTATTCAGGTGGAAACCTTTAGAAGGTTGAGAGGTGCTCCATATGCCAATGTCATGATGACTGGAAATGTGAAGAATGCGGCTTATCTTTGGTTTAAAGGTATGATTGAACGGGATACAGAGCTGAAAAAGACAGGAAGAAATATTTTACTTACGATTATTGGATTTATGTTAGGTGTTGTTATTGCGACGCAACTGTCTTTTCAATTTAAAGAATATGCTTTAATTGGCATTCTCTTACCAGTCCTCTATATTAATTATAAATTATGGCAAGAAAAAAGGCCTATCTCACGATAGACCAAGATGATTCCAGCAGGATTCGAACCTGCGACCGTTCGCTTAGAAGGCGAATGCTCTATCCAGCTGAGCTATGGAACCCTAACTATTTAATTGTACATTAAACGGCTAACTCTGTCAATAGTGCAAAATTTTTTTAAAAAAACTATTGACAAAAAATTGGTGGTGTATTATACTAGTTATTGTTCTGAAAAATGGTCCGTTGGTCAAGGGGTTAAGACACCGCCTTTTCACGGCGGTAACACGGGTTCGAATCCCGTACGGACTATTCTTTCCGCCATAGCTCAGTTGGTAGAGCGCATGACTGTTAATCATGATGTCACAGGTTCGAGCCCTGTTGGCGGAGTATATAAACACTAAGAAACCTTGAGAAATCAAGGTTTTATTTTTTAAAAATTTATAGAAAATAAAAACTTCTCAGCAATCTATTTATACTGAGAGGTTTTTGTTATACTTATTTCGAAATATTTGGTAGCTGATAAAGAGGCCAAGGGCGGCGAATGAGATTATTAAACCTAAGTAAAAACCTTGAGGAATAAAGGTAAGAATTACTTGTGATTGCCCAGGACTGACATCGATTTTCATAAAGCCATTTTGAGCTCTCTGGATTTTTACTGGTTTACCCTCAATGGTAGCTTTCCAGCCTTTATCGTACGGTAGAGTCAACAGTAGTGAAGCTTCATTCTCGGTTTCAAAGTCGATAGTTAACTTGTTTCCGTTAGTTTTTGTAACAATATTTTTTTCTTTTAGTATAGTTACGGCATTTTGGAATGCAATTAGATCTAGACGGTAGAATTGCGGTTTATCAAAGGAAACTTGTGCATTTTCAGGGAAGTGAATATCAACTTGAACGACTTGTTCTTCTAAAAAATCTCCAACATTGAAGAATGAAAATGCATTATCAAGTGTAAATTCAGTTGACTGGTTGTTGACAGTTATGACAACCTTCTTATGATTCTCATTTGAGAATGTGATTTTTGGGAGATTTAGATATACTTGACTATTTGCTGGTACTGTAAAGGTATAGCTAACTTTAGCACTTGTTTCCTCAGCTACTTTATTTACAGTGATACGATTTCCTAATTCAGTCGCATATTGAGATGAAGTGATCGGAATACTATAGTAATATTTATGGTTTACACCAGCTAGCTGATTGAGGAAATTTGTTTGATTATCAAGTGTGAGGTTTGTAAACTTTACATCCTTGTAAACTTGGTTGGTGAGAATAGCAAGACCTTGATTAAAACTATTTTCATACAAGTTAATGGTTTCACTATTTTGATAGAGTGAAAAACCAAATTTATTAGGGTCAGTAGTTGCTAGATTGTATTTTATGCCAAATAGACTATCAGAAATGATGGTATTATTTTGATAACGGAGATTTAGATTGGTTCCATCTGAACGGAAACCTAGTTTGTCGAGGACTGAGCTAGAAGCTCTATTACGGATAGAAGAGAATTGAGAAATACCGTTGTAGTTGTACTTCATACTATCATTTCCTGTTTGTGGTAACAATCGTTCAGTCCGAAAGAAAGCAGTATTATCAGACTTGGCTGACTTGACAAGGTTGTCAATGTTTGTCAATTTTTCTTCATAGTTTGAACGACTAGGGAAATGCCATTCATTTGAT
This sequence comes from Streptococcus suis, assembly GCF_024509555.1. Classification (GTDB taxonomy): domain Bacteria; phylum Bacillota; class Bacilli; order Lactobacillales; family Streptococcaceae; genus Streptococcus; species Streptococcus suis_AD. Next base: position 8,733 of record NZ_JAMWEL010000003.1, read on the forward strand.
AGTCCCTGTACCTGATACTGAGTATGAATCCCGATTTCAAATAAGCCAAAGAATAGGAAAACAGTGGCAATCCAGTTAGCATATAGTTTACGATGAAAGAGGAGCCAAAATAGAACAATGTAAAGAATTAGAAATTCAACTGTCAATAAAAAGTTTACATCTTGTAAAAATTCATAGTGTTGCTTAAATAGATAGGTCATTAGAAAACCTAGTAATATAACCGAAATGCTTACATAAAAGCTTCTAAGCGAAACTTGCTTCAATCGTATAATTGTTTCTGCAGATAAGTAGATAAGAATGGTAGATAGGACCCATGCATAGCGGTATAGAAACATATTCGGAGCATGCATTCCCTGCCAGAATAGGTTGAGGGGTTGGAGGTAGAAACTAGCAATGACAAAACTGATTAGTAGACCGTATGAACATTTTACTGTCCACCTTACCTCTTTTATGGTAAAGAATAGTATTGTGAAAATGAGTGGCAGCAATCCTACATAAATCATAGGAATAGAACCAAATTTTGTTGTGTCAAAACTACCGACTAAATTCTTTGCAAAGAAATCCAAATACCAGGAGTCTTCCGTTTTTAGATTGACAATCTTTGTAAAGGTTTCACCGTGCGTTTTCAAATCTAAATATGTTGGTAGGAGCATAAACATACTAGTTAGTGCTGATAGAATTGACACAACTGTAAAGTTTATGAATATTTTTATCCTGTTTTTTTCTAACCAAGATAAATGAACAAGTGCCCACAGTGCTAGAAAAATGGCAGCCATATAGCCAAAGTAGTAGTTTTGAACAAACAAGCAAGTTAAGGCTATATAGTAAATAGCTTGATTTTTTCCTTCTATCAATCGTTGTAAACCTAAAAGTATGATTGGAATAAGAATAAAGACATCTAGCCAGCTATTGATTTCTAATTGACTGGTAGAAAAACTCATCAATGAGTAGGAAGTGGAAAGAAGAATAGTCCAGGAAGGTTCAAGTTTTTTATGTATCCCTTTCAAGCTAATATAGGTTGACAATCCTATCAATCCAAACTTGACAACACTGACAAGATAGAGGGCATCTGGCATGGATTGTAAATCAAAGAAGAATACAAGTGGAGATAGGAAGGATCCTAGATAGTAGGAAGAAAGAGCGTAGAAGTTTAGACCTAGACCACTTGTAAAGGTGTAAAAAAGAGAGCCATCTCCGTGTAAAGCATTTCGTAAAGTTTGATTAAAGATGACATACTGATGAAATCCATCACTTGCTAATATAGTTGTGTCACTTCCCCACCAGATTCCTTGAAATGCTAAGACGATAGAAATAATAGTCAGAGGAATAAGGAAAGATAAGAGATAATAAATGGATGTTTTTGTAAATATTTTTTTCATAGATTTAAAAGAAAAGGCGAATAAATCGCCTTTTTATTATGCTTTCCAAAGTTCTTGTACTTTTGCTTGTACTTCAGCATTTTCCAAGAATTCATCATAAGTTTCGTCGATTCGGTCGATAACACCGTTTTTAGAAATGACGATGATATGGTTAGCCAGTGTTTGAATAAACTCGTGGTCATGGCTAGCAAAGATGATAGATTCTTTAAAGGCTTTGAGACCATCGTTCAGACTGGAAATTGACTCCAAGTCCAAGTGGTTGGTTGGATCATCTAAGACCAAGACATTTGATTTGAGAAGCATAAGTTTTGATAGCATCACGCGCACCTTTTCGCCACCTGACAAGACGTTGACAGGTTTGTTTACTTCATCGCCTGAGAAGAGCATACGACCCAAGAAACCACGCAAGAAGGTATTGTCATCTTCTTCCTTGCTAGCAAAGTTACGAAGCCAATCAAGTATGGATTCGTTGGTATCAAAATCACGAGTATTGTCTTTTGGTAGGTAAGATTGACTGGTAGTTACACCCCACTTGACAGTACCTTCGTATTCGATGTCTCCCATGAGTGCACGAATCAGAGCAGTTGTTTGGATGTCATTTTGACCAATGAGGGCTGTCTTATCTCCTGGACGTAAGATAAAGCTGATATTATCTAAAATTGTTTCACCATCGATAACAACTTTTAAGTTCTCAACAGTCAAGAGGTCGTTACCGATTTCACGTTCAGATTTGAAGTTGATAAATGGGTATTTACGGCTAGAAGGGATAATTTCTTCCAATTCGATTTTATCCAGCATCTTTTTACGTGAAGTAGCTTGCTTAGACTTAGAAGCATTAGCAGAGAAACGGGCAACGAATTCTTGCAATTCTTTGATTTTTTCTTCTGCTTTTGCGTTACGGTCTGCTTGCAGACGGGCAGCCAATTCACTGGATTGTTTCCAGAAGTCGTAGTTACCAACGAAAATCTTGATTTTTCCAAAGTCAAGGTCAGCCATGTGGGTACATACTTTATTGAGGAAGTGGCGGTCGTGGGATACGACGATAACCGTATTTTCAAAGTCAATCAGGAAATCTTCCAACCAGTTGATTGACTGAATGTCCAAACCGTTGGTTGGCTCGTCCAAAAGAAGAACATCTGGTTTACCAAAGAGGGCCTTAGCCAAGAGAACCTTAACCTTCTCACCGTTGGTCAATTCGCTCATATTTTGATAGTGAAGGTCTTCTGAAATGTTGAGGTTTTGAAGCAATTGAGAAGCTTCACTTTCTGCTTCCCAACCACCAAGTTCAGCAAACTCACCTTCTAACTCAGCAGCACGGACACCATCTTCATCAGAAAAATCTTCTTTCATGTAAATGGCATCTTTCTCTTTCATAATGCTGTAAAGTTGTTCATTCCCCATGATAACAACGTCAATCACGCGCTCATCTTCGTAGTCGAAATGGTTCTGACGTAGCACAGAAAGGCGTTCGTCTGGTCCAAGTGAAATATGACCTGTTGATGGCTCAATGTCACCTGCAAGAATTTTCAAGAAAGTTGATTTACCAGCACCATTGGCACCAATCAATCCGTAGGTATTTCCTGCTGTAAACTTGATGTTGACATCATCGAATAATTTGCGGTCGCTAAAGCGAAGCGACACATCTGATACTGTAAGCATATTTTCTCCTCTATATTCTGTCTATTAGTCTTATTGTACTAGAAAGAAATTGAATTTTCAATGAATTACATTGGAATTAAAATATCTTCGTCGTATTGTTGATGGTCTTTTTGTAAGCTAAAGCCACGACCACGAACTTGGCTGGCAGGCATGACCACCATAAAGGCGGTTGGATCAATGTTCAAAACTGCCGTTTCAATCTTTTGGTATTCATGGATGGAAATTGTAGTCATCAGCATGCGTTTTTCCTTGCCTGTAAACCCACCGACAACAGGGAGTTCGGTCACCCCACGATCTGCTGTTTCGGTAATGTATTTTTTAATTTTAGGAAATTTTTCTGAAATAATCATGACATTTCGAGAGGATTCTGTACCTGACATCATACGGTTGATAACATAGGTAATGGTCATCAGTGCCATAATCGAGTACATGACGGTGTCTGGATCAAAGGCAATAAAACCAAGTCCGACAACAATTCCATCGCTGATTGACATGGCGAGACTGAGCGGAAGAGGTGTGTATTTATGGAGTAATTGGATGACAATCCCTGTTCCTCCTGTGGAAGAATTCCCAAGGAAGACCAAACCGAGTCCAAATCCGATAATGATGCCTCCGAAAATAGCTGCGAGAAAGATATTGTCAGTCAAGGTTGGTAAACCAGCTGTCAACTTGATACAAAATGGATAAATCAAGGAACCGTAAACGGTTTTGATGAAAACAGATTTTCCTAAAAAGACCCAACAAAGTATTAGGAGGGGAATGTTGCAGTAAAGGACAAAATCAGAAGGATTCCAGCCCAAGAGTTTGTTGAGGGCAATAGCCAAACCTCCAACACCACCAGATACGATATTATTTCCTAAAAATAGACTATTGAACCCAATAGCCATGACAATGGAACCAGCTGTCACAAGTGCAAAGTCTTTTAGTTTTTGTTGCATAGGTCGCAATACCTCACCTTTTTTTCTTATAATCTCAATCTCTATTATCGCTGATTCAGACAGTCTCGTCAAGGCTTGGAAGTATTGACTTTCTAATTTTTAAGCGGTATAATGGTATTTAATCAGAAGAGTAGGTAATCCTCCATTTTTAGAGAGCTTGTGGTCGCTGCAAACAGGCAATGGTGATTGGTGAATGGACTGATTTTGTAATGAATTCGAACCAATAAGGATTCGGCTAGCAGGCCTTATGTGCAAAAAGATGTAAGCTTATTTAATGCTTATAAGTGAGGTGGCACCGTGTCCTTGACGCCCTCGCACAGTTTTCTGTGCGTGGGCTTTTATTATGTAAAAGGAGAACATTTTATGAGTAAACCGATTATCCTAACAGGAGACCGTCCAACAGGCAAATTACATATTGGACATTATGTTGGTTCGTTGAAAAATCGTGTTTTATTACAGGATGCAGGTCAACATGAACTTTTTGTCTTTTTAGCAGACCAACAAGCGTTGACAGATCATGCAAAGGAACCGCAAAAGATTGTTGAATCCGTTGGAAACGTAGCACTAGATTATCTAGCGGCAGGACTTGATCCAGCTAAGACAACGATTTTCATCCAGAGTCAAATTCCTGAATTGGCAGAGTTGACCATGTACTACATGAACTTGGTATCTGTTGCACGTCTAGAACGCAATCCGACTGTAAAAACCGAGATTGCTCAGAAGGGATTTGGCGAAGGAATTCCAGCTGGTTTCTTAGTCTATCCTGTGTCACAAGCGGCAGATATTACAGCCTTCAAGGCAAACTTTGTTCCAGTAGGAAATGACCAGAAACCTATGATTGAGCAGACTCGTGAAGTCGTTCGTAGCTTTAACCATGCTTACCAGACTGATATTTTGGTAGAGCCTGAGGGCATTTATCCTGAAAATGAGGCAGCTGGTCGCTTGCCAGGTTTGGACGGTAATGCCAAGATGTCTAAGTCACTTGGAAATGGAATTTACTTGGCAGATGACATGGATACACTTAAAAAGAAAGTCATGTCCATGTACACAGATCCAAACCACATCCGTGTTGAAGACCCAGGTAAGATTGAAGGAAACATGGTTTTCCACTATCTTGACGTTTTTGGGCGCGATGAAGATAAGGCTGAGATTGAGGCTATGAAGGAGCATTACCAGCGTGGTGGCTTGGGGGATGTGAAAACCAAACGTTATTTGCTGGACATTTTAGAGAGAGAATTAGGACCAATCCGTGAACGCCGTCTGGAGTTTGCACAGGATATGGGCCAGGTTTATGCTATGCTGGAAGAAGGAAGTCGCAAGGCTCGTCAGGTTGCCGCCACTACCCTTGATCAAGTAAAGGATGCCATGGGAATCAACTACTTTAAATAAGGTTAACAATGAAAGAGCAATGTCTTAAAAACGTTGCTTTTTTAATTTAATTTATTATTCAGTAAAAAACAAACGTTCGATTTTCTAAAAGAAAGTGGTAAAGAATTTTCTGAATTTTTATTATTACTTATTTTAAGGCGAATAATATTTGACAAATGATTTCAAAATGTTATCATAAATAAAATAATTATAGCGATAGCTAGTAACAAAAAAGAAAAGAGGAAGAAAATGTCAAACTGGGACACTAAATTTTTGAAAAAAGGCTTTACCTTTGATGATGTATTACTTATTCCGGCTGAAAGTCATGTATTGCCACATGATATTGATTTAAAAACACAATTAGCACCTAACTTGACTTTAAACCTTCCGATTATTTCTGCGGCTATGGATACAGTAACGGATAGCAAAATGGCCATTGCTATGGCACGTGCTGGTGGTTTGGGCGTTATCCATAAAAATATGTCCATCGCGGAGCAAGCAGATGAGGTGCGTAAAGTAAAACGTTCTGAAAATGGAGTCATTATCGATCCATTCTTCTTAACACCAGAACACACCATTGCAGAAGCAGAGAAACTCATGGCAACATACCGAATTTCAGGTGTACCAATTGTAGAAAATATGGAAAATCGCAAGTTGGTTGGTATCATTACTAACCGTGATATGCGTTTTGTTTCGGACTACTCGCAGCCAATTTCTACTAACATGACTAGCGATGAATTGGTAACAGCGCCAGTTGGAACAGATCTTGCGACTGCTGAGGCTATTCTTCACAAGCATCGTATTGAAAAATTGCCATTGGTTGATGAAAATGGTCGCTTGTCTGGCTTGATTACTATCAAAGATATTGAGAAAGTGATTGAGTTCCCAAATGCAGCAAAAGATGAATTTGGTCGTCTTTTGGTTGCAGGTGCTGTGGGTGTTACATCTGATACTTTTGAACGCGCAGAAGCCCTTTTTGAAGCTGGTGCAGACGCGATTGTCATCGATACAGCTCACGGTCACTCAGCAGGTGTTCTTCGTAAGATCAAAGAAATCCGCGAACACTTCCCAACTCGTACCTTGATTGCTGGTAACATTGCGACTGCAGAAGGTGCACGTGCCCTTTATGAAGCTGGTGTTGATGTTGTCAAGGTCGGAATTGGGCCAGGTTCAATCTGTACGACTCGTGTCATTGCGGGTGTAGGTGTTCCTCAAGTGACAGCTATTTATGATGCAGCAGGTGTTGCGCGTGAATATGGTAAAACCATCATTGCTGATGGTGGTATCAAGTATTCAGGTGACATTGTCAAGGCTCTTGCAGCTGGTGGTCATGCTGTTATGCTTGGCTCTATGTTCGCTGGAACGGATGAGGCACCCGGTGAAACAGAAATCTTCCAAGGTCGTAAGTTCAAGACCTATCGTGGAATGGGCTCTATCGCTGCCATGAAACAAGGTTCTAAGGATCGTTATTTCCAAGCCTCTGTCAACGAGGCCAACAAGCTTGTTCCAGAAGGAATTGAAGGTCGTGTAGCCTATAAAGGTTCAGTTGCAGATATGATTTTCCAAATGGTTGGTGGACTTCGATCAGGTATGGGCTATGTAGGTGCAGGTAATTTGACTGAATTGCATGAAAATGCTCAATTCATCGAAATGTCGGGTGCTGGTTTGAAAGAAAGCCATCCACACGATGTCCAAATCACAAATGAAGCTCCAAACTATTCAGTACAATAAGAATAAGACCCTGATTGACAGGGTCTTTACTGTTTTGTAAATTTTATTGACAACGTTGTAAATAATCTCATTCTGACTCAGTAACCTTGCCAGACTCAATATGGAAGATTTTTAAACTATCAGGTAGCTTATGTAAATGGTCCAAAGATGTTGTTGTAATAAATGTTTGAATCGTATCTGTAATAGTTTCTAGTAGCTTGATTTGACGATTATTGTCTAGCTCACTCATAACATCGTCTAAAAGTAGAATTGGGTATTCTCGTGTTACTTCCTTCATCAGCTCAATTTCAGCTAGTTTGAGTGACAGAACGAGACTACGATGTTGTCCCTGGCTACCATAATGGGCATTCATACCATTTATAAAGAAAGCTACATCATCTCGGTGTGGGCCAACACCAGTATTTTTTTTAAAGAGGTCACGTTTACGAGATTTTTCTAGTTCTGTCAAGAATATGTCAACCAAGTTGTCAGTGTTTGTAAAGTTTATAGAGGATTGATATTCGATGGTTAATTCTTCTTTTTGATTGGAGATTTCCTGTACTTTTTTGTTTCCAAATCCCTCTAGTTTTTTTAGGAAATCAAGCCTATGCTGAATAACTCGACTGCCATATTCAGCAAGCTGGTGATCAAGTACTGATAGAAAGGTTTCATCAACCTTATCAGAGGATTTTAGGTAGGCATTTCGTTGCTTGAGCGTATGGTTGTAGTTGGTCAAGTCAGACAGATAGATGGGTTTGATTTGGCCAAGTTCCACATCCATAAATTTTCTTCGTAGAGCTGGCGCTCCTTTAATCAGCTGTAAATCTTCAGGGGCGAAGAGAACAACATTCATGTGGCCGATATAGTTGGAAAGCTTGGCTTGTTTGAGATGGTTGACCTTGGTTATCCTTCCCTTTTCTGTCAACTGTATGTCAAGTGGAACTTTACCATTTGTCCGATGGAGTAAACCAGATATGGACAATTCCTTTTCTTGAAATTGTAGTAAATCCTTGTCTGTACGGGTACGGTGGCTGCGTGTCAAGGCTAAAAAATAGATTGATTCCAAAATATTGGTTTTACCTTGGGCGTTCTCACCCAAAAAGACATTGAGACCCTTGTTGAACTCAATATCTTGTTGCCTGTAATTGCGAAAGTGTCGCAATGCTAATGTTTCAAGCCACATTCTTACATACCAGGGAAACGAACAGGTTTTCTTTCAGTATTTTTAGTTGCTTTTTTAGGAGTTTTTACCTGTTTCTTATTCTTTTTATTTTCTTGATTTAACTTTTTAACGATTGCAGCTACACGTTCTTTTTCAGCTTGTTCTTCTTGGTGTTGCTGTATTTCTTCTGTACTAGGTGCAATGATTATGATACTAATGTTGTGGTCAGGCAGTGTAACAAGATCACCGATACGGATTTTTTTACCCCGTCTTTTTTCGTCTTCTCCGTTAAAAAGGATAGTATTTTCTTCTAAGAAAGCTTTAATGGCCCCACCTGAGTGGAGAATACCAGTTGTTTTCAATAATGCTTGTAATGTAATGTAGTCATCAAATAATTTAAATTCCATATGTCACCTCGTTATAGAATATTATATCACAGAAAAATGATATAATGGAGGGTACAATGTTTGAAAGAGGAAGAAGATGAAATTACAAGAAGGAATTGATTTGCATTTTATTGAAACAGATCAGTTTACTACAAACAGAATAAAAGTGCGTTTTGCAGCTGAGATGAGTGAGGCAACTGTAGCAGGTCGTGTGTTGGTCGCTAATATTATGGAAATGGGCAACCAGGATTATCCAACGGCTCAAGCAATGCGCAAACGTATGGCAGAGCTATACGGAGCACATTTCTCAACGTCTGTTGCTAAACGTGGTCGTGTACATTTTGTCGATTTGACCATTTCTTACGTCAATCCATGTTATTTGCCTAATAATGAAGATATTACCTTAGCAATTCTTGATTTTTTATATGCCTGCCTATTTCGTCCTCTCAAACAAGGTCAAGGGTTTGATCAGAAAATATTTGATGTAGAGAAAAAGAATCTAATCAATTTTCTTGAGTCTGAGGTAGAAGATAATTTCTACCATGCTGATGTCGAATTAAATAAGCTATTTTATCAAGATAAGGCCTTACAAATTCCGCGCGTTGGTCGTCTAGACTTAGTTGAACAAGAAACAGCAGAATCGGTATTTAAAATCTATCGGAATATGTTGCGGGTAGATAAGATTGACATCTTTGTCATTGGAACTGTCAATCAAGACTTGGTTCGAGATAAATTGGAAACCTTCAAATTTACCTATCGGAATCCTAAGTTGGAACTAGAGTATCAGCAGGAGTATTCAAAGGTTACTCGCGAGAAGGTCGAACGCAAACAGGCAAGACAATCCATTTTAGAATTGGCTTATCATTTACAGGTTATTTACAACGATGTAAATTACCCTGCCTTAGTTGTTTTTAATGGTTTACTAGGTGCTTTTTCACATTCTAAACTGTTTGTAAATATTCGTGAAAAGGAGAGTCTAGCTTATACAATTGGAAGTCAGGTGTCTATTTTTTCTGGAATGATGAAGGTTTACGCAGGCATCAATCGTGGGGATCGATTGAAAGTGATGAAGTTAATTAGTAAACAGTTGCTTGATGTGAAACGTGGAAAGTTTACAGAGGATGAATTAGAGTTGACAAAGAATATGCTTATTCACTCAGCAACTCTAGCCCAAGATAGACAGAATAACTTGATAGAACAGACTTATAACCAGATTAGTATGGGTGAACGTAATTTAACATGGTTAGAATGGATAGAAGCTGTAAAGTCGGTGTCAATTGAGGATGTTGTTCGAGTGGGCAAGATGATCAATTTACAGGCTGTTTACTTTATGGAGGGAACAGAGGAATGAAACTAATCGAGAAAAAGTATCCTTATATGAAAGAACCTGTCTATCAGGCACAACTTGACAACGGGTTGACAATCATTCTTTTGCCTAAGACCGATTTCCACGAAACATATGGAGTGATAACGACAAATTTTGGAGCTTTACACACCCATATTCTTTTTGAAGATGGTAAGTCTAGTAGCTATCCTGCTGGTATCGCGCATTTTTTAGAGCATAAGTTGTTTGAAACGGAAGATGAAGAAGATGTCATGAATGAGTTTGCGAAATTTGGTGCCAGTGCGAATGCCTATACCAGTTTTAGACAGACCAGTTATCTATTTTCTACTACTCAAGAGGTTTTACCAGCACTATCTTTGTTACAATCATTTGTTCGTCAACCTTATTTTACAGATGAAAACGTGGCACGAGAACAAGGAATCATTGAGCAAGAAATCGAAATGTATCAAGATGATGTCGATTATCGATTGTTTACAGGAATTTTAGGATCACTATACCCTCAAACTCCATTGGCTCATGATATAGCAGGGACAGTTGAATCTATAAGGCAGATTACAGCAGATGATTTGTATGAGAATTTTGATTTGTTTTATCACCCGTCGAACATGAATTTGTTCGTCATTGGTAACTTTGATTTGGATCAGGTATGGCAGCAGATTTCAAACTATCAAGCAGCGCAACTTGATGAAAAACCACCTCATTTTGATATGAAGGAAATCGAAAAACTGCCCATTCTTCAGCATCGTACAGAAGAGTTTGAAGTGACAACTCCTAAATTAGCAGTTGGTCTAAGGGGAAATGATGAATTTGAACCTACTGAAATGCAGCAGTATCGCCTGTGCTTACAGCTTTTGTTTGCCATGTTGTTCGGTTGGACTTCTAAACGCTATCAGAACCTGTATGAACAGGGGAAAATTGATTCGTCATTTCAGTTTCAGTTAGAAGTTACCCCAGACTATCATTATTTGGTTATTTCTGGCGATACGCAGGAACCTATTACCTTGTCTAGTATGTTGATGAGGGCTGTTCGCAATTTTGAGCGAGATGAGGATATCAATGATGAGCATTTGCAACTGCTGAAGAATGAAATGTATGGCGATTTTATTCGTAGCTTGAATTCATTGGAATTTACTGCTAGTCATTTTGTGGCACAGTATTCAGATGTTGAGAATGTATTTGATTTACCTCAATTAGTGGAGGCGATTGATTTAGAGGATATTAAGGAGGCAGGCCGTCGTTTTATTAGTCAGTGTGACATGACAGATTTTACGATTTTTCCAAAATAAACAAATGCAATTCTTCGAAATTTCTTGGATTTTTGTTAAAATAGTATATTGTATATGAAGATGACAGAGAGGTTGTTATGAGAAAAAAGAGTGTTGGTGAAATATTGAGAACAGCTCGGGAATACAGGGGATTAACCCTTGTTGAAGTTCAAAGAATAACAAGGATTCATGCTAGGTATTTACAGGCTCTGGAATATAATGATTTTGATTCTTGGGGAAATCCGGATGCTGTTCGAGAATATCTGTCCATCTATGCTGATGCTTTGGAATTGGATGCGGATGTGTTAGTGGCTGCCTATGATACAAATAGCTTAGTGGAATATTATGAGGAGGGAGAAGAGGAAGTTCTCGCTGCTCAACTGAAAAGAAATTACAAGGTGCCTCAGAAAAAGAAATCTTCCTACCTACCCTTATTTTATTTGCTATTGATTGCTAGTCTTATTTTTATTTTTATAACCTATGTTGTACATAGTCGCTTACAGAATCAAGCAAGGCTAGTTCCTACGGATAGTTCTTATAGTTCGGTTAGCCAAGTAACTTCAGAAGCAAGTAGTGCCTCTACTACAGAAGTATCCTCTTCTACTGCATCATCTTCATCGACTGATGCTTTAGCTACAGAAAATATAACAGTAACTGGTTCAGGAGATGCACTTGTTGTGACAGTTCGACAAACTACTTATCCTGTGGCGGTGACGTTGACAGCGGAAAACACAACTAGCTGGATTAGTTTGTCCAATACAGAACTAGCTGGTGGGGTGACCTTGGGTCCAGAATATCCAACTATTTCAACAACAATTGTTGAAGGGGTTACTTCGGTGAATTTGGTACTAGGCGTTGTGAAAGGAGTATCTGTTACAGTTGGTGGACAACAGGTAGACACTTCAGCTATTACAAGTGAAACAGGTACAGTCACCATTAATTTTGAACAATAAAGGTTTAATATGAAAAAAGAAAATATTCCTAATGCCTTGACGGTAGGACGGATTTTAGTGATTCCTATTTTTATTCTCCTACTGACAGTTTGGGATTCCACTGTCAGTCATGTGCTTGCAGCACTTATCTTTGCCCTTGCAAGTATCACGGACTATCTAGATGGTTATTTAGCTCGTAAGTGGCAGGTGGTGACGAACTTTGGTAAGTTTGCAGATCCGATGGCTGATAAGATCTTGGTTATGTCTGCTTTCATCATGTTGGTGGAACTTGGTTTTGCTCCGGCTTGGATAGTGGCGATTATAATCTGTCGTGAATTGGCAGTGACTGGTCTTCGCTTGTTACTTGTTGAAACAGGTGGGACAGTTTTAGCAGCAGCTATGCCTGGTAAAATTAAGACTTTTTCACAGATGTTTGCGGTGATCTTCCTGCTTCTGCATTGGAATTTATTGGGGCAGATTACGCTTTATATTGCACTTTTCTTCACCCTATACTCAGGCTATGATTATTTCAAGGGTGCATCCTTCTTGTTTAAAGATACATTTAAATGATGAATATTATTGAAGTAAAAAATTTAAAATATAAATACAACCAAGAGGATGAGCAATATACTCTAAATGATGTTTCGTTTCACGTGAAACAGGGAGAGTGGCTGTCTATTATTGGTCATAATGGTTCAGGGAAATCGACAACTGTTCGTTTGATTGATGGACTACTGGAAGCTGAATCTGGAGATATTTATATCGATGGTGATGCTTTAACCGTTGATAATGTCTGGGATAAACGGCGCTTGATTGGCATGGTTTTTCAAAATCCAGACAATCAATTTGTGGGTGCTACAGCTGAAGATGATGTTGCATTTGGTTTAGAGAACCAAGGTATCCTTTTGGAAGAGATGCGAAGTCGAGTAAACGAGGCCTTGGAATTGGTTGGAATGGCTGATTTTAAAACTCGTGAGCCAGCTCGACTATCTGGTGGTCAGAAGCAACGGGTAGCGATTGCTGGAGTGGTTGCCTTACGTCCAAAAATTATTATTTTGGATGAGGCTACGTCTATGTTGGATCCAGAAGGTCGTCTCGACTTGATTAAGATTGTCCGTGAAATTAAGGATCGGCATGGTATGACGGTCATTTCGATTACGCATGACTTAGATGAGGTTGCATTGAGTGATCGAGTGATCGTGATGAAAAATGGACAGGTTGAATCAATTAGCACTCCAAAAGAACTATTTATGCGAGAAGATTTGGCGGATTTAGATTTGGATAGACCTTTTACGACAGAATTGGCTTCATCCTTGCGCCAGACTGGACTTGATTTACCGCTCCGCTATTTTACAGAGGAAGAATTAGAGGAAACTTTATGGGAATTGATCTCCAAGCAGTAAGTTTTACCTATCAAGCTGGCACTCCTTTTGAGGGACGTGCGCTTTTTGGTGTGGATTTGGAGATTGTTGATGGCTCTTATACGGCCCTTATTGGGCATACAGGTTCGGGCAAATCAACGATTTTACAACTCTTGAATGGATTAAATGTACCAACAGAAGGAAGAGTAATCATTGATGATGTTGTGATTACAGCGACGTCTGAAAATAAGGATATTAAGCAAGTAAGGAAGAAAGTTGGGCTGGTGTTTCAATTTCCTGAAAGTCAAGTGTTCGATGAGACAGTTTTGAAAGATGTTGCTTTTGGTCCACAAAATTTCGGTGTTTCTCAGGAAGAGGCTGAAACGATTGCGCGTGAAAAGTTGGCCTTGGTTGGAATTGATGAGAGTTTGTTTGAGCGCAGCCCCTTTGAACTATCTGGTGGTCAAATGCGTCGGGTAGCGATTGCTGGGATTCTAGCAATGGAGCCAAGTATCTTGGTTTTGGATGAACCAACGGCTGGATTGGATCCTGCGGGTCGTCAGGAATTGATGGATATTTTCAAAAAGCTTCATGAATCAGGCATGACAATCGTTTTGGTAACTCATTTGATGGACGATGTTGCTAATTATGCTGATTTTGTTTACATTATGGAAAAAGGGAAGTTGGTCCGTTCTGGAAAACCAGTCGATATTTTTCAAGAGGTAGATTTTTTGGAGAGTATTCAATTGGGAGTGCCTAAGATTACTAAGTTTGCAGCTAATCTGGAGAGAAGAGGATTTGTATTTGAGCGTCTTCCTGTCACAATTGAAGAATTTACGGGGATGGTGATGCATGGATAAATTGATTTTAGGTCGCTATATTCCGGGAAATTCTATACTACATCGCTTGGATCCGAGAAGTAAGCTCTTGGCTATGTTTGGATTTCTCTTAATGATTTTTTGGGCTAATAACCTGATAACCAATGTCTTGTTGATAGCATTTGTATTAGGAATGGTTGTTTTATCTCGTATTCGCTTATCATTTTTTATCAATGGACTAAAACCTATGATAGGGATTATTCTCTTTACAACCTTCTTTCAAGTGTTCTTTACACCCGGTGCGACTATTTTATGGGAGTTTTGGATCTTTAAATTGTCTGTAGAGGGTTTACAACAGGCAGGAATTATTTTTGTTCGATTTGTATTGATTATTTTCTTTTCAACTCTACTGACCTTGACGACAACACCGCTCAGTTTGGCTGATGGTATTGAGTCAGGGCTTGCACCTTTGAAGCGATTTAGGGTTCCAGTACATGAAATTGGTTTGATGTTGTCCATGAGCTTGCGTTTTGTACCGACCTTGATGGATGATACCACTCGGATTATGAATGCTCAGAGAGCTCGTGGAGTGGACTTTAATGAGGGAAATCTTATTCAGAAGGTAAAATCAGTTATTCCTATTTTGATTCCTTTATTCGCTTCCAGTTTTAAGAGGGCAGATGCTCTTGCAACGGCAATGGAGGCGCGTGGGTATCAAGGCGGAGATGGGAGAACTAAGTACCGGATTTTGGAATGGAAGTTGGCGGATAGTCTAGCCATTCTGGTTATGGTTGTCTTGGCAGGAACACTATATTTATTTAAAAAGTCTTAAATTAGAAAGCGTTTTACCAAATTGTAATATTTTTTTAAATAAAAAGTAATACAATGGTAGTAAGATAAGGATAGTTATAATAAAATCTATAGGACTATTCTATTTGATGAAAATGCGTTTTTTTAGTAGGCTTATAAAAGGGATTCTAGGTCTCATAATTATACCTACTATAGTTTTAGGTGGCCTGATTATTACAGGAACTTATTCTCACCTACAACTTGTAGAGGCGGTATCAGATATACCACAAACTGTAGTGAGGGCTGTAAATAAGATTAGTGGAGTTTTTCCACAGGCAAATGTTGCTGAAAGTCCAAGTTTTGAATTGGGATATGATAAAATATTACCATTAGAAACCAGCAATCAACCCTTGAAGATTGAAGTACCGACTATTATTTTTGAAGAACCACAAATTATTGAAGTTTCGAATAACGACGACTTGATTACAGAAGAAAAAGTTTTAGAAGTGAAGCATTTGGACACAGGATCAATTGGAGAGCCATATCACGGTAGTTATATATCAGAGTCTACTAGTCACGCTTCTACTGATATAGCAACTCAACCAGTCCACTTAGTTACCGTTTCAACTGGTGCAGTGCTTGACGATGCAACTGCCAAAGAATGGATTGCCCAAAAGGAATCGGGCGGTAGTTACACAGTCACGAATGGAATCTACATTGGACGTTATCAATTGAGTAACGCCTATTTAAATGGTGATCACTCACCAGAAAACCAGGAGCGTGTAGCAGATGAATATGTGTTGCAACGATATGGTTCATGGTCAGCAGCCTATCAATTTTGGTTAGCAAATGGCTGGTATTGAAATGAACTTGATGTTTGGGATTATCCTAGGTATTCATTGGCTTTCTCATTTCCGTTCTCATGATAAAAAAGGTCCACTGTGACCTTTTTATTTTTTACAGCTACTGTCAATAAGATAGGGATTTCTGTAAAGTATGCTGTAAATGATGTTGATAAAAAGGGTCACAAAATCTCGAAAATAGGGCTTTTATAGTGTAAACTCAATGTTATTGTAATACTTGTAACAGATTTACAAAGTCTAAGTAATAGTTAGAGGGTATACTAGACACACAAAAGAAAGGAATGTGATGACATTTAACTTTCAATTACTTGATTAGTAGATTGAATTTTTACATCACAGGTATTATGAATATGACATTTAATAAAAAAATGAAAACAGCTCTTACAGGATTGGTAGCAGGGGCAACCTTGTTGACGGCTGGTGTAGTTAGTGCGGAAACCTATACTGTACAATCTGGCGATACCTTATCAGCAATCGCATTAAAATACAATACAAGTGTGGAGAAATTGGCAGAACAAAACAAGATTTCCAATCCAAATCTTATCCATGTTGGACAAGCTATTGAAGTGGGAGAAACTGCTACAGAAGAAAAGTCAGCAGAACAAGCTCCTACTATAACGACTACAGAACAAGAAATAGCAACCGCTACTACTGGTGCCTATACTTCAAACTTGAGTGCAGAAGACGCAGCAGCTAAAGAATGGATTGCCATGAAGGAATCAAGCGGTAGCTACGATGCACAAAATGGTATCTATATCGGTCGTTATCAGTTGACTAATACATACTTGAACGGTGATTACTCACCAGAAAACCAAGAGCGTGTGGCTGATGCCTATGTAGCAGAACGCTATGGCTCATGGTCAGCTGCTAAAGCCTTCTGGTTGGCAAATGGTTGGTATTAAGAACGTAATAAAAAAGTCTAGTTTTACTAGGCTTTTTTGGTTGATGGTTTTCCATGCTTTACAAATGCAACGATTTTGCTTATAATGTGGAAAAATTGACTAGAAGAGAAGAATAATGAATTTACAGAAACGAATATTTCGCTTGAATATGATGATGCTGGTCCTGTCATTGATAGCCATGTTAGGAGTTAGTGTCTATGTGGTGAACAGCATTTATCGTAACCAAGGAACTTGGCAGTCCACCAGTCAGAAGACAGCAGCAAGTCAACAAAGTCTAGAGAAGTTTACTGGTACAGATTTTGCAAGTTTAGCTGATACTTTGTCTTTGAATGGGGCCCAACTGTATGTAGAAAGTAATGGGGAGATTTTATTTTCAAACCTTACTGATGATGCTGATGAGCTTTCAGAAGTGACGGTTTCATCTACGACCCATACCTCCTATGTTGATGGTGAAGTTGTCATTAGTCGAAAGATTGCAGCAAACGGTCAAATATATTATTTGTATGCCATGTTAGAAGATTTGGAGGAGCAACAGGAAAGTCAAGATTTTCAAGCCTTCCTTCTGCAACTTTTCTTGGTTGGTGGGGCAGGTATTGTCATCATAGTGGTGCTCAATTTCTTCTTCACTCGTCGTCTTCTAGGTGTGGTCATGCGTCCTTTGGATGAATTGCACAGCGGTGTAGACCGTATCCAACAGGGAGATTATACAGTGCCTTTGACCTATCAGGGTGATAAGGAATTTGAAGAATTGACCCAAGGGTTCAATCAGATGCAGACTTCTTTGTTAGATGCCCGTGAGAAAAATCGACTGTATGAGCAAAATCGAACCCAGATGGTTGCGGATATTTCACATGATTTGCGGACACCCTTGACTTCAATCAAAGGCTATGCCAAGGGAATTTTGGATGGCATTGCTAATACGGAGGAAAAACGCAATCAGTATTTGACTGTAATCTATCAAAAATCTCAGGTGATGGAGAAATTACTGGAAAAATTATTTGCCTTTTCACAATTACAAACAGATAAAATGCCTTTTGATAGTGTGCAACTTGATTTGGCAACCTTTTTGCAGACCTATGTCAGAGAGAAATCGGCCGAATTGGCAGATGAGGCTATTCTGTTCCAGTTGGATGTAGCTGAAAACTTGCCGGTTGAGATTGACCTTACCCAATTCAGCCGTATTTTGGATAATCTGGTTGATAATGCTCGAAAATACGCAGATGTTAGTCCATTGAAACTAGCTATTGCAGGTTATGTCCAAGAGCAAGAAATTATCTGGACCTTTACAGATAATGGAAAAGGGACTGCAACGGATAAGCTGAACTTGATTTTTGAAGAATTTTACAGGGAAGGTGATACTCGCCAGCAGGTAGAAGGGCATGGTTTAGGTTTAGCTATTGTAAAAAATATTATTGAGAGACTTGGAGGAAGTGTATCTGTTGAGGCAACTCCAGGGCTTCGATTTATCTTCAGATTACCTAGAAAGGATATGAAATGACACGGATTTTAATTGCGGAAGATGATGTAGAAATCGCTTATTTGGAAAGAGATTATCTGGAAATGCAGGGCTACCAAGTAGATTTGGTTCATGATGGAGGGCTTGTAGAAGAGCAACTCAAAAAAGAGGACTATGCTCTCCTCATCTTAGATGTTATGCTTCCAAATAAAACAGGTTACGACCTTTGCCGTGATTTACGAGATAAGGTGGACTTCCCTATTTTGATGGTTACATCCAAGCAAGAAACCATGGACGTGGTCAGAGGATTGGGCTTGGGAGCAGACGACTATATCAGCAAGCCCTTTGATCCTATGGAATTGGTAGCGCGTGTTAAAGCACATTTGGCTCGTTATCAACGGTTGACAAAGGATGATAGCAGCAATGAACTGACTGTCGGCAATGTGACCATATTCTTGGACAATTGGAAGGTAACCTTGAATGGTCAGGAAATAAAACTACCCAATCGTGAATTTGAACTGCTTGTTTACCTAGCCAAACACCCCAATCGTGTTTTCTCGAAAGACCATCTGTTTGAAACCATTTGGGGTTATGATTATGTGGGAGATAGTGCGACAGTGGCCGTCCACATCAATCGCCTGCGAGATAAGCTGGGAGCCGATTTAATTGAAACGGTATGGGGAGCAGGTTATCGTCTTAATGCTTAATTTAAAAGTGTTTAAGATTTGTTTATAAAGTTTCCCTAAAGTGTTCAAGATTGTTCTCTATAATAGACTTATCAGCAGGAGCTGAGAAATAGATTTAATCAGAGGAATACAAAATGGAAAACAAACATCAACAACAAGAAATTATTGAAGTGACAGAAAATAAGAAAACAGGTGCATGGGAATCTGTGAAAAATAAGGTTGCAGGCATGAGCAAGAAATCGATTATCTTATTATCAGTTGGTGCCTTGGCACTTACTACGATTGGCTTTGTCGCTGCAGAGGTGTATGAAAACAAACTTGAGGTGTATGAAAACAAACTTGAGGTTTTGGAAAACCAAATTGAGCAACAGGTTGGAATCGTTGATTATGATGACTATAATCAGCAAGTAGTAGCAACTGCAAGCTCATCATCTACAGTAAGTTCATCAACAGCTACAACAAACGCTGCGACAGCTGTAACAAATGCAGCTTCAGCTAGTCAACTTGCGTCAAGTTACGGTGTAAAGTTGGTTGACACTTCTGAATTAGATGGCACTTATACAGCAACATCTGGCAACGATACCTATACATTGACTGTAAAAGGAAATCAAGCTACATTGACAGAATTTGACAATGATGGGGACCAGGATATTGAACAAGTGATTTTTGACTTAGATAAAAAACTGGCCTATATTGACGGGGAAGCAGATACATATGCTCTAAATGGTACTACTCTAACCTTGACAGAAATTGATGCCAATGATACAACTCTAGATAAACTCATTTTCACCAAACAATAAGAAAAGGACCAGACGGTCCTTTTCGTTTACAACCTTGTCAACTTTCTCCGAAGATTTCTTGTGCCAATCGGCGACCAGTTGGTGTTGCAGCAAGGCCTCCTTCGGCAGTTTCACGGAAGGCGGTTGGTAGGGCAGAGCCCACTTGGTACATGGCATTGATAACCTCATCTACAGGAATTTTTGATTCAATTCCTGCCAGTGCCATATCAGCAGCCACCATAGCGTAGCTAGCTCCCATGGCGTTTCGTTTGACACATGGGACTTCTACCAGTCCTGCAACGGGATCACAGATGAGGCCTAACATATTTTTGATGACAAAGCAGATGGCTTGACTAGCCTGGTAGGGACTTCCTCCAGCAGCAAGGGTTAATGCCGCTGCGGACATAGCAGAGGCAGAGCCAACTTCTGCCTGACAGCCTCCTTCTGCTCCAGAGATGGAGGCATTGTTGGCAATGACTAGACCAAAGGCCCCTGCTGTAAAGAGGAAGTCAAGTTGTTGCTCTTCTGTCAAGTTTAACTTGTCAATAGCAACACCAAGAACGGCAGGCAAGCAGCCAGCAGAGCCAGCAGTTGGGGTAGCACAGACCAAGCCCATTTTGGCGTTCAACTCGTTGACAGCCATAGCATTTCTTGCTGCGGATAGGATAGAGGAATCAGACAGTGTCTTGCCCTTTTTCATATAAGCATCTAACTTGGCAGCATCACCACCTGTCAAACCGGATACTGATTTACTTTCTGTCAATCCATCAACAATTGACGCTTTCATGACTGTCAAGTTTCTTGACATGATTGTCAATATTTCTTCTCGGCTACGCCCTGTCAATTCAATTTCAGTCGCAATCATGAGTTCGGCAACATTTCCGGAAAACTGCTCTGCCTGTTGGACCAAATCTTTTACGGTATAAAACATATTCGCCTCTTTCTAATTGAAGAAGGTAACATTGTGCAAGTGGGGAATTTTTTCAATCTCTGCGATGGAATTTTCACATTGGCGGGCATCGATTTCAATAATCATAATGGCTTTTTCGCCAGCTTGTTCACGTGTCACATTCATTTGGGCAATGTTGATATTGTATTTTGATAAGATGTCAGTTACCTTGGCAATCATTCCTGGAACATCCTGATGAACGATGATAATTGTCGGAGTATTCATATTGAGGTTGACAGAGAAACCATTAAGCTCGGTTACTTGGATATTACCCCCACCAATCGAAACGCCCGTTGCTGAGATGGACTTTTTGTCATTTTTAATGATGATTCGAGTAGTATTGGGATGGGGGGTATTGCTGTCCTTATTGACACGCCAGTAAACCTTAATGCCTCGTTCTCTTGCAATATCAAGAGAGTCAGGAATACGGGGATCATCCGTATCCATGCCCAGAATACCTGCTACCAAGGCTACATCCGTACCGTGACCACGATAGGTCTTGGCAAAGGAATTGTAGAGTTGAAATTCCACCTCTGTCGGCTCATCGCCGAAGATGGAAGATACAATTTTCCCAATGCGAACCGCACCAGCCGTATGGCTGGAAGATGGTCCAATCATAACAGGTCCGATAATATCAAAGACTGACTGAAATTTTAAATTTGTCATAGCTATCCTCACGTTTTTCTTAATACTATTATATCAAATTTTTGATTTGGATAGAATGCCTAGATGAATGGGGTTTCAATACCAAATTTCTGTTTCTTCTTCCGTTTGTGTGGTATAATACAAGTTGTTCAAAATCGACCTTCAAATCGTTTTTTGAAAAAAATTTGGAATACGACCTTCAAATCGTGATTTCAACGAAAAGATGGGAGAAGATGATGTCAATAGACAATTCGAAAACCCGTGTTGTTGTCGGTATGAGTGGCGGTGTGGATTCATCGGTTACGGCTCTCTTGCTCAAGGAGCAGGGCTACGATGTGATCGGCATTTTCATGAAAAATTGGGATGACACGGATGAAAATGGCTTCTGTACAGCAACAGAAGATTACAAGGATGTGGCTGCAGTGGCAGACCAGATCGGCATTCCTTACTACTCTGTCAACTTTGAAAAAGAGTACTGGGATCGCGTATTTGAGTACTTCCTAGCAGAGTATCGGGCAGGCCGCACACCCAATCCAGATGTCATGTGTAACAAGGAAATCAAGTTCAAGGCTTTCTTGGATTACGCTATGAACTTGGGTGCAGACTATGTGGCGACGGGGCATTATGCTCAGGTGTCACGCGACGAGAACGGCACCGTCCACATGCTGCGTGGGGCAGATAATGGCAAGGACCAAACCTACTTCCTCAGCCAACTTTCACAGGAACAGCTGCAGAAAACCATGTTTCCGCTCGGCCATTTACAAAAGCCTCAGGTTAGGGAAATAGCAGAGCGAGCAGGCTTAGCGACCGCTAAAAAGAAAGATTCGACAGGCATTTGCTTTATCGGTGAAAAGAACTTCAAAGAATTTTTAGGGCAGTATTTGCCAGCCCAGCCCGGTCGGATGATGACGGTTGACGGTCGTGATATGGGAGAGCATACCGGCCTTATGTACTATACCATTGGCCAGCGGGGCGGGCTTGGTATCGGAGGACAAATCGGTGGGGACAATGAGCCCTGGTTTGTTGTCGGAAAAGACCTGTCCCAAAATATCCTCTATGTCGGACAAGGCTTCTATCATGAGTCCCTAATGTCAACTTCTTTACAGGCTAGTCAAGTACACTTTACACGGGATATGCCTGAAGAATTCACACTTGAGTGTACAGCTAAGTTCCGCTACCGTCAACCAGACAGTCAAGTAACTGTCAAGGTAAAAGGGGACAAGGCAGAAGTCATCTTTGCAGAGCTACAGCGGGCCATCACACCAGGACAAGCTGTAGTTTTCTACGACGGACAAGAATGCTTGGGCGGTGGCATGATTGACATGGCCTATAAAGACGGAGAGGCTTGTCAGTATATTTAATCAAAAATAAAAGCTTAGCACCCTCGTGCTGAGCTTTTTATCTTATCCCCAGAAAGTATCTTCGGCTTTTTGGTCGGCTGAGAAGAGCCAAACTTCCTTGATTTTACCATCTTCCATACGGAAAAGATCGATACCATTCATGTTTAGTTCTTCACCATCTGTTCGAGTACCGAGGAATGTTACGTTAGCGGCAACAAGAGTATCATTATCGGATACCCAGTTTGTCACTACTTTGAATGTTCCATTTGTTTTTTCGGCGAAAGTTGCTAGATGTGCTCCGAGTACTTCCTTACCAATTTTAGCACCAGATGTTGAATGATTTCCGGGTTGATGCCAGATAATGTCGTCGGCCATTGTTTCAAAAAGAGCCGCAAAATCACCAGCGATGAGAGCATTGTTATAGGCATTAAAAATTTCCAAGTTTGTTGACATTTGATGTCCTCCAATTTTTTTGATATAGTACATTATAGTCCAATTCAATCAATTATGCAAGTAGGTACTTTTGTATTGGTTGGTATCAAAAGTGATACTATTGTGATAAATAAAGGAGAATTTTTTTGAAAAAAGTTAGTGAATATGGTATTTGCCCTTTTGCAACAACGCAAAAAGTCTTGACTGGTAAGTGGGGATTGGTGATTATCTACCAACTCAGTACAGGAACGAAACGCTTCAATGAATTACAGCGACTAATTCCAGGTATTACTCAAACCATGTTAACAAGGCACCTTAGACAATTGGAGGAGGATCGCATTATTAGTCGTACGGTCTATGCAGAAGTACCCCCTCGTGTAGAGTACAGTTTGACTGAAATGGGTGAAAAATTTCGGGCGGTGCTGGATGCTGTTGAGGCTTGGGGCTTAGAGTATATTGAAACGTTAACGTAACACCAGATTTGAAATTCTACAAATCTTTTGCTAAAATAAGAGTAACAATTATCATGATGGTCAAAGCTCATGGGAATTGTAGGCTTTTTTGTCCTGCAATTTTCGAGAGTTTTGGCTATTTTTTGCGATTGGGGAGAGAAGATGGATTTCAGAACGAGACACGACAATCAAATCTTCGGTGTTCGTGCAACGGGCTTGGTGGTACAAGATGAGAAGTTATATCTTGTTAAGTCGCCTGAGGGGAAATATTGCACCTTAGGTGGAGCTATTCAGCTTGGTGAAACGACGGAAGAGGCTGTCCTGCGGGAAATGCAAGAAGAAATCGGAATTGATGTGGAGGTTGGACCACTAGCATTTATTGTTGAAAATCAGTTCACCTTACAGGAGAAATCCTATCATCAGATTGAATTTCTCTATATAGTTACCCCACTGTCTAATCCTGCTCCCAATCTGGAAGAAGGAAATTCTATTCGCCAGTGTGAATGGGTTGCTTTTGCGGACTTAGAGAAACTGGATCTCAATCCAGCCTTTCTTAAGACCGAGTTAGCCAACTGGGACGGACAACTAAAGCATTTTATGAACAAAGATAACTAAAGTAGCGGAGGAACCATGCCTGTTAAATTGATTGCCCATGTTTTACTGACTGTTGCAGACAGTCACTTGATTATTCAGCGTTCGCAGATTAAGCGTTGCAAGCCCAATGTTTTTCCTCGATATTGGGACATTCCAGGCGGTCGTGTCGAGGAGAATGAATTGCCCCGTGATGCCGCAGTGAGAGAGTGTTTTGAAGAAACAGGTATTTTGATAGAAAAGGAAAATCTGACCATTATCCATGAAGATAGTCAGTTTGATGAAGAGAAGCAGACTGTATTTACGAGGCTGGTCTATGAAGTGAAGCTTCTTGAGCAGCCCAAAACAATCCTTCTTGACCCAGAAGAGCATACTGACTTTCTATGGTTAACCTATAACAATGAAAACAAGAGCAACTTAGTTCCATATCTAGAAGAGATTTTAGAAAAGAAAAGGAAGAATGGATTTTAGGACCAGAATTGACAATCAGATTTTTGGTATTCGGGCGACTGCATTGATTATAAAAGATGGGAAAATATTTCTCACGAAGGACTCTAAGGGGCGTTATTATACCATTGGCGGTGCGGTTGAGGTCAATGAGGTAGCAACAGATGCGGCTATTCGAGAAGTCAAAGAAGAATTAGGGATTGACAGTCGTGTCAACCAACTAGCTTTTGTCGTTGAAAATCAGTTCACACACGAAGACAGAGATTTTCACAATATCGAGTTTCATTTTATCGTGGAGCCTATTGGAGAAATGCCTAAGGAGATGATTGAAGGGAAGTTGAAGCAAGCTTGTGAATGGATTGCACTTGACAAGCTTGTCAACCTAGATGTCGTACCAGCTTTTCTGGCAGAGGAATTGCCAAACTGGAGTGGACAAGTTAAACACATTATGAACATGAAGGAGAAAACAACATGACACACACATTTGCAGAAAACTATGATGTCATCGTGATTGGAGCGGGGCATGCTGGTGTAGAAGCGGGCTTGGCAGCCAGTCGGATGGGCTGTAAGACCTTGCTTGCAACTATTAACTTGGATATGGTGGCTTTTATGCCCTGTAATCCCTCCATTGGTGGCTCTGCCAAGGGGATTGTGGTAAGGGAAATCGATGCCTTGGGTGGCGAAATGGGCCGCAACATTGACAAGACCTACATTCAGATGAAAATGCTTAATATGGGTAAGGGGCCAGCTGTTCGTGCCTTGCGGGCTCAGGCGGATAAGGCAGAGTATGCAGCAGAGATGAAGCGGACGGTGGAGCGTCAGGAAAATCTGACCCTGCGTCAAACCATGATTGATGAGATTTTGGTGGAAGAGGGTAAGGTAATCGGTGTCCGCACGGCTACCAATCAGAAATTCTCAGCCAAGGCAGTTGTGGTGACGACGGGTACAGCCTTGCGTGGTGAGATTATCATCGGGGACCTCAAATATTCGTCAGGACCTAACAATAGCTTGGCTTCTATCACGTTGGCGGATAACCTGAAAGAACTTGGACTTGAAATTGGTCGTTTCAAGACAGGGACACCACCGCGTGTCAATGCTCGTACCATTAACTACGAAGAAACCGAGATTCAACCAGGCGATGATAAGCCAAACCATTTTTCATTCTTGTCCAAGGACGAGGATTATTTGCAGGATCAAATTCCTTGCTGGTTGACCTATACTAATGCGACCAGCCATGAGATTATCAATAGCAATCTTCACCGAGCACCCATGTTTTCAGGAATTGTTAAGGGGATTGGTCCCCGTTATTGTCCCTCCATTGAGGATAAGATTGTTCGTTTTGCGGATAAGGAACGCCACCAGCTTTTCTTAGAGCCAGAAGGTTGCAATACCGATGAAATCTATGTTCAAGGGCTGTCAACCAGTCTGCCAGAAGATGTACAGCAGGACTTGATTCACTCTATTAAAGGTTTAGAAAATGCCCAGATGATGCGGACAGGGTACGCCATTGAGTACGATATGGTTATGCCTCATCAGTTGCGGGCGACGCTTGAAACCAAGAAGATTTCAGGGCTCTTTACAGCAGGTCAGACCAACGGAACATCAGGTTATGAAGAAGCAGCAGGTCAGGGAATTATCGCTGGGATCAATGCCGCCCTCAAGGTACAGGGCAAGCCTGAGTTGATTTTGAAACGAAGCGACGGCTACATTGGTGTCATGATTGATGACCTGGTAACCAAGGGAACGGTGGAGCCTTACCGCCTCTTGACCAGTCGGGCAGAATACCGCTTGATTCTGCGTCATGACAATGCCGATATGCGACTGACGGAGATTGGTCGTCAGGTTGGCTTGGTAGATGATGAACGCTGGCAGGTCTTCCAGATTCACAAAAACCAATTTGACAACGAAATGAAACGTTTGGAGTCTATCAAACTCAAGCCAATCAAGGAAACCAACGAAAAGGTTGTTGCCATGGGCTTCAAGCCTCTGACGGATGCCCTTACCGCCAAGGAATTCATGCGTCGTCCAGATGTGACTTACGCAGATGCGGTAGCCTTTATCGGCCCTGCGGCAGAGGACTTGGATGCCAAGACCATTGAATTGATTGAAACAGAAGTCAAGTACGAGGGCTACATTGCCAAGGCCTTGGATCAGGTGGAGAAGATGAAACGTATGGAAGAAAAACGAATTCCAGCTGACATTGACTGGGATGATATTGACTCCATTGCGACCGAGGCTCGTCAGAAATTCAAGCTGATTTCACCAGAAACCATTGGCCAGGCTAGTCGGATTTCCGGTGTCAATCCAGCCGACATCTCCATTCTCATGGTCTACTTGGAAGGACGCAGTCGTTCCATTTCTAAAAACAAATCAAAGGACAGTCAGTAAGGCTGTTCTTTTCTTGTGCGTGCTAGCGAAAACTAGCAATTTCTTGTGATTTGTGGTAAAATGGCAGGCAGAGGTTAGTGATGAAAAAATTTCGGTTTTCGACAATTCATTTTGTCATGATAGGCGTTATC
The DNA here is from genome assembly GCF_024509555.1 of Streptococcus suis. Taxonomy (GTDB): domain Bacteria; phylum Bacillota; class Bacilli; order Lactobacillales; family Streptococcaceae; genus Streptococcus; species Streptococcus suis_AD. Next base: position 35,906 of record NZ_JAMWEL010000003.1, read on the forward strand.
TTGTTTGGAATGGTGGCATTGTTCCATCAATTATCTCCAACAAGTGCCTTTACTATTTTGGCTCTACTAGTGAGCTTAAGTGTATTGGTTGCCTTATTTATCTATCAAAAACATTCTTACGAATTTAGTGAGTTAGAACAAATAGAATATCTCAATCATCAGGCCAATTCGGGCTTGATGATGCTTCTGGATAAGATGCCGGTCGGAGTGATTAAGGTTCGGCCGGATAGCAATCAAGTGGAGTGGTTTAATCCCTTTGCAGAGCTGATTTTTGCTCAGGAAAATGGGGGATTTGACCAGAAGAAACTGCGTGAAATTATTGATGTGGGTCTGGATGAGGATCGTGTCTATGCTAATTTTTCTGGGAAAAGATACCTGGTTAACGTTGATTTCGACCATGGTTTGTTTTACTTCTTTGATGCTTCATCAGAGTATTCAGCGACAAATAGTCTAATTGGTAGTCGACCGGTTATCGGAATTATTTCTGTTGATAATTATGATGAGCTTGAAGATACGGTGACGGATTCACAGATTAGTCAGGTCAATTCATTTTTGGCTCAGTTTGTTTCTGATTTCTGCCACGATTACGGTATCTATTACCGTCGTGGAACCATGGATCGTTTTTACTTCTTTACGGATTACTCTGTTTTAGAAATGTTGATTGAAAATAAGTTCTCTGTTATTGATAAATTCCGTGAAGAAGCCAAAAAATTGGAGCTAGGCTTAACGCTTAGTATGGGTTTGGCCTATGGTGATGGCAACCATTATCAGATTGGACAGATAGCTCTTCAAAATCTTAACATGGCTGAAGTTCGTGGAGGAGATCAGGTTGTGGTCAAGGAAAATGACGAGAGTAAGCAACCGCTTTTCTTTGGCGGAGGTTCAGCTTCATCAGTAAAACGAACTCGTACTCGAACGCGTGCCATGATGACAGCCGTATCTGATAAGCTCAAATCGGTGGATGCTGTCTTTGTTGTCGGACACCGTAATTTGGATATGGATGCTCTGGGTTCAGCAGTTGGGATGCAATATTTTGCCCAAAATATCATGAACAATGCCTATACGGTTTATAATCCTGACGAGATGGCACCAGATATTGCACGGGCCATTAAAAAGTTGAGTGATGAAAATTGTTCTAATCTGATTACTGTTGAGGAAGCCAAGAAAATGGTTACTTTCCAATCCTTGTTAATCATGGTTGACCATTCCAAGATTGGTTTGACCTTGGACAAGGAACTCTATGAGCAATTCAGTCAGGTTGTGATTGTGGATCATCATCGTAGGGATACAGATTTTCCAAGCAATGCTGTATTGACATATATCGAAAGTGGAGCTAGCTCAGCCAGCGAATTAGTGACGGAGTTGGTGCAATTCCAAAACGATAAACGCCATAAGCTCAATCGTTTGCAATCCAGTCTGTTGATGGCTGGAATTATGCTGGATACCAAGAATTTCACTTCTCGGGTAACCAGTCGGACCTTTGATGTGGCTAGCTATTTGCGTACACGTGGTAGCGATAGTCTTGAAATTCAGCAGATTTCAGCGACAGATTTCGATGCCTATCGTCAAATCAATGAATTGATTTTGCGTGGGGAGAAGTTGGAGCCACATATTGTGATTGCTTGTGGTGAGGAAAGCTTGGAGTATGACACGATCGTTCCAAGTAAGGCAGCTAATACCATATTGGATATGGCTGGCATTGAGGCAGTCTTTGTTGTTACCAAAAATACCAAAGGGTATGTCGCCATTTCCGCAAGAAGTCATAGCAAGGTCAATGTTCAGCGGATTATGGAAGAAATGGGGGGCGGAGGTCATTTCAATTTGGCTGCAGCCCAGGTCTATGACCAAACCCTTGAACAAGTTAAGAATAACCTCATCAGTAAAATTTATGAGGAAATAAAAGAAAGTTAGGTGAAGCAGATGAAAGTTATCTTTTTGGCAGATGTAAAAGGTCAGGGAAAAAAAGGCGAAATCAAGGAAGTTCCAACAGGTTATGCCCAAAACTTCTTGATTAAGAAAAATTTAGCTAAAGAAGCTACAACCCAAGCAATCAGCGCCCTACGTGGTCAAGAAAAATCGAAAGCTAAGGCTCATGCAGAAATGATTGCTGAAGCAGAGGCTATCAAGGCTAAGTTGGCAGAAGAAGCTACGTTAGTGAAATTTGTCGAAAAAGTTGGTCCAGATGGTCGTACATTTGGTTCTATCACTAGCAAGAAGATTGCTGAAGAATTGGAAAAACAATTTGGTATTAAGATTGACAAACGTCATATCCAATTGGACCACCCAATTCGTGCCCTTGGTTTGATTGATGTTCCTGTCAAAATCTATCAAGATGTGACAGGTGTTATCAATTTGAGTATTAAAGAAGCTTAGAAGAGTTATCATTGTCAGTGAGGAGGTGAGATCTTGGCAGAGTTGGATGAATTGCGGGTGCAACCGCAGGATATTCTAGCTGAACAATCGGTATTAGGAGCTATTTTCCTTGATGAAGGCAAGTTGGTCTTTGTTCGTGAATATATCGAGGCAGAGGATTTTTTCAAGCATGCCCATAAGCTGATTTTCAAGGCCATGATTGCTCTTTCTGATAGAAATGAGGCAATTGATGCGACTACCATGCGTAACTATTTAGTGAACCATGGTGATTTGGAAAATATCGGTGGTTTGGCATACTTGGCTGAAATTATCAGTTCGGTACCGACGGCAGCCAATGCGGAATTCTATGCCAAGATTGTCGCTGAAAAATCAAATCTCCGTAAGCTGATTGCTCGTTTGACGGATGCAGTTAATCAGGCTTATGAGGGTGCGGATGGTTCAGATGACATTATTGCCAATGCTGAGAAGGCTCTGATTGATGTAAGCGAAGGTGCTAGTCGAAGTGGTTTCAAGCGGATTGATGATGTCTTAAATATCAACTTTGATAACCTTGAGACACGTGCAAAGCAGACATCGGATATTACAGGGATTGCAACTGGCTATCCCGCTCTTGATGCCATGACAACGGGTCTGCATGAGGAGGAGTTGATTATTCTTGCGGCTCGTCCTGCAGTTGGTAAGACGGCCTTTGCTCTCAATATTGCTCAGAATATTGGTACAAAATTAGGTTTGACCGTCGCCATCTTTTCTTTGGAGATGGGTGCGGAGAGCTTGGTGGACCGTATGTTGGCTTCTGAGGGAGTTATCAATTCGCGTTCCATTCGTACGGGTCATTTGACGCAGGAAGAGTGGAATAAGTATATGGTGGCTCAAGCTAACCTGGCTCGGGCTAGTATCTATATTGATGATACACCAGGTATCAAGATTACAGAGATTCGTTCGCGTTCACGTAAGTTGGCTCAGGAAACGGGCAATCTAGGCTTGATCTTGATTGACTATCTTCAGTTGATTACAGGAACTGGTCGGGAAAACCGGCAACAAGAGGTTTCAGAGATTTCCCGTCAGTTGAAGATTTTGGCCAAGGAATTGAAAGTTCCAGTTATTGCCCTCAGTCAGTTGTCGCGTGGAGTTGAACAGCGGCAGGACAAGCGACCTGTTTTGTCAGATATTCGTGAATCGGGATCTATTGAGCAGGATGCGGATATCGTAGCCTTCTTGTATCGTGATGATTATTATGAACGAGGTGAGCAGGAAGACGGCGGCATTCCAAATAACACGGTTGAGGTGATTATCGAGAAAAACCGTTCCGGTGCGCGTGGTACCGTGGAACTGATGTTCCAAAAAGAGTACAATAAATTTGCAAGTATTTCCAAGAGAGAGGATGGATAGAGAATGAGTGATGCATTTACAGATGTTGCTAAGATGAAGCAAATCAAGCAGGATATTAAAGACCATGAGGGACAGATTGTGGAATTGACCCTTGAAAATGGTCGTAAGCGTGAGAAGAATAAGCAAGGACGAATTATTGAGGTCTATCAATCCCTCTTTATCGTAGAGTTTGAAGATCCAAACAATACTTTTGTAGAATCCTATACTTACTCAGATATTTTGACTGAAAAGATTTTGATTCATTATTTGGATTAATCGATGAAAAAGGCTTTACAGAGCCTTTTTTTTGTGCTATACTAACCTTTGTGCGAAATAACAGCAGAGCAAAATGAAGCTCGTCAACAGAAGGTCAGCAAGAAGAGTAATCGTTGCTGTTTCGATGAAGGCCTCCTGCACGAATCAGGTTTGCTTAAAACGTTATTTCCTACAATAATTATTTTTTATTTTAGGAGGACATAACTATGTCACGTTATACAGGACCATCTTGGAAACAAGCTCGTCGTCTTGGCTTGTCATTGACAGGTACAGGTAAAGAATTGGCACGTCGTAACTACGTACCAGGTCAACACGGACCAAACAACCGTTCTAAATTGTCAGAATACGGTTTGCAATTGGCTGAGAAACAAAAATTGCGTTTCTCTTACGGTTTGGGTGAAAAACAATTCCGTAACTTGTTCGTACAAGCTACTAAAATCAAACAAGGTACTCTTGGTTTCAACTTTATGCTTCTTTTGGAGCGTCGTTTGGACAACGTCGTTTACCGTCTTGGTTTGGCAACTACTCGTCGTCAAGCACGTCAATTCGTAAACCACGGTCACATCCTTGTTGACGGCAAACGCGTTGACATCCCTTCATACCGCGTTGAAGTTGGTCAAGTGATCTCAGTTCGTGAGAAGTCAATCAAAGTTCCAGCTATCCTTGAAGCTGTTGAAGCAACTCTTGGCCGTCCAGCTTTCGTATCATTCGATGCTGAAAAGCTTGAAGGTTCATTGACTCGCTTGCCAGAGCGCGACGAAATCAACCCAGAAATCAACGAAGCACTTGTCGTAGAATTCTACAACAAAATGCTCTAAGATTTGTATCGATATTTTAAAAGCCCTATTTATAAGGGCTTTTTGTCTGTATTTGAGGAGGGATTATGTGGCGTAAGTATTTTTTGCTAGCGGTATTAACTATTTTGGTCGTAGGTGGGGCATTCTTTTTGTCTCAATCAGCGACTGCGCCAAATGAATCAGACTATGTGAAGGCTGTAAAGAGTTATCAGGCTATTTCTATAGATGAAGTGGAGCAAAAGGTCCAAGACGAGGAAGAATTTATTTTATACATAGGTCGGGAGACATGCCCTTATTGTCGTGATTTTGTTCCGAAATTAACAGAGGCAGTAGAGCAATCCCGTGCGACGATCTACTATTTAGATAGCGAGTCGGATCCGAATGGTAAAATACAACAATTTCGGCAGAGTCAAGGTCTTGCTACGGTTCCTAGCTTAACTTATTATAAATCTGGTAAATTATCTGGAATACTTCGTAAAGGGAGTCAAGCAACGATAACCGAAATAGAGAATTTTTTAGCTCTTCAAGGGCAGTAAATAGTTTAAGAATGTATGAAGTGAATTTCATACATTTTTTATGTTTGTGAAAAATATTTCAAAATAAATTGAAAAACATTTCACAATCTTGTATAATACTCATATCAGATAAAAATTGGAGGTTTATCATGAAAAAGAAAGCTTGGTTAGGCTTATTATTGAGTCTACTTGCTGTTGTGTTTTTAGTAGCATGTGGAGGTAAGTCTGAAAAGACAGCTACATCATCCTCTTCTTCAACTTCGTCTTCTTCAGAAGAAGCTGTTTCAGGTGCATCTGAGAAAGTTTATACAGATCCATCTGAGTTGAAAGATAGCTACGATGTTATCGTTGTTGGTTCAGGTGGTGCAGGTATGTCAGCAGCTATCTCAGCTAAAGATGCTGGTGCTAGTGTTGTTTTGTTGGAGAAAATGCCTGTAATTGGTGGGAATACAGCTAAATCATCAGCTGGTATGAATGCTTCACAAACCAAATTCCAAGAAGCGGAAGGCATTGCTGATTCAAACGATAAATTCTATGAAGAAACACTTAAAGGTGGTAAAGGAACAAATGATCCTGAATTACTTCGTTACCTTGTAGATAACTCAGCTGGTGCAATTGACTGGTTGGATGGTATGGGTATTACCCTCAGCAACATCACTACCACTGGAGGTATGAGTGAAAAACGTACCCACCGTCCAGCAGATGGTTCAGCTGTTGGTGGCTACTTGGTAAATGGTCTTTACCACAATCTTGTTGAACGTGAAGTACCAATTTTTGTTAATGCAGATGTTACAAAACTCCAAGACAAGGATGGAGCTGTGACAGGTGTTGAAGTGAAGATTGCTGGTGAAACTAAGAAAATCTCAGCTAAAGCAGTTGTATTGGCGACAGGTGGTTTCGGTGCAGATTTGGAAATGGTTGCTAAATTAAACCCAGCATTGAAAGGTTATGTTACAACTAACCAAGAAGGTTCAACAGGTGACGGTATTGCACTTGCTGAATCAGAAGGTGCAGCAACTGTTGATATGGAACAAATCCAAATTCACCCAAGTGTTGAGCAAGAAACTTCTTACTTGATTACAGAAGCAGTTCGTGGCGAAGGTGCTATCCTTGTCAACTCAAAAGGTGAGCGTTTTGTTAACGAATTGGAAACTCGTGATAAAGTTTCTGCAGCTATCAATAGTTTGGAACCAAACTACGCTTATGTTATCTTTGATGATGCCTTGAAAGATCGTGTGAAGGCTATTGCTCAATACGAAGAAAAAGGTCTTGTAAAAACGGGTGCTACTCTTGCAGATTTGGCTAAAGAAATTGGTGTACCTGCGGATTCTCTTCAAACAACACTTGATACTTGGAACAAGGCTGTGGCAGATAAAAATGATGCAGCATTTGGTCGCACATCAGGTATGGACCATGCTTTGAATACTGGTTCTTACCATGCCATTAAAGTTGCACCTGGTATTCACCATACAATGGGTGGTGTGAAAATCAATACCAATACTGAAGTATTGAAAACAGACGGTTCAGCAATCTCAGGTCTTTATGCTGCTGGTGAAGTAACTGGTGGTGTTCATGGTCAAAACCGTATTGGTGGTAATGCAGTAGCAGATATCATCGTATTTGGTCGTCAGGCTGGTGAACAAGCAGCTGGATTTGCTAAGAAATAAATTGTAGACATAAGAGGCTCGGCAGAAAGAAGGTCGAGCTTCTTTTTCTTGTCCCTCTATTTTTAAGATGATATACTTTTAAGGTATGAAGAAGAAAATAGTATTATTGTTAGGAGTAATTGCAGTCATTGTTTTTATTTTGTCTGCTATTGCCGGCCAGCGTCAGCAATCCTATGCCGAGGCTGAATTAAGAGACCAGGATAAAATCTGGATTATTACTGATTTGCATTATTTGTCACAGGATTTATTTGATGATGGAGAGGCATTTTCTTATATCGAAAAGACAGCTGCTGGCAAGGATTTACGTTATGGAAAAGAGCGGATGGAGGCTCTGGTTGAGCAGGTTGAGCGTGAACATCCTTCCTTGTTACTTGTCAGTGGAGATTTGACTCTAAACGGTGAAAAGCAGAGCATGGTTGAATTAGCTCAGTATTTTACAGAGATTGAGGAACAAGGAACGGAGGTTTTGGTGATTCCTGGCAACCATGATATTGCCAGTGGATGGGCTAGGGCCTTTAAGGGAGACCAGCAGATAGTGACGGATCAGGTCGCCGCTCAGCAATTTGCAGAGCTATTTGTCAATCACGGTTATCAACAAGCTAGCAGTCGTGACAAAGCCTCATTGAGTTACCTGGGCAAACCATTTTCAAATGCTTGGTTTCTGATGATAGACAGCAACATCTACTCTGACGGCTACGGAAAAGGAGCTCCTCCAACCAATGGACGTATCAAAAAAGAGACCTTGGATTGGATAGAACTACAACTTAAGTCAGCTAAGGAAGCTGGAGTGAACCTGATACCTGTTGTCCATCACAATGTTTTGCAACAGCATGCCATGCTCTCAAAAGGCTATACTTTGGATAATGCTGCCGATTTGAAGGCTTTGTTTAATCAGTATGGGGTTCATTTTGGTTTTTCGGGGCACACTCATTCTCAGAATATTGTTAAGGAAGACTTGGGACAAGTTAACTATACTGAAGTGGTCAATGGAGCATTTTCTATTTATCCAGCAGTTATCGGTCAATTGAGCCTTGATGATACAAGCATTCACTATCAAAAAACTCAACTTGATATGGCTTCGTGGACAGAAAAGCACCAACCTAGTGATCCAAATTTGCAGGATCACGTTATCTACTTACAAACTGTCTTTGATCATACCAGTGACATCATGGTCCACAATATGTTAAACGATGAAGGTTGGTATGATGGTGAGACAGCAGATGCTATTTCACAATTTATCATGCCGGCCAACCGTGCTTATTTTTCAGGAGAAAAACTAGATCAGATTTGGCTAGATGAGAAGGTATTTCCAAGCCAGGCTTATCAGACCTTGCAAGCAGCATCACCGAGAAGTTTCTTGGCTGATTATCTTGATGTGATTATTGAACGTAGTCAAAATAGGGATGTGGAAAAACTAGAAATTACCACCAAAAACTGATAATAGTTATCCACAGAAACACAAAGAAATCCACAACTTATCCACAACTTGTGAATAAGTTTGTTTTTTAAAATATTTGTGCTCTGCAACTTTCCTGAAAATATGATAAAATAGTAACAAATTGTGTCAAATGGAGAGAAAGATGACCTTACTAAGCATTGCCATACCGAGTTATAATTCGGAGGCCTACCTTCATTACTGTGTTCATTCCCTTGTAATGGGTGGGGACAAGGTTGAAATTCTGATTATTAACGATGGTTCAACAGACCGAACTCAGGAAATCGCAGAGGAACTTGCCAATCAATTTTCAAATGTGCGAGCTATCTATCAGGACAATAAGGGACATGGCGGAGCTGTTAATACAGGGATACGTGAGGCCAAGGGTAAGTACTTTAAAGTCGTGGATTCAGATGACTGGGTCGATACTAGGGCCTATTTGAAGATCCTGGAGAGTTTACAGGCTTTGGAAGATGCAAATTCGCCAGTTGATGCCTTTATCTCCAACTTTGTTTATGAAAAAGAGGGACAATCTCGTAAAAAATCTATGTCTTATCAATCCACTCTACCTGAGAACCGTATCTTCGGTTGGGAAGATGTAGGTGCCTTTTCCAAGGGTCAATACATGATGATGCATTCCTTGATTTACAGGACAGATTTATTGCGTGAGGTTGGTCTTGTTCTACCAGATCATACTTTCTATGTGGATAATATTTTCGTATTTACTCCTTTGCAGGCTGTGAAAACCATGTTCTATCTGCCAGTAGATTTTTATCGTTACTTTATTGGGCGAAATGACCAGTCTGTCAATGAGTCTGTCATGATTAAACGAATTGACCAGCAGTTGAAAGTCAATCGAATCTTGGTAGACAATTTAGACTTGGAGGCGATTGACAATCCTGATTTACGGAGTTATTTGCTCAATCATGTGGAAATTACCACCATTATCTCCTGTGCCCTTCTCAATCGTGCTGGAACAGCTGAACATATGATGAAAAAGCAGGAACTCTGGCACTATATTCGGGATAACAATCCATCTCTATTTAAGATTGTTCGAAAAGGGTTACTCGGTCAATTAACCAACCTTTACGGTTACCCAGGCCGAAAAATTTCCAATGCTGTCTATAAAATTGCTAAAAGAATTTATGGTTTCAACTAGGAGGTTGACTGCCACTTCTCAAAGCTAGTGTCAACATCTCAGCACAGTGGTTGATTGGCTCTAACAATCTGGGAGATTGTTAGAGGTTGGAGATAAGATTTGCACAGCACATCTCAGCAATTCGTGTTGCACACTTCAAATCTGACCTCTACGACTGATGCGAACAGAGTGCGCTTCATTTCCAACCTCCAACAGTCACTACTCTGACTGTTGGAGCTGTGCGGGGGTGGGAGTGAAACAGTCTGGGGATAGACTGTTTCAGCTCAACAACTTAAAACGAAAAATTGTTGACGAACTCTTTTTATTTTCGAGTTCTGTCCCGCTCCCTTTTCTGTTATAATGAAAGAGAAGAAAAACGTTTACAAGGAGAAGATAAATGCAAAGATTAGGACAAACAGGTCTAGAAGTTTCACGAATTGGTCTAGGTTGTATGCGAATGGCTCGTCTGACAGAGCAGGAAACTGCTAAAGTGTTAGATACAGTCGTTGGACAGGGAATCAACTTTTTTGATCATGCGGATATTTATGATGGTGGTGAATCAGAAATCCGTTTTGCTCAGGGGGCAAAATTGGCGAGATTGAAACGTGAGGACCTGCTTCTCCAATCAAAATGTGGCATTCGTAAAGGTTATTTTGATTTCTCAAAAGAGTATATTTTGGAATCTGTGGATGGGATTTTGAAGCGCTTGGATACAGAATATCTTGATGTTTTAGCCCTCCACCGTCCGGATGCTCTAATGGAGGCAGAGGAAGTGGCAGAAGCCTTTTATCTCTTGAAAAAAGCAGGGAAGGTTCATCATTTTGGCGTCAGCAACCAAAACATTTACCAAATGGAGTTATTACAATCCTATCTCGATCAACCGCTTGCAGTTAATCAATTGCAGCTATCTCCTGCTCACACGCCTTTGATTGATGCTGGATTACATGTCAATATGAAAGATGCTGCTGCGACTATGCGTGATGGTGGGCTGATTGATTATTGCCAGCTTAAAAAAATCACTATCCAAGCCTGGTCTCCTTTCTTGATTGATTTGCAACGAGGTATTTTTGCCAACCATCCAGACTATGCTCTTTTAAATCAAACGATTGGGGAAATAGCAGAGCGATACAATGTTTCACATGAAACAATTGTCGTGGCTTGGATTTTGCGTCATCCAGCAAAAATTCAAACCATAGTTGGGTCCATGAATCCAGAACGTCTGACCAAGATTGCACAAGCTAGTCAGATTACCTTGGCTAGACCAGAATGGTACGAGATTTACAGAAGTGCAGGCAACATTCTGCCCTAGGAGGAATGTATGAAGTGGGACATAAAAGCATTTGACCAACTAAGTTTACAGGAACTTTACAATAGGTTGACACTTCGGACCGATGTATCAGTCATTTAGTTTTTCTTTTATTACTTCGTTAACTCGCTTTACCGTACTTTAGTACAGCTTGCAGCTCGTTGCCTCGTACTAAAAGTAAACTAAAAGACTTAATCTGTGCTTGAACAGGCCTGTCCCTATCCTGAAGTTGACGGAAAGGATCCAAACTGTCTTCATCTTTTGGGAACTGATGAAGGAGAGTTAGTAGCTTACTTGAGAATATTGCCAGCTGGTCTAAGTTATGATGAAGTTTCCATCGGACGTGTGGTCATCAAGCCCAGTCGTCGTGGCAAAGGATTAGGTCGTCCAATGATGGAGCAAGCTATCGCTTACATTACAAATGAATGGAAAGAAAGTCAGATTAAAATCGGGGCCCAAGCCTATTTGGAAAAATTCTATCAATCGCTTGGCTTTAATCCGGTTTCTGAAGTATATTTGGAGGATGATATTCCGCATTTGGATATGTTATACCGTAAACCAGTCAACTAGGGCTGGTTTTTCGATTTTTCTCGGCAATTTCTCCCAAAAATCAGCTATTTTATGGTAGAATGAATAGGTATAAAATCAGTAAAAGAGGAAGAATATGAGACGTTCTATGTATGCTGGACGTGTTCGTAAGGAACATGTCGGACAGGAAATTACTTTGAAAGGTTGGGTTGGCCGTCGTCGTGACTTGGGTGGCCTGATTTTCATCGACTTGCGTGACCGTGAAGGCATTATGCAATTGGTGATTAACCCTGAGTCTGTTGAAGCTGAAGTGATGGAAAAAGCGGAAAGTCTTCGTTCTGAATTCGTTATCGAAGTAACAGGAACGGTTGTGGAACGTGAGCAAGCTAATGACAATATCCCAACAGGAGCTGTTGAACTGCAGGTAACCAACTTGACAGTGTTGAACACGGCTAAGACAACTCCATTTGAAATCAAGGATGGCATTGAAGCCAGCGATGACACCCGTCTTCGTTACCGTTATTTGGATCTTCGTCGTCCAGAAATGCTCAACAACTTCAAGTTGCGTGCAGCTGTAACCCACAGCATTCGCAACTACCTAGACGAGCTTGAATTTATCGATGTGGAAACACCAATGTTGACCAAGTCAACGCCAGAAGGTGCGCGTGACTACTTGGTGCCATCTCGTGTATCAAAAGGTCATTTCTATGCCCTTCCGCAAAGTCCGCAGATTACTAAGCAGCTCTTGATGAATGCAGGTTTTGACCGCTACTACCAAATCGTTAAGTGTTTCCGTGATGAAGACTTGCGTGGGGACCGTCAACCTGAGTTTACACAGGTGGACTTGGAAACCTCATTCTTAAATGAAGTTGAAATCCAAGACATCGTAGAAGGCTTGATTGCCAAGGTCTTGAAAGATACCAGAGGGATCGAGTTGACCTTGCCATTCCCTCGTATGACCTATGACCATGCTATGAACTTCTATGGTTCAGACAAACCAGATACTCGTTTTGAAATGCTTTTACAAGACTTGACAGAGGTTGTCAAGGAAGTTGACTTCAAGGTCTTCTCAGAAGCACCAGTTGTCAAGGCCATTGTTGTCAAGGGTGCGGCGGACAGCTACTCACGTAAAGACATTGATAAATTAACAGAATACGCCAAACAATTTGGTGCCAAGGGACTTGCTTGGGTGAAAGTTGATCAGGGAGAATTAGCGGGCCCAGTTGCTAAGTTCTTGACAGACATTACAGCAAACTTGACAGCAAGTTTACAGTTGGAAGACAAGGACCTAGTGCTCTTTGTGGCAGATGAATTGGAAGTAGCCAACAATACCCTGGGAGCTTTGCGAAACCGCTTGGCTAAGGAACAAGGCTTGATTGACGAAAGCAAGTTCAACTTCCTCTGGATTGTAGACTGGCCAATGTTTGAGTGGTCTGAAGAAGAAGGTCGCTACATGAGTGCCCACCACCCATTCACTTTGCCGACGGAAGAAACAGCTCATCATTTGGATGGTGATTTGGCGGAGGTTCGTGCGGTTGCCTACGATATTGTTTTGAATGGTTATGAATTGGGTGGCGGTAGCCTTCGTATCAACCAAAAAGAGATGCAAGAACGGATGTTCAAGGCTCTTGGTTTCTCAGCTGAAGATGCGCATGAGCAGTTTGGTTTCTTGCTAGAAGCTATGGACTACGGCTTCCCACCACACGGTGGATTGGCTATCGGTTTGGACCGCTTTGTCATGTTATTGGCTGGTGAGGATAACATTCGTGAAGTTATCGCCTTTCCGAAGAATAACAAGGCATCTGATCCAATGACACAAGCTCCAAGTACAGTTGCACCAGCACAATTAGAGGAATTAGCTTTAGATATCACCCTTGAAAATGAATAAATTTTTCAGAAAACAGCGTGTCCGCTTTTTAAGAAAGGCCAGAAAGAATAAGTTTTGGTCGGTCATTTTGGGAATTTCTCAGGAAAAATATGCTGAACGGATATCGGGGTCCATTATTTATGGACTCCTATCTAGTATTGCAGTTAATTTTTTCTATAGACCAGGGAATGTCTATTCATCGGGAGTGACTGGTCTTGCACAGATTGTTTCTGCTCTGGCAGCTTCTTACGCTGGTTGGAATGTACCGATTGCGGTGGTCTATTACGGTCTGAACATCCCCTTGCTTATCTTAGCTTGGTATAAAATTGGTTATAAATTTACTATCTTTACCTTTATTACGGTATCCTTCAGTTCTTTCTTTATCCAATTTATGCCGCCAGTTACCCTGACGACGGATCCGTTAGTAAATGCTATTTTTGGTGGTCTTATGCTGGGAACTGGAATTGGATTTGCGCTTAGGAACAATGTATCCAGTGGTGGTACTGATATTGTCTCTATTATTATTCGCAAGAAGACGGGAAGACAAGTTGGCTCCATTTCCTTGATTGTCAACATTATGATTATGTTGGTTGCAGGGATGACCTTTGGCTGGCAATATGCCCTGTATTCAATGATTGCGCTGTTTATCTCCAGTCGGATGACTGATGCGATTTTCGTGAAACAAAAACGGATGCAGGCCATGATTATTACCAATCATCCTGAACGAGTTATCAAAAAGATACATAAAAAGCTTAATCGCGGTGTGACCATCATCAATGGTGCGGAGGGTGCCTACAATCATGAGCAAAAAACGGTGTTGATTACTATTATCACACGTGCGGAGTTTAGTGAATTTAAGCAAATTATGAAAAAAGCAGATCCTCAAGCCTTTGTATCGGTAGCGGATAATGTCAATATTATTGGTCGGTTTGTGGAGAGTGATTGACAAACACTACATGTAGGAGTGAAATAGTTTTTACAGTCTACATATAGTGTTTTTTATTATTAAGAGGAAATGTATGAAGAAAAAAATCTATCTGGTATATATCAGTTTGAGTGGCAATACGGAAAGTTTTGTAAAACGTTTGAAGTCCTTTTTTCAATTTCAAACTGATTGGGACCTTGAATTGGTTCATGTCAAAGATTTGGTCAAGCAGGATATTCCCTTTTATCAACTCGATGCGCCATTTGTCGCCTTTTTACCAACCTACTTAGAAGGTGGAAATGGAGTGGACAATGGAGATGTGGAGATTTTGACCAATCCTTTAGGTGATTTTATTGCTTTTGAGAACAATGCAGAGCTCTGTCTGGGTGTTGTTGGTTCAGGCAATCGAAATTTCAATAACCAGTATTGTCTGACTGCCAAGCAGTATTCTGAGCGCTTTGAATTCCCTGTTATTGATACCTTTGAACTTCGTGGTATGCAGAATGATGTTGAGAGAATTGGTCGGAAAATCATAGAATTGATGTGAAGAGTTTCAACTCAGCTTCGTGCTGGGTTGTTTTTTATCATGCAAAAAACTCACCAGCATGACTGGTGAGTTCTAAGGAGATTTATGAAAAATATTTAGGATTGATAATAGTATACTCTAGATTTAGGTTACTTTCATCGGTCTAAAGTCCTATTTATTTTCCAAAATACAAATACTTTGTCCAGCAAGGGTGATTTGCTGGGCTTTTTTGTCGTCAACTGGTGGGAAACTGAAATGAATGGTTTGTTGACCTTCATTTTCAAAAACAAAATCGCTGTCCGCAAAGTTGATAATAAACTGGATAGTCTTGTCTCCATTTGTGACTTGATAGCGGAGGACATGTTCAGTCAACCAGTAGAAGTCACAGGTTTCTTGGATGGTTTCATAGCTGTTCTGGCTGAGAATTGGATTGTTCTTGCGGAAGGCAATCAGTTCTTGGATAAATTCAATATGTTCTTTATAGTGAACAGCCCGTGTCCAGTCCAGGCGATTGATTCTATCAGGAGTATTGTAAGTATTATCAATCTCATCTTTGGTACGGAAGAATTCTTGTCCGCTATGAATAAAGGTCATACCTTGAGAAATGAGGACCAATTGTAGCCCAAAGCTTGCAGCTCGTTTTTGTTGCTGAGGTGTCCAGTTGGGATTTTCAATATGGAAGTAATCAAAGGCCGTTGCATTATCATGACACTCGATGTAGTTCAGTGACTGTTGCGGTGTGATGAAGTGGCTGTAGTGGCTTCCAGCCAGGAGATGTTGCACTTTTTCGTGTAGTTGTTTGTCAACTAGACGGGTAGGGTTGAGCAAGAGTTTCTTGAAGGTATCACGATAGTCATCGTTGAAGAAACTCACTTCTGGGAGCTGGTCTGCATTGTATTGGTGGGCCAGTTTTTCATATTCTAGACCAGTTGCCATCTTCCAACCTTCGCCATAGAGATAGATATTTGGATGAATGGCGGACAATTCCTCTTGGATTTGGTTGATGGTTTGGCTGTCCAAAATACCCATCAAGTCGAAACGGAAGCCATCAAAACCATAGATACTAGTCCATTGGCGGAGGGATTGCTTGATGTAGTTTCGGACCATGCTGCGTTCGCTGGCGACATCGTTACCACAGAAGGTGCCATCCGTCCGCATACCATGCTCGTTGTAACGGTAGAAATAACCAGGGACAATCAGCTCAAATGCGTATTTCTCGGCATGATAAACATGGTTGTAAACAACGTCCATATTGACTGAAATATCGGCATCGTGATAGGCTTGAATGGCCTCTTGGAGTTCTAGAATGCGGGCATAGGGGTCATTTGGTAGGCTGGAGAAGGAGCCTTCTGGCAGGTTGTACTGCATAGGGTCGTAACCCCAGTTATAAACAGCTTGGGGTTTATTTTCATCTACACTTCCAAAATCATAAACAGGAAGAAGTTGAATATGGGTAACGCCCAGATTTTTGATATAGTCCATTCCCAGTTTCATACCATCCAAGACAGGTGATTCGGTCAGACCGAGGAATTGACTACGGTGTTTGAAGCCAGCTTCTGTCTGCCAAGAGAAGTCGCGGACACTCATTTCATAGACAATAGCTTGAGAAATCGGTCGTTGGGTCTTGGCGCGACGCACCTTGTGGAGTTTATTTGGGTTGATGACATAGCTATCACCAGAGTTTGCCTTGGATGAAAGGGCGTAGGGGTCATGAACAGAAATCCACTCGCCATTGACTTTGTGGAGATAGTGGTAGCTTTGACTGTCCAAATCACCCTCTACTGTGACCTGCCAGACACCTTTTGAACCCTTTTTCATGGCATATGGTGTCCCTTCAAGGACTAAAAATACCTGCTTGGAGATAGGTGCCCAGAGTTTGAAGCTTGTGGACTGAGGGCTATAAGTTGCCCCCAAATCACTGCCATCATAGGTATAGTTTTGATCGAAAATAGCAGAGCGGACAATATGACCATAGCCTAGCTCTGTTTTATTGCGGTCTTGATCGTAAATGGCATAGTCCTTGTCCAAATTTAAGGCGTGTAGGCTGGTCAGATAGTAGAGAACCAGGTTTTCTACCTCTAGACAGGAATGAATGAAAAGTTGAGATGTGGCATCGTCGGACTCGAGGGAAAAACTCATGTGCTCGGTATCAAATCGTTTTTCCATAACCAAGCGAATAGTAGCTACATCATCTAGAAATGCTTGAAATTGTCGTAATGCCATGAGCCGAACGGCTCCTTTCTAAGTTAAAGTTCAGTAATGGTATGTGGAATGACGCGGCGGTAGCAGACCTGCTTGTCTTCCTTGTTGTCGCTGATGATTTGGTGGAGGGTGTTGAAGGCCACGCGTCCCAGTTTGATAGCATGGACATCGACATAGGCTTCAATATCTAATTTTGGTTTGACAGAGTCAAAGGAGATGATTGGAAGTTTTGTACCGACTTCGTTGAGGTACTTGACCATTCCTTCTGCCACCATGGTGTCGGTTGTGACGATAGCATCAATCTCTTGTTTGAGTAATTTTTTGGAAATCTTGTAGGAACTGTCTTCCAATAGGAAGCCTGAAACAAACTTGACCTTGTTTTCGTCAAGAGGGATATTATGAGATTTGAGGGCGTTTTTATAGCCTGAATAACGGTCTTGGGAAACGACCAGTTCCTTGTTACCAGCGACAAAGGCAATATTCTTGTAGCCCTTATTGATAAAGTAATTGGTCGCTTCAAATCCAGCCTGGATATTGTCATTATCGACTAAGGAGATAAATGGAGAATCTGCCTTACCGAGAATGAGGAAGGGAAACTTATGCTGAATGGCTAGCTGGACCAGTGGGTCATCTGGCTTGGAATAAAGGAAAATTAAACCATCAACCCGTTTTCCATAGACCATCTGAGAAATAGCTTCCAATCGCTGCTCTTCATTTTTTCCCGTAGAAATTTGGATCGCATAATTGTGGTCAGCAGCAACCTGTGAAATACCACGCAGGGCTGTCGGGAAGAAAGGGTTTTGATAGAAGACATCAGAATCTTCAGGAAGTACCAAGCCAATCACCTGTGTGTAGCTAGAAACCAGACTACGAGCATTGAGATTGGGATGATAGTTGAGGTCCGCCATAGCCTTTCTAACTAGGTCTTTGGTTTTTTGACTAATAGCAGAGCTATTCTGAATGACGCGGGTAACGGTAGAAGGTGAAACACCTGCTAACTTAGCGACGTCTTTAATGGTAGCACGCATAGGAACCTCCTAAATCTCATCTCTGAATTTGGTTTTGAAAAATACCCAAATCAATACTATCACAAAGAGGATATTTTGAACAGTCAAAACAGTTGTAACAGGTTGCCCCATAATCCCAATCAAGCAGGCTAAAATGGTTGGTAGTCCCAAGCAATGCAGGGAGAAATTGAAACATTCTTTAAAGGTATGAAAATGGAAGAAACGGGATTTTTTAGTCAGGTAGAGAAAGCCACTTGCACCCAGTAGAATAAAGAGGAGATTGGTGGCCAAAATCATGGTCGATACCAAGGTAATGCTCAGACCAACTATTGCCCGATTGGCTTGGTACCAATTCTTTGAAAGGGCGGTTGTCAATCTTTCCTTACTTGAAAAATCAGCATTTGTCAGTCCATCGTAGCTGAGCTGGGTTAGGATATCCTGTCCTTTTCGAATGGTCAGACTTTGTTGGCCAAATTGGTAGGAGAAATCAGAGCTTGTAGGCACTGTTTCACCAAAGGTAACCTGCTCCCAGCTACTATTTCCTGTATAGGTGAATTGTCCATTTTCAATAGCTACATGTTGGCTAAGGTCATTCATGACATCCTCATTGAGCGGTTGATACACTCCTTCTACAAAGTTTTCCAGCGGATAGGTTTCCAAGCTGACAGTTTGAAGAGAGCTGGGAATGACAAGGAGGGACACTAAAAAGAGCGTAGTAAATAGACCTTGCCAGACTTTCATCCATCTGCGGTTGGCAAACATTTTTCTAGGAGAAAAAATACTGGAAAAATAAGAGAATGGGTAGGGAATCATGTGTTGTACCTTTCATAAAAATTTTGGCTCTGTCTAAAAAGGGAAAAGGTGGGACAGGGTTACCCCTTGTCACCACCACTTGTTAAACCAGATACAAAGTTCTTTTGTAGGAAGAAGAATAGGATACTGATTGGGAGGGCGATGAGGATAGCACCTGCCGCGAAGTAGGCAATCTTCAAGTTTTTCACATCAGAGATGAAGGTTTGAAGACCGACTGCTACAGTATAAAATTCTTTTTCACGAAGCAAGAATTTGGATAGGATGTAATCTCCAAAAGGTCCCATGAAGGCCCAGAGTGCCTGTACAGCAATCATTGGACGAACAAGTGGAAGAACGATTTGCCAGAAACGTCTGAAGTGACCAGCACCGTCTAGTTTTGCAGATTCATCGAGAGAAATTGGCACTGTATCGAAATAACCTTTCATGAGCCATGCATTCATTGGGATACCACCACCAACATAAAGGAAGATGAGGAACCAACTTTGATTGAGGGCATTGAGCATGAGAGCCATAACGAAGAAGGCTGTAAGGGCAGCCATTGTTGGCACCATTTGAATAATCAAGAAGAAAACCAAACTCTGTTTACGAGCGATGAAGTTATAACGGCTATAAGCATAACCAGCTAATACCACTATACTGGTTTGGATAAGCATTGTCAAGATTGCGATAATGAGCGTGTTGAGGTACCAGGTACCGTAGAGAGTTTCGCTAAATAGTCCTTTGAAATTGTCCAAAGTAAACTGGATTGGTTCCAGCTTGAAAGCTACCACGTTGCCTGATTTAAAGGCTGTCATGATGGTAATCAATAGAGGGTAGATAATGATGATAGACAGTACAATCAGATAGAGATAGGTAAAGGTCTGATTCAGTCTGCGTCTAGTTTTTACAGATACTTTCATCTTATACATCCTCCATTTCAAAAGCATTTAATTTTTTGAAGGCAATCATAGAGATACTGATGACAATCATAGAGATGATCAAGGTAACTGCAGCTGCCATTGAATACTGAGGAGCAGTACCAGTTGTCAATTTGTAGATCCATGAAATCAAGATATCAGTTGAACCAGCACCCCCACCGACGCTACCAGGTCCACCGTTATTGAAGAGGTAGATGATAGAGAAGTTGTTGAAGTTGAAGGTGTACTGACTGATCAGGGTTGGAGCAGCTACTGCCAAGATCATTGGCAAGGTAATGCTACGGAATTTTTGAATGGCACTTGCTCCATCAATGTAGGCAGCCTCGTACAAATCGTTCGGAATAGATTGCAAAATACCCAAGGTCAAGACATAGATATAAGGGAAACCAAGCCAAGCCTGCATCATGATAAGGGCAACTTTAGTCCAGAATGGATCTGTTTTCCATGGAATGAGGAAGTTGTCGATAAATGGCAAGAACTTGCTCAAGAATGGCAATACTTGTGTGTTAATAGCACCGACACTATCGTTGAACATGTTACTGAAGGTCAAGATAGTCACGAAGGCTGGAACAGCCCATGGGAGCAAGAAGATAACACCGAAGATGCGTTTGCCCTTGATAAATGGCTGGTTAGCAATGATGGCTGTCAGGATACCGATAACAATCTGTGCAGTTGAGGCAGCCAAGGCCCAGATGATTGTCCAACCTAATACAGAACCAAAGGCTGAACGGAAGGTGCTGAGTTTCCAGATATTTGTAAAGTTAGTAAAGCCAATCCAATCAAGAAGAGCACCAGGAGGTAGGTGTTGGAAATCATAGTTGGTAAAGGCGATAAAGAGTGTCACCACAACCGGGAAAATGATGGCAAAGGTCATGGCAATATATGAAGGAATTATCAAGAGATAAGGGAAGCCATTTTCATAGATTCCTTTTATCATGTCTTGCAATGTGACTGCAACAGGAATACCATTATTGATTCGTTTGGCAGTGTCGTGGGCATCCTTTAGGTTTAAGGCGTAGAAAGCAAGATAGACAACTGTAATGATGAGGTGGAAGGAACCACGGATCAACATGAAGAGGGAGTTGTCACGGCCACGTTGGCTACCAAGGGTAATTAAGTTTCCAATTTCTCCACCTGCTATTGCAATGAAGTAGACTAGGAAAGCTAGTGTTACCCCAAGGAAGATATAGCCTTTTGCTTTTTGCTTGTTGTAAATTTGCCCCAATCCTGGAAGAAGGGACAAGAGGAGTGCCTTACTTGGATTTTGTTTCATAGTGTAATCTCCTTTAGGTCAGTCCTAAATATCAATATATATTTTGGGTTGTATTAACAAAGCAGACTGGGAGGAAATCCCAGTCTGACTTAAAAATGACTAGTTGCTGTATTTTTGAGCAATTGTGTCTTCAATCAATTTCACAGCGTCAGTAGCAGCAGTCTTAGGATCTTTTTTACCACTTACAGCTTCGAAGAGCATGTTAGCAGCTGGTTCCCAAACTGTGCTCATTTCTGAGATGTTTGGCATTGGTTGAGCAGAAGCAAACTGGTTGATAACTGCAGTTGTCAATTCATCGTTCTTACTTACTGCATATTCACGTGCTTCTGTGTTAGCTGGAACTTCGTTTGTAGCATCGTAGAATGCTTTTTGTTGTTCAGTTGAAGTCAAGTGGTCAACAAATTTTTGTGCCAAGTCTGGGTTCTTAGAACCTGCAGGGATAACCCAAGCCTTACCACCACCGAATGCTGAGTATGCTTTGCCGTCAGCAAGTGTAGGAATAGTAGCCACGCCGTAGTTGACACCTGCATCTTTCAAAGCAGAAGCTTTCCATGGACCATCGATGATAACAGCTGTTTTACCTTCAGTAAACTGAGTTTGAATCAAGTTACCAGCAGCAGATGCATCTTGAAGACCTTGAGGCCATTTTTCATACCAAGTTTTAGCGTATTCGATAGCCTTGATAGCACCGTCGTTAGCAAGACCGATGTCTTTTGGATCTGTACCATTTTCACCGAACACATAACCACCGTAACCAGAAAGAAGTCCATATGCGTAGTAGAAGTTTGTCCAGTCAGCTAGGAAGGCTGAAGTTTTACCTTCTTCACCAGCAAATGCATACTTGCTATCTTTAGCCAACTCTTCCAATTCAGCAAATGTTTTTGGTGCTGCAGAAACAAGGTCTTTGTTGTAGTAAGCAACCAATGTTTCGATAACAGCAGGTGAACCGTAGACTTTACCACCAGTAGTTACCAGTGTCTCAGTAGTGTCATCTGTCTTGCTT
Source organism: Streptococcus suis (assembly GCF_024509555.1). Lineage (GTDB taxonomy): Bacteria > Bacillota > Bacilli > Lactobacillales > Streptococcaceae > Streptococcus > Streptococcus suis_AD. The sequence goes on from NZ_JAMWEL010000003.1 coordinate 57,842, forward strand.
GTTTCAGCGAGTTTCACTTCTGAAAGTTGACCTTCTGAACCAAGGCTACCTACGCGGTCGTATGGTGCCATCATAACGTCTGGAGCTGAACCGGATTGGTTATCAAGTGACAAGTTGTCCAAACCTGTAAGAGCGTCACCAGTTTTAACGGTAACAGTAACGCCTTCATTTTCTTTTTCAAAGGCAGCTTTTGCTTCGTTGACGTATGCTTCGTATTGTGCATCGATATAGATTGTCAACTCTTGACCAGCATCCGTAGATGAGCTTGAGTCAGATGATGAGTTTGAGCAAGCAGCCAATACAGCAGTAGACGCAGCTAGAAGAGCAACGCTCTTAAGTAGTTTGTGTTTCATATTCTTCCCTCCAAGAATAAATGGTTTATTGTGAAACGCTCACTAGCGCAAACGTTTTCCTAAGTTGAATATATTATACACCATTATGAATCCGTTTGCAAGCGTTTTTATAAAAAATATTAAAAAAATTTTTAGGTCAATATAAACTGTATAAAAGCATTTTTGATAAATTTTTGATATATAATGAAGAAACCTGTAAAAATTGCTGAAATTGTCTGATATTTTTGTGAAAAAAACTTGATTTGTTACCGTTTTCATTATATAATGATAAAAAGCAATCGTTTGCATCCTATTTATGATTAATTAGAAAGATATGGGGAAGATTTTATGAAAGAACGCCAAAGTGGAGTGCTTATGCACATTTCATCTTTACCTGGAAAATACGGCATTGGTTCTATGGGACAGGCTGCCTATGACTTTGTTGATTTTTTAGAAAGAACCAAGCAACGCTACTGGCAGATTTTGCCTTTGGGAACGACTAGTTATGGTGACTCGCCTTACCAGTCTTTCTCTGCCTTTGCGGGTAATACTCACTTTGTCGACTTTGATTTTCTGATTGAAAAGGGCTGGTTGACCGAGGAAGATCTAGCTGGAATTGACTTTGGCGAAAAGGATACAGAAGTGGATTATGCCAAGGTCTTTTACGGTCGACGTCCTGTCTTGGAAAAGGCTGTAAGGGCGATAAAGGCAGAGGGGTTGCCAGAGGATTACTGGTCTTTTGCTGAGGAAAATGGCTTTTGGTTGCACACTTTTGCAGAGTACATGGCTATCAAAGAGCATTTTGACAATAAGCCCTGGATTGATTGGGAGGATCAAGGAGCTCGCCTGCGCTATCATGATACATTAGAGTATTACCGTCAGCTCTTGGCGGAGCAGATGGATTACCACCGCATCACCCAGTATTTGTTCTTCAGTCAGTGGCATGCTTTGAAGGCTTACGCCAATGCCAAAGGTGTTGAGTTTGTTGGGGATATGCCGATTTATATAGCGGCTGATTCTGCGGATATGTGGGCCAATCCACACTTCTTCAAGACAGACGAAGAAGGCAAGCCAAGTGTGGTTGCCGGCTGTCCACCAGATGCCTTTTCAGAAATTGGTCAGCTCTGGGGCAATCCAATTTATGACTGGGAAGCTATGAAGCATGATGGTTTTACTTGGTGGGTGGCTCGTTTGCGTGAGTCCTTCAAGATTTATGATATGGTGCGGATTGACCACTTTATTGGCTTTGCTTCTTTCTGGGAAATTCCAGCAGGGGAGGAAACAGCGGTTAATGGCTACCGTGTGGAAGCACCAGGTTTCGAACTCTTTGAAACTATCAAGTACCACTTGGGCGACCTGAATATCATCGCGGAAGATTTGGGAACTGTGACAGATAAAGTTATTCAATTGCGTGAAAGGACTGGTTTCCCAGGCATGAAAGTCTTGCAGTTTGCCTTTGACCCTGAGGGTGACAGCATTGAAATGCCGCACAACCACCGCAACAATGTCGTAGCCTATACTGGCACCCATGATAATGATACCATTCTAGGTTGGTATGAGAGCGAACTGTCTGACGAAGGTAAGGAATTCTTAGACAAGTACAGCAATCGCCGTGAGGATGAAGGGGTTAGCCATGCTCTGTTCCGTTTGCTTTTCGGCTCACCTGCCTTTATGGCTGTGGCTACCATGCAGGACTTGCTTGGTCTGGATGGGTCAGCTCGTATGAACCTGCCAAACACCCTTGGTGGTAACTGGACTTGGCGGATGACTGCCGACCAGCTCACCCCTGCCATTGAGGCAGACTTGCTTGATTTGACAGTGACCTACCGCCGTGAGAATGCCATTGTCAAAGCAAAAGAACAAGAAATGACAGAACCATCAGCCTAGGCTGGTGGTTTTTTGTAAAGGCTTGCAAGATGTGGTATACTGTTTAGGTAAGGATAAATAGGTGCAGTGGGGGACTGGTATGGATTTAGGACAAAAAATCGAACGCTTACGATTAGAAAAGGGACTGAGCCGTCCAGATTTTTGTGGAGATGAATCCGAGTTGACGGTACGGCAATTAGCTCGGATAGAAAGTGGTCAATCGCAACCTTCTATTCCAAAGCTAGAGTACATTGCCCAGCGTTTAAGCATTCCAGCCTATAGCCTGATGCCAGACTATAAGGAACTGCCACAGGGCTATCTGGAACTCAAGTACAAGTTGCTGCGGGAACCGATGTATAATAAGGTTGAGGTGTTGGATAAAAAGGATGGGTATATCGAAACCATATATAATACCTATTTTGAAGAACTACCTAAGACTGAGCAGCTTATCTGTGAGGCTATGCAGGCTATAGTGGACATGGTGCGGACCAATCAACCAGATTATGCAGTAGCTCTATTGACAGAAAACTTGCCACTTCTTATGGCAAAGGAAGTATGTGATGTCAACGATTTGATACTGATTCGGCTCTTTTTTGTCCAGCAAACAATAGGAGAGAATACAGTCAGTAGAGTTCAAAACAACTTTGAATCTATCTCCTATTTAATGAAAAAACTAGCCAGCAGTCAGACATTTGTTCGATTAGAAGATACTTTTTATTTAAGAGATGCGATTATCTCAGGGCTTGCCTGCTTTGAACTGATAGAATATTATGACGATGCCCCTATCTATATTGATTGTCTTCGTGGAATAATGGAAGAGACGCAAGATTATCAAAAGAAACCTCTCTTGTTTATGCTGGAATGGAAAGCGGCTTTGAAATTAGAGGGGAATTATGAAAAAGCTGAAAAAGTCTACCAGTCAGCCAAATCGTTTGCTCAGGTCATTGGAAATGACTATCTGGCACAGAAATTGACAGAAGAGTGGCAAGAAGATTTGAAAAAATATTTGTAGGAGGAGGGGTGACATGACTTTAGGACAAAAAATCGAACGCTTACGATTAGAAAAGGGACTGAGCCGTCCAGATTTTTGTGGAGATGAATCCGAGTTGACGGTACGCCAATTAGCTCGGATAGAAAGTGGTCAATCGCAACCTTCTATTCCAAAGCTAGAGTACATTGCCCATCGTTTAGGCATTCCAGCCTATAGCTTGATGCCAGACTATAAGGAATTGCCACAGGGCTATCTGGAACTCAAGTACAAGTTGCTGCGGGAGCCGATATATCAAAAAGAAGGTATTATTGAACAAAAAGACACCTATATAGAGAAAATTTATGCTCTATACCATGATGAATTGCCAGAGGAAGAGCAACTTACTTGTGAGATTATACAGGCAATGCTAGATACGATTAAAACAGGTCGACCGGAATATGCTGTTCCATTACTGGAAGAATACCTCCCAAGCCTTGAAAGTAAGTCTGTTTATTTTATGAGCGATGTCTTATTGGCTAGGCTATATTTTCTGCAAGCATCAAGAAAAAGTACCAATGCATCAAATGTAGATAATGTGGAAAAATTGATGTTAAAAGTAATGGAACAAATTCCAATCAACCGAATTGAAGATTACTTTATTATAAGAGATACTTTGGTAGTAGGTTTGTGTTTTTTTGAAAAAATTGGGCACTATGATTACTTTGATACCTATCTTGATTGTCTACATGCTATCATGGAAAAAACAGAAGATTATCAGAAGAAACCTTTAATTTTAATGCTGTCATGGAAGCAAGCTTTACGGAAAGAGGGGGGATTTGAATTCGCTGAGCCGATGTTCCAATCAGCTAAAACTTTTGCACAAATTATCGGAAATGACCATCTGGCACAGAAATTGACAGAGGAATGGCAGAAGGATTTGAAAAAATATTTGTAACTATAATTTATCGATGACATAAATGTCATCGCTGAAAGACCTAAGAGATATGATTGTTCGTCTTTTAGGTCTTTTTTTTTTATCTCTTTATTGCTTTTTAGGGGCTAAAGACTATATTTTGATGACATTGCTGTCATTGGTGATTTTGTGAAAAGAGGATATACTAGGCACATAAAAAGTTATATGTAAGAAGGAGATAAGAGATGCTTAAATATTTTTTTGGCAAGCTAGGCGATGTTTGGTGGACATTTTAATCACTTTTAGAAAGGTAGGTAAGTAACATGAGATGCATTTTGAAAAGGTCTATATTCCGTGAAAGGAATCAGACCTAAAAAATAAACAATAACATATAAGAAACAAAAGGAGAAAATTAAAATGAAAAAAATTGGTAAATGGTTGGCACTTGGTGCTGTTGTCGCTGGTATTGCAGTAGCTCCTTCAGCATCTGCTGTTACAGTTGTAAAATCGTATCGCTATGATGTAAACAAGTATACTGGTGGTGGAAGTAATTACCATGGTTATCAATATGTAAATATTCCAAACTGGTCACGTTACACTGGTTCTAGCCGTATCTTTGTCAGTCAAGGTTGGAACTACACAAGGTATCAACACATTAACTACTATTCAGGTAGATACTAAGATTTTCGGCAGGAGAGAAAATCTCTCCTGCACTTTTTATGAGAGGTGAGGATAATGACTTTAGAGATTAAAAACATGACCATTGCGACACGGCATCCTGTTTTGACGAATTTTTCCTATCAATTCCACAAGGGGAACCTGTACGGCATTGTAGCTACCAACGGTTCTGGAAAGACAACATTTTTCAGAACGGTGGCAGGCTTGCTGGCTCCACTTGCTGGTCGGTCGAGTTGGTCTAGCACTGCTGGTCATCCAAATAGGGACTTGTTTTACTATGAAACGAGCGAATGGTTTGAGGGAAATCTTTCTGGTCTGGACTATTTACGATTTGTCAAACAAACTTGGCAGTCTTCGGTGGACATTGATGCGGTTATTTCCTATTGGGAAATGGAGGATTATGCCCACCTACCTATTCGCCAGTATTCACTGGGGATGAAACAGCGGGTCTTGATTGCCATGTATATGGTCAGCGACGCGACCTATCTCTTGATGGACGAGATTACCAATGGTTTGGATGAAACAAGTCGGAAGCTTTTCTTTAAAGCCTTGCACCAACTTTGCCAAGAAGACAAAATGATTATTTTGACCTCTCATTATAAAGAGGATATTGAAGAATATTGCCATGTGACCTTGAAACTGGTCAATGAAACCATGCAGGAGGTAGACTGATGACTTACAAGAAATTTCTATTTGCTCAATTAGTAAAAAATAAGTTGACCTATGTACCTCTAGTGCTATTGTTGTTTGCTTGTTTGGGAACCTTGTTCCTCAATCATCAGGCTTCACAAACCAATAACCTAGGGGCACAAATTCGACAGAATCAACGGACCAATGCCCAAGCTATCGAGGAAAATCAGGCTCGTTTGGAGAGTTTGGAACCAGAATCGGAGGAATACCTTTATGTTTCAAAAAGTATAGAAGATGGGCAAGCAATTATTGCCTCGGATGAAGAGTTTCTAAAGGCTTTTACAGCTGGTCAATGGGACCAAGTCTATGACCGTCAGCTAGATTATCTGTCGTCTGCCAAGGCTTCCTTGGAAGCTCATAGTCCTGAAAAGGATGTTTTGGAGGCATTGGATAGGGAGATTGCGTATTATACGGCTCTTTCTAAGATTGATTTACCGTTTGAGGACACCCATTTCCCACATACAGCCTTTCAATTTCTCCCGTCCTTGTTTACCTACATCTTCCCTGCCCTTCTTCCTGTTGGAATCGCCTTTGTCTTGACCAATGTTTATGGAGGTGCCTATGCTGGAAAATTGGACAAGTATCGGATGTTGCCCCTGTTTAGAGGACAACGTATGGTGCAGGAATTAGCAGTTGGCTTTGTTTTTTCTCTTTTGCTATTTGCCTTGGTTTCTCTAACGTCTTTCTTAGTGGCAGGTTTGGTATTTGGTTTTGGAAGTCTTCACTATCCGACACTTTCTTATAGTTTGAATAGTTTCCAGCTTTCCTTTGTTAGTATTGGCTCTGTCCTCCTGCCGACCTTGCTTCTCCAAGTCCTCTCCCTTGTCTTCATTAGTAGTCTTGTCTATCTGATTAGCTTGGTGACTAAGAATCGCATGACAGCCCTCTTTTTGTCCACAGTTACCTTGTTTTCGATGGTCTGGCTACCAAGTCTGCTCAATCCCCTCTTCAAAATTGCTCATCTGCTCCCGACGACCTATATGAGAAGTTTTGAAATTGCAACAGGTGTCTTCCAAAAAAGCATTGAAAACCATACATTGAGCTGGGGCATGGGAATTCCTGTTATTCTAGTCTGGACTGGACTTATTATTGGTCTGTCCTATGTGTTTTTGGGAAGAACAGATAAGATATAGAAGGAGATTGGACATGGATAAAAAATTTAGGTATTATCGCAATCCAGACTATACGATTGGGCGTAGAAAGCTGGACATGTTGGTCATTGAAAATTTGACGGATAAGTTGATGCTGTATCAAGTTCGGGTAAATGGTTACTTGCTGGACTTTGTCAGTGCAGAGGGGCACGTAATCAGACGTTATAGACTGAAGGATTTGCCCTTGGATGTCGAATTAACCGTGGCAGATGTGGAAGACGATGTGGATTTGACCTTACCAGAAAATCTGACCTATCGCCAATTTGACTTTTTCCAAAATCTTGCCTCTAAATAAAAATGATCTCCTCTAGGTCGAACTTAGAGGAGATTGTTCTTATTTCTTCTGTTTACGGACATAGAGCCAGTAGGAAATCCAGTAGTAGATAGTATAGAGCAGGGCGACAACAAGGCTCCAAAAACCGATAGCAGCTAGGATATCAGTGAGGTCAGGGAAGAGTAATTTTGCAAATTGATAGAAAAGCAGATACAGGAAACAGTATTGCCAGTAGTATTTTTTGAAATGTTTCATCACTTTTCCTCCTTGTTACTTTTCTTTATTATAGCATTTTAATATATATTTTTCAATTTGTTCACAAAATCACATTGACAAAGCATGTTTTTTGGAGTAGAATAAGACTAAAATTAGGAGGTGTTTATATGAAAAGACCAATTCATCTGTATATTTTTGTGATACTATCTAGTATTGCCAGTATCTTGAGGCTATTCAGTGCCTTTGTTTCGACCTTTAACGAGGAGCAACTTCGTGCGTCTATGCAGGGAGCTGCAGGGATTAATGTGGAAGAGTTAATTCTTGTTTCGCGCGAAACAGCCAATCTCCAGACTAGCATGATTCAGAAGATAGCAGCTATAGTCATGTTTGGTCTACTGATTGCAGTCATTGTTTTCCTATTCATGAAGAAAAATGAGCTGGCCTCCTATCTTTACATTGGCTATCTATTTTCAACCTTGCTACTGAACACCTATAACTACCTAGCAGGTAAAGGTGTTGCTCAACTCTACTCAGATGCAGCCTTTCGTGATGTGACAGCAGCAACTATGTTAGGGGGCTACATCATCAATATTGTCTTATTTGCTATTTATTTTGGTGTGACGGTGTTCTTCCATTTACGTAAGCCAAAGGAGCAGCCAAGTACTGCTATTAATTCCACAGATATTTAATCATCTAAAAAACTGCACGGTTCATAGTGACCCTGCAGTTTCTTTGTTTTTATGGAATGGCAATGTAGCGACGGGCTCCTGAATAGCTGACATAGCTGATCCATTGGCGTCCCTCAGCAGACACAATACTATCATAGCGTACACTTTGTCCAATACCATAGTAGGCTAAAATGGGAGCTGAGCTACTTGGATTACTACGAATAGCTAGTCTTGATTTAAAAGTATAGGTTCCAGATTTAGGTAGATTGCTCGTTGGAGTAGTTGGTGTAGGAGCTGCGGAAAGTTGAGTTGTTGTCCCGGTTACAAAATCAAGTTTACCTGAGGAATCTGTGTAATAGACATGGATGTGGTAGAGCCCTCGGTCATTTTTATGTTTACTTGCTTGGAGGTTTACCTTGTAACTGCCATCACTTTGCCGCTGAGCAGCATACCAGATAATGTCATCTTGTCCGTTATTGTCGGACCAAATTGGTACTTGTACAGTCTTGATATCTTTTGGTGCTGCTACACCTGTTAGAACAACATCAAAACTTCCATTGGACTGGTTGATATTGCGAATGTGTATAGTGCCTTCTGGTTTGGTAATTGGGGTTGTAGGAGTATTTGGAGTTTGTGGAGTAGTAGGTTTGGCGACTGGTGCAATCGGGATGTATCGGCGATTGCCTGCAAAAGTTAGATAGCTAAGCCATCTATAACCATCAGCTTCTACAATACTATCATAGTTTACTGTGTTTCCAGCTTGATAGTAGGCTAAGGTGGTGCTAGCTTGTTTTGGCTCCGCCTTAATGGCTGCTTGTCCAGTAAAGGTGTAAGTACCACTTGAAGGGAGGCTGTTATTTGCTGTTTGGTTTGTAGGAACAGTATTGCTTGGGCTAGTTGTTGTTCCGCCTGCTAGGTCTTTAAAGTGGATATAGCCGCTGACAGAATTTTTAGGAATCCAACGTCTATTGTAATTTGTTGTATAGTTAAAATTATATTCTTCGATTTCAACGCGATCGCCGTCTATTGCTGTAACCCAAGCCACATGCATGGTATTCCACCAAGCGACAGCTCCTAAGGCGGGAGTCATATCGACTCGATAACCTTCACTTCTGGCTCTGGTTCCCCAGACATCTGCATTACCATAGGCACGAGGAAGCGTGAAACCGTTGACAGTACTTAATCGATAGGCTACAAAGGATGTGCATTGGCGAGTATACATGCCCCAAGGATCAACCTGCCACCCTACTTTATAGGGGTAATTATCCCCCAGAGCGATAGAACCAGTAGTTGAGGATCTTGTGTTAGATGTCTGGACACTTGTGGTGCTAGCTTGATTACTTATACGATGTTGACCAGTGCTAGTGATTGTTTGACTTGTTGTCGTTTTGGGAATAGCAGAGCTACTTGTTGATGAAGTATTAGTTTGACTTTGGTTGGTACTTGTTTGTCTAGTCTGGTTTTGACTTTGCTGTGAGGAAGATGTTGTTTGTTGAGAACGCGTTTGACTAGCTGGACTAGTTGATGGAGTGGTTGTTTGAATGGGTTTAATTGCTGACGTTGCTATACTCGTAACATTTTTTTCTTGCGATATTTGTTCTGTATTGGATTTAGTGGATGGTGTAGTGTTTGTTTGGTTTGTACTAGATTGACTAACTTGATTGTTTTTTTGTTCAGTAGTGCTACTTGTTGTTTGGGCTATAGTTGGGCTTGTAGATGGACTAGTTGTCGTATTGGCACTAGCTACTGGTCCAGCTGCCAGGCAGGCGTGGGCTAGTAGGACAGAAGCGGCACCGAGTGAGTAGGTGCGGATAGAAAAACGAGGTTGGTTTGCTGTAAGTGATGTTTTTGTCATTCAGACTCCTTTGATGATTTTTTGTAGGGGGTTATTCCCCCTCGCTACATCTATTCGCACTTGTCTGATAATTTTTGAGAATTTTTTTGTTGCTGATGATAAAAAATCCTCAACCATTAGGATTGAGGATAGGGAAGTATTACATTTTCTCGGGAGCTTTTACACCAAGAAGACGAAGGGCTTCTTTTAGGACGACACCAGTTGCGTAGGCAAGTGCCAAGCGGCTGTCACGCTCTGGGCTTTCATCCAAGATACGCGTGTGGGCGTAGTATTTGTTGAAGGATTGAGCTAGGTTGATAGCATATTTAGCAATGAGGGAAGGGTCAAATTTATCACCAGCACGTTCAACAACGTTTGAGAAGTTTTGAATGTGCTTGATGATTTCCCAGCTTTCTGCGTCAGCTAGTTTGTAGTCATTTTCTGTGTTTGGTATAAAGTTTGCCTTGCGCAGGATAGACTGGATGCGGGCGTATGCGTATTGTACATAAGGACCTGTTTCACCCTCGAAGGAAACCATGGCTTCCAAGTCGAAGTCGTAGCCGTTGTCACGGTCGGTCTTGAGGTCGTAGAACTTAACAGCGCCTACACCAACTGCGTGTGCCACTTCTTCCTTGTTTTCAAGGTCAGGGTTTTTAGCTTCGATTTGAGTAAGGGCACGAGAAATAGCTTCGTCAAGTGTTGGTTCGAGCAGGATGATATTTCCTTTACGAGTGGATAGCTTTTTCTTATCCTTGGTAACCAGACCGAAGGTGATATGAGTCATATCGTCGCTCCAGTTGAAATCCATTTCTTTCAAAACGGCTTTGAGTTGCTTGAAGTGGTTGATTTGCTCCTGACCAACGACATAGATGCTTTTCACGAAGTCATAGGTTCGCTTGCGGTACATAGCTGTTGCCATATCGCGCGTGATATATAGGGTCGCACCGTCAGTTTTTCGGATGAGAGCTGGTGGAAGATTGTAGTTTTCAAGATCAACGATTTGCGCACCTTTAGACTCTTGAAGAAGTCCTTTTTCTTCTAAGATTTGGATACCTTCGTCCATCTTGTCGTTGTAGAAAGCTTCGCCATTATAGCTGTCGAAAGTTACATCGAGTTTGTCGTAAATACGGTTGAATTCAACCAAGCTTTCATCACGGAACCATTGCCATAACTCATGAGCTTCTGGATCGCCGTCTTCCAATTTTTTGAACCATTGGCGTGCTTCTTCGTCCAACTCAGGCTTTTCTTCCGCCTCAGCATTGATACGGACATAGAGTTTGAGCAATTCTGAAATAGGATCTGCTTCGACCGCAGCTTTATCTCCCCAAAGTTTGTAGGCAACAATCAACATACCAAATTGTTTGCCCCAGTCACCCAAGTGGTTGATACGGATAGGATTGTAGCCAAGCTTTGCATGGATGTTGGCAAGGGCATCACCGATAACGGTTGAGCGCAAATGTCCGACTGAGAATGGTTTAGCAATGTTTGGGCTAGACATGTCGATGGTTACATTGCGTCCTTGACCGATGTTGACTTGACCGTACTGCTCTTTTTCAGTGATGACATCTGTCAAGACTTGATGGGAAATAGCAGCCTTGTCCAAGAAGAAATTGACGTAAGGACCGGTAGCTACAACCTTCTCAAAGCCAGTAGTGTCTAGTTTTTCAACGATGTCTGCTGCGATAGCCTGTGGAGCCTTGCGCTCTACTTTGGCAAGTGAGAAGGCAGGAAAGGCTAGGTCGCCCATTTCTGATGATTTCGGTTTTTCTAATAGTGCAGAGATGGCGTCAATTTCCAAGTTTGGAAGAATGGCAGCCAGTCTTTCAGCAATGATTTGTTTTTGATTCATTAAGGAGCTCCTCCAAAGTTATTCATTCTATTTTATCACATTTCCAAGTCAAGAGTGGCGAAAAGTGATATAATATTTCTATAAATATACATTCTGAGGTAAGATGATGAATAAGGTAGGACGACATGAATTGATAAAGAACATGATTCGTCAGGAAAAAATTGGACGTCAAACAGATATTCAACAAGCTTTAGAGGCACATGGAGTAGTGGTAACCCAAACTACATTGTCTCGGGATTTGCGAGAATTGGGTGTGATAAAAATTTATGAAAATGGGCAATCTTTTTATTCCTTGGCAGTTGAGGATGAGGGAGGTAGCTTTATCCAATTGTTGGCACAATATACATATAAAGTGGACAGAGCTAGTTTCATCCTAGTTCTCCATTCGGAACTCGGTGAGGCAGCCTTGATGGCCAATATTATCGACGCTGAAAAGCCAAAGTCAATTTTAGGCACTTTAGCAGGTGCAGATACACTATTGGTTATCTGTCGAGATGAAGAGGCGGCCCAGCAGGTTGAGGCTGAAATAAATTATTATTTGAATTAGAATTGAGAGAAAGAATGGCAACAGAGAAAATTTCTCCAGGCATGCAGCAGTATCTGGATATCAAGGCAAACTATCCAGATGCTTTTTTGCTGTTTCGCATGGGTGACTTTTATGAATTATTTTACGAGGATGCGGTAGAGGCTGCGCAGATTTTGGAACTATCCCTGACCAGTCGGAACAAGAATGCGGAAAATCCTATTCCCATGGCAGGCGTTCCTTATCATGCAGCCCAGCAGTACATTGATACTCTGGTAGAGTTGGGGCACAAGGTGGCGATTGCTGAGCAGATGGAGGATCCCAAGCAGGCAGTTGGTGTGGTCAAGCGGGAAGTAGTACAGGTCATCACACCTGGTACGGTTACGGATTCCTCAAAAATGGGAGCTGACAGTAACTACCTGGTCACCATTGACCGTCAGGGCGTACAATTTGCCCTTTCTTACATGGATGTGTCAACAGGTCAGTTTTTCGTGACCAGCCTAGATGATTTTACCAGTCTTTGCGGTGAAATTCGTAACTTGCGGGGGCGTGAATTGGTTATCGGTTACGCTCTGTCGGAGGAAGAAGAGCAGGTCTTTTCAAACCAGATGAACCTCCTACTCTCTTTTGAGGATGAAGTAACGGAAGATGTTCAGCTAATTGATAACTCCCTGACAGACTTGGAAAAGGCTGCGGCCGGCAAACTTCTTAGCTACCTACATCGGACACAGATGAGGGACTTGAGTCACTTGCAAAAGGTGGTCCACTACGAAATCAAGGACTATCTGCAAATGGACTATGCGACTAAATCCAGTCTGGACTTGCTTGAAAACGGTCGGACAGGTAAGAAGCATGGTAGTTTGTACTGGTTGTTGGATGAAACCAAGACAGCCATGGGCATGCGGCTCTTGCGGGCTTGGATTGATAGACCACTGATTGACCTCAAGCGGATTGAAAGTCGGCAGGCTGTTGTGCAAGTCTTTCTGGATTACTTCTTTGAGCGGAGCGACTTGGTGGAGGCTCTAAAAGGTGTTTATGACATCGAACGCTTGGCCAGTCGGGTGTCTTTCGGAAAAACTATGCCCAAGGACCTCTTGCAGCTCTCTCAGACCCTTGGAAATGTCCCTGCTATCAAAAATATCCTGCAACAAATGGACCAGCCTGCTCTGACTAGCTTGGTGGCAGGTCTGGATCCAATCCCAGAACTACACGCTCTTATCAGCTCTGCTATTGACCCAGAAGCCCAAGGGGCTATTACAGATGGGAACATCATCCGCACGGGCTTTGATGAGACCTTGGACCAGTATCGTCTGGTCATGCGTGAGGGTGCGGGCTGGATTGCGGAGATTGAGGCCAAGGAGCGTGAGGCGTCTGGTATCAACAATCTCAAGATTGATTACAACAAAAAAGACGGTTACTATTTCCATGTGACCAATTCCAATCTGGGCAATGTGCCGGACCATTTTTTCCGTAAGGCGACCTTGAAAAACTCGGAGCGCTATGGTACGGAAGAATTGGCTAAGATTGAAGGGCAGATGTTGGAGGCGCGTGATAAGTCGTCTAACTTGGAGTACGAGATTTTCATGCGGATTCGCCAAGAGGTTGAAAAATACATCAGCCGTTTGCAGAAGCTGGCTCGGACCATTGCAACCATCGATGTCTTGCAGGCTTTTGCGGTTGTGGCGGAGCAACAGCACTGGGTCTGCCCGAGCTTCAATGCGGATAAGCTGTTGGACATTGAGCGCGGACGGCACGCGGTGGTCGAGAAGGTCATGGGCAAGCAGACCTATATTCCCAACTCTATCCAGCTGGATCAGGCGACGACCATGCAGCTGATTACAGGACCTAACATGAGTGGTAAATCGACCTATATGCGTCAGCTGGCAGTTATCGTCATTCTGGCACAGATGGGTTCCTATGTACCAGCGGACCAGGCAACCCTGCCAGTCTTTGACGCTATTTTCACCCGTATCGGGGCGGCAGATGACCTGGTCAGCGGTCAATCGACCTTTATGGTGGAGATGATGGAGGCCAACAAGGCAGTCCGTTTGGCGACAGACCAGTCGCTGATTCTCTTTGATGAGCTGGGGCGGGGGACAGCTACCTACGACGGCATGGCGCTAGCCCAGTCTATCATCGAGTACATCCACGACAAGATTGGGGCCAAGACCCTCTTTGCTACCCACTACCACGAGTTGACCGAGCTAAGCCAGACTCTGTCAGGCCTTGAAAATGTCCACGTATCGACCTGGGAGGAGGACGGCCAAGTGACCTTCCTCCACAAGATTGCTCCAGGTCCAGCCGATAAGTCCTACGGGATTCATGTGGCTAAGATTGCGGGAATGCCAGAGGAGTTATTGCAGCGGGCGGACAGGATTTTGCAGACGCTTGAAAACCAAGCTCCTACTGCACCAACTCACCCAGCTCCGTCAGTAGTAGAAGAGCCGTCTGGTCAAATCGACCTCTTCGCAGATACGCCTTCTCACCCAGTCCTTGATGAGCTGGAGAAACTGGACATCTACAATATGACCCCGATGGAAGTCATGATGGCAGTAGCGGAGTTGAAGAAAAAAATATAAGACAATGAAAGTCAGGACTCTTGTTCTGGCTTTTTGCAAATAAAAAAACTGCTTCCATGGAGAAAAGCAGGGGATATATTAGTCCAAATAGCTCTGTAAACTCTCGATGAGTTCTTGATTGTACTTGACGTACGATTGTTTTTTTTCTATAGTCAGGCCATCGAGTTGGCGAAAGCAGGAAAGTAACTTGTCTTCAAGAATGGCTTGGAGCTTTTGGCCCTCTTCGGTGAGCTGGACAAGGAGGTGTCGTTTGTCTCCCAGAGGAATACTTCGTTGGATGTAGCCTTTTGCCTCAAGTCGCTTTAGGAGTGGCGTCAAGGTGTTGCTGGCCAAATCTAGCTTTCCACCGAGTTCTTTGAGTGTCAGTGGAGCTTTTTCCCAGAGGACAACAAGCACGAGGTATTGGGTATAGGTTAAGTCAAATTCCTTGAGATTTTTCAAATAAAATTGATTGAAGAGTTTGTTGACTTGGTAGAAGGAATGGCAGAGCTGTTTTGAATAATGATAGTCGGACATGGTCTCTCGCTTTCTAATCGTGCACGATAAAAATATCTTATCAAAATTCTATTACCTTGACAAATCAAATGAATAGGGATAGACTAGACACATATCAAAAAAACAATCGCGCGCGATTAAAAGTAGGAGGTAGTATGAAGAAAGTACTGATTGTCCTAACCAATATAGAACAATATGGTGAGCATGAACGCCTGACAGGTCTATGGCTCAGCGAGCTAACTCACTTTTATGATGAATTGGTCAAAGTTGGTTATGAAGCGGATTTTGTCAGCCCAAAAGGTGGTTACGTGCCCCTAGACCCACATAGTTTGACCACGATGGATGATGTAGACCGCACTTACTATAAGGACGCTGATTTTCGCAATCGTGCTCTCGGTCAGACCTTGCGACCTGAAGAGGTTAAGGCGACGGACTATGAGTTGATTTACTATACAGGTGGTCATGGGGTCATGTGGGATTTCCCAGAGTCTGTGGAAATAGCAGAGCTGGCAAGCCAGATTTACCAAAACGGAGGTCTCGTCACAGCAGTTTGTCACGGTGTAGCAGGGCTCTTGCCAATCAAAGATGAGGTCGGTCAAGCCCTGATTGCAGGAAAAGTTGTCACAGGCTTTACCAATCAAGAAGAGGAGTTAAACGGCACCACAGGCTTGGTACCATTTTTAACGGAGTCAGCCCTTCGTGAAAAAGGGGCTAAGGTTGAAATTGGAACAGCCTTTTCCCCCGTTGTTCGCCAGGATGATCGAATCTTGACAGGTCAAAATCCCCAATCTGCTCGTGCCCTAGGCCAAACTGTTGTTTCTATGTTGACAAATTAAGGAGGAAGAATGATGTATCAATACGATGTTACCTTTATCGGCTCAGGACATGCCAACTGGCATGCTGCAGTTGATTTGGCAAAAGCAGGTAAGAAAGTAGCTATTGTCGAAAAAGATATCACAGCTGGAACCTGCACAAACTATGGTTGTAATGCCAAGTTTTTACTAGAAAGTCCCTTTGAGTTTATGGATGGTTTGGCACGGTATGAAAAAGCAGGGATTGCCAAAACAGGAGAAATTTCTTGGAAAAAATTGATAGCGTATAAAAAAGAGGAGATTCCTACTTATTCTCCCATGTTAGAAGGTATGTTTGCCAGCCTGTCAATTGACCTGTTAAAAGGACATGGTCAGTTAAAAGACCTTCACACAGTGATGGTTGATGATAAGGAAATTACCACAGACTTTATCGTGATTGGTACAGGTCAACGCCCTGCTCGACTAAATGTCCCTGGGAATGAATGGTTCCAAGACAGCCGTGCCTTTCTTGATATGGATCACATGCCAGAAAGAATCGTCTTTATCGGTGCTGGGATTATCTCGCTGGAGTTTGCGACAATGGCTTCGCTACTGGGTTCAGAAGTTCATATTATCGAGTTTGCAGATCGTGCTTTAGCAGCCTATCCTGAGCAAATGGTAGCTAGTGTCATTGATAAAATGACCGCCGATGGTGTTAGCTTCCATTTCAATCAAGCGGTTGTTTCAGCTGAAAAAACAGCAAGTGGTCTTCTTGTCAAAACGGCTCAGGGCTTAGAAATCGAGACAGACACCATTATTGACGCCACAGGCCGTGTCTCAAATGTAGAAGGTCTAGGCTTAGAAGAGGTTGGAGTGGATTTTGATCGCACTGGCATCAAGGTGAATGAATTCATGCAGACAAGCCAACCTACTATCTACGCGTCTGGTGATGTGGTTTCTAAAACGATTCCTCGCTTGACACCGACTGCTAGCTTTGAGTCTAGCTACATTGCGGAGCATATTTTGGGCAATCCAGCTCCGATTGCCTATCCAGTTGTTCCAAATGTCGTGTTCACGCTGCCTCGTCTGGCTCAAGTTGGTGTTACGGTTGCAGAGGCCCAAGCAAATCCTGAACAGTACAAGATTGTTGAGATTCCCTTTGGTCAACAATTGAAATTCCAGACTAAGCTAGAAACAGAAGCTCACTTTACGCTGATTGTAGGAAGTGATAAGACCTTGAAGGGTGCAGCTTTGTTGGGACACGAAGCGGGAGAAATGATTAACTTGCTGACTTTGATTATTAACCAAAAGCTAACAGCAAAAGATCTAAATCGTATGATTTTTGCTTTCCCCGCAACAACCTATGCTCTACTTTCCCATGTAAAAACAGCGCTAATGTAAGGAAGATAATCGTGTATGGTAACTAATGATTTTAATGAGATTATGTTTGGTCGCAAATCTATCAAAGTATATGATGAGACTGTGACGATTGACCACGAAGAAATGCTTGAAATAGTAAACAAAGCTATTACAGCCCCGTCTGCTGTGAATTTACAGCCTTGGTATTTTGTGATTGTTGAAAGTGCGGCTGCTAAGGCTAAGTTGCGTCCCATGGTACGCTTTAATACCAAACAAGTCGACACTGCTTCAGCGGTGATTTTAATCTTTGCAGATATCAAGCCCCAGGACCGCACAGAAGTTATCTATGACCGAGCTGTAGCCGAAGGAAAGATGCCCCCTGAAGTCCGAGACTATCAGGTGCCTGTGATTAAGAGTATGTATGACAACTTGTCGCCAGCTACGATGAGAGAGGTCGTCAAAATGGACGCTAGTCTAGCTGCTATGCAGTTGATGTTAGTAGCCCGTTCTCACGGTTACGATACTAATCCTATGTCAGGTTTTGACCCTGAGGAGATGGCGGCGACTTTTGAATTGGATCCAAACCGTTATATTCCCGTTCTGATGGTTTCAATTGGAAAAGCCAAAGAACCAGGATTTGAATCTGTTCGTATTGAGGCAGAAAAAATTACAGATTTTAAATAAGTCTAGTGGCAAAATACCAAGAGAAAGTAATAAGGAAAGAAAAAGATGAGAGTACAAAATCTACAAAAATGGGGAGCCATTGGCTTTCTAATAAATGCCAGTATTTACCTTGGGACCGAATTGATTGCAGCTATTGGAACAGGCTATCCACTTAGCTATGTCTATAGTCGGCAATTTATCTCGGCTCTTGGAGTATACAATGGTCAACAGGTAGCTGGTGTACCAGAAAACTTTTCGAATTGGGCGATTGTCATGAATAGTGGCTTTATTCTAACTGCAGTGGGCTTTTTCCTCTCCTATGCTCTGCTTATTTTTCCTAAAATAAGGCGGAGACGTCCAATTTTGGCAATCCTTATCCTGCTGATCGTCATCCTTTTTGGTTTTGGAAGCCTTCTAGTCGGTCTTTATCAAGGTGGTGTACCTGGTCAGGACGGTTTGCATGGACTTGGAGCTCGTCTGTCATTTATGATGGGCAATAGCACCTTGCTTTTGACAGGTCTTTTCCTGCCCGATCAAAAAAAGGTTTATCGCTCCATTAGTATTTTTCTCGGATTGTGTGGTTTTGTCGCTGCAGGATTGTTGCAGACTGCTATCTTGGAAAATCAAGTGGCGGTAATGGCCATTTATGAACGCTTAACCGTCTATCCTATCACAGCTTGGCAGATAGTGACGGGGCTAACTTTTCTAAAGAATGACTAAGTCAGGACAACTGTTCTGGCTTTTTTGCCGTTTAGTGATGGAAAACGACCACATAGCCAAAAGCCCTTGAAACCAGTACAGAAATGGTGTTTAATAGGGGCAGAAAGAGAAAGGAGAGAATATGAAAGTAAAACTAGCTATTTCACCAGACATTGTAGAAGACTTAGTAACTATTGAAGCTCAAACTATGTCTGAGCAGATTACTCATCTAGTATCCTATATTCAAAACTTGGATAAGCAGAGATCCAGTCTAACTGTCAAAAAAGGGGAACAGGTTTATCTTGTGGAACATGATGAGATTGTCAGGCTCTACTTGGAAGATAAGGTCTTGCAGGTGGAAACAGTAGAAACTACCTATACTTCCAACCTACGCTTGTATCAGGTCAAGGAGGACTTACCGGCAAACTTTTTACAAATCTCTCAGTCGGAGATCATTCACATCAAGCAACTGGACCACCTCAAACTGACTTCTAACGGTCTGGTCAAACTGGTCATGAAGAATGGCTCGGTCACCTACTCCTCCCGTCGCTATCTAAAAGTTATCAAAGAAAGGTTAGGACTATGAAAAAATACATCTTATCAGCCAGTTTAGGCATTGCCATCGGAACCATTATCTCCATTATCACATCAGCCGTCTTCGGACAGGGAACCTATTTTCCTCTAAATCCCTTTTCAACCATGGGTGCTTACTACCTGAGCAACTTTAATCAAGTAACTATCATGCTGATTTGTGTAGTCATTTGGGCGGCAATCGGTCTCTTGTTTCAGCTGGCAGACAAAATTTTTGAACAGGACTGGAGCCTTTTGCGAATGACGGCAACGCATTTTGGCATCACAGCTTTAGGCTTTACACCGCTAGGCATTTTGGCTGGTTGGTTTCCCGTGAAACTTGGGGCTCTTCTCTTTTTCTGGTTTATCTTTGTCTTGATTTACGCTTCTCTCTTTTTCCTAAACCATCGGAAAATGGAGCGGCAAATCAAGGACATTAACAGTCGTTTGTAGTATAATAGCACTATCATTTTGTTGGAGTGTTTTATGAAAATTATACTGACGATTGTCTATAGCTTGGGAGTGGTGTGGAATATCCTCTTTCTTGCGGTAAATGTTGGCAGAATTCCTGTCATCAACTTGCTTTGGCCTGCTGTGATTTTAGTGGCCTGTGCCATCAATTTGTACTTCTTATGGACCAGAAAACAAGAGTCAGATTAGGCTCTTGTTTTCATTTGTTTTTCAGAAATGAATTCTATATTTAGTGTAAATTTGTCACTTTTATATTTTTTGGCACAAGATATTGATTTTTAATTTGTGAAATGTTACACTAATAGAAGTGAATGTTTTGGAGGCCAGTCAGATGAAGGTGCGAGAAAATGATGTAGAAAAACTGAATTTAGTCGTCTTGAAGCGGGACGGCCGAACGGTGTCCTTTGATGAGCAAAAGATTTTTTCTGCTCTTTCTCGTGCCAATCAGGAGTTAGAACACCAAATGTCAGAGACTGGTCTGCAGCTGGTTATAGAGGCAAGCTTGCAAGAGATTGGCCGCCGTTTTACAGGAGATATCCAGATTTATGAAATCCAGACTATTGTGGAGCAGGAGTTGCTTAAGGCTCATTTGTATGAGCTGGCAGAACGGTATATCCAATACCGGACCCAACGGGACTTCCGACGGCATCAGGCGACCGATATTAACTTTGAAATTCACAAGCTGCTGAGCAAGGATCAGGCCTTGGTCAATGAGAATGCCAACAAGGATGCGGATGTTTTCAATACCCAGCGGGATTTGACAGCGGGTATTGTCGGAAAATCTATCGGGCTCAAGCTCTTGCCTGCCCATGTGGCCAACGCCCACCAAAAAGGTGACATTCATTACCACGACTTAGATTACAGCCCTTATACTCCTATGACCAACTGTTGCTTGATTGATTTCAAGGGGATGTTGGCTCAGGGCTTCAAAATTGGGAATGCAGATGTGGAAAGTCCCAAGTCAATTCAGACCGCTACGGCACAGATTTCGCAGATCATTGCCAATGTGTCCTCTAGTCAGTACGGAGGCTGCTCGGCGGATCGGATTGATGAGGTGCTAGCTCCTTATGCTGAACTCAATTATCAGAAGCATTTGAAAGAAGCCAAAGACTGGGTCTTGCCTGACAAGCAGGAGGAATACGCTCGTGTCAAGACGCAAAAGGATATCTACGATGCCATGCAGTCCTTGGAGTATGAGATTAACACCCTCTTCACATCCAACGGGCAAACGCCTTTTACTTCACTGGGCTTTGGTCTGGGAACCTCCTGGTTTGAGCGGGAGATTCAAAAGGCTATTCTCAACATTCGTATCAAGGGTCTGGGACGCGAAGGTCGGACGGCGATTTTTCCAAAGCTGATTTTCACAGTTAAGCGGGGCTTGAACTTGGAGCCAACTTCACCCAACTACGACATCAAGCAGCTGGCGGTGGAATGTGCAACCAAGCGGATGTACCCAGATATGCTGTCTTATGACAAGATTGTTGAGTTGACGGGTTCCTTCAAAGTGCCAATGGGTTGCCGTTCCTTCTTACAAGGTTGGCAGGATGAAAACGGTCAGGATGTGACATCTGGGCGGATGAACTTGGGTGTTGTGACCGTCAATCTGCCACGGATTGCCCTCGAAAGTGGTGGAAGTCAGGAAAAATTCTGGGAAATCTTTGCAGAACGCATGGCCATTGCTAAGGACGCCCTAGTTTACCGTGTGGAGCGGGTCAAGGAGGCGACACCTGCCAATGCACCGATTTTGTATCAGTATGGGGCTTTTGGCAAGCGACTGGCCAAGACCGATGCGGTGGATGAGGTTTTCAAACATCGCAGAGCGACCATTTCGCTAGGCTATATCGGACTTTATGAAGTAGCAGCAGTTTTCTACGGTGGTCACTGGGAGTCCAATCCAGAAGCCAAGGAGTTTACGATTGCCATTATCAAACGAATGAAGGAATTGACAGAGGCTTGGTCGGATCAATACGGCTATCATTTCTCTGTTTATTCGACCCCATCGGAAAGCCTGACAGACCGTTTCTGCCGCATGGATACAGAGAAGTTTGGATTGGTTGAAAACATCACCGACAAGCAGTATTACACCAATTCCTTCCACTATGATGTGCGGAAAAATCCGACTCCCTTTGAAAAATTGGATTTTGAAAAGGTCTATGTGGAGGCGGGTGCCAGCGGTGGTTTTATCCACTACTGCGAATATCCTGTACTGCAACAAAATCCAAAGGCCTTGGAGGCTGTTTGGGACTATGCTTATGACCGTGTCGGTTATCTGGGGACCAATACCCCGATCGACCATTGCTATGCCTGTGGTTTTGAAGGGGATTTTGAGCCAACGGAGCGTGGCTTCAAGTGTCCAAACTGTGGCAATAGCGACCCTAAAATAGTTGATGTGGTCAAGCGGACCTGTGGTTACCTAGGCAATCCTCAGGCCAGACCCATGGTTAAGGGCCGCCACAAGGAAATCATTTCCCGTGTCAAACACATGAATGGGTCTAGTTTATAAAGAATGGACATGAGGGCTTCCGTAGTTTTGAGGAACTACGGAAGTTTGTTATAATAGGGAGAAAAATGTAATAGCTCTGCTATGTTCAAAAAAGGAGAAAACAATGGGAAAATACCAACTAGACGATAAGGGCAAGGCCTTGGTGGCACGCTATCACGAGAAGAATTCCAATGTGAAGCAGGATAAGAAGGCGCGTGTGCAGGAATTACTCAAGCAATCCAGGAATAAGAAGAAATAGTATGGATTTTACAGATATCAGCATTCTCCATACCAATGATATGCATTCTTACATGGAGAATTTTCCAAAGAAAGCTCAGCTGATTGCGGACATTCGGGCTAGGAATGAAAAAGAGGGTGTGCCGACTTTTGTCTTTGACAGTGGGGATCTTTTTTCGGGCAATATTTTCTTTAATATGTACCGAGGAATCAAGGAAATCGATTTGATGAACCGAATCGGTTGCCAGGCCATGACCTTGGGCAATCATGAATTTGACCACGGAGATGAACTGCTCAGTCGCTTGGACGACTTTGCCCAGTTTCCAATTGTGTCCTCCAATCTCCGCTACCGTGACGAGGAGGCGGCTGATGAATTGGTGCCGCTTGAGGATGTCCTTGAATTTGATATAAATGGGAAAAGCCTCTATGTCCTCGGTTTGACAACCTTGGAAACCCAGGAGGTTGCTTCGCCGACGGATAAGGTGCTTTTTGAAAATCCACAGCAGGCTCTACGACGACTGGTGGACCAGATTATGAAGGGCAATCCTCAGGCTCATCTGGTTTTACTCAGTCACATGGGCTACGATGAAGACCTTGCCTTGGCCAAGGAATTTCCAGAAGTCAATGTCATCTTGGGTGGACACACCCACACAATCTTGAAAGAACCAACTCAAGTAGGTAGCGTCAGCATTTGCCAGGCAGGTCAATATGGTCGCTTTGTCGGTCATCTATCCCTGCGGTGTTATGCAGACGGGCGACATGAAGTCCTAGCTTATGACTTGATTGAGGTGGAGAAATTGACCGATGAAGACAGGGCGGTTAAGGCCGTTATCGACCAGATGAAGTCGGAACGGGACGCAGCTTTTTCCCAGCCAATAGCAACTCTGCCGGAGGCACTAGACGGAGAGCGAGACAGCATTCGTCAAGGCATGTCCAGTCTAGCTCCTGTCATCTGTCAGGCTCTTTTTGAGCAGGCTGGCCAGCTGGGCTTGCAGGCGGACGGTGCAGTCATCAACGGCTTCGGCATTCGGGCTTCCTTGTCGGCGGGACCAATTTACTATTCGGACTTGGTCAAGGTCCTGCCCTTTTCTAAGCGTGTGCTCTTGGTTGCTATCAAGGGGAGCGATTTGGTAGCTAGCCTCAAGACAGGCCTCCACCCTCAGATGTGGGGCATTGTCCAAAGCGATGAGGCTCTTTTGGTCAATGGCAGAGCAGTCGAGCTAGACAAGGTTTATCAGATTGTGACCAATTCTTTTGTTTGGAGCGGTAAGGACAACTATGACGATTTCCACAAGGCAGAAATTGTGCAGGATTTAGGACTGGATACGGACATCATTAGCGAATTTTTCAAAAGACAGTATGGAGGATAGAATGGAATTAAGAAGACCAACTGTGGCGGATAAGGAAACGATTTTGGAGATGCTAGCGGAGTTTGAAGCGGTAGGATCTGCTATGGACGGAGGGTTTATCTCCAAAGATGTAGACTTTGAAGACTGGATTTTGAGAAACCAAGACTATGAGGCAGGCATCAACCTGTCAGAAGGTTTTGTTCCCTCTATTCAGTATGTATCATTTGACCAGACTGGTCGAGCCCTTGGTTTTCTCAGTCTACGCCTACGGCTCAACGATTTCCTGCTCAATAAAGGCGGGCACATTGGTTATTCCATTCGCCCGACGGAACGTGGCAAGGGCTATGCCAAGGACCAGCTGCGACTTGGTTTGCAGGAGGCGGCTAGTAAAAATATCACAAAGGTCCTCGTGACTTGCTCGACAGACAATGAGGCTAGTCGCAAAACGATTGTTGCATGTGGTGGTGTATTAGAAGATATCAGAGAAGGAGTAGAGCGTTACTGGATTGGATGAGAAAGGAGGCAGCTATGACGGAACAGAACTGGAATAATCCCAAGCCAGGCGAGTGGAAGAGCGAGGAACTCAGTCAGGGACGGATTATGGACTACAAGGCCTTTAATTTTGTGGACGGTGAAGGCGTTCGCTGCTCCCTCTATGTCAGCGGCTGCCTTTTTCACTGTCCAGGCTGTTACAATGTCGCCACCTGGTCCTTCAAGGCTGGGATTCCCTACACCAAGGAACTGGAAGACCGCATCTTAGCAGACTTGGCCCAGCCCTATGTGCAGGGGCTGACCCTCTTGGGTGGAGAGCCCTTTCTCAATACAGGGACCGTCCTCCCACTCGTCAAGCGGGTGCGGGATGAATTGCCAGACAAGGACATTTGGTCCTGGACAGGCTATACATGGGAAGAATTGATGTTGGAAACGCCAGACAAATTAGAACTGCTCAGCCAGTTGGACATTCTTGTAGATGGCCGCTATGACAAAAGCAAACGCAATCTCATGTTGCAATTCCGAGGCTCTTCCAACCAACGCATTATTGATGTGCAGAGGTCCCTCAAAAAAGGACAGGTAGTTATTTGGGAGAGGTTGGAGAAATGATGGGTATTCATTTCATTTATTTCCCAGATACTTGGAGTGAGTAGCAAAATTAAGGTAAATAAAAGCATAGTTCTAGGGAGGCAGTTGCCTCTTTTTACTTGCCTTTCCGCAAAAAAAGATTATAATAATATTCAAAGTACATTATATTGAGAAAGTGAGGCAATCTATGTTAGTGGTGAAAATTGACCAGTTTTCTTACGGTAAAAAGCTCATTTTCAAAGATATTCATATGGAAGTCCCGTCCTCGAAAATCATCGGTCTGGTTGCACCTAACGGGACAGGGAAGTCAACCTTGGTTCGAATTATTTCTGGGCATATTACTGGATCAGGGATAGAAGTGAACTATCATGGAAAGAGCTATCAAAAGGACAAGCAATATATGCGTCAACAAATTGTAAAAATGCCTGACCAGGCAGATTTGTACGACGAACTAACTGGCTTACAGCACTTGGAATTTTACGCTGCCATGTGGGGAGTAGATGTCACTTATCCACAAGAAATAGTGACGGTCTTAAATATGGGGACCTATATTCATAAAAAAGTTGGGACCTATTCATTGGGAATGCGTCAGCGCTTGTGTTTTGCTTTGGTAGTAGTGACTCAGGCTAGCTACATGCTCTTAGATGAAGTCATGAATGGTTTGGACCCAGACAATGTAGAAATGATTTCAAGTTTATTGAAAGACTTGCGGGCCCAGGGAAAGACCATGCTTATTGCTTCTCACTTGTTAGATAATTTAGACAGTATTGCTGACAGTATTTACTTTATCAAGGATGGTCATTTTTCAGTTGTCTACCACCCCCAGGAGCAGGCTTTGGAAACCGTATTGCTTTCCTTTTCATCTAAAAATGTAGTGCAGGAATTTTTAGCCTTAAAGCCGCACTTTACTTGTGTGAATAATGAGGAATGTCAAGCCACTATTCAACTGGATGAGCTGGGGGGAAGTCTTTCTGATTTTTTGGATTGGGCAATTCGCAACCTAGATGATGTGAGAGAGATAAAGGTCGGTCGAAAAGGTAGTTATCTCATATATAAGGAATTATATGGGACCGAGGAGGAGGGAGGCTAGTGGTGCGGACTTTGAAAACACAATTCCTGCTCATCATCAACAATCGTTTATTGAAGATGCAGGCTATCGGAATGCTTCTCTGCTTGCCAATGTTGATCTTGTTCCTTTTTAGCTCTTTGGAAAATCAGTCGATTCAGTATGCTGAAGATGTAGCTAGACAGAGTGAATATGCGCAAGAAGATATAGAGTGGATGAAAAGGACCTATGATGCGTCCTTGCAAGAAAAACATGCAAAAGAAATCCAGTTAGATAGTATGGTGGTACAAAAGGCAGAGTATTTTGCAAAGGGACAGTATGTCAGTTATCTACAAGAAGCAGTCAATAGCTGGAAATTATATTTCTCCCTCCAGAAGGTGAGAGGCTACAATATAACGGAAAGTCAATTTCCTGCACTTCATTATGGAACAAATATGGCCTTTGATGATGTTAAGCGATCTACTTTAAACAGCAATTTTGCTAGGCAAAGAGTGGCCATTTTCGAAGGAATGCTAGCTTCTACCAAGGAGGTTACAATCAATGAACTTGTTGGTATTACTGCCAGAGGGCAATTTTATCGCTGGTTGGGTCACGCAGGCCCTGAGGTTTTGTATCTGCCCCTATTTTTCCTGCTGACACTTTTGTTTTCAAGTCCCATTTTTTTAGATGATAAGCAACATGAGAGCCTCTTGGAAGTAAAACCGCTTAGTCACTTGAAGTATTTATTGGATAAAATCATTAGTTACTGGTTGCTGATCAGCGGTTTTGAAATCTTCTTGCTAGCCATCATTCTTTTTGCTATCAGTAGCAGGTTTGGAGCTGGCGATTGGACGCTAGGCATTTTGACCTTCGTGGGGCAAGAAGAAGTGCAGATTTCTTCAATGGAGTTTTATGGAAAAGCAGTTCTATTTTTCCTTTTAATCAATTTTTTTCTGATTACATGTTTGGCTTCTTGCAATAAGATTTTCTCCAACAAGCCCCTGACGGTCTGTCTAAGTGGACTTGTCCTATTTTTAGAACCACTTTTGCGTTTTTTGCAGATAAACTTTTTGGGGCAAGATCTTCTCCCTAGTTATTACATTAGTTTTGGTCCAGTCTTACATGGTGTGAAAGATTATTTTTTCTATAGAGGAGATTTTTCGGTTGAAAAAGGATGGATTGTTCTATCTCTTTGGACGCTTGTTCTATTTACAATGATGTATCTTAGTGTTCTTGTAAGGGAAAGGTTTCGACAGGAAAGAGGGAGAATATGGGGATAACAAAGATAGATTGGAATTTCTTGTGTTCAAAAAATTTTATTTTAAAGGCAATGTTATCAATCGGCTTCTTATTTTTGCTATTTGTAGGCTATAGTCTTTTTTTCCCAAGCCCAAGTCCTCGAGACTTAGTTGATCGCCAATTCAAAGTAATGGATAGTTTAGTGACCATTTATAAAAGCGACACGGAGCTGACTGCTGAAAGAAAGGAAGAAATAAGAAAACAAACCAACCGTATTTTTCAAAATTATGCCCAAGAAGATATGGTATATGTTTCAAATGATTCGGTTGAAAAATTAGTCCCAATCTTTGAAGAGCGCATGACATTACTGGAGGAGTATGAACAACTATTTCCAGAATATTATCAAGAATATTTGCCAGATAAGAAATATGTAGAGCAAGAATTTATGGTGGTGCAATTTCTTGTTAAGCGTCATCAAGATTATACAATTTATAAGCTCTATGGTCCCTTCTTTGAAAAACTCTTGATCTTTTTGGGTTATGGGGGCAGTCTGCTGATTTTTACTTTATTGACTGGCTCCTATTTTCAGAGAAAATATGCTCATTATACTTTGTTGGAAATTCTTCCTGTCACGAGAAAAAGAGAAGTTCTTATAGAACTCCCTTACACAATCGTATTGTTTTATCTATTTCCGACATCCTTAATTTTTTTGTATGCTGGGCTGTACTCCATTTTCATAGCTAAGACCAATCTGTTTACCTATCCCGTCTATCAAATGAGGACCGAAGGACAAGTATTATTGTCCATGGCTGAACTTTCTATCACCTATCTCTTATTTCCATTTCTATCTTGTTTACTGATTTATATTTTACAAGATTATTTAATCGGGTGGATGAAAGATAGTACGGTGACTACCATTCTAATTTATGCGATTTCACTACTGTCCATATGGAATAAACACTTTTGGTCACCCTTGTTCCACATGTTTCCCTTGCCGATTTTACAGTCGGATACAAATATGTGGCTAAGCCTTGTAATTCTTTTGATAACGACTCTTGTTTTGCTTATAGGGAGAGAATATTTGTCGGTTAGGTCATTCCTCTTTCCAAACTAGTATAGCGTCTAGGCTATTCTAGCGGGAGTATTTTGACTGCACTGTTTCTAACCTCCAGCGATCTCCCAGATAATTTGAGTTAAAAGCAAACAATATAAACCAGTTGTCCTCTTTGCCTAGGTAGCTGGTATTTTTTTGACCAAAGATGACCAAATCATTTTCTGGACACACAAAAAGCCTTGTAGTACAAGGCTTAAGGAGATATATGAAAATCCTCCCTGTAGGGATCGAACCTACGACCCACGGATTAAGAGTCCGCTGCTCTGCCAGCTGAGCTAAGGAAGGGCAAAATAAAAATGCTGTATTGGTACCGGTTATTCATGAATTGTATTGATCCCGCACGCTAGAAGCAGGTGGGTGACGTGTTTCTGACTTAGTTGCTTCTGGGTGTACCAGCCTGCATACTGCCAAAAGATCTTTGTCTCCCTAGTAATACAAAAATAGTCGGTCAACACATAGGTATGAATTCGTATACCACAGCAGTTCTTATTTATGATTTAATATTACCACATTTTAAAAAAAAATCAAGAGAAAATCGGCAAAAATATGAAAACGTTATCAAATTTTATTTTTCCCCCACTTGTCAAGTCAAGTGCAACAAGTTCATTGATAACTAGAGTTCCAGAGGTTAAGCTGTTTGGGCTAGCCCAAACAAAATATTTGCGGTTTTATACTTGTGAAGTCGTCTAGGTCTGTCATTGATAGCAGAGACGTAGTGATTGAGTTCTTCTGTCGTTAGTGAGTTAAGAGAGACACCTTTTGGGAGAAACTCTCTCAAGAGACCATTGAAATTTTCATTTGTTCCTCTTTCATGAGAAGCATAAGGATGGGCAAAATAGACTTCCACACCTTTTAAGTCTGACAAGCTACTGAACTCTGAGCCATTGTCCGATGTGATAGAGCGAATAGGGTACTGTGATAGTAGGCTCTTAACAGCCCTATTGATAGTTTCTGCTTGTTTATTAGCCAGTTTTACAGCGATGGCAAATCGTGTTTGACGCTCTACTAGAGTCATGACAACAGCTTCCCCTTTGGTCTTCTTGCCAAGAACCAAATCAATCTCCCAATGTCCAAATTCAGAGCGATTAGTAATAGTTTCTGGACGTTCTTCAATGGATTTTCCTAAGATTTTCTTCGTGGCCTTAGGCCTTACTTTAGACCGTTTTCGGATGCACACCATCTTAGGTAAATCAATCGGTTTAACCCTCAACAGTCCGTCTTTGATGTACCGATACACTGTCTTGGTGGAAGGGATAACTTCCAGTGGATGTTTTTCTCGGTAAGTTTGAACAAAGCTATCAACACTGTGACAACGAGGTTTCGTTTTCAGGGCTTTCTCAAGTTCCTTGAAGAATGTCTGGGAGCAGTATGATAGTTTATGATAGGCACTTTTTCGACGATTGATTTCATAAACACGTTGACCACTATCTGGAAAGTAAACCGTTGAGTAGATTCGTTTCCCGTTCTTATCTTGAACCTGAGAAACACTTCCTCGTTTGATTTCACGACTGATGGTTGAGCGATGACGCCCAAGCAGACGAGCAATCTCAGAGGGGTTCTTACCCATCTTGAGATAGGCGCTGATTTCTCCGCGTTCAGAGGCTGAAAGGTGTGAGTATAACGATTTTTTGGTAGAATGATTAGTGGACATGTTCATCTGCTTTCTATACTGAGTTGGGGAATTCTAGTATATCAGACGAGCATGTCTTTTTTGTTGCACTTCATTTTACAACACGGGAAATTTTATTTTTCTGAAGAAAAGCACTACAATTTATGATACAGGACGATATTGTGTTCAGTTCATTTATTACCCATATTTCTCCCATTCCTTATTGATAAGCGTTGTAAAATCAGGAAGTCCCTGTGTTTCTCTTACTCACCTATTTGGTACAGCATTTTTCCTGAATAGAAAATATTCATTAGACAGGTTACAGGAGTAGCACCAGTCCATAACCACCCCTGAAATACAGCTCGACTCCAGTTGTAGGTTTCCACAATTACTTCAAATTCACTATCTTGGTACTTTTTCTGGTATTCTTTCAGTCCAATACAAGTTCCTGAAAAATCTCCTGTAACAGTATCTTCGAATACGAAAAACTCGACATCCTCTTTATCAACCTGTTCAAACAGGATGGTTGCTTTATGAATCTGTTCAGTTTGATTATCAGTATAATAAAACAGAGAATCCATATGCAGTATCAGCTGATTATCCAGGTGTTCAATCTTCGTAATTCTTGCATCATGCATCGAATACGGAAAGCCCTCGCCAAAATTCCGTTCTATTTTCATTGGAATACCTCATTTTAAGATTTCTACAAACAGTTTGATGGTCTTTGGTTCATAATCAATAGAAACTAGTCCTACATTACACATTTTTCTTATTCTGTTTTAGCTGCTTGATTTTTTCTTGGGTCATGCCCAAGGCACGCTCATATTTGCCGGTGTCGTTGGCAGTGAAGTAGTCCGCAGCCAGTAACTTGTCGGGTAGGTATTGCTGGTCCACCCATTTTTCAGGATAGGCATGCGGATACTGGTAGCCAATAGCATTGCCCAGCTCCTTACTACCAGCATAATGGCCGTCCCGCAGATGATTTGGTATAGGCAGATGACCGTTTTTTCGCAAATCGGCCAGAGCTGCATCCATAGCCAGATAGGCAGAATTGGACTTGGGAGAAAGAGCCAAATCGACTACTACATTGGCAATCAAAATCCGTGCCTCTGGAAAGCCGATTTTCTGGGCAGCTTCAAGGGCGGTCACCGTATGAATTTGTGCCTCTGGATTGGCCAAGCCGATGTCTTCGTAGGCGATGACTGTCAAGCGACGAGCCAGACTAGGCAGGTCTTCCGCCTCAATCAAACGAGCGGCGTAGTGGAGGCTGGCATTGACATCGCTACCCCGAATAGATTTTTGCAGGGCGGAGAGGATGTCGTAGTGGGCATCGCCATTCTTGTCCATACTGATGTAGGATTTCTGTAAGCTATTTTCCACAGCGTCTAGGTCAATGTGGCGACTGCCCTCGCTTTCCTTGGTAGAAAGCACAGCTAATTCCAGCGAATTGTAGGCAGCACGCAAGTCGCCGTTGGTCGCATTTGCCAGAAAATCCAGAGCCTCAGGCTCAGTGGTGACTGGGAAGTCAAAACCACGTTCACTGTCTGTCAAAGCCAGCTCCAAGGCCTGTCGGATATGGCTGGTTTTTAAGGGTTGTAATTCAAAAATCTGCACCCGACTGCGAATGGCGGGCAAAATAGAGAAAAATGGATTTTCTGTCGTCGCTCCAATCATGATGATATTGCCGTTTTCCAAGAGAGGAAGCAGGAAGTCCTGCTTGGTCTTGTTAAGGCGGTGGATTTCATCGAGCAGGAGAACCAGACCACCGGAAAACTTAGCCTCTTCAGCGATTTCCTGCAGGCGTTTTTGGTTGTCGGTCGTGGCATTAAAGGTCCGAAAGGCATACTTGGTTGTGCCAGCAATGGCAGAGGCAATCGAGGTCTTGCCAATCCCTGGCGGACCGTAGAGAATCATGGACGACAGCATATTGGCATCAATCATGCGGCGGATAATCTTTCCAGGACCGACCAGGTGTTCCTGACCGATCACTTCATCAATGGATTTGGGCCGCATACGAAGGGCGAGATTGGCTGGCATAGGCTTCCTTTCAGTACATTTATGGTATAATCATTATACTACAATTTTAGGATTTGGAGAGAAACGAAGATGGCGGAGTTGACGGTGAGTGTTTTGGAAGAATACTTGCGTGACCACTATGGGACGACCGTTCCCGAGCAAAGTCTCTTTATGAAATTAGTGGAAGAAATTGGTGAAGTAGCAGAGCTTCTGAACAAGCGTGCAGGCCGCAAGATGATGGATAGCGAAGACGACAGCTCTGCTCGTCTGGCAGAAGAATTAGCTGACGTTATTCACTATGCTGTAGCCTTAGCAGCAGTGAATCAACTAGATTTAACCAAGTCCATTTTGGAGAAAGACGAGCGGGCTTCCGTCAAATATGGTCGAGAAATAAATTTATTGGAATTTATAGAAAAGAGGAAATAGAATGGCAAAACATGGCTTTTTAGATGTGCTGGAAGCAGCACTGGATAAACATTTTACCTACGATTACGAGCTCAACTGGGACAAGAAAAACCACGCAGTTGAGTTGGCTTTCATCTTAGAAGCACAGAACGCGTCTGGGATTGAAACGGTGGACGACGAAGGCAATGCGTCTTCTGAGGATATTTTCCTGGAGGAGTATGTCCTTTTCTACAATCAGGACAAGTCTCGCTTTGACGCGGAAGACTACCTGGTCGCTCTGCCATTTGACGCCAAGAAGGGCTTTTCGGCAGAGTTTTTGACCTATTTCGCAAGCTTTCTCAAGGACACCGCAGACCAAGGCCTAGATGACCTTATGGACTTTTTGGCGGACCCAGAAGCCCAAGAATTTGCGATTGCTTGGGATAGCGAGGCTTTTGAAAAAGGCAGAGCGGACTTGGTGGAAGGGGAATTTTACCCATATCCGAGGTATTGAGATGGTTCATGAAATGTTACTGGCTCCAAAACCTTTTGAAATGATGAAGTCCGGTCAGAAGACCATTGAGCTACGACTTTATGACGAGAAGCGCAAGTATATACGCATTGGAGATTTTATTCGTTTTTATTGTACAGAAAATCAGACACAAACGATCGAGGTGCAAGTATTAGATCTTCACATATTTGATAATTTTGCTCAGTTATACAAAGAACTGGATTTATTGTCTTGTGGGTATACGCAAAGCAGTATCAGAGAGGCGAAACCAGAAGATATGGAAGTTTACTATTCGCAAGAACAATTAGAACAATATGGTGCAGTGGGTATAGAATTGAGGGTAATAGATTCTATTTGACGTTCCGATTTCTCTCTTGCTTGACTGCAGGCGAAACTTTTGCTATTATAAAAATAGAAAAGGCGTTGAGTTCCAGCTCAACGCCCAGACAGGACCGCTAAACGGTGGTTCAGTTCGTTAGATTAAATAACCGTCAGAACTGTGTCAAAGTTTGCTGACGGTTATTTTTTATCTCGAATAGCTAAAATGATGACGATTATCAAGCTCAGCATTTCAACAAGCAGACTTGATAAATCTAAATCCAGAGATCTCCGACGTGAGAGTTTTGAAACGATATTTTTCAAAACTCGAGCTAGTGCGTGCCCTAGACAAATCTTATAGGATTTGTCGTTGCCAGATGAGTAAGTTTACTTACCATCTGGCATGGGCTAGCCTTTCTAGCAGATTTGCTGTCCACTTTCATGGGCATCACCTCCGTTCAGAAACTTGGAACCACCGTCTCAAACTTTCCTACACATGTTTATTCGCAGTGCGATTAGAAAATTTTCGAAAAAGTATTATTAGGGTTCCATCGCGCAACATTAACTTGTAAAAAAGGCTAGAAATCGGTACAATAATACAGTGATTGACGCATAGAAAAGAAAAGGAACAACAAACATGAACTCATGGCAAGAATTAACGATTCACGTGCATCGTGATGCAGAAGAGGCAGTTTCAAATCTAATGATTGAAACGGGCAGTCAGGGAGTGGCGATTAGCGACTCGGCTGACTATGTGGGGCAGGAGGACCGTTTTGGTGAACTCTATCCCGAGGTGGAACAGTCGGATATGATTGCGATTACGGCCTATTATCCTGATACTGTAGATATTGAGGAAGTTAAGGCAGACTTGGCGACTCGCTTGGCGGATTTGACAGGCTTTGGCTTGGAAACAGGTCAGGTCAGCCTAGAAAGTCAGGAATTGGCAGAGGAAGACTGGGCGGACAACTGGAAGAAATACTATGAGCCAGCCCGTATTACCCACGATTTGACCATTGTGCCGTCTTGGACGGACTATGAGGCAACGGCTGGTGAGAAAATTATCCGCTTGGACCCAGGCATGGCTTTCGGGACGGGAACTCACCCGACGACCAAGATGAGCCTTTTTGCTCTTTCTCAGGTCCTTCGTGGTGGCGAAACGGTGATTGATGTCGGTACAGGTTCAGGCGTCCTCTCCATTGCAAGTTCTCTCTTGGGTGCCAAGGAGATTTACGCCTATGACTTGGACGAGGTGGCGGTGCGTGTGGCCCAGGAAAACATTGACCTCAACGCCAATACTAGCAATATTCATGTTGCAACGGGCGATTTACTTCGTGGCGTTGACATTGAAGCGGAAGTTATCGTTGCCAACATCTTGGCTGACATTCTCATCCATCTGACTGAGGATGCCTACCGTCTGGTCAAGGAGGAGGGCTACCTAATTATGAGCGGCATCATCGCGGATAAGTGGGACATGGTGCGAGCATCGGCGGAGGCGGCTGGCTTCTTCCTTGAGACCCACATGATCCAGGGCGAGTGGAATTGCTGCGTCTTCAAGAAAACAGCTGACCGCTCAGGTGTGATTGGAGGCTAGGATGCAGCAGTATTTTGTCAATGGCAGAGCACCGCAGGGCATTTTCCAGATTAGCGATAAGGACACTGCCAAGCACATGTTTTCTGTTATGCGCTTGCAGGCAGACGACCAGATTGTCCTGGTCTTTGACGATGGGATCAAACGCTTGGCGCGTGTAGTGGACAGCCAAAACCAATCTGTTGAAATCATCGAAGAACTGGTAGATAATGTTGAATTACCCGTTTCCGTTACCATTGCCATGGGCTTTCCAAAAGGAGATAAGTTAGAATTTGTCGCCCAAAAGGCAACGGAGTTAGGCATGGCAGCTCTTTGGGCCTTTCCAGCGGACTGGTCTGTGGTCAAATGGGACGGTAAAAAACTGGCAAAAAAAGCAGAAAAGTTAGAAAAAATCGCCCAAGGAGCAGCCGAGCAAAGCAAACGCAATCGGATTCCAGCAGTTCGTTTGTTCGAGAAAAAAGGCGATTTCCTATCCCAGCTGGCAGGTTTTGACCAGATTATCTTAGCCTACGAAGAATCCGCCAAAGAGGGCGAACAAGCCAATCTAGTGAAAATCTTGTCTGGCTTAGAAATCGGCCAATCAGTCCTTGTCATCGTTGGTCCAGAAGGTGGCGTGTCGCCTGAGGAAGTTGTAGCTTTTGAAGGAGCAGGAGCGGTCAAAACAGGTCTAGGTCCTCGCATTCTCCGAGCGGAAACAGCTCCGCTTTATGCTCTTTCTGCTATTAGCTACGCAACGGAATTGTTGAAATAAGGAGAGTCTCAAGATGAATGAACTAAAGTCAAAGGAACAAGGAGAACTAATTGTATCTGAGAACTGTTTTGCCCTCATTCAGGAAATGGATGCGTTGGCATTACCGACATATCAAAAACATGAAATTACAAATCCGAAAGTTTTGGCTCATGTTGAAAAGATAGTTCGACCAGCAATCAACCATCATCTTAAGAAAGCCGGGCAGGCTAATATTCCTAAGGGATTGTTCAAAGTGGATTTGCCGATAGGCGATTTGCACAAAATCAAAGGGGAAACGGATAAGTATCGTGCTTTTGTTAAAGGTGCGGAAGGAAAATTTAAGGCTCATGCAATACTAACTCCTGCTCAAGTTGAAATTGCAAAAGGAGCAAAAGCTGCAGCTGCTGTTTCAGGAGCTATGCAGGTCGCTGCTATGGTAGTTGGTCAGTATTATATGGCTGAAATCAATGGTCAGCTTGATTCAATGAAAGAAACGTTGAACGATGTTAAGGATTTTCAAGTAAGGGAATTTAAAGGGACTGTTCGCGCTTTGATAGTTAATATTTCTCAACTATCAAAATTTTCAGCAGACTATGTCGAAAATGCTGAACTTGCAAGACTAAAGTTGATGGAGTGTGCTAACTTCCGTGCTGAAGTAACCAAGTTACTAGAACAGGTCAATCTAGCTATTGAAGAGAGTCTCACTAAGGGAAAAGAATTATCTTTTGAAAAGTATGAACAGTTAATTGATAAGTTAAGTACTAATTTATCCTATCAACAAACCTTGTTGAGATTATTAGCGGAACTTAGTAAGCTAGATCTAGCCTTCTCGCAAGGAGTGATGTCAGAGGATAGTAGTTACTATGTGTATGAGTACTATCTAAACAATTGTAATAGTCTAGGTGAAAAGATAGCCAATTGGCACAAAGATAAGATAAAATTTTTCCAAATTGACACTAAGCGCAATAGACGTACCCAAGAGGGTCCTATGAAAGTAGTTGCAGATATTGCAAAAGAGTTGGATAAGAATGCCCATGTTGCTGCTGGAGTAGGCTTTCTTGGAGGTATCGTAGGTGCAGCAGCAGGTTTTGGAATTGGTAAAGCGGCTGGAGAGCTAAATAAGGCCATTCGTTACATTGATGTTCGAAAACGGACAGTTAAGCTAATTTCAGA
Organism: Streptococcus suis; assembly: GCF_024509555.1. Lineage (GTDB taxonomy): Bacteria > Bacillota > Bacilli > Lactobacillales > Streptococcaceae > Streptococcus > Streptococcus suis_AD. Next base: position 94,308 of record NZ_JAMWEL010000003.1, read on the forward strand.
ACAAAAAGCTGTTTTCTACCAATCTAGTAAGCAATTGTCTACTAACAACTACGGTGAGAATGTGGAATTGTTGCTGGAAGATGGAAACATTTATTATCTGTTGCCAGATGGTAGAGAATGATAGAGGAGAGATATGTTTGCCTTAGGAACAATTATCAATACAGTGGCCATTGCCCTAGCAGGTTTGCTAGGGTCTTGGTTTGGTCATATGCTGAAAGAACGTCATCAATCAGGACTAACGGTGGCGAGTGGCCTAGCTGTTTTGTTTCTAGGAATTTCAGGTAGTTTGGAAGGCCTGCTAACAGTTGTTGACGGTCAACTCAAAAGTCAAAATAGCATGCTTTTGGTCCTTAGTCTAGCCTTGGGGACCTTGATTGGGGAAGTACTCCATATCGAAGGCTGGTTTGAAAGGCTGGGTGTTTGGCTCCGTGAAAAATCAGGAAACAGCCAAGATGGTCAATTCTTAGATGCTTTCCTAACAGCCTCTTTGACCGTTTGTATCGGCGCCATGGCCATACTAGGAGCCATCCAAGATGGATTGATGGGTGATTATCGCTTGTTGGCTGTTAAGAGTATTTTGGACTTTATTATCATTTTGATTATGACCTCGAGTTTGGGCAAGGGAGCAGGCTTTTCAGCAGTACCGGTCTTTCTCTTTCAAGGAACAATCACGCTCTTGGCTCGTTTGATAGAGCCTCTGATGACGGATCAGGCTCTTGCCAACCTTTCCTTTATCGGCTCGGTACTTATTTTCTGCGTCGGTGTCAATATCATCTGGGACAAAAAGATTCGTGTGGCTAATATGCTGCCTGCGATTCTTATCGCGGTTGTTTGGAGCTATTTTGCATAAAAAACCAGGATTTCCCTGGTTTTTACTGTTTTCGTTCAAATTGCAAGAGACTGACCTGTCCCAAGCCCTTCCAGCCCTCCTCGACTAGCCCGACCTGTTGAAAGTCATTTTTCAGGAGAACTTGCTGAGAAGCTTGATTTTCTGGCAGGACAAAGGCGGCGATTGTTTTTATCGGACATGCTTCTAGTAGGAAATGGCAGAGCAGACTGACTGCTTGGCTAGCCAGACCTTGATTCCAGAAGGCATGGTTTATCCGATAGCCAATGGTCACCGACGCAGATCGTTTCTTGTAGTCGAAAACTTCCAAAACGCCAATCAATTTCCCTTGGTGCTCCAGCCCCAAGAACAAACGTTTTTTCTTATCAAAATCCCTCTGAAAATGCCCAATGCGTTTGCGGAGGGTTTCTTTGTTTTGCGTGAGAGTGTTGGGTGTCATCTGAAAATGAATGGGATTGGAGTAGATTTCCCACAAGTCATCAAGGTCTGTTTCCTCGATTTTCCGCAGTTGGAAGGAGGCGGCTTGTAGAGTAGGGAAGGTGTTAAACATGGTCGTCCTTTCAAAAGACAAGAGCTTGGTAGACCCAAACTCTCGACTTTTATCTATGTTTAGTTTTCATTTTTCTTGTGGAAAGCACCGACAAGGCCCATCAAACTGAAACCAATCAGGCTAAGCATAGAACTTGCCTCACCAGTTGCAGGGAGTGTTTTTTGTCCTGTTTGATTTGTTGAGGAGGAGGTGCTTGTCTTAGCTGTAGTAGCAAGTTTGTGTTTTGGTGCTGGTGTAGCTGGCTTGTCTGCTGGAAGGGTAACGACCTGACCAGATGGCAGTGTGATTTGAACGCCAGTTTGACCTGTAGCTGAGTTAGTATTGGTATCTGTTTGACCAGTTGGAGGTGTTACCACTTTTGGTTCAGTGTAGACAAATTTGAATTCGCCAAATCCTTCGTTTTCAGTAGAGGCTTGGATGTAAACCAGACCTTCTTGATTAGCCAACAGGTCTTTTGCACGATCGGCTGTCAAGAAGCGGAGGTCTAAGCCCTTGATGCTATCTGTAAAGGTCCAGTTATTGTCTGCAGTTGGGTTGATGACCTTTTCAGTGCTAATGTAATTGATGATAGCTTGGCGATTTTCCAGATTGAGCAAATAGTTGACAGAAGCGTCTTTGACACCTGGGAAGGTACCGTTAGCACGGTAGTTGTTGGTTACAACGATGAATTCTTGTTCATCTGTGACAGCCTGGCCATTGTATTGAAGGTTACGGACACGACTAGCAGTTTCGTTGACTAGCTTGCCACTGCGATCGTACTTGTTTGGCTGGGTGATGTCGTATTGATAGGTTACGCCATCAATGACATCGAAGTTATAAGTCCGGTAATCTGTATTGACCAGGTTTTGCGGTTCAGTAGAGTTTGGATCTATTTGATTGAACTGACCAGCGGACATTTCCAACCATTCTTTGAGTTGGGCACCGTTGACCTTCAAAATAGCCGTCACATTATCGTAGAGGTAAAGATCTGCCACGTTCTTGATAGCAATTGGACCGGCAGGAATGTCTGTGTAGGCAGTTGCATCACCACGAGTACCAGCCTTGAAAGGCGCTGCTGCAGAAAGGATTGGCAGGCCTGCTTCAGGTGTTCCTGCAAGTTGCTGTTTAGCATACCAGATTTGAGCATTGTTTACAATCTGTACAGAAGGATCATCTTGAACAAGGGCAAAGAAGCTATTGATTGGTGCCGTTGTTTCACCGACTTGCTGGCGGACATAGTTGATAGTTTCAGTATGAGCTTCTTTGGCAAGGTCAATGATGCGACTGTCTGCTACAGATGACTTGGTGTCAATCTTGCGGATGGCTGCCTTGCTAGAAGTCGTAGTCCATTTACCGTCTGTGTAGGTCAAGTTGAGGTCGATCACACCAAGGTGGTCACCGTATTTTCCAGCCATAGTGACAGGCGTACCGTTGATTTTACCATTTGTGTCGTCCACGCCAGCATATTTAGCGTAGAAGCTTGGTTTTTCGGCAGTTCCTGGGAATTCTGCGTGGGAGTGGCCTGTGATGACCGCATCAACTCCAGCTAGGCTGGCGATTTGGTAACCGACATTTTCTTCGCCGACTTCATACTGGTCATCACCGATACCTGAGTGAGAAAGAACCAAAACGATGTCAGCGCCATTTTCACGAATAACAGGAACAATGTCACGGACTGCTTCAACCGCATCGCGCACGATGACCTTGCCTTCCAAATAGGCTTTGTCCCAGTTGAGGATTTGTGGCGGAACGATTCCTGTGATCCCGACTTTCAGGCTGACAGCCTTGCCAGTCGTATCTGTGAAGGTCTTGTCAATGATCGTATAAGGCTGGTAGAGGAAGTCTTTGGTTGTAGGATGTAAAACGTTGGCATTGAGAAGGGGCATGCCAGCAGTTGAAATCACCTTGCGGAGATAGTCTAGACCGTAGTTGAACTCATGGTTTCCAAGGGTACCAGCATCGAAACCGAGCGTGTCCAAGGCAGTGTACATAGGGTGTTGCTCACCTTCTTCAATCGGATCAATGAGAGACTTGTAATTGCCAAGCGGTGTTCCTTGGATGGTGTCACCGTTATCCACAAGCACAATATTTGAATTCTCAGCTTTTGCCTCTTCGATTAGGACCGCCGTTTTAGCCAGACCGAGTGTTTCCACAGGCTTGTCTTGGTAGTAGTCGTAGTTGACCAAGTTGGTATGGAGGTCCGTTGTTGCTAGGATACGGACATCAACAGACTGGCCTTCGATAGGAGTTGTTGTTTCCGTCGCGGCTGCGCGTGTTTCAGTTGCAGGAGTAGTTGTTTCGCTACTAGCGGGAGTGCTACTTTCAGTTGCAGTTTCGGTGCTCGCTGGATTTTCAGTAGCTGGGGCAGACTCAATCGCTGTTGAGACAACTGTTTCAGAAGGAGCGGTTTCAGTCCCAGTTGTGACAACGGAGCTGCTCGTTTCTGTTTGTACTGCTTCAGCATTTAAAACAGGGGTCTCTGTGCTGGTTTCTTCAGCAGAGACAAGGGCGGTGTTGGTGCTAGCCAGTAAAGCTAGGCTGAGGGCTAGGGCACACTTACTAAAACGAAATTTCATGAGAACCTCCATTTGATATAATCTCAAGAATATTATACATATTGAAAACGAAAACATCAACAGTTTTTACGAAAAAACAAAAGAAAAATAGAGAAAAATTTTCAGAAAAACAACAAAAAAACGAACGATGACTAAAAAATGTTTGGTTAGTTTTCTTTGTTTATCGTCATTTTGAATGATATAGTATGGATGAATTACCGCTTTCCTTTTTCTTTTCCAGTGAAAATGGTAAAATAATAGGAAATAGTTAGGGAGAGAAACAAATGAAGGAAATCAATTTTACAGGAGAAGAGGTTGTTGGGCTGACTGCTACCTACCTTCCAACCGAAGATGTTGCTTTTGTTCAGAAGGCCTTGGATTTTGCGACGGAAGCTCATAAGACACAATTTCGAAAATCAGGTGAACCCTATATTGTCCACCCTATCCAAGTAGCAGGTATTTTAGCAGGGCTCAAGCTAGATGCGGTAACCGTAGCTTGTGGTTTCTTACATGATGTGGTTGAAGATACGGATGTAACATTGGATGATATGGAGGCTGAATTTGGTCCAGAGGTTCGGCATATTGTCGGCGGGGTGACCAAGCTGGGTAAGGTCGAGTACAAATCTCATGCGGAGCAGTTGGCTGAAAACCACCGCAATATGTTGATTGCTATGTCTCAAGATATGCGGGTCATTCTGGTTAAATTGGCAGACCGACTTCACAATATGCGGACCCTCAAGCACTTGCGCAAGGACAAGCAGGAACGGATTTCACGTGAAACAATGGAAATCTATGCACCCCTAGCCCACCGTCTGGGTATTTCTTCTATCAAGTGGGAATTGGAAGACATGTCTTTCCGTTACCTCAATGAAGTTGAGTTTTACAAGATTACCCACATGATGAGGGAGAAACGACGCGAACGGGAAGAGTTGGTCAATGAAGTCGTCGACAAGTTGAGAGAATATACAGAGGAACGTCATCTGATTGGACAGATTTATGGTCGTCCCAAGCATATCTACTCTATTTATCGGAAGATGCACGATAAGAAAAAACGCTTTGATGAGCTATACGACTTGACTGCTATTCGCTGCTTGATGGATACACCAAGTGATGTCTATGCTATGCTGGGCTATATCCATGAACTCTGGAAACCTATGCCAGGCCGGTTCAAGGACTATATTGCCAGTCCGAAAGCCAATGGCTATCAGTCCATCCATACGACTGTTTATGGGCCAAAAGGTCCAATCGAGTTCCAAATTCGGACGGTGGAAATGCACCAGGTTGCAGAGTACGGGGTTGCGGCTCACTGGGCCTACAAGCGTGGTGGTAAGGCAACTGCTTCTGAAAAAGAGCTGCGTTGGATCAACAACCTGATTGAACTTCAAGAAGGGGCAGGAGATGCCCAATCTTTCGTTGATTCAGTCAAAGAGGATATCTTCACAGAGCGGATTTACGTCTTTACGCCAGATGGTGCGGTGCGTGAATTGCCTAAGGACTCCGTACCCATTGACTTCGCCTATGAGATTCACACCAAGGTTGGCGAGCGGGCGACAGGTGCCAAGGTCAACGGCCGTATGGTGCCTCTGACGACCAAGCTCAAGACAGGTGACCAGGTGGAAATCATCACCTCTGCCAACTCTTTCGGTCCCAGTCGTGACTGGGTCAACCTGGTTAAAACTCACAAGGCCCGCAACAAAATCAAGCAGTTCTTCAAGAATCAGGACAAGGAATTGTCTGTTTCTAAGGGGCGTGAAATGCTCCAGAACCTGCTCCAAGAGAACGGCTACGTTCCCAACCAATACCTGGACCGTCGCCACATGGACGAAGTCCTGCAAAAGACTAGCTATAAAACCGATGAGGCTCTTTATGCAGCGGTTGGTTTTGGGGAAATCTCTGCCGTGTCTGTCTTTAACCGCCTGACAGAGAAAGAACGCCGTGAGGCAGAGCGGGCTAAGGCCAAAGCTGTCGCGGACGAATTGGTCAACGGTGGCGAAGTCAAACACGACAACAAAGATAGTCTGAAAATCCGTCACGAAGGTGGCGTGGTCATTGAAGGGGCGTCAGGCTTGCTGATACGGATTGCCAAATGTTGTAATCCAGTACCTGGCGATGAGATTGTCGGCTACATCACCAAGGGTCGTGGGGTAGCGGTTCACCGTGTAGACTGTATGAACCTCAAGAGCCAGGAAAACTACGATGTTCGCCTGATTGATGTCGGTTGGGAGGATGAAAATTCGACCAAGGAATACATGGCAAACATTGATATCTACGGGCTCAACCGCTCAGGTCTGCTCAACGATGTTCTCAAGGTTTTGACCAATGCCAGCAAGAACATTTCTTCGGTCAATGCCCAGCCAACCAAGGATATGAAGTTTGCGACTATCCACGTTTCCTTTGGCATTTCTAACCTGGCAACCTTGACCAGTCTGGTGGACAAGATCAAGTCGGTGCCAGAAGTTTACTCAGTGAAAAGGACCAACGGATAAAATGAAAATTATACTACAACGTGTATCGCAGGCCAGTGTGACGATTGGCGGAAGCATCCATGGACAAATTGATCAGGGACTTTTGCTCCTAGTAGGTGTGGGGCCAGATGACAGCCAGGAAGACCTGGACTATGCTGTTCGTAAAATTGTCAACATGCGGATTTTTGCAGATGAGGCAGGCAAGATGAACAAGTCTGTTCAAGATGTAGCGGGCAAGATTTTATCCATTTCCCAATTTACTCTTTTTGCGGATACAAAAAAAGGCAATCGCCCTGCCTTTACAGGAGCGGCAGCTCCTGCCCTAGCCAGCCAACTCTATGATGCCTTTAACCAGGCTCTGTCAGCCTTTGTGCCCGTTGAAGTGGGCGTTTTCGGGGCGGACATGGCGGTCAGTCTGGTCAATGATGGGCCGGTGACCATTGTGTTAGATACCAAAAATCGCTAGACCTCTATACTTTTTGTGTCTATTTTGATATACTAAAAGTGAATTAGATGTGGAGGTGTGCCATGAAAAACTTACTGACCAATCATTTTTTCTACCTAGTGGTAGCATTTACCTTGATTTTGGTGATTTACTTTAGTGGAATTGACAAGCGCTGGATTATTCTGGCAAGTTTTCTCTATTTTATCCCTTCGCAGATTTTATACCGTCGTCGCCTTAAAGAGCGGCTACAAGAAGACCAGCCCAAGTAGGCTGGTTTTTTGATGTGTAAATTGGACTACAATTCTTTATTAAATATGCTATAATAGTTTTTGCAGAAAAGTAAAGACGGTGGCTCTAATTTCTGAAAGGTAGGTGGTGCCTATGGGCAAATCATCAAAATCTAACAGAAAGGCTAGCCCAAGCCAGCTGGTAAGTGAACTTACTCATCTGGCAACGACAAATCCTATAAGATTTGTCTAGGGCTCGCACTAGCTCGAGTTTTGAAAAATATCGTTTCAAAATTCTCACGTCGAAAGTCTTAGCTTGTCAACCTTTGAGGTCTTAACACTCATGTTTGTAGCTGGTAACTTTGTTATCGCTCTCGTGATGTTAGTTCTTGAATTGGTAAAATCGACAAAAAAATAACCGTCTATAACTTTGGCAGGTTAACGGTTATTTTTTAATAATTTATAACAAGCCACCGTCTTAAACGGTTCTGCAAGGGGTAGTTGTTTCCAGCAACTACCTTTTTCTATGTTTATTATACATCGGTGGGTCTATCAAGTCAAGTTGGACATTTATCTTTTGCTGAAATATGCTATAATAATGATTATTACTTACAAAAAATGTAGGAGATTTCTATGCTTAATATTTTTGTATTAGAAGATGATTTTTTTCAGCAGAGCAGGCTAGAAAATGCTATTAGGCGGTGTGTTGAAGAAACGTCAGTAAGGTATAAATTCCTAGAAGTTTTTGGTAAACCGAATCAATTATTAGAATCAATTGAAGAAGCAGGCAATCACCAATTTTTCTTTTTAGATATTGAAATTAAAGGCGAAGAAAAGAAAGGAATGGAAATCGCTAAAGAAATCCGTGCTCGCGATCCCTATGCTGTTATTGTCTTTGTAACAACTCACTCAGAATTTATGCCGGTAACGTATCGTTATCGGGTTTCTGCTTTAGATTTTATAGATAAAGGCCTGGAGGATAGTGACTTTCAAAAGGCAGTATCAGATGTGTTAGTGCATGCTTTTGAAAATATTGATCATACTATAGCTGAAAATTCTTTTATATACAAAACTGAAACTGCTCATATTCAAGTCCCTTTTAGTGACATCCTTTATTTTGAAACATCATCAACAATACATAAAGTTATTTTAAAAACCAAAACAGGTCAGACTGAGTTTTACGGGAAAGTATCCGATATAGCTAAAGCTGACGAACGACTTTACCAGGCACATCGTTCTTGTGTAGTGAATCCATTAAATATAACCAGATTGGACAGAGCAAACCATATTGCCTATTTTGAGAATGGAGATTCTTGTTTTGTTTCTCGTTTGAAGCAGAAGAAACTTGCAGATTTGTTGGAGATTGATTGATGAATATTTTTATATCTCCATTTTACGACACTGTATTCTTTATTGACATGCTGATTCGTTTGATGATTCTTCAACAAATCAGTGGTTTATTTTTGAGCAAGAAGAAAAAATGTTGGATTGCTTTTCTTTTAACTGGTTGTCAAATAGTTTTTTATGACATATATCTGTTATTAGAGCCTTTTTCTTTTTTGGTTATTATTCCTTTTTTAAAAACAAATTGGAATGGAACCCAGAAACTATTTTACGGCTTATTGCCATTTGTAATAGGGGATATGTTTCAACGTATCATAAGTCTCTATTTAAGATTTGTGTTTCAATTGGATTATTTCAGTTTAGGTTTATTTTTCGATATTATTTTAACCTTGTTGCTTATACCGTTCTATACTCTCTTTTTTAAAGGGTTGAGAATTGAAGCTAAGTATTTAAAAGTTGATACACTTGATAGTGATTTTAAAAATATATTTCTCAGTTTGAATATTTCATTCATTGTCTATTTTCTTTTTGTCAGAACTACAGTTCTAATTGAAAGATGGGTAGAAATGAAAGTAATATCAGTTAATTGGGATCCTTATTATGTTCGTACCAATATAGTATTACTTTATTTTGTTCTTTTTACAGCAAGTTTATTATATCTGAATTACAGAAATAAAGAAAAGCAAGACAAAGAGATCCAGGAGTTGAAGGACAAACAATTAACAGATTTAAGCCGTTATAGTCGTCATGTTGAGTCACTTTATAAAGAAATTCGAAGTTTTCGACATGACTATACAAATATTCTCGTTAGCTTGAATGAAGCAATTAAGGAAGAGGATATTGTTGCGATTCGAACGATTTATAGTGAGGTTATTGCAGATTCTGATAGAAAATTCTATGATGGAAAGTACGATATAGCTAGATTATCCAATATACAAAATCCTGCTGTGAAGAGTTTATTATCATCTAAGATGTTGGAGGCACAAAAAAAGGGGATTGCAATTTCTGTGGAAGTAGATGCTGAAATTGAACCACCTGCTTTAGAGTTGATAGAATTCATAACGATTCTATCTATTTTATTAGATAATGCTATCGATGCTGCAGAGCAGTGTACAAATGGAAATATTGTATTCGCCTACTTCCAGGAATATGACCGAAAAATTGTGGTTGTAGAAAATACTACTGTCGAAGATAAGGTATCCACAAGTCATATTTTTGAATATGGTCATTCGACAAAAGGAGATAATCGAGGAATTGGCTTGGCTAATGTAAAAACTATTTTAGATAACTATCCTAAATTTTCTATATCAACGAACAGTAGCAATCATCGATTTGTTCAGGAGTTGGTGTTTTTGGAATAAGATTTATAGATGTAAGTCCAGTCGAAAGGCTGGATTTTTTTGCATTTTCTCGAAAAAATGGTCATTCATTACAAAATAACGACCGTTCATGACATGGATGAAAAAATAGGGCCGAGTTGACTTATACTAAGAGTGTAAAAAATAAGAACAAGGAGAGGAACATGAATACTTTAAAAACATACTTCAAAGGAAATAAAAAAACAATCTACATGGTGTTGATTATTGTTGGCTTATTGACCATTTATCCGCCTATTTTTCAAACCATTTACCAAGCAGGTAGAGATTTTGGGCGTAGTTTTGTGAATGCAGTTTTACCGTAAATATGTTGATAGGATAGGAAATTTTAAAGGAGAGAAAGCGATGAAAAAAATGAAAACTGTTAAGGATAGTCAACCGTGGTCAGAGCGTGAAAAAGTTTTGCTCTTGTTACTTTTGGTTAGTGTGATTGATATTCCGTCTCTCATTGATACCCTATATCAAATTGGTTATGAATTTGGTCAGGCTCTTGCACTTTGGTTTTAGTAAATGATGAGATGATTTTACGGAATGTGTTTGTCGGTGCATTTTATACGCGTATCGTAGGAGGAATAATTTTATGATTTGGCTTATTAAACTTCTTTTGATTGTTGTGATTTCTATTCCTGTAACAAGTATTTTACAGCCTCTTCACAACCATTACTTAAATGGAGTCACGGTTGCGGTCATTTCCGTCATTGTGTCCCATTTAGTGGATAAATATGGGAAAGGTGGGGATGAAGTATGAGTAAAGAGCTGAAAAGGATGTTGAAACTCGGGACACTTTTCCTTGCCTTATTTATCTTTAATATGTTTTTTCTTAAATGGTTGTCTGTTATAGGATTTGTTATTCATTTTAGCGAAATTAGTTATTTGGTTCCACCGCTGTTTTCAGTCATCGTTCTATCGATGATTGAAAAAAGAGAAGCATGAAAACGACTTAATGAAAAAATGGTCATTCATTACAAAATATCGACAGTTCATGACATGGATGAAAAAATCGGGCTGATTTGGCTTATACTAAATGTGTAAAGAAACAAAAAAGGAGACACGAACATGAATACTTTAAAAACAATTGTTAAACACCGGCATTTCCACTCCCTACTTGTAGGACTCGGAGCAGGAGCTATCATTGGTCTATGGGGAGTGTATTATGGAATGATTTACCTACTCAGTTACCTTGTCATTAGAGGGTTGAGTTCTGTGGTTAAAAAATAAGGAGGAAAATAAGATGAAAATGACGAAAATGATGAAAACTATTTTAGCCGTACTATTCTATTTTTGTTTAGACTATGTAATGAGAGAGTGGCTTGGCTTTGGTAGCCTTGGTTACTGGGCTCTATCCGTTCCAAACTTTTTGCTTCTAGTGATGTTGCTCAAACGTAACTATCAGGAACACAAGCAAGTACACTGAAGTTGACTGGCTGGCTTGAAAGGAAATTGGTTATGGATAATCTAAAAATAATTAAAAATGGGAGAAGTGAGCAGATTATTTCTTTTGCTAATCAATGGAGGCCTGGTATTGGTTTGTCCTATTGCGAGATTGGTCAACAATACTACTGTTAATTAGGTTCATAGGATGACACCTCGAATAGTCATTTGGGGTGTTTTCGTTTGCTAGAAGAAATTTAAAATATTGGAGGCTGATGTTGACTAAATCGCATCAAGTCAATGCTTCTAGTCAGTTTGTACGAGATACAAAGGAGGTCATTTTTTGCATAAATATATTAGGAACTTATGAATCGACACTTGAGAGATTTAGAGTGGAATTCTCGGAGGTTATTGATTACAAGCATTGTAAATGCCTTTGTGGATAGCTGATGTTTTATGTTTATGAATAAATAGTTTGAAATTTGTTTAAAATCTGCTATACTAAGTTAGAAAGATGTAGTGCAAAGCACACCAAAGCCCTTAGAAATTGCAGTTTCTGAGGGCTTTTTTACGTTCTCTAGTTTGAGAGATTAACGGGTGTGGTTTGGGCTAGCTGTGGTCGTTGTACTTGCTATCTAGCCACTTGCAAATGCAGTATGCAGCTACATTTGCCCTAACAGCAAGTAAGAGCTCTAAGATGTAATGCAATGCTATTCACCCCCTTTCACGAACTCCTATTGAAGAACGCAATCGGTTACCGACAGCAATATTATTTCATCATAATATATATGGTTTTTATGTAGAAATCATAGTTCAAACTATTTTAGTTGATTTTACAATCTGTCACTTTCAACTCCAGTCAAAAGGCTGGATTTTTTTGCATTTTCTCGAAAAAATGGTCATTCATTACAAAATATCGCCCGTTCATGACATGAATGAAAAAATCGGGCTGATTTGGCTTATACTAAGAGTGTAAAAAATAAGAACAAGGAGAAACGAGATGGCAGTGAAAAAGAAAATTGCTATGACAGAAGAACAATTGCTACATATCGCTATGATAGTCTATACCTTGTATGTGCTGTACTTACTTGTCACCAAGAATTTTGTACCACGCTTCATAACTCCCTATGGACTGTACCTATTTGTTCTCGTTGAAGAAAAATTAGAGAAATTTTGCAAAAAACTATATCACAACTTAATGAATCGATAAAAAATGGTCATTCATTACAAAATAACGACCGTTCATGACATGGATGAAAAATTTGGGCTGAGTTGGCTTATACTAAGAGTGTAAAGAAAACAAGAACAGGAGAAACAAAGATGAGAGAAAAAAAGGAAATTATTATTACAGGGAAACATGTATTACACACAACAATGCTTGTATTACACACAACAATGCTTGTATATACCTTCTTTATTGGATTTGCATTCATTAGACAGGATCTTGAGTTGCCGATGTTGATACCATACGGATTCTATCTACTTACCCTTATTCTTGAAAAAATGGAAAAAAGTGGCAAATCGTTATTTGAAATCAAAATTGAGCGTTAAGGAAAATGATAGTGAGGAGAATTGAAGATGAAGAATAAAAAATTTTATGCAGTATTGATTGCTATTGCACTATGTTTGGTGTTTAAGATTAGTGCGAACGTGTCAGGCGATAGCCTTAAAGATTTTTTCAATGTTTTGGCAGTTAGCATCCCAGGTTCAATCATTACTTTTACTGCTTTAACGAATAAGGAACAAAACAAGGAAAAGTAAGTTAGTAAAGAAAACAAGAACAAGGAGAAAATATATGACTAAATTTGAAACAATGGATAAAATGAATACAAACTTTGGAGCACTAACAGAAGAAGAATTGATGAATGTTGATGGAGGTCTATTACCTGTTGTTGTAGGTGGAGTTGTGGTTGGCTGGAAAGTAGCTGCTGGGGTTACTGCAGCAGTTATTGCAGGAGGTGTAGCAATTGGAGCTGCTGCAGGATATTTTGCAAATCGTCCTTAAAGGGGTATTGAATTATGAAGTATTTACCTGAAGTTGTAATATTTAGTGCCGCTTTATTACATTTTACTTCACTGGTTGTCAGTGATGTTTTAGGAATAAAACTACCTAGTGTATTGACGGCGCCGTATGTGCCTTTTATTATATTGTTAGCATTATTGATGCTTGTATTATACAAAGACTGGAAAGAAGGATAGGATATGAATTGCTAACTATTATAAACATTTATAATTTGTAAAAATTATATTAGGTGTATCGGAGAGAGATTTATATCATATATTCCGCTACCTTTTTGAGCTTTACGGGAAGGAGAAATAAAAATGGAAAACAAACATCAAATGATGACTATCAAAGAAAGAATAAAATTATGCAGTTCTTGCAAGGGCTTGTTGAAGGAATTTTGGTCACTGCCGTTCTTATTCACCTAGTGGCTTGGCTTGTTCTTGGAAAAACAGTAGATGTTTTATCATATAATTTCTATCCAATGCTCTTTATTGCATTGTATTTCCTAATGAAAGTGAGTAAGACTAAAAAGGAGGACTAGCTTATGAAACGTGTTAAAAATATTTTAAAATTTATTGGTTTGATTTTTGTCATCGTTGCGATTAACATAACTCCGATGCGATTTATTGCCATACAGGATTCGATGTCAGGTGCCATGCAGTGGGTTTCTGGCATTGGCTATCTAGTCATTGCGACAGCTATTGTGGTGTGGACTTGGAAACGGTATAAGAAAGGTCTACCTGACCAGCAAAAACGGTTCACATTTACTTGGAAAGATTTTGGGTTTGCTCTGCTATTTTTCTTGGCCGGACGAGTTATCGGTATTGGCGGAACGTTATTGACCCAGTTGGTAACTGGTAATGCCACCACGGCCAACGATGCAGCACTTTTGGCTACAAATGAGCAATTGGCGAAGATGTTTCCGCTATACTTTATTGCCTTTCATATTGCAATAGGCGTTTTTGCTCCTTTTATGGAAGAGCTCGTTTTCAGAGGTTTGTTTAGCAGATATTTCTTCAAAGAACATCAAAAATGGCTAAAATTGATAATCAGTTCAGCTGTCTTTGCTCTTCTTCATGCGATTCATCCAATTGAATTACTACTTTACTTCTTGCTGGGGGCAGTCTGCTATTTGGCTTATGCTCGCCGTGGCAATATTGTGGATGCGATTCTTGTTCATATCTTGAACAATAGCTTGATGGTTATCTTTTCAATTATTGGTTACTTATTGGTACTGTTTGGTTAGTGATGTTAAAGGAGTTCGGTTATGACAATGATGGAAACATTAGATAAAAAATACCAAGAATTTGAAACAGCTTATGAGTCTTCCCCGTTTGCAATGAAATTCTTGGTCTGGGTAGGAGTAGCTCTGACCTTGATGACACTTGGATCAGTTCTTGTACCAGCGATATATTCAGCAGGGCAAGATTTCGGGGAATTTCTATATTCTGTTTTTGGATGAGAGAGTGGTAGAAAATAAAATGAAAAAAGCTGAGCAATCAGCTTTTTGTTTACACTCGTTTCGTTAGACTTGTTGAAGGTGGGGGAGTTGCTCCTTATTTGAGGGTTTGCTTGAATAGATTGTCTAGGTTGTTTAGATAGTCTGTCCTTGCTCCTCTAATGCGAAGGACATCTACACGTGAGCCACGAATCAAATAGAAGATGAGGTGCTGTTTTCCAGGAATCATCCTTGTTTTTCCTTCTGGGAATAATGCTTGTCCCAGACGAGCGTCAAGGTCAATATATCCCTCTGGAAATATTTCTAAGGTCAAGATAGCTGTGCTTAGAGATGCAAGCACCTTTCGAGCACTTGATTCTGAAAATTCACGGACATAATACTGGTAGATTTCCTCTAAATCTTGTTCGGCTTTAGCAGATAAATGTACTTCATAGACCATATTTGGCGAATACCTCACGAGCAGGTGTCGTGTGTCCTGATAAAACTTCTTGGTAGCCTTCATCAAGCTCTGCAATCAACTCATCTAGAAAAGCCTCTGCACGCGCCTCTTCTACTGTTTTTATTGGCAAATCTTGCTCTTCAACCACCCTTTCTACAAATAAATTAAGAGCATCAGAAAGGGTCATATCTTTTTCTGATAAGATTATTTTTGCTTGTTCCAATAATTGTGCATTTACTCTAAAATTATATTGTCTATCCCTAACCAATCCTGCCATTGTCTTCAACTCCAAATTCTAATATGTATAACAATAGTGTAGCTATTTGTTTTACATCTGTCAAGCGATAATCTGGTACTGAATATCTTGGATAAGATTCGGTGACTTCGAAAAAATGGTCATTCATTACAAAATAACGACCGTTCGTGACAGGGATGAGAATAGTGTGTTGATTTGCTATATACTAAGTTCATAAAAAGATTGGATTAGAACGGGAGAGTAGCAATGGTTCATTGGATAAAAAGCATAGTACAGGTTTTATTGTTAACCTTAGTCATACAAGTCCCCTTCATTGCTGAGATGAGTTGGGGGAATATAGATGAACACCTACTTGGTTATATCCTACATGTGTTTTGTTGGATTCTTCTCACTCTTTTCGTTTTTAGGTTATTGGAAACTCTTCGGAAAAACTGTCGTGACAATAGTTTAGAGGCAAAAGGCTATAGCTATGGTAAATTGTTTGGATTGGTTATTTTGGTAATCATTATTAAAATTTTACTATTAAATGTTTCCTTGCGATTATCTGGCTCGACGGTTGATAATAGTAGTATGTTGGAGCTATTTCAGTCGAAATATGGCTGGATGGCCTTGCTCAGTACAAATATTCTCTCTCCTATCCGAGAAGAGTATCTCTATAGGGAAATCTTTCAGGAGAGAATAAGGAGTAAGCCCTATCCAATCATTAGCGTGTTAATTACAGCCATTTTATTTGCTTTTGTACATAGTTATGAAATTTCTTTTAGTTTCTGGTCGGCACTTTTTCCAGGATTTTTGTTTTCTTGGATTTACTATAAAACGAACGATCTCAAATATCCGATAGTGGCACATATTTTGTCGAACAGTATTGTGACCGTTTTAAATGTTATAAGTGTTTAAAGGTGTGAACATTGTGAAAAACAATTGAGTAGCCTATAAATGACAATGGAAAGGAGAGAGAATATGAAAATGCTAAAATTGATAACTATTATTCCCTTGTTTGTACTATTAATGATGGGAATACTAAACTTGTTTCGAGTGACAGACTGCTTGCGATATATTTTAAATATACTGGGGTTAGTAGGAATATTAATTCTAAGTTATCATACATATAAAAAGAACACTCGGAATTAGTTGTAATAGATAAAAAATGAGTAGAATATGAAAATAATAAAATCCATCGGTTTAGCAGTGGGTACCGTGTTACTCACTTTGCTCATTCAATTTCCAGTTTATGTGGGGATAACAGCCTTTCAAGAGAGTATACTTTTAAAACTTGCAGTCATGATAGGGCTTGGTCTTGCAATATTGGCACTACTTTCTGTCATCAGACGAGGAATGGTAAAGAATCAAGTCTTTTCAAGAGAGAAGCTGAATGTTTTAAAAATAGTCGGAATGACAGCACTGGTATTTACGGGTCAAACTTGCCTGAACCTCCTTTGGCAGTATTTGGGGTTTAGTCTTAGTGATTCTAACGCCTTGGATATAGTCAATCAGTTAAATTCGGACAATTTTGGGGTGATGGCTCTCTCAGTTGTCTTGTTTGCTCCAGTTTTAGAAGAATTTCTTTACAGAGGAATTTTGTTAGAAAAGACAGCCCAGTATTTTCCTAAGTATCCTCAAATGGTCATCGTATTTTCTGCCCTTCTATTTGCTTATTGTCATACCTGGAACTTTTCAGTGGCATTTTTAGGTCACTTTATAACAGGGGCTTATCTGGGCTATCTGTATATGTGCAATAGACGAATGACGGATACTATCCTTGCACATAGCTTCTATAATGCCTCCATTTTATTCCTCCAAATTTTATTTGGTTTGGTGCAGATTGGTGGATAAAAATTGACAGTAGACATTTTGCGGAAATGCCTGTGTACTGAGAGGAAACGAGGCTGGGCAAAAAGCCCGCTTCTCAAGGTTAGTGTCAACATCTCAGCGCAGTGGTTGATTGGCAGATTTGTTCGTGTTTTACACTCCAAATCTGACCTAATCAACTGTGCGGGGGTGGGAAGACGAACTCTTCTATGAATGGTCGAGTTCTTTCCCACTCCCACTATCAAGTGCAGAGGTGAGCAGGAATATGAGAAAATTTTTTCAAGACCTTAATCAAGAATATCTGGAAACCAGAAGTTCAGTTGGAGAAGATAGGCTGGAATGGTTGATTCAGAGAAAGATGACCTGGGGTATGCGGTGGGGCTTGGTACTCGTGTTCATGTTTGTCCTGCAGCCTATAACCTACAATCCTTTCTTTCTCTTGGGCTGTTTTTATCTAGGTTCTTTTTTGGGTATGGTATATATCCTAGGGCAAGTGTTTTTTGCAACCAGATCCATTTTCCGTAACATGAAGAAAAAATAATCGCTCAGCTTATTAGGCTGGGCGATTGGTTTTGAAAGAGAATAGAGGAGATTGGATACTCAATGAACAGCAAAAATAGCCCTCTATACCTGATTTTAACTGCATGCTTATTCATTAAACTGCTTATAGTACTTCTCGTTAAATAGTTTTTGAAGGTTGATTTTAGGTTTAGGTTGTGCTTCTAAGATAGGGGGCAGGATTTTATTGAGAAGTAATTCCGCCTCTTTTTGATATTGTGAATCATATTTTTTGTTATCAATATCATTAGTGTAATAATAAGAAAATTTTCCAGTCATATCAAAATGATACTTTTCATTTTTAGTACTATTCCAGAGTAAGAAATCTATCCCGTAGGCTAACACCAAAGATTTATCCAATAAAACTGCACCATTCCCATCAAGGTCATAGGATAATTTATTGGTCGAAGGTCTTTCCATACTGTCCAAATGAGTTAAAATGATGACCAACTCAGGATTCGTCCCCTCTTTCCGAGGCAACTGTTGGACATAGTACCCTGCATAGTGAGATAGATTATATGCGATATACAGCTTTCCGATCCCCCAAAGCAGGAGGCTTATGAAGGTTAGGATAAGGGCAACAAGTAATTTCTTTTTCATAGATAGCTTATTCATTAAACTGTTTGTAGTATTTGTTGTTAAATAGTTTTTGAAGGTTGATTTTAGGTTTAGGTTGCGCTTCTAGGATAGGAGGTAGGATTTTATTGAGGAGTTTTTTGGCTTCTAGCTCCTTGGGCTTACTATTATCCTTTTCTTGAAAATTAAGATTTTTGATATGATAGAGAAATGATCCATTTTTGACATCTAATATATAATTTTCACTACCTTCTGTTGGATATAAATTAAACATATCTGTCCTGTAAGAAAGAATTAATTGATTATCTACAATAATTGCGCCATTTCCATCAAGGTCGTAGGATAAGTTATTGGTCGAAGGTCTTTCAATACTGTCCAGATGAGTTAAAATGATGACCAACTCAGGATTGGTCCCCTCTTTTCGAGGCATGTGCTGAACATAGTACCCTGCATAGTGAGAGAGATTATATGCGATATACAGCTTTCCAATCCCCCAAAGCAGGAGGCTTATGAAGGTTAGGATTAGTGCAACAAGTAATTTCTTTTTCATCTTCTTTTCCTTTAGATTTTGATTCGGCATTCCTCTCTTTTTTACTAAACAAAACTAATCGCTCAGCTTATTAGGCTGGGCGATTGGTTTTTTCTACGAATAATTCTTGGGCGATGGTTACAGGTATGGCCAGTTCTTTGTCCTTGTACTGGATGGTGATGGTCTGGGCAAACTGGTCGAAGGCTGTCACAAGTAGTTGATCGCCGACAGTTAACTCATGTTGTTCCAGGTATTGGAGGAGCTGGTAGAAATCATGGATACGAACCAGTTGGTAGCTGCCAGTTTCGGTCAGTTGAGACAGCCGGGTCTGGTAGCGTTCTACAAGCAACTGGTTTTCTTTTGGGATGCTACCGCCGTGTGGACAGGTTTGGGGATAGCCCAGCAGTTTGTCCAGTTGGTTGATAAAATGGTCTGAAACGGTGTGTTCTAAAATTTCAGCTTCTTCATGGACTTGTTCAGGGGAATAGCCCAGCTGTTCAACTAAAAAGACTTCTATCAGGCGGTGCTTGCGGTAGAGGTTGGCTACCATTTCCAAGGCCGTTTGGCTGAGGAGATAACCTGCTGATTTATCTTTTTCAATCAGCTCTTCCGTGACCATTTTTTTCAGCATTTCGGAAACGGCTGGGGCGGAAAAATTCATCTTTTCAGCAATCTGCTTATTAGTGATTTTTTGTTCTGCCTGTCCTAGTTCATAGATAACTTTCAGGTAATCTTCTTTGTTTGGTGTCATATTCTCTCACTTTCTAGTAAGAATAGTATACCAAAATTTTATAAAAATCATTGACAGAAAGATTTTTTTAATATATATTAAAACTAAAATTAAGTATACCTAACAAAATATGAAGGAGAACCTATCATGAAAAAACTATTTCTCAGTTTGGCTCTGCTATTGTCCCTTATCGGGCTAGGAGCCTGTCGTTCAACGCAAAGCCCAGAGGCTTCCAGCAAGCCGCGAGTGGCGGTCACGACCTCTTTCCTCAATGACATGGTCTACCAGCTGGCAGGAGATGAGGTGGAGCGGGATCTGTTGATTCCAGCCGGGGAAGACCCGCACCTCTATGTTGCCAAAGCCAGCGACCTGTCCAAGTTGCAGAAGGCAGACCTTGTCCTCTACCACGGTTTGCATTTTGAGGGCAAGATGGTGGAAGCCTTGGAAAAGACAGGCGTGGCGGTGTCTAAGAACTTTAATGCAAAAGACTTGAATACGATGGATGAGGATGGAGAAGAGATTGTCGATCCGCACTTCTGGTTTTCAATTCCCTTGTACAAGTCAGCTGTAGCGGTAGCTTCTGAGGAGTTGCAAAAACTTCTTCCGGAAAAAGCAGAGCAGATTCAGAAAAATACGGAAAATTACCTAGCTCAGTTGGATGACTTGCATACTTGGATTGAAAAAGAGCTGAGCGTCTTGCCTGCAGAGAGCCGTTACCTAGTCACCCCACATGATGCCTTTAACTACTTCGCAGCCAGCTATGACTTTACCCTCTATGCACCGCAGGGCATTAGCACCGAGTCTGAAGTTGCCAACAGCGATATGATTGAAACGGTCAATATGATTTTAGAACATGGTATCAAGGCTATCTTTACCGAGTCAACAACCAGTCCAGAACGCATGGAAAAATTGCAAGAAGCTGTCAAGGCCAAGGGTGGTCAAGTAGCGATTGTAAGCGGTGAAGGCAAGGAGCTATTCTCAGATTCCTTAGCACCAGAAGGGGAAGAGGGAGCGACATTTATCGATATGTACAAGCACAATGTCCAGTTAATTGTGGAGCATTTGCAGTAAGAAAGGTTGGAAGAATGGAAGAAATACTGAGAGTTGAAGACTTGTCCTTGCACTATGGTGCAGGACAGGTCAAGGCTCTAGATCAGGTCAGTTTTCAGCTGCCCAAGGGTTGTCGTGCAGCCTTGGTTGGACCAAATGGTGCAGGGAAATCGAGCTTGTTTAAGGCGATTTTGGGTCTGGAGAAGGGGGTAAGTGGCAAGGTTTCGCTACTGGGTCAGTCAGAGAAACTGGACCAAGTCATTCAAAAAAATGTTGCCTATATTCCCCAAGCCAGCCAGGTCAACTGGCAGTTTCCTGCAAGGGTTCTGGATATTGTCCTGATGGGGCGGTTTGCCCATACCAGTGGTTTCTTCCGCCGACCAAGTTCCTTAGATAAGGAAAAGGCAGAGCAGGCCTTGGAAGAGATGAAAATCAGTGATTTACGCAATCGGCAGATTGACCAGCTATCTGGAGGTCAGCGGCAACGAGTCTTTCTAGCTAGGGCCTTGGCCCAGGAAGCTGAAATCTACATGATGGACGAGCCTTTGGCTGGGATTGATCAGGTGACAGAGCAAGTCATCATGGACTGTTTGAAGAAGTTCCAGCAAGAAGGCAAGACCTCCCTGGTTATCCACCATGACCTTTTGACCTTGGAAAAGTATTTTGATTATGTCCTCTGGCTCAATGGTCGCTTGGTGGCAGAGGGGGCTATGGATCAGGTGGATTTGCTGCAAGCCTATCAAGCTGCCTTTGGTCAGGAACCTGCCTTATTTCTAAAGGAGGGGCTCGGTCATGCTTGATCTGTTGCAGGACTATTCTTTTTGGACGGTAGCTCTGGGAACCCTAGTTTTAGCCTTGGCAGCTAGTCAAATCGGGACCATTAGCGTCTTGACCAGGCAGAGTTTAATCGGGGATAGCTTGGGGCATGCGGCCTATCCAGGCATCATCCTGTCCTATATGGTCTTTCAATCACGCCAACCCCTGCTCCTCTTGATTGGAGCAGTGGCTTCGGGTTACCTGTCCTATGGTCTGGTCAGCTGGCTCTGTCGAGGAGGGCGGACCAGTCGGGTCAATGCCTTGGCTCTGGTTTCAGCAGCTTTTTTTGGACTGGGTTTGGTTCTCAAGCAGTATGTTCAGGGCAATGAGGCCTTTCAAGGAGCTGCCCAGGCAGGCTTGGAAAACTATGTTTTTGGTCAGGCTGCCTTTATGCAACTGGATGATGTTGTATTGATTTGCCTAGTAGCTTTGGTAGCCTTGTTCCTATTTGGCTGGCACTACCAGTCGCTTAAGCTCTATCTGTTTGACAGACAATTTGCCAAGCTAGTGGGGATTCCTGTGGAAAAGATTGACCGCCTGACCCTGTTTCTGATGATGAGTTTGATTGCGGTTGGCTTGAAGGTGGTTGGGGCTATCCTGATGAGTAGTTTCTTGATAGCTCCAGCCGTCTTTGGCTTGCTTTTAGGAAAGTCCTATGGCCAGACCTTGGTATTAGCAGCAGGAATTGCTGGATTTTCAGCCCTACTTGGAAGTTATGTGAGTTCGGTGGTGACAGGTTTATCGACTGGGCCGGCTATTATTGTTTGCTTGAGTTTGTCCTCATTAGTGGCTTTTGCTTATGTGACCTATATCAGAAAGGAGAATGCAGGTGCTTGAGGTCTTATTGATTTTACTGGCTGTTGGTTCTTCTTGTGGCTTGATTGGGTCTGTCCTGGTGGTACGCAATCAGGCCATGCTGGCAGATGCCTTGTCCCACTCGGTTCTGTTGGGGATAGTACTGGGCTTCTTTGTCAGTCACAGCCTAGATTCCCCCTTGCTCTTGTTTGGGGCGGCGGTTTTTGGTCTACTGACAGTTCTAGCGATTGAGGGACTACATACTCGCAAGCTGGCTCAGGATGCGGCGACGGGCTTGCTCTTTACCTTTTTCTTTGCCCTAGCTGTTATTCTCCTCTCCCTCTTTGCCCGTAATGTCCATCTGGACTTGGATATGGTCCTGATGGGCGAGGTGCTCTTTGCCCCTCTTAACAGGCTGGATTTCTTGGGTCTATCCCTACCCTTGGCCTTGGTCAAGTCCGTCGGGCTCTTACTGGTCTTGCTGGTCTTCTTTTTCTTGAATTTTCAAGCTCTGACCCTCTATCTCTTGGATAAGGAGCAGGCTAAACTCCAAGGGATTGCCACCAAAAGACTGGAGCTAGGGTTGATTTTTCTGGTTTCCTTGACAACGGTCTTGTCCTTTGAAGCGGTCGGCTCCATGGCGGTCATTGTTTTCTTAGTGGCCCCCAGCATGGCGGCCTTACCTTGGTCGAAGCATTTCTGTCAGTTTTTAGTTTTGGGGCAATGCTGCGCCATTCTGATGATTGTTCTAGGCTTTGGGCTTGCCAGCTGGCTTGACCTGACCATGTCTGGAACCTGTTCGGTCATGGGGCTTCTGACAGTCTGCGTCAGCTTTTTCCTAAAAAATGCCCTAAAAACCTAGTTTGGCAAATGAAATTGTCAGACTTTTTTGTTATTATAGTAAGTAATCACACAAGCAAAGGAGAAAATAATGACACGTTTACAAGATGATTTTTACGAATACGTCAATGGTGAATGGGCAAAAACAGCCGTCATTCCAGACGATAAGCCAAGAACTGGAGGTTTTTCAGACCTGGCGGATGAGATTGAAAAACTCATGATTGACACGACAAACGCATGGTTGGCTGGAGAGGATGTCCCAGAAGATAGCGTTTTGCAAAACTTTGTGGCTTTTCACAAACAAGTAGCCGACTATGAAACCCGTGACCGTTTGGGTGCAGAACCAGCACAAGCCTTGATTGCTGAGTACAAGGCTCTCAATTCTTTCGAAGAATTCACTAGCAAGCTGGCAGAATATGAGTTGGCAGGCAAGCCAAACCTCATGCCTTTCGGTGTGGCACCCGACTTTATGGATGCGACCACCAACGTTCTCTGGGCAGATTCTCTAGGTATTATTCTGCCAGATACGACCTACTATGAAGAAGGTCATGAAAAAGGGGCTGAATTGCTCAAGACTTGGCGTGAGAGCCAGGAAGCCCTCCTGCCTAAGTTTGGTTTCAGCGATGAGGAAATCAAGGAACTTCTAGATAAACGTTTGGAACTGGATGCCACGATTGCCAAGTATGTTCTTTCAAATGAAGAGGGGTCCGAGTATGCCAAACTCTACCACCCGTACGAGTGGGCAGATTTTACTGCCTTAGCACCAGAGTTGCCGTTGGATGATTTCTTCACAGCGATTTTAGGTCAAACGCCAGACAAGATTATCGTGCCTGAGGAACGTTTCTGGCAGGCTGCCAAGGACATTTACAGTGCGGATAATTGGGAACTTTTGAAGGCGACCTTGATTTTGAAAGCGGCAGGAGCTTATACAGCCTTTCTGTCGGATGAAATTCGTATTCTAGCAGGAGCCTACAGCCGTGCCCTTTCTGGTACACCGCAGGCTCAAAACCAAGAAAAAGCAGCCTACAACTTGGCACAAGGCTACTTTAACCAGGCCCTCGGTCTTTGGTATGCTGGGGAGAAATTCTCACCAGAAGCAAAAGCTGATGTGGAAGCTAAAGTTGCCAAGATGATTGAGGTCTACAAATCTCGTTTGGAAACGGCAGACTGGTTGGCTCAGGAAACGCGTGACAAGGCCATTGTCAAACTCAATGTTATCAAGCCTTACATCGGCTATCCAGAAGCCTTGCCAGAGCGTTATTATAAGAAGATTATTGACCCAAGCAAGTCCTTGGTGGAAAATGCTATCGAACTAAACAAGATTGACATTGCTCATGGTTGGAGCAAGTGGAACAAGCCTGTGGACATTAAGGAGTGGGGCATGCCAGCTCACATGGTCAATGCCTACTATAACCCGCAGAAAAACTTGATTGTCTTCCCAGCAGCCATTTTGCAGGCGCCTTTCTACTCGCTGGAGCAGTCTTCATCAGCTAACTACGGCGGTATCGGTGCGGTTATTGCCCACGAGATTTCCCATGCCTTTGACTCAAACGGTGCTTCCTTTGATGAGCATGGTAGCCTTAATAACTGGTGGACAGAGGAAGATTATGCAGCCTTTGAAGCTCGTACTCAGCAGGTCATTGACCAGTTTGAGGGTCAGGATTCCTACGGTGCAAAAATCAATGGTAAGTTGACCGTGTCAGAAAACATTGCCGACCTTGGTGGGATTGCAGCAGCCTTAGAAGCAGCCAAGTCAGAAGATGACTTCTCCGCAGAGGAATTCTTCACTAACTTTGCTCGCATCTGGCGAATGAAGGCCCGTCCAGAGTTCATGCAGATGTTGGCGAGTGTGGATGTCCATGCACCAGGTCACCTACGCACCAACATCCAGTTGCCAAACTTCGACGAATTCCATGAAACATTTGGCGTTCAAGAAGGAGACGGCATGTGGCGTGCCAAAGAAGACCGTGTGATTATTTGGTAAAAAAGAAACTCCCTAGTTTTATATGCGCTAGGGAGTTTGTTTATAATCAAAATATGAGAAGGGGTTCCGTCGAACTCAATCAGTATTAACAACCTTTTTTGTCTGTCTACTTTTCATAAGTTTGTTGAAGACATTTGGTTTATAAGGGGGGGTAGGCAAGGTTATTCCGAAAATAAAGTGAAAGGCTTTGAAGAAGATTAGAAAAACCAATATTGGAATGATGCACGATGTGATGATGAGGACGACTGCTGCTTCTAACATGTTGGCAAGGGCAGTCTCAGTTTTTTCTTTGATTATTGCAAAGTAATCTGTTACATTATCAACCAGTTCTTCAAAGAAATTTTTATCCTCTTCAACCTCACTAGCAGTACTTTCGATTACTACAATTTTTTCTTGCACTGAATACTGATAGGTGCCCTCGACGTGTTTTGATAACCAGACGCTGGACGGTACTAGAAAAAGAATTAGGAGGCTAAAGAGAGTGAAGCGGGTTGCGATAGCCTTTAAATGATCCAATTTAAGGAAAGCATTGGCAGCAGCAATCAGGCAACTGATGGGGATAAAAAATTTAAAGGTCAAGGCCATTGCTAATGAAACCAGATATTTTTGAACCCAAATACCTCCAAAAACAACCAGCAGATAGTCAGCAATATCCGCAAAATTTTCAGCGACAGGTATTCCAATGTCCCCTGGTATGGCTGTAATAGCAGTGGAAATCACACCAGATAGGACGGTCAGAGCCATGACCTCTTCGCGTTTTTCATCTAAGTAAGCAATGGTGCCAGCATTCATACTGTGAAAAAACG
Source organism: Streptococcus suis (assembly GCF_024509555.1). GTDB lineage: Bacteria > Bacillota > Bacilli > Lactobacillales > Streptococcaceae > Streptococcus > Streptococcus suis_AD. The sequence goes on from NZ_JAMWEL010000003.1 coordinate 120,119, forward strand.
CTGCATCAGATAGAATAAAATAGGAAATTAGAGCAAGCAATAGAAATCCAAGAACAGAAAAAAACGCCTTACGATCACGAAAATGAAGCATAATCACTCCTTTAGCATGTTTTAGTTTATATATTTACAGAAGGAATTATACCATTTTTGGGTAAGGTGAACAATATCTATTGTAACGCTACAGTTATTTTTAGCAGGGTTTACAATCCTGCTTTTTTCTTTCCTTATTTCGTGATATAATAGTAAAGATAATTTATTGACATGGAGAAATGACATGAGCTTCTACAATCACAAGGAAATCGAGCCCAAATGGCAGGAATTTTGGGCAAAAAATCATACTTTTAAGACGGGAACAGATGCGGACAAGCCAAACTTTTATGCCCTAGATATGTTCCCTTATCCGTCTGGTGCGGGCTTGCACGTTGGTCACCCTGAGGGCTATACGGCGACGGACATTCTCAGCCGTTACAAGCGTGCCCAAGGTTACAATGTTCTTCACCCAATGGGGTGGGATGCCTTTGGTCTGCCAGCGGAGCAATACGCTATGGACACGGGAAATGACCCAGCTGACTTTACAGCTGAAAATATTGCTAACTTCAAACGTCAGATTAACGCCCTTGGCTTTTCTTACGACTGGGACCGTGAGGTCAATACGACAGACCCTAACTACTACAAGTGGACTCAGTGGATCTTCACCAAGTTGTATGAAAAAGGCCTAGCCTATGAGGCAGAAGTACCTGTAAACTGGGTAGAAGAATTGGGAACAGCTATCGCCAACGAAGAGGTCCTTCCTGACGGAACGTCTGAACGTGGTGGCTACCCAGTTGTTCGCAAGCCAATGCGTCAATGGATGCTGAAAATCACCGCCTATGCAGAGCGTTTGCTCAATGATCTAGAAGAAGTTGATTGGCCAGAGTCTATCAAGGATATGCAACGCAACTGGATTGGCAAGTCAACTGGTGCCAATGTGACTTTCAAGATTAAGGATACAGACAAGGACTTCACAGTCTTTACCACTCGTCCTGACACCCTTTTCGGTGCCACCTACGCAGTTCTTGCTCCTGAGCATGACTTGGTAGATAGTATCACATCAGCAGAACAAGCAGAAGCTGTGGCAGAATACAAACGCCAAGCCTCTCTCAAATCAGACCTAGCTCGTACAGACCTAGCAAAAGACAAGACTGGTGTTTGGACAGGTGCCTACGCCATTAACCCTGTTAATAACAAAGAAATTCCAATCTGGATTGCGGATTATGTTCTGGCAAGCTACGGAACAGGTGCTATCATGGCTGTTCCTGCTCATGATGAGCGTGACTGGGAATTTGCTAAGCAGTTTAACTTGGACATTATTCCAGTTCTGGAAGGTGGCAATGTAGAAGAAGCTCCTTATACAGAGGACGGTGCCCACATCAATTCAGACTTCCTAGATGGTCTTAACAAGGAAGAAGCTATTGCCAAAATGGTGGCTTGGTTGGAAGAAAATGGTGTCGGTCAAGAGAAAATTTCTTACCGCCTCCGCGACTGGCTCTTCAGCCGCCAACGTTATTGGGGTGAGCCAATTCCAATCATCCACTGGGAAGACGGCACTTCCACAGCAGTACCAGAAAATGAGTTACCTCTGGTATTGCCAAAAACCTCAGACATCAAGCCTTCAGGTACAGGGGAATCGCCGCTTGCTAACTTGACAGACTGGTTGGAAGTGGTGCGGGAAGACGGCGTAAAAGGTCGCCGTGAGACTAACACCATGCCACAATGGGCGGGTTCTAGCTGGTACTACCTTCGCTATATTGACCCACACAATGACGAGAAATTGGCAGACGAGGAGCTTCTCAAAGCTTGGTTGCCAGTGGACATCTACATCGGTGGTGCCGAGCACGCAGTCCTTCACTTGCTCTATGCTCGCTTCTGGCACAAGTTCCTCTATGACCTTGGTGTTGTGCCGACCAAAGAGCCTTTCCAAAAACTCTTTAACCAAGGGATGATTTTGGGGACTAGCTACCGTGACAGCCGTGGTGCCCTTGTTGCGACAGATAAAGTTGAAAAACGTGATGGTTCTTTCTACAACATCGAAACTGGTGAAGAGTTGGAGCAGGCACCTGCTAAGATGTCTAAGTCTCTTAAAAACGTGGTTAACCCAGATGATGTGGTCGAGCAATTCGGTGCGGACACCCTCCGCGTTTATGAAATGTTCATGGGCCCACTTGATGCGTCAATCGCCTGGTCAGAAGAAGGTCTCGAGGGCAGCCGTAAGTTCCTTGACCGTGTTTATCGCCTCTTGACGACCAAGGAGCTTGTGGCGGAAAATAGCGGAGCGCTTGATAAAGTTTACAATGAAACTGTGAAGACGGTGACAGAGCATATTGAAGACTTGAAATTCAACACGGCTATCGCTCAGCTCATGATTTTTGTCAACGCAGCCAACAAGGAAGACAAGCTCTATGTTGACTATGCCAAAGGCTTTGTCCAATTGATTGCTCCATTTGCCCCACACTTAGCAGAAGAACTCTGGCAGGGTCTGGAAGCAACAGGCCAGTCAATCAGCTACGTCGCATGGCCAACATATGACGAAAGCAAGCTGGTAGAAAGCGAAGTGGAAATCGTTGTCCAAATCAAAGGCAAGGTAAAAGCTCGTTTGACCGTAGCCAAAGACCTAGCACCAGCAGAGCTTGAAAAAGTTGCCCTTTCAGATGAAAAAGTCCAAGCTGAAATCGCTGGGCAAACAGTGGTGAAGGTGATTACAGTTGTAAATAAATTGGTCAATATTGTAGTGAAATAAATGTAAATAATAAGAAAACGACTTCCGTATTGGAGGTCGTTTTTTACATATACTGTAGCAGATGTTTTCTAGAAAGTAATTGTTAACCACCTGTAAAACGGCTGTCATACTTGTTACATTTCTTTAAGTCTCGTGCAAGATAAGTTGATTAGGATAGATACAGAAGAAATTTGAAAGGATTTTAATAAGTATGACTAAAAAGAAAATTCAAAATATAATGAAGGCTACAATTGTGACAACCTTTCTAGGTGGAATGTTGGCATTTGGACAAGATTTTGTACAGGCAGACAGTCTAGCAAAAGATACTCCAACTATTGAGTCTTTAACTATTCAAATGGATGAGACAAAGCAAAAGGAAGAGGCTGCAGCTAAGGCTGCTGCTGAGAAAGCTGCTGCAGAAAGGGCAGCTGCGGAAGCCGCTGCTCAAGCTGCTCTCGCTACGAACATGGTTTCGGAAGTTGCAGTCGAATATACTGCCAATACTTATCCAGTCGGACAATGTACATGGGGAGCAAAGGAGGCAGCACCCTGGGTAGGAAATTACTGGGGGAATGGTGGAGACTGGGCCGCAAGTGCAGCAGCGCAAGGTTATGAAGTAGGTACGACCCCTAAAGTTGGGGCAGTCATCGTCTGGACAGATGGTGGTTATGGTCACGTCGGTGTAGTAACCGAAGTTGGAGAGAATGGACTGATTCAGATTGTAGAATCAAATTATAATGGCAATATGGTTGTAGCAAATTACAGAGGATTGTTCAATCCACTGGAGACAGGAGCTGGAGCAGTTAGCTATATTTACCCTCCAGCTGGGGTATAAACACAAGAGTGTTTAAAGGTCTTGTAGGCCTTTTTTCACTGCCATGCTTTCGTTTTAAATTTTTTATACCCCTGATAGAAATTATATATTGGCTCATAAGATTCTTTCGTGATATGATAGTACAATCGGAAAAAGAAAGAGTGTACAATTCATGAAAAAATTAGTTTTATTTGCAACAACAGCCCTAGCAGCCTTTACTTTAGCGGCCTGCACTTCTTCAACATCAACTAGTTCATCAAACAGTACAGATAAAGCTCTCTTGGCACAAATCAAGGAAGAAGGTGTCATTCAAATCGGTACAGAAGGTGCCTATGCTCCTTACTCTTACCATGACGAGAGCGGAAAATTGGTTGGTTACGATGTAGAAGTGGCTGAAGCAGTTGCTGAGAAATTGGGTGTTGAGGTCGAGTTCGTTGAAACCAAGTGGGATTCCATGATTGCAGGTTTGGATGCAGCACGTTTTGATACTATTGCCAACCAGGTTGGTGTGACAGACGAGCGCAAAGAAAAATATGATTTTTCAACACCATATACATATATCTATGGAGCCTTGGTAACTCAGAAAGACAATACAGAGATTACAGGTTTTGCTGACTTGGCAGGTAAAAAATCTGCTAACAGCTTGACAAGTAACTGGGCAGATTTGGCGCGTGAAAATGGAGCAGAAGTTATTGGTGTAGATGGATTTGCACAGGCTGTTGAGTTGTTGAATACAAACCGTGTGGATGCAACCATCAACGATAACCTGGTTTACTTGGATTACCTCAAGCAACACGCAGATGCACCGATTAAACTTGTGACCTTGACAGACGATGTTTCCACAACAGCCTTCCCAGTGGTTAAAGGAAATGAAGACCTAGTAAAAGAAATTGATGCGGCCTTGGCTGAATTGGCAAGCGAAGGCAAACTAGCTGAAATTTCAAACAAATACTTTGGCGAAGACGTATCAAAAGCCAAGTAAGTAGGAGAAACTATGACAGATAGAGTATGGCAATTAGTGATTGACTCATTTTCGCAGATACTTGTTCCAGGATTGTTGGTAACTATTCCACTGACAATCCTGTCTTTTGCCTTTGGCTTGCTCTTGGCTATTGGAACGGCCTTGGTACAGGTAGCCAATCTACCTGTTCTCAAGCAACTGGCTCGCTTTTACATCTGGATTATCCGTGGGACCCCTCTCTTGGTCCAACTTTATGTGATTTTTTATGGCTTACCAAGTTTGGGTCTGGTCATCGATGCCTTTCCATCGGCAGTCTTGGTGTTTTCTATTAACACAGGTGCTTACGCTGCGGAAACTATTCGGGCATCGATTGAGTCCGTGCCTAAGGGGCAGTTGGAGGCTGGTTATTCTGTTGGGATGAGTTTTGCCCAGACCATGCGCCGTATTATTCTCCCTCAAGCCTTTCGAGTGGCCTTCCCACCTCTGTCTAATACTTTGATTGGTTTGGTCAAGGACACCTCTCTGGCAGCCAATATCACGGTCTTAGAGATGTTCATGGCAACCCAGCAGATTGCGGCTAGAACCTACGAGCCTTTTATTCTTTACTGTGAAGTTGCCCTTATCTACCTACTCTTTTCAACAATTTTGACCAAACTGCAAGCCTTTGGTGAGAAGAAGCTGGCAGTTTATTAGGAGGTTCAGATGATTCAAGCAAGTGGAATAGAACTGGCCTTCCATGGTCAGCAGGTTTTAAAGGGAATTGATGTTCAGGTCAATCCTGGAGAGGTGGTTGTCATCTTGGGTCCATCTGGATCAGGTAAAACGACCCTACTTCGTTCCTTGAACTTTTTGGAAAAAGCTGACGCGGGTCACTTGGTTTTCGGTGAGGACAGCTATGACTTGGCTAAGATTAGCCACAAGGAAATTGCTGCCATTCGCAAACGAACAGCCTTTGTTTTTCAAAACTACAATCTCTTTGCCAACAAGACTGCCCTGCAAAACGTGACGGAAGGTTTGATTGTGGCTCGGAAAGTACCCAAACAAGAGGCTGAAAGAATTGGTAAGGCAGCCTTGGACAAGGTTGGTTTGTCGGACAAATATGATTTTTACCCAAGCCAGCTTTCAGGAGGTCAGCAACAACGGGTCGGCATTGCCAGAGCCATTGCGACCAATCCAGAAGTGATTTACTTTGATGAACCGACCTCTGCTCTCGATCCTGAGTTAATCGGTGAGGTTCTGGCTGTCATGATGCAGCTGGCAAAGGAAGGCATGACCATGGTGGTTGTGACGCATGAAATGGGCTTTGCGCGTGCAGTGGCTGATCGGGTTATTTTTATGGATGGGGGCCAGATTATTGAAGAAGGCCGACCAGAAGACATTTTTGACCATCCAAAAAAAGAACGAACCAAGCAATTCTTGGCTCGCATTCAGAAAGAAGATATATAGAATGAAAACACTGGCTTTGCTGGTGTTTTTTTATTCCCAAAGAAATATAAGCGTCAACCATTAAAACAATTTTGCATTTTTTATGGGAATTGGATATAATAGAACAAAGAAAACGTTTGCATGAGATAGAGGGATATAAAGAAAGTAGGAGGTGTCAATGGCAACTTTAGCGGATGTGGCTAGACTAGCTAATGTTTCAAAGATGACAGTATCGCGGGTCATCAATCATCCAGAACAAGTCACACAAGAGTTACGCACTCTGGTCACAGCTGCGATGGAGGAACTTCATTACAAGCCCAACGTAGTCGCCAAGGCCTTGGCTCAGCAGCGAACCTTGATTGTGCAGGTAGTTATCCTTGAAAAAATGGATGTGGTTGAACCATATTACATTGATTTATTGCAGGGAATAGCGAGGGAATTAAATCAGCGCAATTATACCTTGCAACTAGTAACAGATTCGAAGATGGTGACGGATCAGTGTGATGGCTACATTGTGACAGGTGCCAGAAAGTCAGATTATTCATGGTTGAAAAGTTTAGGAAAACCGCTTATATTATTTGGTGAGAATAGCGAAGGGCTACCATTTGTTGATTCAGATAACATGGAAGCCACTCAGGTAGCAACGGAATTCGCCCTTTCTAAAGGGTATGAACAGGTTTTCTTTGTGGGCATTGATGTGCCAGAGTCGTTTGAAGAAAAGCGAGAAGAAGGCTATAAAATGGCTATGGGAGACCGTGAGTGCCGTCTGTATCGCTTGGCAAATCATTCTCGCGTTGCAGAAGAATTTATCAAAAATATAGACGATTTACCAGAAAAGACTTGTTTTGTCTGCGCTTCGGACCGCCTAGCACTGGGAATTACAAGAGGGCTGCAAACTATTGGAAAATCCATTCCACAGGAAGTCGGTGTTATTGGATTCGATGGATTTTTTATCGATAGGATTTCAAATCCGAGGTTGACGACCATGAAGCAACCCATTCAAAAAATGGGAGCAATTAGTGTAAAGCGATTGATGGATATGCTGGACGGAAAACCATTGACCAGCTTGGCTCATTTCGACCGTGCTGAATTGATTGAACGAGAGACTACGCCATAGTAGTTTCTTTTTTTGATGATTTTTGTTACCGATAACATTTGAGAAAACGTTTGCAAAGATTAGGTGTGATTGTATATACTTATATTATAAAAATCAATTTATGTGGAGGAGCCTATGAAAAAGAAATCCATTCGAGAGACGAAATCAAGAGGAATGTTTGAGAAAAAACAATTTTTTAGCATTCGTAAACTAAATGTAGGCGTTGCATCCGTCGGTATTGCGACAGCTTTTCTGATGTCTGGAGTCGGTCAAGTAGTTCATGCCGAGGAAGTGGCTGCTCCTGCGGAAGCTACTATAACCAGTGTTTCGGAACAGTCTGGAGGAGCATCGACAAGTGAAACTGTATCAAGTGTAACCAATACAAGTCCTACTGGAGTATCGGAAACCGTAGATAATGCTTCAGCTGCTCCGCTTGCAACTACTGTAACACCTGTGGCAGAAAGAGCTGCAGCAGAAACAGCTACATTATCTACTTCAGCAGAAACACCTATCGAAGAAGGTAGCATTCGTTTGCACTTTGAAAATGTAGACGAAACAGCACCAGAAAGCCAAGGTTTGTGGACTTGGGGAGGAGTGGCAGAGCCGTCCGATGGGAATCAATGGCCAACGGATACAGCGAACTTTTCAAGCAGTCAGGTAGATGACTACGGTCATTACGTTGATATTAAAAAATCTGAGACACCAGGCACAATCGGTTATTTGGTCCTTAAAGATGGGGAAAAAATAACAGAATCGGACCAAAAAGTGGAGCTATTGGTCCCAGAGCAGAATGAAGCTTGGGTTGCGAGCGATTATAGCGTGTCTAGCTATGAGCCTCTCAAAGATGAAAATGTCCTCCGTATCAACTACACCCGTGAAGACAACAATTATGAAGGTTGGGGCGTTTGGACTTGGGGCGATACGACTGAAGCGAGTGACGGCTGGCCAACAGGTGCCGTTGACTTTAAACTTGGCAAATACGGAGCCTATGTTGACATTCCTCTATCGAATGGTTTAGATTCTAAGCTTGGATTTCTTTTGCTCAACCAAGATAACCCAGACCTAGCAGGCAATAAATCGATTGATTTAGCTTTTGCAGATCGTAAACGGCATAGCCAAATCTTCCTTCGAAACGGTGACGACAAAGTTTACACAAATCCATATTTTATCGAAGAGAAAGTAGAACTCGATACCAGCAAAGCTACGCCGGGTACAAAAAATGTGACCCTTGAGGCTAGTAGCAAGGCACCATTCAACTACAATGAAAGTGGCTTGGTATCTGTAACTGTCACCAACCCTGAGAATGCTGAAATAGTCAAAATGGAAGTCGATACAAGTACCATCGGCGGAGGCCTTGTGCCAATCTCTACTGAGCTCAATCGTGTGACCATTAAAGCGACATCTAGCACAGCGCCAGGGACATATAGTCTTCCTGTAAAGGTCTATGACAAGGACAACGGTTACTACGAAACAAAATTGGATGTGACTATTACAGAGCGTATCAAGGCAGATGGTGAAAAAGACTGGGACGAGCAAGTTATCTACTTTATGATGACAGACCGTTTCTACAATGGAGACACCAGCAATGACAAGTTAGTGGAAGGAACAGCCTCCAACCCACGCGGTCTTTACCAGGGCGGTGACTTCAAAGGAGTGACAGCCAAGCTGGATTACTTGAAAGAATTGGGTGTGGACTCTATCTGGTTGACTCCGATTGTGGAAAATATTCCACAGAATGTTGGTAGCGCAACAGATGGAGAGTACTATGCTTACCATGGTTATTGGGCATCCAATTTTGAGAAACTAAATCCGCATTTGGGAAGTTTAGCTGATTTCCACGAATTGATTGATGCCGCGGCGGAAAAAGGTATAAACATTGTTGTTGACGTGGTGCTCAACCATGCTGGCTATGGTACAGAAGACACCTTTGCAGGTATGGTACGGACTAAGGAAGAAGACAAGCAGGGAGATGACCAATTAGGCTCATTATCTGGATTACCAGACTTCAAGACAGAAGAAGCAGCTGTTCGCAATCAGTTGGTTGCTTGGCAGGCATCTTGGTTGGAACGCTCAACAACTGCCAAGGGCAACTCTATCTATGCTTTCCGTGTCGATACAGTCAAACATGTTGATGATACCACATGGCAACATTTCAAAAATGAATTGGTGGATAGAGACCCTGACTTCCACTTGATTGGGGAAACTTGGGGAGCTAACTATAAAGATACCAAGGGTGACTTGGGTATCGGTACTATGGACAGTTTGTTGGACTTTGGCTTCAAGGATATTGCCAAATATCTGGTCAATGGTCAACTAAAAGCAGCTGGAAAAGAGCTGGAAGAACGTAGCACGGTTCTGACTAGTGCAGCTTCTCTGGGTCAATTCTTGGGCAGTCATGACGAAGATGGTTTCCTCTACAGTCTCGGTGGCGCAGAAAAAGAAGGAAATCTGGACAAACTGAAATTGGCTGCTAGTCTTTTGATTACTGCTAAAGGTCAGCCAGTTATTTACTACGGTGAAGAAGTGGGGCAATCTGGACAAAACAACTGGCCAGTTTATGACAACCGGTACGATTTCGATTGGAGCAAGGTAGAGACAAGTGATATTACAGACCACTATCAGAAATTGCTGGCTTTCCGCAATTCTAATTCAACATTGCTCTCACGTGGTGATACAAGCACACTTGCTGGAAATGATAGCCAAGGTTGGCTTATCAGCAAACGCAGTTACCAAGATCAAGCTGCCTATCTTGTCTTCTCAACCAATACCGAGAACAAGGAAATGGCACTTGAAGTATCTGGTAAGGATGTAGTGGTCACAGATGCCTACACAGGAAAATCTTATCAAGCTATCGAGAAAGACGATAAATGGGGTGTTCAAGTCGAACTGCCAACAATCGGTCAAGGTGGCACCATGCTCCTTCAGACAGAAGCAGGTGACATCGTTAATGCAAGTGTGCAAGGAGCAACTGAAGAACCAATTGAAGCAGGCTACTTCCGTGTTCACTTTAAAACTCTACCATCTGAAAATTTATCTAGCCTAGGTTTATGGACATGGGATGATGTCGAAAAACCATCGTCAGATCTTGGTGCTTGGCCAACGGGTGCAACCAATTTCAGTACTGCTAAGCAGGATGACTATGGCTATTATCTGGACATCAAGATGAAAGATGAAAAAGCTAGCAAGATTAGTCTTCTGATTAATAATACTTCTGGTGATAACATCACAGGTGACAAGACTATTGAACGGATTAGCACCAAGATGAATGAAGCTTGGTTTGATGAGAATTATCAACTCAGCCTCTATCAACCGCTCAAAGAAGGCTACATCCGTATCAATTACTTCCGTACCGATGGCAATTATGACCAAAAAGGTCTCTGGATCTGGGGTGATGTGACTGACCTTACCTTGGGTGATTGGCCAAATGGTATTGATTTTGAAAACCAAGGCAAGTACGGTGCCTATATTGATGTCAAATTGACAGATTTACCAAGTTCCATTGGCTTCTTGCTATTGGATGAAAGCAAGTCAGGAGACGATGTGAAGATTCAACAGAAAGATTATAGCTTTACAGATTTGAAAAATCAGACACAAATCTTCCTCAAGGATGATGATACGACTATTTACACCAATCCTTATTTTGTCAATAATGTCCGTGTGACAGGTGTTTCTCATGTTAGCCTAACAGCTCTAGAAGCAGCATTTACAACACTTGAAGGTGCTGATAAGGAAAGTATTTTAGAAAAATTGTCTGTCACAGATAAAAATGGCCAGACAGTGAATGTGACGGACCTTGTCTTGGACATTACTAGCAACAAGGTGCGAGTCCTTGGGGATTTCAACCAAGAAAATGCGGGCTATACCCTCAAATATGGTAATGATAGCTTCACAACAACTATGAGCTGGCAATTGAAGGATGAGCTCTATGCTTATGATGGAGAACTTGGTGCACGTGTGAGTCAGGCTGGTAGTGTCGTTGATATGACTCTCTGGTCTCCAAGTGCAGACAGTGTAGCAGTTGTTCTTTATGATAAGGATGACCAGTCTAAGGTGGTCGGTAAATTAGCCATGACCAAGGGCGATAAGGGACAATGGGACCTCGAATTGAACAGTCAATCAGGTCTTGGTATCGCGGACTATCGTGGTTACTACTACCATTATGAAATCACTCGTGGGGATCAAGCTGTTCTTGTTTTAGATCCATATGCTAAGTCTTTAGCGGAGTGGAATAGTGATTTGGCAGATACAGATCCATCTTATCGGATTGCCAAAGCTGCGATTGTGGACCCAGCAGAAGTTGGTCCAAGTGATTTGAACTATGCCACAATTCCTAACTTCAATCAGCGTGAGGATGCCATTATCTATGAAGCACATGTCCGTGACTTCACATCCGATCCTGCTATTTCTGATGAATTGACAGCTCAGTTCGGTACCTTTGCGGCCTTTGCAGAGCGTCTCAGCTACCTCAAAGACCTGGGTGTGACCCATATTCAGTTGCTCCCGGTTATGAGCTACTATTATGTCAATGAATTGAAAAATGCAGAGCGGATGAGCGAATACGCGTCAAGCAACAGTAACTACAACTGGGGCTATGATCCACAGAGCTACTTTGCCTTTACAGGTATGTATTCTACAGATCCGACCGATCCAATGAAACGTATCGAGGAATTCAAAAACCTGGTCAATGAAATCCACAAACAAGGCATGGGTGTGATTTTGGATGTGGTCTATAACCACACTTCTAAGACTTTCTTATTTGAAGATTTAGAGCCAAACTATTATCACTTCATGGAGGCAGATGGTACAGCTAAATCAAGCTTTGGTGGTGGTCGTCTGGGAACCACTCACTACATGAGCCGCCGTGTCTTAGTTGATTCTATCAAGTATCTTGTGGACGAGTTTAAGGTAGATGGTTTCCGCTTCGATATGATGGGGGACCATGATGCCGAAGCAATTGAGCTGGCCTTTACCGAGGCTCAAAAACTCAATCCAAACATTATTATGCTTGGTGAAGGATGGAGAACCTTTACAGGCGATGCTAATCAGCCTGTTCAGCCAGCGGACCAAGACTGGATGAGTTCAACAGATACGGTTGCGGTATTCTCAGATGAGATTCGTAACACACTTAAATCTGGTTATCCAAACGAAGGTCAGCCAGCCTTTATCACAGGCGGTGCTAAGAGTGTTGAGTCTGTCTTCAATAACATCAAGGCACAACCAGGCAACTTCTTGGCAGATGATCCAGGTGATGTGATCCAGTATATTGCTGCGCATGATAACTTGACCCTCTTTGATATTATCGCTCAGTCCATCAAGAAAGATCCGTCAGTTGCTGAAAACTATACTGAAATTCACCAACGTCAACGCTTGGGTAATTTGCTGGTCTTGACTGCTCAAGGAACGCCGTTTATCCATTCTGGTCAGGAGTATGGACGGACCAAACAGTTCCGCCATCCTGATTACAAGGAGCCAGTTTCAGAGGATAAGGTACCAAACAAGGCGCATTTGTTGACCAATGCAGATGGCACGCCATTTGACTATCCATACTACATTCATGATTCTTACGATTCATCTGATGCGGTCAACAAGTTTGATTGGACCAAAGCGACAGATGAGGCGCTTTATCCAGAGAATACCCGTACTCAGGCCTTTACAAAAGGATTGATTGCCTTGCGCAAATCTACAGATGCCTTCCGTTTGGGAACAAAAGACCAAGTCGATCAAATGGTTAGCTTGATTTCAATTCCAGGTCAAAATGGCATTGCCAAAAATGATGTGGTCATTGCCTATCAAACCATTGCAAACAATGGGGACCGCTATGCTGTTTTTGTCAACGCCGACAGTAAGGAGCGCAGCTTTGTTCTTTCTGATAGTTACAAAGAATTGCTTAAGGGTCAAGTGCTGGTCGATGGTAAGCGGGCTGGAATAGCAGCGCTGACTGATTTAGTGGGTGTTGAATTGACTGATAGCGCAGTTGTTCTTGCACCTTTGACTGCAACGGTGATTCGCTTGCCTTACATCACTACGTCAGTTCCAGATACAGCGCCTACTGCTGAAGAAAAACCAACCCTAGACTTTACTACAAAAGAACGTACAGAAGAATCTGTCCTTCCGATTGCAGCGGAAGTTCGCTATGATGCAACTCTTGAAAAAGGTCAATCTTATGTGCTTCAAGAAGGTAAGGCAGGTAAGAAAGTCTTGGTTTATCAAGATGTCTTGGTTGATGGCAAGGTAGTTGCTACTAATTTGTTATCAGAAACTCTTGTAGATGGTGAGGCACGGATTGTTGTTGAGGGTAGCAAGGAAGTGATAAAAGAAGTAGCGAAATCAGACGCAGTTGAGAAGCAAGAGGTATTGAAACCAACTCTTTCTACTCCACCAGCTCAAGTGTCTGAACAGGTTACCAGTACATCAAACAAAGAAAGCCTACCAGCGACAGGTGATCGTCAAAACGATTTGGCGCTTCTAGGTCTAGGACTTGCTGGACTTGGTTTGACAGTCGCTGCACAAGGAAGAAATAAAAAATCAGAAGAATAGTATGCTTTCCTTCCGACAACCATAGCAGATTGCTGTGGTTGTTTTCTTATAGGAAAACGCGGATAATATAGAACTTCAAACAGACATAGAAAACGCTTTATGGTATAATGAAACCATGACTTTTTAAAAGGAGAAAAACATGTCACAACTTTCAGTAAACGCAATTCGTTTCCTTGGTATTGACGCCATTGAAAAATCAAAATCTGGTCACCCAGGTATTGTTATGGGGGCAGCACCAATGGCTTACAGCCTCTTTACCAAGGAGCTCCGCATTAATCCAGCACAACCAAACTGGATCAACCGCGACCGCTTTATTTTGTCAGCTGGTCACGGCTCAATGCTCCTTTATGGATTGCTTCACCTTTCAGGTTTTGAAGAAGTAAGCATGGACGAGATTAAGAACTTCCGTCAGTGGGGGTCAAAAACACCAGGTCACCCAGAGTACGGTCATACAGCAGGTGTAGATGCGACTACAGGCCCTCTTGGACAAGGGATCTCAACTGCGACAGGTTTTGCCCAAGCAGAGCGTTTCCTTGCAGCTAAATATAATCGCGAGGGTTTCCCAATCTTTGACCACTATACTTACGTAATCTGTGGTGATGGCGACTTGATGGAAGGTGTGTCTGGAGAAGCTGCGTCCTATGCAGGCTTGCAAAAACTAGACAAACTGATTGTATTGTACGATTCAAATGACATCAACTTGGATGGTGAAACCAAGGATGCCTTTACAGAAAACGTTCGTGCCCGTTACGATGCCTACGGTTGGCACACTGATTTGGTAACAGATGGTACCGATGTAGATGCCATCTTTGCAGCTATTGAAAAAGCTAAAGCAGCTGGCAAACCGTCCTTGATCGAGGTTAAGACTGTGATTGGTCACGGTTCACCAAACAAGGCAGGAAGCAATGCAGCCCACGGTGCGCCACTTGGTCCAGAAGAGGCAGAAGCAACTCGCAAGGCCTTGGATTGGAACTATGCTCCATTTGAAATTCCAGAAGAAGTCTACGCTGACTTCAAAGAAAATGTGGCTGATCGTGGTGCAGCAGCTTACGACGCTTGGGTGAAATTGGTGGAAGACTACAAGGCTGCTTATCCAGAATTGGCAGATGAAGTGACAGCTATCTTGGAAGGCCGTGAATTGGCTGAGTTGACCGAAGCTGATTTCCCTGTCTATGAAAATGGTTTCTCACAAGCAACTCGTAATTCATCACAAGATGCGATAAATGCAGCAGCGGCTGTATTACCAAATTTCTTTGGTGGTTCAGCTGACTTGGCACACTCAAATATGACTGTCATTAAGGGGGAAGGACTTCAAGACTCTGTTAATCCTCTGAATCGTAATATCCAATTCGGTGTGCGTGAATTTGCTATGGGGACTATCTTGAATGGTATGGCAGCACACGGTGGACTTCGCGTTTTCGGTGGTACCTTCTTCGTCTTCTCAGACTATGTGAAGGCAGCAGTTCGTTTGTCAGCCCTTCAGGGTCTTCCTGTGACTTATGTCTTCACTCATGACTCAATCGCAGTTGGTGAAGATGGACCAACCCACGAGCCAATCGAGCACTTGGCAGGACTTCGTGCAATGCCAAACCTTAACGTTTTCCGTCCAGCAGATGCGCGTGAAACACAGGCGGCTTGGTACTTGTCATTGACCAGCAAATCAACACCATCAGCCCTTGTCCTCACTCGTCAAAACTTGACAGTGGAAGAAGGAACAGACTTTGATAAGGTTGCCAAAGGGGCTTATGTTGTCTATGAAGCAGCAGGCTTTGATACAATCCTTCTTGCATCTGGTTCAGAAGTGAACTTGGCTGTAAAAGCTGCTAAGGAACTGGAAGCAGCAGGCACTAAGGTGCGTGTGGTTTCTGTGCCATCAACTGAACTCTTCGATGCTCAAGACGCAGCTTACAAGGAAGAAATCCTTCCAAACGCTATTCGCCGTCGTTTGGCTATCGAAATGGGTGCTACTCAGGGCTGGTACAAGTATGTCGGCCTTGACGGTAAGGTGCTTGGTATCGATACGTTTGGTGCATCCGCTCCAGCACAAACAGTTATTGACAACTACGGCTTCACAGTAGAAAACGTAGTGAAATTGGTTGGAGAATTGTAACAGAAATTGTACATACAGCCCTTCGGGGCTGTTTTTTTAGTTTTGATATATACTCCTAGACAAACAACAAATTAATATATAGAATCAAAGAAAAGGAGGAATTAAATGAAAGCTAAATTTACTCTATATTCGACAATTATTCTATCTGTACTCGCTTTATCAGCTTGTACTTCTAAAACGGAAGATGTGAATGTAAGTGACGTGAATACGGTTTCCTCGACTTCGAATAAAAAGGTAGAAGTATCAACAACACAAACCTCGACATCAGATTCATCAACTTCTACAAGTTCTAGTACAACCGAAGATGAACAAACAGTTTCCAGAGAGTTTCGTAATGCTCTGTCTCAGGCTGAAAATTATCTAGATTATTCCTCATTTTCGAAAGAGGGTTTATATGAGCAGTTGATTTATGAGAAGTTTCCAGAGGAGGCTGCTCGCTATGCTGTTGAAGCTATCTCAACTAATTGGTCCGAACAAGCACTGAAGGATGCTGAACAATACTTAGATTATTCAGCATTTTCAAAAGAAGGTCTATATGAACAACTTTTATATGAAAAATATACAGAGGAGGAAGCTCGTCACGGTGCTGAAAATGTTAAGGCTGATTGGAATGAACAAGCATTGAAGTCTGCCAAACAATATTTGGAGTATTCAAGTTTTTCTGACCAAGGACTTTATGACCAACTGTTATTTGAAAAATTCACAGAATCAGAAGCTCAGTATGCAATCGATCACTTAGATTAATGTAATATAGTTTTTTTGTTTACTAAAACAAAATATTGAAAGTCTTGACTTCTAATCTTTAAAATTGAACGATAAAAGTGGAAATTGAATTTTCTAAAATCTCAAAAATATACTGACCAAATTTAATTAATAGTGACACAATGATACTTGTAAATATCACTTTAACTCTCCCTTACCTTCTTTTAAGAGGAGGTTTTTTTGACTAAACATTTATAAGTTTTTGGTGCGATTTGTAGTTGTACACCATCTTCAAATCTTGAATGAGGAAAGTATAGATGATGTAGACTATTTTCTGATATAATGATGATATGGAATACACACAAGAAGAAAAAGAATATTTTATGAGCCAAGCCTTGGCAGAGGCTGAAAAATCGCTGGAAAAAGATGAAATCCCTATCGGTTGTGTCATCGTAAAGGATGGACAGATTATTGGTCGTGGGCATAATGCGCGTGAGGAACTCAATCAGGCCATCATGCATGCCGAAGTCATGGCCATCCAAGAAGCCAATCGAGTGGAAGGGAATTGGCGACTGCTGGATACGACCCTTTTTGTCACAATAGAACCCTGTGTCATGTGTAGTGGTGCTATTGGCTTGGCCCGTATTCCTCAGGTGGTCTACGGAGCTGCCAATCAGAAGTTTGGGGCTGCAGGTAGCCTCTATGACATTTTGACTGACCAGCGGCTCAATCACCGTGTGGAGGTTGAAATGGGGATCTTGGAAGAGGCCTGTGCTCAGATTATGCAAGATTTTTTCAGACAGAGAAGAGAAAAGCAAAAAGCTGAGAAAGAAGCTTTGACGGCGCAAGAGGAAGCCGCTTCGGATAGCTAGTTTGTAGTCCAAACTTGCACTTTCATCAATTTGTGTTATAATAATAAACGGAGCAACATTCGTGCGTGAAGCGGGTCAGGGGAGGAATCCAGCAGCCCTAAGCGAAGTCGGGTGTGTGCTCTTTTTGTGTACAGTCCAAAAAAACTTTGAAATAAGGGGCGTTTAGAAATAGAAGCAAGTGTGAAATAGTCTTTGTAGGAGTCTTTGACTCCGTCTAGGGACTGATTTTGTTGATTTTCTATTGATATATTTGGAGAAAGGAGTAAAATAGATTTCCACTTAAGAAAACTTTTTGTTAGCTCTGCTATTCTACTGAAGAAAAAGGAGGAAGGTCTATGTTTATATTTGCTTTTCCAGGTATGGGTAAAACGACACTTGCCAAGCAATCTTCACAAATAGTCGACTTAGAAATGTCGGACATCAAATATGATAATTCCAGTGTTCGTCATTTAAATAAAGAAGAAAGAAAATCAACTCCACGTCCGATTAAAGATAAGAATTATAAAAAAATCTATGTAGATAAAGCCTATGCCTTGCACGAGGAGGGCAAGACTGTCCTTGTCGCCATGAATTTTTTACTGAGAATGCTGCTTGCCATGCTTGTGTGCGGTGCTGTCCCATTTCGTATCTACATTCCGCACCCATCTTTAAAAGAAGAATACAGACAACGTTATATTCAACGAGGCAATAATAGTAAGTTTATTTTTGAAGTCATGATGATCTGGTATATTACCCTAGTTCCCTTGTACTTATTATCAAAAATCCTGCCAAATTTGATGACAGTGACGGGTTCAGGTCAGTTTTTAGCAGACTATGAAACTCCTCAGAATTTCACTATTTTTGCAAAAAATAAACAAGTTACGCAAACCATTTCATGAAAATGAATGAAAATTCACAAATCCCTTGAAAAAAACATGATAAAGCGTTATCATATTATGGTACATAAATGGAGGAATGACATGACACATATTACATTTGATTATTCAAAAGTCTTGGGCCAATTTGTCGGCGCTCAAGAAGTAGACTACATGCAACCACAAGTTACCCTAGCTGACCAAATGCTTCGTCAAGGAACAGGTCCTGGTAGCGACTTTATCGGCTGGTTGGATTTGCCAGAAAACTACGACAAAGAAGAGTTTGCTCGTATCAAGGAAGCAGCAGCTAAAATCCAAAATGAAAGTGAAGTTTTGGTAGTTATCGGTATCGGTGGTTCTTACCTTGGTGCTAAAGCAGCTATTGATTTCTTGAGCAATGCCTTTGTAAACTTGCAAACACGTGAAGAGCGCAAAGCTCCACAAATCCTTTACGCTGGAAACTCTATCTCATCAAGCTACCTTGCTGACTTGGTGGACTATGTGGCAGATAAGGATTTCTCAGTTAACGTGATTTCTAAATCAGGTACAACAACTGAGCCTGCCATTGCTTTCCGCGTCTTCAAAGAATTGCTTGTGAAGAAATACGGTCAAGAAGAAGCTAACAAGCGTATCTATGCTACAACTGACAAGGCAAAAGGTGCTGTTAAGGTTGAAGCGGACGCAAATGGTTGGGAAACCTTTGTTGTTCCAGATGATGTCGGTGGCCGTTTCTCAGTCTTGACTGCAGTTGGTCTTTTGCCAATCGCGGCAGCTGGTGCAGACATTGATGCCCTTATGGAAGGTGCAAATGCTGCTCGCAAGACCTACACATCAGATAAAATTGCTGAAAACCAAGCCTACCAATATGCAGCTGTTCGCAACATCCTTTACAGAAAAGGATATGTAACAGAAATCTTGGCTAACTACGAGCCATCACTGCAATACTTCAGCGAGTGGTGGAAACAATTGGCGGGCGAGTCAGAAGGTAAGGACCAAAAAGGTATCAACCCAACATCTGCTAACTTCTCAACAGACTTGCACTCTCTTGGACAATTTATCCAAGAAGGAAACCGCAACATCTTTGAGACAGTGGTGCGTGTTGACAAACCAAGAAAAAATATCTTGATTCCTGAAATGGCAGAAGACCTTGACGGTCTTGGCTACTTGCAAGGTAAGGATGTTGACTTTGTAAACAAAAAAGCAACGGACGGCGTACTTCTTGCCCACACAGATGGTGGCGTACCAAACATGTTTGTGACCCTTCCACAACAAGATGAGTTCACACTTGGTTACACCTTCTACTTCTTCGAGTTGGCAATTGCGATCTCTGGTTACCTCAATGCGATCAACCCATTTGACCAACCAGGTGTAGAAGCCTACAAGAAAAATATGTTCGCTCTTCTTGGCAAGCCAGGATTTGAAGAACTCGGTGCTGAATTGAACGCACGTTTGTAAGAAAATCAAACTGATCGGAAACGGTCGGTTTTTCTTTGTTTTCCAAATATGGTAAAATAAACTGGATGAAAAAAGAATTTTTTGTAGTAGGAGATGTCCATGGAAAGTTTGAACTCCTGCTTGATATTTTAAAGAAATGGAATGAGAAGCGACAACAGTTGATCTTCCTAGGTGATTTGATTGATCGCGGAGAAAATTCAAAGGCTTGTTTGGAGTTGGTTTGGCAATTGGTGCGGGAAAAGGGCGCGATTTGCTTAACGGGCAATCATGAACGGATGTTTCTAGCCTGGTTGCGTGATCCGGTTGACCGCTATGACCACTATCGGAGAAATGGTGGCGATACGACGATTAACTCCCTTCTTGGTCGTCCCTTGGACGCACCGGTAGATGGCCTGGTGGATGCCAATGCAGTGATGGAACAATATGAGGATCTGATTGATTTTGTAAAATCTTGTCCTTATCATCTGGAAACGGAAGATTATATCTTTGTCCATGCTGGTGTGGACTTGACCTTACCAGACTGGCGCGAAACCAGCAATCATGATAAAGTTTGGCTTAGAACTCCTTTCCATGAGGCTGAAAATACCACAGGGAAGGTGATTGTCTTTGGGCATACCCCTGTGTACAACCTTTATCAGACCAATCTCCGCATTAGCCAAATCTGGACCAGTCCAGATGGAAAAATGGGGATTGACGGAGGAGCTGTTTACGGCGGAGTTCTCCATGGAATTGTACTAGATGAAACAGGTCTGGTGCAAGATTATATCGTTGGAGCTGTAAATCCCAGAAAAGAAATTGAAGATTAAATAATGATTGAAAATTAGGAGGTAAAACTTCTAATTTTTTTTATTTTACTACTTGACAACCGATATATATATATATATAATGGTTATATAAATAATTTTGGAGGATTATATGAAAAAACTTACTTTCCTAGCAGTAACTGCCTTATCGGTGCTAACCCTTGCTGCATGTTCAACTACTGAACCAAGTAAAAAAGAAACTACCGATGCCTCTAGTAGTGTTGCACAGTCAAGCTCTGAACAAGCAACCGATACAAGCTATAAGGTGGGAGATACCATTGTCTTTAAAGATGTAGCGGAAATTACAATTACGAATATTGCATGGACTGACGAACGGAATACAGTAAGTGATATTGTAGCTAATAAAGTACTTTTGGTAACTTATAATGTGACAAACTTGACTGATGAAGATTATGTTGTCGGTGAAGATATGGACCTATATATCAACAACAAAGTGACAGAAAGTTATCCAGTTGGTACCATTCTCGAAACAATCGCACCTGGTCGAAGTATTGAGGGAGCTACGACTGCTTTTGCAGTTAATGAAGAGGGGACTGCTGAGTTAGAAGTTGAACCAGGGTTCCAGTTTAGTACAGACATGAAACCAGCTATTGTAAAATTCGATTTACCACAATAACTTTAGGGGGCTAGCTTGGCCTCTTTTTCATTTTTTAACATTTATTTGCCAAATTTTCAGAAAATTTTGATATAATAGAAAAAATATTATTTTTAGATTGGAAACATTATGACTGCACAAAAAATGACTGCACAAAAAATGACTGCTCAAGAAATCATTGCCTTTATCGGTAATGCTGTGAAAAAAACGACTGTTAAAGTGACTTTTGAAGGTGAATTGGCTGGCCCTGTTCCTGCTGAGGTGACAAAACTAGGCAATGTCCTCTTCGGTGACTGGAAGGATGTCGAGCCACTTTTGGCAAACTTGACTGAAAATGTAGACTACGTGGTTGAGCAAGACGGCCGCAATTCGGCTGTGCCTTTGCTAGACAAACGTAACATCAATGCCCGTATCGAGCCAGGTGCCATTATCCGTGACCAAGTGACAATCGGTGATAATGCCGTTATCATGATGGGTGCGGTTATCAACATCGGTGCGGAAATCGGTCCAGGTACCATGATTGACATGGGTGCTATCCTTGGTGGTCGTGCGACGGTTGGTAAAAACAGCCACATCGGTGCAGGTGCGGTTCTTGCAGGTGTCATCGAGCCAGCTTCGGCTGAGCCAGTGCGTGTTGGTGACAATGTTTTGGTCGGTGCCAATGCCGTTGTTATCGAGGGCGTGCAAATCGGTAGTGGCTCTGTTGTCGCAGCGGGTGCTATTGTGACCCAAGACGTCCCTGAAAATGTTGTGGTGGCAGGTGTGCCAGCCCGCATCATCAAGAAAATCGACGCTCAAACCCAACAAAAAACAGCCTTGGAAGAGGCTTTGCGGACACTCTAAGAGGTAGTTATGCTAGATTTAATCGCGACACGCCGGGCCCTCCACCAGATTCCAGAGCTGGGCATGGAGGAGTTCAAGACTCACGCCTTTCTTATGGAAACTATTGAGAACTTGTTGGAAGATTGCTCTTTTGCCCAAGTCCGTACCTGGAAGACAGGTATCCTGGTCTATCTGACAGGTTCTGCTCCTGAAAAGACCATCGGCTGGCGGGCAGATATTGACGGCCTGCCTATCGTGGAAGAAACGGACCTGGACTTCAAGTCCCTCCACCCAGATAGGATGCACGCCTGTGGACATGATTTCCACATGACCATTGCCTTGGGGCTTTTGGAGAAAATGGCAGAGCAGCAACCGAAAAATAATCTTCTCTTCTTGTTTCAGCCTGCGGAGGAAAATCTAGCAGGTGGTATGCTCATGTATGAAGCGGGTGCCTTTGGGGATTGGTTGCCAGATGAATTTTATGGGCTCCATGTCCGACCAGACCTCAAAGTCGGTCAAATGGCCACCAACCGTGCGACCCTCTTTGCTGGGACCTGTGAAGTCAAAATACGGTTTACAGGAAAGGGTGGCCACGCAGCATTTCCCCATACCGCCAATGACGCCTTAGTGGCGGCCAGCTACTTTGTGACCCAAGTGCAGTCGGTGGTCAGCCGTAACGTCGACCCAATCGAGGGAGCTGTGGTGACCTTCGGCTCCATGCATGCTGGCACGACAAACAATATCATTGCTGAAACGGCCTTTTTGCACGGGACCATTAGGGCCTTGACTCAGAACATGAGCCTCTTGGTGCAAAAACGGGTGCGGGAAGTGGCAGAAGGGATTGCTCTGTCTTTTGGAGTGGACTTGGAGATTGAGCTTAATCCAAGTGGCTATCTGCCTGTGGAGAACAATCCCCAGCTGGCTGATGAACTGATGACCTACTTTGATGGTGTTGACGGAGTGGAGATGATTGACTGTCCACCAGCCATGACAGGAGAGGACTTCGGCTACCTGCTTAACAAGGTTCCAGGTGTTATGTTCTGGCTGGGTGTGGATACGCCTTATCCCCTCCACAATCCTCGTCTCAGTCCCAAAGAAGAAGTGCTTCCCTTTGCTGTGGATAAGTTGAGCGATTTTTTGAAAATGAAAGCAAGCTAGACTGGTTTTTCCAGTCTTTTTTCTGAAAAGAAAGGAGTTTCTGTGGATAAAAAGAGCATTCGGCAAGAGGTCTTGCAGAGTTTGAAAGATCTGACTAGTAGTCAGCGAGCAAGATGGAGCCAGCAGCTAACGGAACGCCTCCTTGCTTCTGATACTTATCAGGGCGCAAAGTCGCTTGGGACTTACCTTTCCATGCCCCATGAGTTTGATACTTCTTACCTGATTGAACAGTCTCAAAAGGACGGCAAGCAGATTTTCATCCCTAAGACCTATTCACAAGGCCGTATGGATTTTGTAGAATATAATTCTGATGATTTGGTGAAATCTAGGTTTGGAGTTTGGGAGCCTGGGACTTATTCACAACCTGTGGATAAGTCTGTGGTTAAGTTGATCCATGTTCCTGGTTTGGCTTGGAATCAAGCGGGTTTTCGAGTGGGCTATGGAGGCGGTTTTTATGATCGCTACCTAGCAGATTATCAGGGGAACACGGTATCGACCTTGGCAGACTTTCAAGTCTATGATTTCGAACCAGATCTATTTGATATTCCAGTAAAGGAGTTGTTGATTTTTGAAGAACTTTCTTGATAAGCGCTATCCTGTGACCAATGCCTTGTTGGCAGTCACGGCTCTTGTGTTTCTATTGATACAAGTATTTCGATTTGGACAAACAACCACTGCCTATACAATTTATGAATTTGGTGGTATGTACGGTCAAGTGGTGCGTTATGATCCGACTCAGTTGTGGCGCTTGATTTCCCCTATCTTTGTCCACATTGGTTGGGAGCATTTTATCTTTAACAGTATTACCTTACTTGGTTTGGGCTATCAACTAGAAGGACTCTTTGGGTCACGTCGCTTCTTTCTTCTCTATCTCTTGTCTGGGATAATGGGCAATCTTTTTGTTCTCTTCTTTACACCAGATGTAGTTGGTGCAGGTGCCTCGACCTCTCTGTTTGGTCTTTTTGCAGCTATGGCACTGTTGAGGAAATTTAGTCGGAGCCCTTATCTACAGGTTCTCGGTCAACGCTATATGGTCCTTTTGGGATTGAACTTGGTCTTGGGACTTTTTAATCCAACCATTAGTATGGCAGGGCATATCGGAGGAGCTATTGGAGGTTGTTTGGTCGTGATTTTCCTTCCACCTCTTGTGGAAAAGGATCTCTTTACAGGAAAACAGATCTTTTTCAGTTTCATTGGTTATCTGGGTCTAATCGCCCTATTATTAGGGATATTTTATGTGATATAAGTAAAAAAACTAGCGATTGCTAGTTTTTTTACTTTTCTTCTTCAGTTTGGAACTGTTTGGCAAGCTCAATGATGTAGTCTTTGACATCATCTTTGACCTGTGGATGGGTCAATGCGTAGTCAATCGAAGTTTTCATGAAGCCAAATTTATCTCCGACATCATAACGTTTGCCAGTAAATTCACGAGCAAATACGCGCTGTGTCTTGTTGAGGGTATCAATGGCATCTGTCAACTGGATTTCATTGCCGGCACCTGGTTCTTGATTTTCCAAGATATCAAAGATTTCAGGTGTCAAAAGGTAGCGACCAATAATGGCAAGGTCAGATGGTGCATCTTCTGGTTTTGGTTTTTCTACAAAGGTTTCAACACTGTAAAGGCCGTTGACTCCTTCACCATGAGGTGCGATGACACCATATGATGAAACTTCTTCATGTGGAACAGGCATCACTGCGATGGTAGAAGCATGTGTTGCTTCATAGTCTTCAATCAGCTGTCTGGTGATTGGTTTAACAGACTCATCGGTGATATCCATGAGGTCATCGCCTAGCATCACGACAAAAGGTTCATTTCCAACAAAGGCTTTGGCTTGCAAGACAGCATCTCCCAATCCTTTTGGATAGCTTTGGCGAATGAAGTGAAGGCGAATGGCAGTTGCATCATCCACCAGTTTCAAGAGGTCATCTTTTCCTTTCTCACGTAGGTTATGTTCCAATTCAAAGTTTGAGTCGAAATGGTCTTCGATGGAACGCTTTGATTTATTGGTTACGACCAAGATATCTTCGATACCAGAACGAAGGGCTTCTTCAAAGATGAATTGGAGGGTTGGCTTGTCAACGATTGGCAACATCTCTTTGGCAAGGGCTTTAGTTGCTGGAAGGAAACGTGTTCCCAAACCTGCAGCAGGGATAACGGCTTTTCTAACTTTTTTTGTCATGATGGATTCTCCTTATTCTTTATGACCATTCATTTTCCTGGCGGAATTCACCAGACATGATTTCTTGGATAGCATCTTGGATACTTGCCCCTTGGTAAATCACGCTGTAGATGGCCTGGGTAATAGGCATGTAAACACCCAATTCTTGTGCCAATTCGTAGGCTGCTTTGGTAGTGGAAATCCCTTCGATAACCATGCCCATATTGGCTTCGATGTTTTCGAGTTTCTCTCCTTTGCCAAGCAAATCGCCGGCTCGCCAGTTACGAGAGTGTACAGATGTACCTGTAACAATCAAGTCGCCGACGCCAGATAGACCGCTGTAAGTCAAGGGATTGGCTCCCATGGCTACACCGAGTCGGGTAATCTCTGTCAATCCACGAGCAATGATAGCTGCCTTGGCATTGTCGCCAAATCCGAGTCCGTGAAGGGCACCTGCACCAACTGCGATGATGTTTTTCAAAGCACCCGCTGTTTCCACACCGATGACATCATTGTTGGTGTAGAGGCGGAAGTAGCGGTTGCTGAAAAGATTTTGGACATAGCTGGCTGTTTCCAAGTCCTTTGAAGCTGCAGAAATCAAAGTCAAATCACGGACGATAGTCTCTTCTGCATGGCTAGGTCCTGAAACCACAACGATTTCCGAGCGGAGTTCAGCAGGAATCTCTTCTTCCAAGACCTCTGACAAACGTTTGTGGCTATCTGGTTCCAACCCTTTGGAAGCGTGCATGACAACTACCTTGTGTTTGAGAGCTTGTGCGACTTGCTTGGCAACCAGACGGGTCACCTTGGTTGGAACAACGAAGAGAACGGCATCGACCCCTTCAAGAGTCTCTGTCAAATCCTTGTAGCCTTTGATATTTTCGTCTAGGACAATATCCTTGAAGTAGCGCGTGTTGGTATGATGTTCATTGATTTCGTCAATTTGTTCAGGAATATTTCCCCAGATACGAACAGAATGTCCGTTATCGTTGAGGACCTGGGCAAGGGCTGTTCCCCAAGACCCTGGTCCTAGAACAGCAATGGTTTGTTTCTCCATACGATTCCCCTGTGTAAGTATTTTCTATTATTATAACATAGTTGCATTTTTTTGGAAAATAGCAGAGCCAAAACTTGACAATAGTTCTTAAGAGAACTATAATAGTTCTCATGCTAATTAATTGATTGGAAAGGAGTTATCGTGGGACATACCATTGCAGATTTTCGGAACCTGCTCAATCAGATTGAACAAATCAGTGAAACCATTGCTAAAGAATACGATGTGGAGCACTTGGCTGGTCCACAGGGATGGGCCTTGCGTTTCATTGCGGAACGGTCGGAAGCCGAAACCTTTGTAAAAGATATAGAAGCGGAATTAAAGATTTCCAAATCGGTTGCCAGCAATCTGGTCAAGAGAATGGAGAAAAATGGCTTTATCCAGGTCCTACCTTCTCAGCTTGACAAACGTTACAAGCAGTTGGTTTTGACGGAAAAAGGACAGAGTAAAATTTGTCATCTGAAAGCCTTCCATGATGAAATGCACCATTCACTTTTTGGGGGCATTCAACAAGAAGACTTTGATTTGGTTAAACAGGTGGCTAGTCAATTAAAAGAAAATATTCAACACTATAAGGAGAAGAATCATGTTTAATGAAGCCATTTTACGTTACAAATGGTATGCCTTGGCATCGGTCTTGCTGACGTCAATTGTCGTAGCAACGACCTTGATGCAACCAAGTTATTTACAGGATGTCTTGACTGCTGTCTTGGCCAATGATAAGGAAGAAATTGTCCGTGTGGGCAAATTACTGCTGATTATTGCTGGAATTGGTCTTTTGGCAGGGCTTGTCAATACCATTTCAGCAGCTAAGATTTCACAAGGGGTATCTGCGGATATTCGTGAGAAGACTTTTCGGAAGATCCAAAGCTTCTCTTATGCTAATATCGAAGAGTTTAACGCCGGGAACTTAGTTGTTCGGATGACTAATGACGTCAATCAAATCCAAAACCTTGTTATGATGCTCTTTACCATCTTGATGCGGGTACCTCTGCTCTTTGTTGGTGCCTTTATCATGGCGGTGCGGACCATGCCAGAACTCTGGTGGATGATTATTCTCATGGTGGTCTTGATTATGGCCATTATGGCAGTTGTCATGGGGCAAATGGGACCACGATTTGGGAAGTTCCAGTCCCTCATGGACAAGATGAACAGTATTGCTAAGGAAAATTTACGTGGAATCCGTGTGGTTAAATCCTTTGTTCAGGAGAAAAATCAATATGCAAAATTCAAGGAAGTATCTAATGAATTGCTAGATTTGAACCTCTTTATCGGCTATGGTTTTGCTATCTTGCAACCCTTGATGATGTTTATCTCTTATATGGCAATTTTTGCATCGCTCTACTTGGTATCTGGGATGTTGGAAACCAACATGGAGGCAGTTGGTGGCTTTACTTCCTTTATGAGCTACCTCATGCAAATCATGTTTGCCATTATCATGACTAGCTTCATGGGTATGCAGGCTTCTCGTGCTGCCATTTCTATTAAGCGGATTAGCGAGGTCTTGGATACGGAGCCTGCAATGACCTTCAAGGATGTGGCGGATGAAGAATTGACTGGTAAGATTGTCTTTGACAATGTTAGCTTTACCTACCCACATGATACGGAGCCGACTTTGAAAAATATCTCATTTGAGATTGAACCAGGGCAAATGGTCGGTGTGGTTGGTGCAACAGGTGCGGGTAAATCCACTCTTGCTCAACTGATTCCGCGTTTGTTTGACCCGCAAGAAGGAACGGTATCCATCGGTGGTCGGGACTTGAAAGAAGTCAGCAAGAACACTCTGCGTGATACGGTATCGATTGTCTTGCAAAAGGCTATTCTCTTCTCGGGAACCATTGCGGACAACCTGCGTCAAGGGGCACCTGGTGCTGATCGTGCAAGATTGGAGCGGGCCGCAGGTATTGCCCAAGCCAAAGAATTTATCGACCGTTTGGATGATACCTATGAGAGCCAAGTAGAAGAACGTGGAAATAACTTCTCTGGTGGTCAGAAGCAGCGGATGTCCATTGCTCGTGGGGTGATTGGTGAGCCTAAGGTTTTGGTCTTGGATGACTCAACTTCTGCCCTAGATGCCAAGTCTGAGAAACTGGTCCAGGAGGCTCTCAACCATGATTTGAAAGGGACAACCACTGTCATCGTTGCCCAGAAGATTTCTTCTGTTGTCAAAGCTGATAAGATTTTGGTTCTTGATGAGGGTCGCTTGATTGGTCAGGGAACACACGCAGAATTGGTAGCGACAAATGACGTCTACCGTGAAATCTACGAAACACAGAAAGGAAAGGAGGCTTAAAAGGTCCGGTGGACCTTTTAAGGTGGGAGATTTAGAAAGCGAAAAGCTTTCCAACGGAGAAGCAAGTGCAGTCTATATAGTACGATTGTATTTGAACTCGGTCGGAAAGCTTCGAAAAAAGATAAACCGCCTAGCGTTTCGGAACGCGGCGTTGGTTTCCTATTTTTCGGTCGCTTTCTGGGCGACCTTAGTATCATGTTATGAAAACACTTAGATTTTTCTGGTTTTATTTTAAACGCTATAAGCTGTCCTTTGCTGTGATTTTTCTAGCCATTGTGGCAGCGACCTATTTACAGGTTAAGACACCTGTTTTCCTTGGAAATGCCATTGCGGAGATGGGGAAAATCGGGCAGGCTTATTTTGCTTCGGTGCAAATGGGTCAGTCAGATTTCAAACCTGACCTATCTGATTTTAACGGGGTTATGCTCAATCTTTTCTTTGCCTATACGGCGACGGTTGTGGCTTCCTTGATTTACACCCTCCTCTTCACGCGTATCGTGGCTCATTCGACCAACCGGATGCGTAAGGGCTTGTTTGGCAAGCTGGAACGTTTGACAGTTGCCTTCTTTGATAGTCACAAGGACGGAGATATTCTTTCTCGTTTTACCAGTGATTTGGATAATATCCAAAACGCTTTTAACCAGTCCTTGACCCAAGTGGTGACCAACATCGCTCTTTATGTTGGTATGGTCATCATGATGTTCCGTCAGGATACTCGCTTGGCCTTGGTGACCATTGCTTCTACGCCAGTTGCCTTGATTGCCTTGGTCGTTATCATCCGCCTATCACGGAAATATACGGATAAGCAACAGGCTGCGGTATCTAAGCTCAATGCCTACATGGACGAGAAAATTTCTGGACAAAAAGCGATTATTGTACAAGGTGTGCAGGAAGAGACGATTGATGGTTTCTTGGAACTCAATGAAGAAGTTCGTCGTACGACCTTTAAGGGTCGCTTGTTTGGTGGGATTCTCTTCCCATTTATGAATGGTATGAGCTTGGTCAATACGGCAATCGTTATCTTTGCAGGGTCAAGCATTGTTCTCAACGATAGCTCGCTGGAAACAGCTGCCGCACTTGGTCTGGTGGTGACCTTTGTTCAGTATTCGCAACAGTATTACCAGCCAATCATGCAGGTTGCTGCCAGCTGGGTAGAATTGCAGCTAGCTTTCACAGGAGCTCATCGTATTCAGGAAATGTTTGATGAGCCTGAGGAAGTTCGCCCTCAAAACGCTCCGCTATTTACCGAATTAAAAGAAGGTGTTGAAATCAAGGACATCGACTTTGGCTACTTGCCGGGTCAGAAGGTCTTGGACAAGGTGTCTATCTCTGCTCCTAAGGGTAAAATGGTGGCGGTCGTTGGTCCGACAGGATCTGGTAAGACTACCATTATGAACTTGATCAACCGCTTCTACGATGTCAATGGTGGTAGTGTGGCCTTTGATGGTCGCGATATTCGGGAATATGACTTGGACAGCTTGCGGGATAAGGTAGGTATTGTCTTGCAGGAGTCAGTGCTATTCTCGGGGACTATTGCGGACAATATCCGCTTTGGTGATGAGAGCATTTCGCAGGAAATGGTGGAAACCGCAGCTCGTGCCACCCATATCCACGACTTCATCATGAGCTTGCCAGAGGGCTATGAAACCTTTGTGACCGATGATGAGAATGTCTTCTCAACAGGTCAGAAACAGTTGATTTCCATTGCCCGTACGCTCTTGACAGATCCACAAGTCTTGATTTTGGACGAAGCAACGTCCAACGTTGATACTGTAACAGAAGCCAAAATTCAAAAGGCCATGGAGGCTATTATCGCAGGACGGACCAGCTTCGTCATTGCCCACCGCCTCAAAACCATTCTCAATGCGGATGAAATCATCGTCCTCAAAGACGGAAAAGTCATCGAGCAGGGCAACCACAGCCAGCTCCTTAAACTCAACGGCTTCTACGCCGAACTCTACCACAACCAGTTTGTGTTTGAATAAATTCAAAATTCCAGCCATTAGGTTGGAGTTTTGCTTTACCCTGTATTTCCTGTATAATAGACCTATGAAAAGACAGAGCGTTCGAGTTGAATTATTTCCCATGAAAAAGGAAGAAATCCTTGCCTACTTAGATGACAAGGGGATTTTAGTGAATGACTATTTCAAAATCTACCTAGCTCACCCTGCTTATCAAGAAGTGGTGGAGAGACAGGGGTGTTTAGTTGAGGTTGTCAGCCTAGCCGAAATGGGATTTACTAGGGAAGCAACTGCTCCTCAGATAGAGGAGAGAGCTGTGGAAATGGGGTATCGGTTACCACTAGCTCATCTGGGAGTTTTTCTTCGATTGGCTTTGTTGGAACAGGAAGTCAGTCAAGATGCCATACTCTCCCAAGGGAAATCACCAGACGGAGCTATTTGCCTACTATCGCCTCAGTTGGAAGAAGAGTTTACCTTCCCTCGTAGTGTCTATCTTCGTAAGGTTGACCAAGACTTGTGGCTACGTGCGGCTCGCTTTGATGACGAGTATGCCTTTCCCTTAACAACGCTTTTTGCATTTGTGACGAAAAATGCGAATGAATACAATGAATAAAAAGAAGAAAATGATGTAAGGAGTTCTTATGAAAATCCGTGGATTCGAACTGGTCAGCCAGTTTACTGATGAAAATTTATTGCCAAAACGCGAAACGGCCCACGCAGCAGGTTACGACCTTAAGGCTGCAGAAACCGTCAGCTTGGAGCCAGGCGAGATTAAGCTGGTGCCAACGGGTGTCAAGGCCTATATGCAGGCCAATGAGGTCCTCTATCTCTACGACCGTTCGTCTAACCCTCGTAAGAAGGGGCTGGTCCTGATTAATTCGGTTGGGGTTATCGACGGCGACTACTACGGCAATCCAGCCAATGAAGGTCATATCTTTGCCCAGATGCGAAACATCACAGAGGAAACTGTCGTGGTGGAAGCAGGCGAGCGAATTGTGCAGGCTGTTTTTGCCCCCTTCCTCTTGGCTGACGGTGACCAGGCCGACGGCGTTCGGACGGGCGGATTTGGCTCGACGGGGAAATAGGAGGAAATCATCATCGCTAAGAAAAAAACAACCTTTGTCTGTCAATCCTGCGAGTACCACTCGCCCAAGTATCTGGGCCGTTGTCCCAACTGTGGCTCCTGGTCTAGCTTTGTCGAGGAAGTGGAAGTTGCTGAAGTCAAGAACGAGCGGGTCAGCCTGACAGGTGAGAAGACCCGACCTATGAAACTCAATGAAGTTTCCTCTATTCAAGTGGCCCGCACCAAGACCAACATGGAGGAGTTCAACCGTGTCCTCGGTGGCGGTGTGGTGCCAGGCAGTCTGGTCCTAATCGGAGGCGATCCAGGGATTGGCAAATCCACCCTGCTTTTACAGGTATCTACCCAGCTTTCTACTATTGGAACGGTCCTCTATGTGTCGGGGGAAGAATCTGCCCAGCAGATTAAGTTGCGGGCGGAGCGTCTGGGCGACATCGACAGCGAGTTCTATCTCTATGCGGAAACCAATATGCAGAGCATTCGGACCGAGATTGAGAAGATTAAGCCAGATTTCCTGATTATCGACTCTATCCAGACCATTATGAGCCCTGATATTTCTAGCGTGCAAGGTTCTGTCAGTCAGGTCCGTGAAGTGACCAATGAACTCATGCAGATTGCCAAGACCAACAACATCGCAACCTTTATCGTCGGCCACATGACCAAGGAAGGAACCCTGGCTGGACCGCGGACCTTGGAGCACATGGTGGACACCGTTCTCTATTTTGAGGGCGAGCGGCAGCACACCTTCCGTATCTTGCGGGCGGTCAAAAACCGCTTCGGCTCTACTAATGAAATCGGCATTTTTGAAATGCAGTCACAGGGTTTGGTCGAAGTTCTCAATCCCAGCGAGGTCTTTCTGGAAGAGCGCCTGGACGGGGCGACTGGCTCTGCGATTGTCGTGACCATGGAGGGCACCCGCCCCATTCTTGCGGAAGTGCAGGCTCTGGTGACGCCGACTATGTTTGGCAATGCCAAGCGGACCACGACAGGCTTGGACTTCAACCGTGCCAGCTTGATTATGGCGGTGTTGGAAAAACGGGCAGGCCTGCTCCTCCAAAACCAAGATGCCTACCTCAAGTCAGCTGGCGGAGTCAAGCTGGATGAGCCAGCCATTGACCTAGCGGTCGCAGTTGCCCTTGCCTCCAGTTACAAGGATAAGCCAACCAACCCACAAGAGTGCTTTATAGGCGAAATCGGTTTGACAGGGGAAATCCGCCGCGTCAATCGGATTGAACAACGGATTAACGAAGCCGCTAAATTGGGCTTTACCAAGGTCTATGCCCCCAAAAATTCCCTAACAGGTATCAAGGTGCCCAAGGAAATCACGGTTATCGGCGTGACCACCATTGGCGAAGTCTTGCAGAAAGTATTCAACTGATGAAATCATTCGGGAGTGACAGCTAGTCGCTCCTCTTTTTGCGACAAATAGTCGGGAATGTGATAAGCTAGGTCTAACCTATTTCTGAAAATTTCAGAAATTCTTATCAGACAAGGAGGTCCTATGTCTTATTTTCAAAACTTTATGAAGGCCAACAAGGCCTATGTTGACCTGCATGGTGATTACCATTTGCCTCTTCGTCCAAAGACCAAGGTGGCTATCGTGACCTGTATGGACTCACGGCTTCACGTGGCGCAGGCCTTGGGCTTGGCTCTGGGGGATGCTCACATTCTGCGGAATGCGGGTGGGCGCGTGACAGAAGACATGATTCGCTCGCTAGTCATTTCCCAGCAGCAGCTCGGTACACGGGAAATCGTTGTCCTCCACCATACAGACTGCGGTGCCCAGACCTTTACCAATGAAGAATTTGCGGTCCAACTCAAGCGAGATTTGGGAGTGGATGTGGCTGGTCAGGACTTTCTTCCTTTTACAGACATTGAAGAAAGCGTACGGGAAGATATTGCTCTCTTGAAACAATCTCCGCTTATACCTGACGATGTTGAAATTTCTGGTGCGGTTTATGATGTGGATACGGGTCGTATGACAGAAATTATATGATGACAAAGGAGTCTAATTCTTTGGATTCCTTTATTTTTTTACAAAAATACTTGACAGAGCTTTGTTCAAGTTGTAGAATTGTGTTATAAAAACAATACAAAAGGAGTTAAAAATGATTTGGTTTATTTTAGCTTGTTTTTGGTTTATTATAGCAATCCTGTGGCTAACAGGTACATTTCGTAAAAAATAGGAGTCAACTATGTCAGACAATCGGATGAAATATACTATCGATAGTAATATGCAGTTTCCTTTGGTGGAAATCGCCTTGGAAGCTGGAGAATCAGCTTATATTCAACAAGGGAGCATGGTCTACCATACGCCGAGTGTGACCTTGAATACCAAGCTCAATGCGCGTGGTGGTTCAGGTTTTGGTAAATTGATGGGGGCCATCGGTCGGTCAATGGTATCAGGTGAATCTATGTTTATCACGCAAGCCATTTCCAATAGTTACGATGGAAAAATTGCACTTGCGCCTTCAACGCCAGGTCAGGTTATTGCCTTGGAACTTGGTGCAGAGCAATATCGACTAAATGATGGTGCCTTCCTTGCCCTTGATGGTTCTGCTCAATATAAAATGGAACGCCAGAGTGTTGGTCGTGCCTTCTTTGGAGGTCAAGGTGGACTCTTTGTCATGACGACAGAGGGTGAAGGGACTCTGTTGGCAAATGCCTTTGGTTCTATTAA
Source organism: Streptococcus suis (assembly GCF_024509555.1). Classification (GTDB taxonomy): domain Bacteria; phylum Bacillota; class Bacilli; order Lactobacillales; family Streptococcaceae; genus Streptococcus; species Streptococcus suis_AD. Next base: position 154,327 of record NZ_JAMWEL010000003.1, read on the forward strand.
GAAAATTGTGCTCAATGGTGAAAGCATTACTATTGACAACGCTCACGTTGTTGCCTGGAGCCGTGACCTCAGCTATGACATTCACATGGAAAATGGTTTCTTGCAATCCATTGGTACTGGCGAAGGGATTGTTAATACCTTCTCGGGCTATGGGGAAATCTATGTACAAAGCTTGAATATTGAAACCTTTGCCCAAGTTATCGGTAGCCATATCGTAACAGGTGGTGATGGCGGTGGAGGAAGTACGTCACTTCTTGATGCGATTTTTTAGGACTCAACCAGCTTTAGCTGGTTGAGTCTTTTCAGAATCCTTGTTGGTCAATAGTGAAATACTAATATATTTGCTTGTTTTAAAAATATTTCAAATTTGACATTGATACATAAAATAGTTTACTATAGGAATATTGTGTATTAAGGGAAAGAATTGTGAGACGTTTTAAGAGAAAGACAAATATTGTAGAAATTTCAAGAAAAACAAGGGTTAGGATGCATAAGTCCGGGAAAAATTGGGTGCGGACTATTCTATCTAGAATTAACATAAAAGTACTTGATGCTACTAAAGATCAGGAACTACAAGTCAAATATGAACCAGATGATTTACAGGGAAGGTTTATTTATGCAAAGAGAGCATTTCTTTTGGGGACCTTAGTTGCTGGCTATTCAGATATTGAACCAATTTTTGCTGAAGAGCGACTGTTAACTGAGATGGATCAAACTATTTTAGCAATAACAGATACAGTTGCATTAAGTACAAATAATTCTTCTGATGTAATGGTTCAAAGTGAATTTACTTCAGAAGAAATCAATGATCAGTATTTTTCAGAATCTATCAGCATTTCCTTATCAGAGTTAATGAGTCATTCTGTGTCTAACTCAGAATCTGTTTCATTTGTAGAGAGTCAGTTAATTTCAGAATCTCTGGCTTCTTCTGAGTCTAATAATTTAGTAGAAAATCGTTTACATTCAGAATCGGTGATGGTGTCTGCTAGTTTAGAAACGATAGCGAATCATTCTGTTAGTCTTGACACTAGTGAATCAGTTTCAGAATTACCGGCAGCCTCTGTTCAGTCCGAGTCGACTTTAGAACAAGAAACTAAATTTGATTATAGTAAATTTGATTTGGCATATACGTCTTTAAAGAATGCGCTTAATCAATCTGAACCTGAAAATATAAATGAAGGCCCATCACATTATCAGCGTTATATTTCTGCAAAAATAGTTGCAGAAAGTGCTCTGTTATTAGTTGAGCAAGTAATAAGCGGAAAAATAGAGAGTCAGACAGCACTTGATGCTATTAGCATGCGGATTGCTCAAGCGGCAAATAATTTGACAGGTAGGTTGAATCAACTAACTAGTAGACTAGCTTCTGTTGGACCCAGTCTTCGTTCGACGTCATCGTCTATCCTGGTTTTTTCTGAATCGGATAATTCTGCTAAATATCGAGATAGACAGATTTCACTCGTTGAGGGTCGATTGGATACGACTACTAATCTTATCGAATGGACTGTAACCTACCAACCCGTACAGTCTCTATCCGAAGCATATGCTGGATTTTATATTGCAGCGGTAACAGAAATGGGACCTCCTCAAAATCTTAAAGTAAATGGTATTCCGCTTTTGTTGGATACAAGTATTCGAAATCGGGAGACGCTTGGAACAAACTTAAGCACGACAGATTATACAGGTCGTTTCTATGGGAATAACTACAGTTTGGGGGCAGAAAAAGTTTCTCTCTCTGGGCCAATTACTTACACTTTTTCCACAAGAGTTGGTTCGAGTTTAGCTAATATCGCTCTGTATGTGCAGGCAGCCTTACATCCAACGGATTCGATTGTTCATGCTACTTACAATGAAGCGAATGGTCGAACGAATTTGAGCGGGATGCTCATTGGCTATCGTGCTTCATTTGTTGCAGACAGTATGAATAGTTTTCTGCAGTCAACATCCGAGTCTATCCAAAACTCCTTAAGCATTCGTCAATCGATTAGTCAAAGTCAATCCCTATCTATTTCAGAATCGCGCTCTGTCTCACAATCTCAGTTCCAATCCATTTCGCTTTCGAATTCGCAATCAACATCATTGTCGGTATCGGAATTGATTTCTGAGTCTTTCTCGATTTCAGAATCGTCATCACATTCGGAATCCGAGGTAGCTTCTGTTTCAGAATCTGTTAGTGAGTCCCTTTCTGAGTCTTTATCAATTTCCCTTTCAGTCTCCAACTCAGAATCGGTCAGTGAATTAGTTTCAGAGTCTCTTTCCGAGTCAGTTAGTGAATCTATATCAGAGTTAATTTCTGAGTCCGTTAGCGAATCAGTTTCTGAATCCCTTTCTGAGTCAATCTTAGAGTCAGTTAGCGAATCGGTCTCCGAGTCAGTTTTCGAGTCCAACTCAGAGTCATTGTCAGAATCAATTAGTGAATCGCTTTCAGAGTCAGTCAGCGAGTCAGTCTCAGAATCAGTTACTGAGTCAGTTTCTGAATCAATTTCAGAATCAATCTCTGAGTCAGTTAGTGAATCAGTGTCTGAGTCAATCTCAGAATCAGTCAGCGATTCGATTTCAGAAACCGTATCTGAGTCTATCTTCGAGTCAGTCAGCGAGTCCATTTCCGAATCAGTATCTGAGTCTATCTCCGAGTCAGTCAGCGAGTCTGTATCAGAATCAGCGAGCGAATCCATTTCTGAATCCCTTTCTGAGTCAATCTCTGAATCAGTATCAGACTCCGTCTCTGAATCCATTTCAGAGTCTGTATCCGAATCCGTTTCAGAATCTGTCTCAGAATCTATTTCAGAGTCTGTATCTGAATCTGTTTCCGAATCCATCTCAGAGTCAGTTAGCGAATCGGTATCAGAGTCCATTTCCGAGTCTGTATCTGAATCGGTATCAGAATCAGTCTCCGAGTCAGTGTCTGAATCCATTTCCGAATCTGTCTCAGAGTCAATCAGTGAATCCCTTTCAGAATCCGTTTCTGAGTCAATCTCTGAGTCAGTATCAGAATCCCTTTCAGAGTCAGTATCAGAGTCAATCAGCGAATTTGTTTCAGAGTCCATTTCCGAATCTGTCTCAGAGTCTGTATCGGAGTCAGTTTCAGAATCAGTCAGCGAATCTGTCTCAGAGTCAGTATCAGAATCCGTCTCAGAGTCTATCTCTGAATCAATTTCCGAATCTGTCTCAGAGTCTATTTCCGAGTCAGTCTCTGAATCAACCTCAGAATCAGTATCTGAATCCACATCTGAATCTATCTCAGAGTCAGTCAGTGAATCCGTCTCAGAATCCGTCTCAGAATCAATGTCTGAATCAGTTTTAGAATCAATCAGCGAATCAGTATCAAAGTCAGTTTCAGAATCTATCTCTGAATCGGTTTCCGAGTCAGTTAGCGAATCCGTTTCCGAATCCATCTCTGAGTCAGTGTCTGAATCAACCTCAGAATCAGTCAGTGAGTCCGTCTCTGAATCCATTTCAGAATCAGTTTCCGAGTCAGTATCAGAATCCCTTTCCGAGTCAGTATCAGAATCGATCTCCGAGTCAGTAAGCGAATCGGTATCTGAGTCCATTTCAGAATCAGTCAGTGAGTCAGTCTCAGAATCCCTTTCCGAGTCGATTTCTGAATCCACATCAGAATCCATCTCAGAATCAGTTAGCGAGTCTCTTTCAGAATCCGCATCTGAATCTATTTCCGAGTCAGTATCAGAATCAGAATCAGTATCTGAATCCGTTTCCGAGTCAGTCAGCGAATTGGTCTCCGAGTCAATTTCCGAGTCAGTAAGTGAGTCCATCTCAGAATCCATCTCTGAGTCATTGTCTGAATCAATATCTGAGTCAATGTCAGAATCCCTTTCTGAGTCAGTCAGCGAATCAATTTCAGAGTCAATCTCCGAGTCAGTGTCTGAATCAACCTCAGAATCAGTCAGCGAGTCCGTCTCTGAATCCATTTCAGAATCAGTTTCCGAGTCAGTATCAGAATCCATCTCTGAGTCTGTCTCTGAATCCTTATCAGAGTCCGTTAGCGAGTCAGTTTCAGAATCGATCTCCGAGTCAGTCAGCGAATCGGTATCTGAGTCCATTTCAGAATCAGTCAGTGAGTCAGTCTCAGAATCCCTTTCCGAGTCGATTTCTGAATCCACATCAGAATCAGTTAGCGAGTCTCTTTCAGAATCCGCATCTGAATCTATTTCCGAGTCAGTCTCAGAATCAGAATCAGTATCAGAATCCGTTTCAGAGTCAGTCAGCGAATTGGTCTCCGAGTCAATTTCAGAGTCAGTGTCTGAATCAATCTCTGAGTCAATGTCAGAATCCATTTCTGAGTCAGTATCAGAATCCGTCTCAGAATCCGTCTCAGAATCTATCTCAGAGTCAGTATCTGAATCCGTATCTGAATCCGTATCTGAATCCATTTCAGAGTCAATGTCCGAGTCAGTGTCTGAATCAACCTCAGAATCAGTCAGCGAATCGATTTCAGAATCCGTATCTGAATCCCTTTCAGAGTCAATTTCTGAATCAGTATCAGAATCGATTTCTGAGTCGGTATCTGAGCCCGTCAGCGAGTCTGTGTCAGAATCCCTTTCAGAATCTGTCTCAGAGTCAGTTTCAGAATCAATCTCTGAATCGGTTTCCGAGTCAGTTAGCGAATCCGTTTCCGAATCCCTTTCTGAGTCAATCTCTGAATCCATTTCAGAGTCAATTTCTGAATCAGTATCAGAATCGATTTCAGAGTCGGTATCTGAGTCCGTCAGCGAGTCTGTGTCAGAATCCCTTTCTGAGTCCGTCAGCGAATCCCTTTCAGAGTCAATCTCCGAGTCAGTATCTGAATCCATCTCAGAGTCTGTATCGGAGTCAATTTCAGAATCAGTCAGCGAATCGGTATCTGAGTCCATTTCCGAGTCAATTTCAGAATCCGTTTTTGAGTCAATCTCTGAATCAGTATCAGAGTCAGTGTCTGAGTCTGTCTCTGAATCCCTTTCAGAGTCAGTAATCGAGTCAATTTCAGCGTCAGTCTCTGAATCTGTCAGCGAATCGGTTTCCGAGTCAGTTTCAGAATCTGTTTCAGAGTCCATCAGCGAATCTGTATCAGAATCAGTTTCCGAGTCCGTCTCTGAATCCATTTCCGAATCTGTATCAGAGTCTATCTCAGAGTCCGTCTCTGAATCCATTTCCGAATCTGTATCAGAGTCTATCTCAGAGTCAGTCTCTGAATCAATCTCTGAATCCGTCTCAGAGTCTATCTCTGAATCAGTTTCAGAATCCATTTCAGAATCCATTTCAGAATCTGTATCAGAGTCTATTTCCGAGTCAGTATCTGAATCAATCTCAGAATCCCTTTCCGAGTCTGTATCAGAGTCAGTTTCAGAATCAGTCAGCGAGTCCGTATCAGAGTCTATTTCCGAATCCGTTTCTGAATCAATCTCTGAGTCCTTATCAGAATCTGTCTCTGAATCAATTTCTGAGTCCGTCTCAGAGTCAGTGTCAGAATCAATCTCAGAATCCTTATCAGAGTCCGTCAGCGAGTCTGTGTCAGAATCCCTTTCAGAATCAGTATCTGAATCAACTAGTGAGTCTGTATCAGAGTCCGTCTCAGAATCTATTTCCGAGTCGACCTCAATCAGGCGTTCGGAAGAAACTCGGACATCAGAATATACACCGTCTGAAGAAGAATCTCTACTGACTTCAATCTCACATCTAGTCTCAATTAGTGAATCGATGGTTGGGTCAGTCTCGGAATCAGCATCTGAGTCTTATTCAGAATCGATATCTGATTTGATGAGTGAATCCACTTCTGTCTTTCTTTCCGATTCGATGAGTGAGTTGGTATCAGAGTCCCTTTCTGATTTTGTAAGCGAGTCACTCAAAGAGTCCCCTTCAGAGTCCGTCTCCGATTCGGTTATCAAGTCAATGTCAGAATCAGTAAGTGAATCCATTTCAGAATCTAATTCGAATTCAGTTAGTTGGTCACAGTCACTATCTATGAGTGAAGAAGGGTCTACTTCTCATTCAGAATCCATTTCACTGGTAGGTATGAGTGGTAAGCAACTGCAACGAAGTGGTATCCTACCAAATACTGGTGAAGAATCATCTGCTTGGACTAGTCTGCTTGGAGCCTTTTTGCTCATTGGAGGCTTGTTTAAGCGACGTAAAAAACGATATGAAGATGAGTCTGGAGAGTAGCTCTGCTATTTCCAATAGAAAAGAAGTCCCTTGTCGATGCAAGGGGCTTTTGTATGCTTGATTGAACCACTTACTCAGTATTATTTACCACTTACTGAAATGCCCTTGTAATTGTGACTGGAATTGGTATAATAGACCTATCAAAAGGAGGGGAGCTATGAAGGTTAGGATTGAATTTGATGAGAACTTGGAGCAGCTTGAAGTGGTCATCCGAGCCAGCCAGCTGGGACCAGAGTTGGAACAAATCCAGCAAGCATTGAGTCGCCTGAGCCGTCCTAGCCTGGTTTTTTACAAGGGCACTAGTGAGTATTTCTTGAAACTAGAAGACCTGCTCTTTTTTGAAACGGATGGGACCAAGATGATGGGACATACCAGGGATGACGCCTATGAAGTCAAGATGAAGCTCTATGAACTGGAAGACTGCCTCCCTGCTTATTTTTGTCGGGTTTCCAAGTCAACCATTGCAAATAGCAAGGCCATCTACTCGCTGGACAAGTCCTTTTCAGGAACTAGTCGGATTTCCTTCTATCAGACCCACAAGGAGGTCCATGTGTCGTGGCATTATTATCATTTATTAAAAGAAAAGTTACGAGAAGTGAGGTAGAAAAATGAAAAAAAATGGTTTAGGAATTGCTCTGCTGGTCTTGGCAGGCTTGGTCTTGTTTCAAGACTACTTGCCGGCTATTGAGCTTCCTCTTTGGAAATTGGCACTGGTAGTCGGTTGGAGTTATCTTCTCCTAAAAGCAATAATTAGAAGACAGTTAGTTACAAGCTTTGTGTGGGGAACTTTGGTCTTTATTATTTTGAACAACCACTTTGACTGGGTGGACATCGATACTTGGACACTGATTGTGGGTGCAGGCCTAGCCTGTGCGGGTTTGCAGCTCTTATTCAAGCCCAAGAGACCAGATGTGAGCAGTACAGGAGTGATTGGCGATAAGGGTAGGGAAATAGCCTTCGGTTCCTCTACTCGCTACATTCATGAGGAAAATTTTACCTACGATAGTGTGGAAGTGGCCTTTGGCTCCAGTATGGTTTATTTTGATCAGGCGGTTATTCTGGGAGATAAGGCGGATTTTCATATCGATGCGGCCTTCTCATCAGTTAATCTTTATCTGCCGACAAATTGGCAGGCGGTCGTGGAGCTAGACAGTTCCATGTCTGCTGTCAATAACTATGCAACTGGTATAGGAGAAAAGATGCTGCATATCACAGGAGATATGGCCTTCTCCACTTTGAATATCTATTACACCTAGAGTGAACAGAGAGCAGTCTATTCAGGCTTCTCTGTAGCATAAAAAGTCGGAATATTCTGGAAATTATTCAAAAGAAAGGGATTATCATGAAAAAGATTTTGAAAAATGCTACCTACCTATGGGTACTGACTGCGGATATGTTGTCCAATTTTGGCGATGTGGTCTATTATCTGGCCTTGATGAACTATGTTTTGCTGGTGCCCAACAGTCGTCTGGCTCTGGCGATTGTGACCTTCTCGGAAATTTTCCCTAGCTTTATGGGGCTCTTTACAGGCTATCTGGCAGACAAGACGGTCAACAAAATCGGTACCATTAAGCTGACTCTGCTCTTTCGTGTCCTTCTCTACCTCATCCTCGGCTTCTGCATGGGCTTTGAGCCAGCCCTCTGGATTGTCGTGGTGGCCGCAAGCTTCAATGTCTTTGCAGACTTCGCTGGCTTCTATGAAAACGGCCTCTATACACCTCTGGGATTACGCGTAGCGCCCAAGGAAGAGCGGGAGCAGTACTCGGCCTTTCGCCAGACTGTGACCAGCCTCCTCAACATCGCCTTTCAGGCCCTCTCTGCCCTCTTGGTCGGCCTCCTCTCCTACCAAAACCTGGCCTTTCTCAACGCCGGCACCTTTTTAGCCGCCCTCCTCATCATGCAGCTGCTGACGCCAGCCTTTCGCAAACTCCTGACGGAGCAGCCTTTGAAAATAGCAGAGCAGCCGAGCCAGACTGAGCAAAAAACCAAGGGACCAGGCATTCTAGCTTCTTTCAAGCAAGCCATCGTGGAGCTACGCAAGATACCTGAGTTCCGTCTGGTCTTGATTACCAGCCCTCTTATCAACGCCTGTGGAGCGATTCTCTATCCTATTCTGGTCCTGCTGATTAGCGAAGACCCAGGCCTTGTCTTCCTTAATGTTGAAACAACCCTTGCCCTGACCATTTTGATTTTCTTTGTTGGCAATATCTTAGGCTCGACCTTGGTCTTTACCCTTTTCAAAAAGACCAGCATGGTGACGCTAGAAGTGGCAGCCACTTTCTCTCTTCTTGGCGTTTTTGTCGGAATGCTACTACACCAGTTACCTGTCATTTTCTTCTTCCTTACTACAATGGGAATTAGTTCTGGAGCTAGTGGACCTAAGTTTAACGCTAAGTTTGTCAACTCCATGCCAGAGGAGCAGTTGGCGACCATCGGCGGAGCGGTATCGACCTATTTTATGCTAGGTCAAGCCTTTACTCGACTATTGGTTTCGGGATTGGTCTTGGTGCTAACAGTGGATCAGATTAGCGGACTTTTCCTAACAGCTACTGGTTTGTTAGTCCTCTATGTCTTCTACTGGCTGGCTCGTAACCAAAAAACACCTCAAAATCAGTCTATCTAGGCTGATTTTTCTGTTATCTGGGGATGTTCTATGCTATAATGTTCTTGATTGAAATTTTACAGGAGAGAAACATGACTAAACCAATTCGTGTGCGTTACGCACCAAGTCCAACGGGACTTTTACATATCGGAAATGCTCGTACAGCATTGTTTAACTATCTTTTTGCTCGTCATCATGGTGGTACTTTTCTTATTCGTATCGAGGATACAGACCGCAAGCGCCATGTGGAAGACGGAGAGCGTTCTCAGCTGGAAAACCTGCGTTGGTTGGGGATTGACTGGGATGAGAGTCCAGAAACTCATGAGCAATACCGTCAGTCTGAGCGTTTGGATATTTACCAAAAGTATGTTGATCAGCTCTTGGCAGAAGGCAAGGCCTACAAGTCTTACGTGACAGAAGAGGAATTGGCGGCGGAGCGTGAGCGTCAGGAAGCTGCGGGTGAAACTCCTCGCTACATCAACGAATACCTGGGTATGTCTGAAGATGAAAAAACAGCCTACATCTCAGAGCGTGAGGCGGCTGGCATTGTCCCAACTGTTCGCTTGGCTGTCAATGAAACAGGTATCTACAAGTGGAATGACATGGTTAAGGGCGAAATCGAGTTCGAAGGTGGCAACATCGGTGGTGACTGGGTTATCCAAAAACGTGACGGCTATCCAACCTACAACTTTGCCGTGGTTATTGACGATCATTTGATGGAAATCTCGCACGTTATCCGCGGAGACGATCACATTGCTAATACACCTAAGCAATTGATGGTCTATGAAGCACTTGGTTGGGAAGCGCCAGAATTTGGTCACATGACGCTTATTATCAACTCTGAAACTGGTAAAAAGTTGTCTAAACGTGATACTAACACCCTTCAGTTCATAGAAGATTACCGTCGTAAAGGTTATATGCCTGAAGCTGTTTTCAACTTTATCGGTCTTTTGGGTTGGAACCCGGGTGGTGAGGAAGAGATCTTCTCCCGTGAGCAATTTATCCAACTCTTTGATGAAAATCGTCTCAGCAAGTCACCAGCTGCCTTTGACCAGAAGAAAATGGATTGGATGAGCAATGAGTACATCAAAAATGCTGATTTGGAAACTATTTTCAACCTTGCTAAACCATTCTTGGAAGAGGCTGGTCGCTTGACAGACAAGGCAGAAAAATTGGTGGAACTTTACAAGCCACAGATGTCATCTGCGGATGAAATCGTTGGTTTGACAGACCTCTTCTTCTCTGACTTCCCAGAATTGACAGACGAAGAAAAAGAAGTCATGGCAGGTGAGACTGTTCCGACTGTCCTTAATGCTCTCAAGGAAAAATTGGAAGCTATGACGGATGAAGATTTCCAACCAGATAATATCTTCCCGCAAATCAAGGCTGTTCAAAAAGAAACAGGCATCAAGGGCAAAAACCTTTTCATGCCAATCCGTATCGCTGTTTCAGGCGAAATGCATGGACCAGAGTTGCCAAATACCATTTACCTGCTCGGCCGTGAAAAATCTATCCAGCATATTGACAATATGTTGAAGAGTTTGTAATGAAATAAATAATAAGGTAAATTCTCAAAGTAAGTTCTAGTTCCCGTCCTTCCAGAAGTTACTTTGAGAAAACTGCATAACATCAACAGAATTTAGTCTCAGACTAAGTTCTTTTTTTGACTAAAAATGTTGATAATAGTGA
>NZ_JAMWEL010000030.1 GCF_024509555.1 Streptococcus suis
AGAGTTAAGTGTTTGTTTTTCATTGTCGATTGCCAACTTGTCCCATAGTAAGTTCTACCTTATTTCTTTGTCTCAGTCTAATTTCCAGTTTTTAAGACAGACTAGAACTTACTTTGAGAATTTAGCGTTTTAAGATTTTTTTGAATTTCGAGTAAAAACTCTTGCACATGCAGGAGTTTTTTGATATCATGTTCTAGTGCCGTAAAAATTACGGCTGTAGCTTTGATGCAAGAGGTTGCGACACGCTCGGTTGCATTGCCACGCAACGCGTGTTGGTTTTCTTGTGGAGCTAGCCTATTATCTTAAATAGACGAAAAGGAGAAAAAGATGGCAAACAAAAAAATCCGCATCCGCTTGAAAGCGTACGAACACCGTACACTTGATACAGCAGCTGCAAAAATCGTTGAAACTGCAACTCGTACAGGTGCTCAAGTAGCAGGTCCAGTTCCACTTCCAACAGAACGTAGCCTCTACACAATCATCCGTGCGACTCACAAGTATAAAGACTCTCGTGAGCAGTTCGAAATGCGTACACACAAACGTTTGATCGACATCATCAACCCAACTCAAAAAACAGTTGATGCTTTGATGAAATTGGATCTTCCAAGTGGTGTAAACGTAGAAATTAAATTGTAATCAAGCCGCGAGCAAAACTCAGTATCTTGATTTGAGCATGAAAAACGCTCGTTAAAAACTTTTTAAATACAAAAATAAGAAAAGGAATATTTTTCTCATGACAAAAGGAATCTTAGGGAAAAAAGTGGGAATGACTCAAATCTTCACTGAATCTGGTGAATTTATCCCTGTAACTGTCATCGAAGCAACTCCAAACGTTGTTCTTCAAGTGAAAACAGTTGAAACTGATGGTTATGCAGCAGTTCAAGTTGGTTTTGATGACAAACGCGAAGTATTGAGCAACAAACCTGCCAAAGGCCATGTAGCTAAAGCTAACACAGCTCCTAAGCGCTTCATTCGTGAATTCAAAAACATTGAAGGCTTGGAAGTTGGACAAGAAATTACAGTTGAAACTTTCGCAGCTGGTGATGTTGTTGATGTAACTGGTACATCTAAAGGTAAAGGTTTCCAAGGTGTTATCAAACGCCATGGTCAATCACGTGGTCCTATGGCTCACGGTTCTCGTTACCACCGTCGTCCAGGTTCTATGGGTCCTGTTGCACCTAACCGTGTATTCAAAGGTAAAAACCTTGCAGGTCGCATGGGCGGCAACCGTGTAACAATTCAAAACCTTGAAGTTGTACAAGTTGTTCCAGAAAAGAACGTTATCCTTATCAAAGGTAACGTACCAGGTGCTAAGAAATCTCTTATCACTATCAAGTCAGCAGTTAAAGCTGGTAAATAATAAGGAAAGGGGAAATCAGTCGAAATGGCAAACGTAACATTATTTGACCAAACTGGTAAACAAGCTGGTGAAGTAGTTCTTAACGATGCGATCTTTGGTATCGAGCCAAACCAAGCAGTTGTATTTGATGTGATCATCAGCCAACGTGCTAGCCTTCGTCAAGGTACTCACGCAGTTAAAAACCGTTCAGCAGTCTCAGGTGGCGGACGCAAACCATGGCGTCAAAAAGGAACTGGACGTGCTCGTCAAGGTTCTATCCGTTCACCACAATGGCGTGGCGGTGGCGTAGTCTTCGGACCAACTCCACGTTCATACGCGTACAAACTTCCACAAAAAGTTCGTCGCTTGGCACTTAAATCTGTTTACTCAGAAAAAGTTGCTGAAAACAAATTTGTAGCTGTTAACTCACTTGAATTCACAGCTCCAAAAACTGCTGAATTTGCAAAAGTACTTGCAGCATTGAGCATTGATTCTAAAGTCCTTGTTATTCTTGAAGAAGGCAACGAATTTGCAGCTCTTTCTGCTCGTAACATCCCAGGAGTTAAAGTTGCAACTGCAACAACTGCAAGCGTACTTGACATCGCAAATGCAGACAAACTTCTTGTAACTCAAGCAGCTATCTCTAAAATTGAGGAGGTTCTTGCATAATGAATTTGTATGATGTTATCAAAAAACCTGTCATCACAGAAAGCTCAATGGGCCAACTCGAAGCAGGCAAGTATGTATTTGAAGTTGACACTCGTGCACACAAACTCTTGATCAAGCAAGCTGTTGAAGCTGCATTCGAGGGTGTTAAAGTTGCGAATGTCAACACAATCAACGTGAAACCTAAAACAAAACGCGTAGGTCGTTATGTAGGTCGCACAAACAAAGTGAAAAAAGCAATCATCACATTGGCTGCTGATTCAAAAGCGATCGAATTGTTCGCTACAGCTGACGCTGAATAATCAAAGGAGGAATTAACGTGGGTATTAAAGTTTATAAACCAACGACAAATGGCCGTCGTAACATGACTTCTTTGGACTTCGCTGAAATCACAACAAGCACTCCAGAAAAAAGCTTGCTTGTTGCTTTGAAGAGCAAAGCTGGTCGTAACAACAACGGTCGCATCACTGTTCGTCACCAAGGTGGCGGTCACAAACGTTTCTACCGTTTGGTAGACTTCAAACGTAACAAAGATGGCGTTGAAGCAATCGTTAAAACTATCGAATACGATCCAAACCGTTCAGCAAACATCGCTCTTGTACACTACACAGACGGTGTTAAAGCTTACATTATTGCTCCTAAAGGTCTTGAAGTTGGTCAACGCATCGTTTCAGGTCCAGAAGCAGATATCAAAGTTGGTAACGCACTTCCACTTGCAAACATCCCAGTCGGTACTGTTGTTCACAACATCGAGTTGAAACCAGGTCGCGGTGGTGAGTTGGTTCGTGCTGCTGGTGCATCTGCACAGGTTCTTGGTCAAGAAGGTAAATACGTTCTTGTTCGCCTTCAATCAGGTGAAGTTCGTATGATCCTTGGTACTTGCCGTGCTACTGTTGGTACTGTAGGTAACGAACAACATGGCCTTGTTAACCTTGGTAAAGCAGGTCGTAGCCGTTGGAAAGGTATCCGTCCAACAGTTCGCGGTTCTGTAATGAACCCTAACGATCACCCACACGGTGGTGGTGAAGGTAAAGCACCAGTTGGTCGTAAAGCACCGTCTACACCATGGGGTAAACCAGCTCTTGGTTTGAAAACTCGTAACAAGAAAGCTAAATCTGACAAACTTATCGTTCGTCGTCGCAACCAAAAATAATTTATTCTTAGTTGCATAGCATTCTATATCATCCGCCAACTCGGTAGGGTTTGTTATGGACTGACTATTCCAGCACCTCAGTTTGATTGAAATGCCAGTTTGACGCAGTGGTTGATTGCAGTTTCTAGTAGCCTAGCTACGTCGAAACTTCTAATCAACTGTGCGGGGGCAGGACAACGAACATGGTAACTGGGGTTCTGTCCAGCTCCCAAGCCGCTGTGGTACATATTTTAAAGGAGAAAACACTAAAATGGGACGTAGTCTTAAAAAAGGACCTTTCGTCGATGAGCATTTGATGAAAAAAGTTGAAGCTCAAGCAAATGACGAAAAGAAAAAAGTAATTAAAACTTGGTCACGTCGTTCAACGATCTTCCCAAGTTTCATCGGTTATACAATCGCAGTTTACGATGGACGTAAACACGTACCTGTATACATTCAAGAAGACATGGTAGGTCACAAACTTGGTGAATTTGCACCAACTCGTACTTACAAAGGTCATGCTGCTGACGACAAGAAAACTCGTCGTAAATAATTTAGGAGGAAAACACAATGGCAGAAATTACTTCAGCTAAAGCAACTGCTCGCACAGTACGTGTTTCACCTCGTAAATCACGTCTTGTCTTGGATAACATCCGTGGCAAAAGCGTAGCAGACGCAATCGCAATCTTGAAATTCACACCAAACAAAGCTGCAGGCATTATCGAGGGAGTTTTGAACTCAGCAATCGCTAACGCTGAAAACAACTTTGGTTTGGAAAAAGCTAACTTGGTAGTCAGCGAAGCATTCGCAAACGAAGGACCAACGTTGAAACGTTTCCGTCCACGTGCGAAAGGTTCAGCTTCACCAATTAACAAACGCACAGCTCACATCACTGTAGTTGTGGCAGAGAAATAAGGAGGTAAAAACGTGGGTCAAAAAGTACATCCAATTGGTATGCGTGTTGGCATCATCCGTGATTGGGATGCTAAATGGTATGCTGAAAAAGAATACGCGGATTACCTTCATGAAGATCTTGCAATCCGCAACTTTATCAAAAAAGAATTGGCTGATGCGTCAACATCAACAATCGAAATCGAACGTGCTGTAAACAAAGTTATCGTTTCTATCCACACTGCTAAACCAGGTATGGTTATCGGTAAAGCTGGTAGCAACGTTGATGCACTTCGTGCTCAATTGAACAAATTGACTGGTAAGCAAGTACACATCAACATCATCGAAATCAAACAACCTGATTTGGATGCACACCTTGTTGGTGAGTCAATCGCTCGTCAATTGGAGCAACGTGTGGCATTCCGCCGTGCTCAAAAACAAGCTATCCAACGTGCAATGCGCGCTGGTGCAAAAGGTATCAAAACACAAGTTTCTGGTCGTTTGAACGGTGCGGATATTGCCCGTGCAGAAGGCTACTCAGAAGGAACTGTTCCTCTTCATACACTTCGTGCGGATATCGACTACGCTTGGGAAGAAGCTTTGACAACTTACGGTAAACTTGGTATCAAAGTATGGATCTACCGTGGTGAAGTTCTTCCAGCTCGTAAAAACACTAAAGGAGGTAAATAACAAATGTTAGTACCTAAACGTGTAAAACACCGTCGTGAATTCCGTGGAAAAATGCGCGGTGAAGCAAAAGGTGGAAAACAAGTAGACTTTGGTCAATACGGTCTTCAAGCAACTACTAGCTCATGGATTACAAACCGCCAAATCGAAGCTGCCCGTATCGCTATGACGCGTTACATGAAACGTGGTGGTAAAGTTTGGATTAAAATCTTCCCACACAAATCATACACTGCTAAAGCTATCGGTGTACGTATGGGTTCTGGTAAAGGTGCTCCTGAAGGTTGGGTAGCTCCAGTTAAACGCGGTAAGGTTATGTTTGAAGTAGCTGGCGTTTCTGAAGAAATCGCACGTGAAGCATTCCGCCTTGCTGGTCACAAATTGCCAGTTAAAGTTAAATTCGTAAAACGTGAAGCAGAATAAGGAGAAGACATGAAACTTCAAGAAATTAAAGATTTTGTAAAAGAACTTCGTGGCCTTTCTCAAGAAGAACTTGCTAAGAAAGAAAACGAATTGAAGAAAGAACTCTTCGAACTTCGTTTCCAAGCTGCTGCTGGTCAACTTGAGCAAACTGCTCGTTTGAACGAAGTGAAGAAACAAATTGCACGTATCAAAACTGTGCAATCTGAAACTAAATAATAGATTGGGAAAGGAGAATTTCAATGGAACGCAATAATCGTAAAGTTCTTGTTGGACGCGTAGTATCTGACAAAATGGACAAAACAATCACAGTTGTAGTTGAAACTAAACGTAACCACCCAGTCTATGGTAAACGTATTAACTACTCTAAAAAGTACAAAGCTCATGATGAAAACAATGTTGCTAAAGAAGGCGATATCGTTCGTATCATGGAAACTCGCCCACTTTCAGCTACAAAACGTTTCCGTCTTGTAGAAGTTGTGGAAGAGGCAGTTATCATTTAATCAACCTGAAAGGAGAAAATTGACATGATTCAAACAGAAACTCGTTTGAAAGTTGCTGACAACAGTGGCGCACGTGAAATCTTGACAATCAAAGTTCTTGGTGGTTCAGGACGTAAATTCGCGAACATCGGCGACATCATCGTTGCTTCAGTAAAACAAGCTACTCCTGGTGGTGCGGTTAAAAAAGGTGACGTTGTTAAAGCCGTTATCGTTCGTACTAAGACAGGTGCTCGTCGTGCTGATGGTTCATACATCAAATTCGATGAGAATGCTGCAGTTATCATCCGTGAAGACAAAAACCCTCGCGGAACTCGTATCTTTGGCCCAGTGGCACGCGAATTGCGTGATGGCGGTTTCATGAAAATCGTTTCATTGGCACCAGAAGTACTTTAATTTAAAATCTAACAAACTAAGTCCCCTGGTTAACAAACTAACCAGGGTGCCCATTAGGGCGTAAGAAATTATAGGAGAAATCAAATGTTTGTAAAAAAAGGCGATAAAGTTCGCGTAATCGCTGGTAAAGACAAAGGCGTTGAAGCAGTTGTCGTAACAGCACTTCCAAAAGTAAACAAAGTTATTGTTGAAGGTGTTAACATCGTTAAGAAACACCAAAAACCAAACAGCGAAAACCCTCAAGGCGCTATCGTTGAAAAAGAAGCTCCAATCCATGTGTCAAACGTTCAAGTTCTTGACAAAAATGGTGTTGCAGGACGCGTTGGTTACAAGTTTGTAGACGGCAAAAAAGTTCGCTACAACAAAAAATCAGGCGAAGTGCTTGATTAATCACGAAGGAAAGGAGAAGTATAATGGCAAATCGTTTAAAAGAAAAATATCTTAATGAAGTAGTTCCTGCTTTGACTGAACAATTTAACTATTCTTCAGTTATGGCTGTGCCAAAAGTTGATAAGATCGTTTTGAACATGGGTGTTGGTGACGCTGTTTCTAACGCTAAAAACCTTGAAAAAGCTGCTCAAGAATTGGCTTTGATCTCAGGTCAAAAACCACTTATCACTAAAGCTAAGAAATCAATCGCCGGCTTCCGTCTTCGTGAGGGTGTTGCGATCGGTGCGAAAGTAACTCTTCGTGGCGAACGTATGTATGAATTCTTGGACAAATTGGTTACAGTTTCACTTCCACGTGTACGTGACTTCCACGGTGTACCAACTAAGTCATTTGACGGACGTGGTAACTACACACTTGGTGTGAAAGAGCAATTGATCTTCCCAGAAATCAACTTCGACGATGTTGATAAAACTCGCGGTATGGATATCGTTATCGTTACAACTGCTAACACTGACGAAGAATCACGTGCATTGCTTACTGGCCTTGGTATGCCGTTTGCAAAATAAGAGGGAGAGAATAAATGGCTAAAAAATCAATGATCGCTAAGAACAAACGCCCAGCTAAGTTCTCTACACAAGCTTACACACGCTGTGAAAAATGTGGACGTCCACACTCAGTTTACCGCAAATTCAAATTGTGCCGTGTATGCTTCCGCGACTTGGCTTACCTTGGACAAATTCCTGGCGTAACAAAAGCTTCTTGGTAAGAATAACTTGCTATTCCGTTGCAATTCGTCGTCAGCACTTCTTGCCGTACGCTAGTACTGCCTGCGAAGTGCTTCCTAGACTTGCTTAGGACTAGCAACTTATTCTATAAACACATATCACTTGTCCGTAAGGACATCATTAACTAGCAAGTGATTTAATCAAACTGCTAGTAAGAGGAGAAACAACAAATGGTTATGACTGACCCAATTGCAGATTTTTTGACACGTATTCGTAACGCTAACCAAGCAAAACACGAAGTGCTTGAAGTTCCTGCATCAAACATCAAAAAAGGTATTGCTACAATCCTTAAAAACGAAGGTTTTGTAAAAAACGTAGAATTCATCGAAGATGACAAACAAGGTATCATCCGCGTATTCTTGAAATACGGACCAAACGGTGAAAAAGTTATCACTAACTTGAAACGCGTTTCAAAACCAGGTCTTCGTGTTTACTCAAAACGTGAAGATATTCCAAAAGTTCTTAACGGACTTGGTATCGCAATCATCTCAACATCAGAAGGTCTTTTGACTGACAAACAAGCTCGTCAAAAGAACGTTGGTGGTGAGGTTATCGCATACGTTTGGTAATCTTTTAGCTTCTAATTTCGTCATGTGCCTGTGTTAGAACGTCTTGACATACTCAAGTATGGTTTGCGTCGCTCTGCCTTGCCACATTTGGAAATTGAAACCTAAAAGCATGATACAAACGCGAGAAGACCAGCTCTTCTTGCGTGTTTAAATCAGAATTACTGATTATTTAGTATCATGTAACCATGCTCAATCGAACACGGGCTATTGTCCGTGTTTAAATGAGCCCCCGTGAAAACTGGTCGCTTGACGGCCTGATAATTTAACAGGAGAATTAAAAAATATGTCACGTATTGGTAATAAAGTAATTACATTGCCTGCTGGTGTTGAGCTTGCTCAAAACAACGGCGTGGTAACTGTAAAAGGACCTAAAGGGGAATTGACACGTGAATTCCCAACTGCTATTGAAATCCGTGTGGAAGGTGCAGAAGTTACTCTTCACCGTCCAAACGATTCAAAAGAAATGAAGACTATTCACGGTACTAGCCGTGCTAACCTCAACAACATGGTTGTTGGTGTTTCTGAAGGCTTCAAAAAAGAACTTGAAATGCGTGGTGTCGGTTACCGTGCTCAATTGGCTGGTAACAAATTGACACTTGCTGTTGGTAAATCACATCCAGATGAAGTGGTTGCACCAGAAGGTATTACATTTGAAGTTCCAACACCAACACAAATCGTCGTGTCTGGTATCAACAAAGAAGTTGTTGGTCAAACAGCAGCTTACATCCGTAGCCTTCGCGCTCCTGAGCCATACAAAGGTAAAGGTATCCGCTACGTTGGTGAATTCGTTCGCCGTAAAGAAGGTAAAACAGGTAAATAATAGCTTGCTGAGGTGGCTTAGCCACCTGGCTGACTATTTCTCAAATTGTTTCGCAAGAAACAGAATCATACATTAAGAGGTGAATATTGTGATTTCAAAACCAGATAAAAACAAAATCCGCCAAAAACGCCACCGTCGCGTTCGCGGTAAAATCTCTGGAACTGCTGCTCGCCCACGTTTGAACATTTTCCGTTCTAATACAGGCATCTACGCTCAAGTGATTGATGACGTAGCGGGTGTAACGCTCGCAAGCGCTTCTACTCTTGATAAAGAAGTTTCAAAAGGTACTAAGACAGAACAAGCTGTTGTTGTAGGTAAACTCGTTGCTGAACGCGCGGTAGCTAAAGGTATTTCTGAAGTGGTCTTTGACCGCGGTGGATATCTCTATCACGGACGTGTGAAAGCTTTGGCTGAATCAGCTCGTGAAAACGGATTGAAATTCTAATAGGGAGGACACTAAGAAATGGCATTCAAAGATAACGCAGTTGAAATTGAAGAACGCGTAGTAGCCATCAACCGTGTTACAAAAGTTGTTAAAGGTGGACGTCGTCTTCGTTTTGCAGCTCTTGTGGTTGTTGGTGACCGTAACGGTCGCGTAGGTTTCGGTACTGGTAAAGCTCAAGAAGTACCAGAAGCTATTCGTAAAGCAGTTGAATCTGCTAAGAAAAACATGATTGAAGTACCAATGGTTGGTACAACAATTCCTCACGAAGTTCGTTCAGAATTTGGAGGAGCTCGTGTATTGTTGAAACCTGCTTCAGAAGGTTCTGGAGTTGCTGCCGGTGGTGCAACTCGTGCCGTAATCGAATTGGCAGGTATCGCAGATGTGACTTCTAAGTCACTTGGTTCAAACACACCAATCAACATCGTTCGCGCAACAGTTGAAGGTTTGAAACAATTGAAACGTGCTGAAGAAGTGGCTGCACTTCGTGGCATTTCAGTTTCTGATTTAGCATAAGAAAGGAGATACTCATGGCTCAAATTAAAATCACTTTGACTAAGTCTCCAATCGGTCGCAAACCAGAACAACGTAAAACAGTTGTTGCACTTGGACTTGGTAAACTGAACTCTTCAGTTGTTAAGGAAGATAACCCAGCTATTCTTGGAATGGTGAACGCTATCTCTCACTTGGTAACTGTAGAAGAAGTTAAGTAATATAGCAAATGACTAAGTCGCTTAGAAGATTCTTTGCGACTTCTAGTCAATTTAATAATAAAAGCGAGTTTGTGGATGAAGACTCTTGTAGTCCACAGGCGCTAGCATATAAAAGAGGAGAAATTAAATAATGAAACTTCATGAATTGCAACCTGCTACAGGTTCTCGTAAAGTCCGCAACCGTGTAGGTCGTGGTACATCATCAGGTAACGGTAAAACTTCTGGCCGTGGTCAAAAAGGTCAAAAAGCTCGTAGCGGTGGCGGTGTTCGTCCAGGTTTTGAGGGTGGACAAACTCCATTGTTCCGTCGTCTTCCAAAACGTGGATTTACAAACATCAACGCTAAAGAATACGCAATCGTTAACCTTGATCAATTGAACGCTTTTGAAGATGGTGCTGAAGTAACACCAGTTGTACTTATCGAAGCTGGTATCGTTAAAGCTGAAAAATCAGGTATTAAAATCCTTGGTAACGGCGAATTGACGAAGAAATTGACAGTTAAAGCTGCTAAATTCTCTAAATCAGCTGAAGAAGCAATCACTTCTAAAGGTGGCTCAGTAGAAGTCATCTAAGAGGTGACAGCCTATGTTTTTTAAACTTTTAAAGGATGCCTTGAAAATAAAATTGGTACGTAGTAAAATTCTATTTACCATTTTTATCCTTTTGGTTTTCCGGATAGGAACTCATATCACAGTACCTGGGGTAAATGCAAAAAGTCTAGAAGCTTTGTCAAATGTTCCGTTTTTGAACATGTTGAGTTTGGTCTCGGGTAATGCAATGCGGAATTTCTCTGTTTTTGCATTAGGGGTTAGTCCCTATATCACGGCTTCTATCATTGTCCAACTCTTGCAAATGGATATTTTACCTAAATTTGTAGAGTGGGGTAGACAAGGAGAGGTAGGTCGTCGTAAGCTGAATCAAGCAACCCGATACATTTCCTTGGTACTGGCATTTGTTCAGTCTATCGGTATTACAGCAGGTTTTAATGCCTTATCAGGTGCAAAATTGACCAATATGCCACTCAATTGGCAAACGTATTTGTTAATTGGTTCAATTTTGACAACTGGTTCGGTTATTGTAACTTGGTTAGGAGAACAGATTTCCGAAAAGGGCTATGGTAATGGAACATCAATGATTATCTTTGCAGGTATTATTTCTTCCTTGCCAGGAACTTTTTACGAGATTTACATTGACCGCTTTGTCAATATTGAATCTAGTCGCTTGGGTGAATCTACTATATTTGTTGCAGCATTGATTGTATTAATTTTCTTTGTTATTTACTTTACAACCTTTGTTCAGCAAGCCGAGTATAAATTACCAATTCAATATACAAAGCGTGCTCAAGGTGCACCATCTAGCTCTTACTTGCCATTAAAATTGAATCCCGCAGGAGTTATTCCCGTTATTTTTGCAGGTTCTATTACTGCAGTCCCTACTTCTTTGATTCAATATTTTGCAAGTCAGAATAGAAGTGAAGGTTGGCTATTAGCGATTCAAGAATACTTTGACTATTCAACAGTTAAAGGAATGCTTGTCTATGCAGGTTTGATTATCTTGTTTACTTTCTTTTATACATTTGTTCAGGTCAATCCTGAAAAGACAGCAGAAAGTTTACAGAAAAGTGCAGCTTATATCCATGGCGTTAGACCTGGTAATGGTACAGAGCAATTTTTATCAAAATTGTTGACACGGTTGGCTGCAATCGGAGCTGTATTCCTTAGTTTTATCGCGCTATTACCAATTCTTGCACAAAATCTCTTTGGGCTTTCTTCGAACATTGCTTTCTTAGGTACGAGTTTAATTATCGTGATTTCTACAAGTATCGAGGGTATTAAGCAGTTGGAAGGCTACCTTCTTAAGAGAAAATATGTAGGTTTCTTGGAAATTACAGAATAGAATATAGGTTGACCTAGTCAACCTTCTATTTTGTTTTTAGATAAGTTTGTCAATAGTGGCAAATTTATGTGAAAACAAAATAAGGAGTTTGTCATGAATCTTTTAATCATGGGCTTACCAGGTGCAGGCAAGGGCACTCAAGCCGCGAAGATTGTTGAAAAATTTAATGTTGCCCATATTTCTACAGGAGATATGTTCCGTGCAGCGATGGCCAATCAAACTGAAATGGGAGTTTTGGCTAAGTCATACATTGATAAGGGCGATTTAGTACCAGATGAAGTGACCAATGGTATTGTCAAAGAACGTTTGTTACAAGATGACATCAAGGATAAAGGCTTCTTGTTGGATGGTTACCCACGTACGATTGAGCAAGCACATGCTTTGGATGCAAGTTTGGCAGATTTGGGTATTGAATTGCAAGGGGTGATTAATATTGAAATCGACCCTGCAAAATTGGTGGAGCGTCTAAGCGGCCGTATCATTCATAAAGAAACCGGAGAAACCTTCCACAAGATCTTCAACCCACCAGTTGGTGATTATAATGAGGAAGATTACTACCAGCGTGAAGATGATAAGCCAGAATCTGTAAAACGCCGATTAGAAGTAAACATTGCGCAAGGTCAACCAATTATTGATCATTATCGTGCAAAAGGTCTGGTACATGATATTGAAGGTGATCAGGATATCGAACTTGTTTTCCAAGCAATTGATGATGTTCTATCAAAATTGCAATAAACTTAATAGATATGGCTTGCATTTTAATAAAAAAAATGATAAACTAGCCTAGTCTGACTTATAATTGTTACCTCTGTGTTCAGAGGGCATCAAATCGAAATTTAGAGAGGGGATACTTTTGCATGGCAAAAGAAGATGTGATTGAAATTGAAGGTAAAGTAGTCGATACTATGCCTAATGCTATGTTCACTGTTGAGTTGGAAAATGGACACCAAGTCCTTGCAACTGTTTCGGGAAAAATCCGTAAAAACTACATCCGTATTTTGGTCGGTGACCGTGTAACTGTTGAGCTTAGTCCTTACGACTTGACGCGTGGCCGTATCACATACCGCTTTAAATAGTCGAAATACTTGGAGGGATTAAACATGAAAGTAAGACCATCGGTCAAACCAATTTGCGAATACTGCAAAGTTATTCGTCGTAATGGTCGTGTTATGGTGATTTGCCCAGCAAACCCTAAACACAAGCAACGTCAAGGTTAAGAAATAGAAAGGAGAAAACATGGCTCGTATTGCTGGAGTTGACATTCCAAATGATAAACGTGTAGTTATTTCATTGACTTATGTTTACGGTATCGGTCTCGCAACTTCTAAGAAAATTCTTGCTGCTGCAGGTATTTCAGAAGATGTTCGCGTTAAAGACTTGACACCAGATCAAGAAGACGCTATCCGTCGTGAAGTTGATGCAATCAAAGTTGAAGGTGACCTTCGTCGTGAAGTTAACTTGAACATCAAACGTTTGATGGAAATCGGTTCATACCGTGGTATCCGTCACCGTCGTGGACTTCCTGTCCGTGGACAAAACACTAAAAACAATGCCCGCACTCGTAAAGGTAAAGCTGTTGCGATCGCAGGTAAGAAAAAATAAAATAGGAGGTAGAAAAATTGGCTAAACCAACACGTAAACGTCGTGTGAAAAAGAATATCGAATCTGGTATTGCTCATATTCACGCAACATTTAATAACACAATTGTTATGATTACTGATGTGCATGGTAACGCTCTTGCATGGTCATCAGCTGGTGCTCTTGGTTTCAAAGGTTCTCGTAAATCTACACCATTTGCTGCTCAAATGGCTGCTGAAGCTGCTGCTAAATCTGCACAAGAACACGGTCTTAAAACAGTTGAAGTTACCGTTAAAGGCCCAGGTTCAGGTCGTGAGTCTGCTATCCGCGCTCTTGCTGCCGCTGGTCTTGAAGTAACAGCAATTCGTGATGTGACTCCTGTACCACACAATGGTGCTCGTCCTCCAAAACGTCGCCGTGTATAATCATACATTCCATACACAGCTTTTCGTTTAAGAGGGAGTAAGAAATGATTGAGTTTGAAAAACCAACAATAACAAAAATTGATGAAAATAAAGATTACGGCAGATTTGTTATCGAACCGCTAGAACGTGGTTACGGAACAACTCTTGGTAACTCTCTTCGTCGTGTACTTCTTGCTTCACTTCCAGGTGCTGCAGTTACATCGATTAAAATTGATGGTGTACTCCACGAATTCGACACAGTTCCAGGTGTTCGTGAAGATGTTATGCAAATCATTCTTAACATCAAAGGCATTGCTGTAAAATCTTATGTCGAAGACGAAAAGACGATTGAACTTGATGTGGTAGGTCCAGCTGAAGTAACAGCCGGAGATATTCTTACAGATAGTGACATTGAAATTGTAAACCCTGATCATTATCTATTTACTATTGCTGAAGGTGCTACATTTAAAGCGGTTCTGACTGTAAATTCAGGTCGTGGATATGTACCTGCTGAAGGCAATAAAAAAGATGATGCACCTGTAGGGACGCTTGCTGTGGATTCTATCTACACGCCAGTGAAAAAAGTCAACTATCAAGTTGAACCAGCTCGAGTTGGTAGCAACGATGGTTTTGACAAATTGACACTTGAAATCAATACAAATGGTACTATTATTCCAGAAGATGCTTTAGGTCTTTCTGCACGCATTTTGATGGAGCACTTGGGTCTATTTACAGACTTGACTGAAGTTGCGAAATCTGCGGAAGTAATGAAAGAAACTGAAGTAACATCCGACGATCGTATGCTTGATCGTACAATTGAGGAATTAGACCTTTCTGTTCGCTCGTATAACTGTTTGAAACGCGCAGGTATTAATACTGTGTTTGATTTGACAGAGAAAACTGAGCCAGAAATGATGAAAGTGCGCAATCTAGGCCGTAAGAGTCTTGAAGAAGTTAAAGTTAAATTGGCTGACTTGGGTCTTGGATTGAAAAAAGATAAATAATATAGGAGGAAATCATGGCATACCGTAAACTAGGACGCACTAGCTCACAACGTAAAGCAATGTTGCGCGATTTGACAACTGACCTTTTGATCAATGAATCAATCGTTACAACTGAAGCTCGTGCAAAAGAAATCCGTAAAACAGTTGAAAAAATGATCACACTTGGTAAACGTGGTGACTTGCACGCTCGTCGTCAAGCTGCTGCATTTGTTCGTAACGAAATTGCATCTGAAAACTATGATGAAGCAACTGATAAGTACACTGCTACTACAGCTCTTCAAAAATTGTTCTCTGAAATTGCACCTCGTTATGCAGAACGTAATGGTGGATATACTCGTATCCTCAAAACTGAACCACGTCGTGGTGATGCTGCCCCAATGGCAATTATCGAACTTGTATAAGATCATCAATTTTGTTGAGTGTTATGATGATGGGATTTTTTCAAATCCTTAGTCTAGCTCTGGTCTGCCGCTGGGATTTCCCAGCGGTAACACTCATCATATTGAAATGACGCTTGTTTACGAAATTACTCTAATATAGAATAATTTCGTAAGCAGGCGTTTTGTTTTTGCATAAAATTTGATATACTTTATAGAATGAATGGAGAGAATATGAGAGAAATTGTTGATTTCTTTAATGAGGTATACCTTTCAAAAATTAAGAATAAACCAGAATTGTTTATTGGAGTTGAATTGGAATATCCCATTGTTAATAGTAGTGGTGGACCGACATCAATACAAGTTGCGAAAGATTTATTTAGATTTCTATTCGAAGAATTAAACTTTGAGATTTTGAAGACTGATTCAGATGGAAATCCAATTGAGTTGCACACTGAGGATAAAGATGTAATTCTCTTTGAAGTCACTTATAATACCCTAGAATTCGCTTTTAATAAGGCGAGTAGGATTCAAGATGTAGATAGTCGTTTACAATACTATTTGACGCATATTCAAGCATTTTTAGGAAAATACGGCCATGAACTACAGGGTAAAGGAATTAATCCAGGCTGGAAAGTAAACGATTATAGACCGGTCGCTATCGGTCGTTATAAAATGCTTATGAACTATTTAAACCTCTCTCAGCAGTTTAAGAACATGCACCCATTTCCGCAGTATGCGGGTTTTATTTGTGGGAATCAAGTTCAAATTGATGTAGAAAGAGAAACATTTTTGAGAGTGATCAATGCCTTTAATAAGATTGAGGCAGTTAAAGCATACCTATTTGCAAATTCTGAGTTTGAATTATTAGAGAATATGGCAATTAGCAGAGACTATTTTTGGGAAGAATCGATGCATGGTCTGTTGAAAGAGAATGTAGGAGTATATCCATTTGATTTTAAGTCAGAAGCTGATTATATAGCCTATAAAAGACAGTCCGCAATGTTTTATGTTGAGAGAAAAGGAGAATATTATTATTTCCTACCGATGAAGATTGATGAATACCTTACAGCAAAAAAAGTTCAGGTCTATACTGTATCGGGAGAAAGTCTTCTAATCTCACCACAAGCCGAGGATTTAAAAACACACCGTTCTTATCATTATCAAGAATTAACAAGACGTGGGACGATTGAATTTCGTAGTGTTTGTACCCAACCATTTGACAGAACGTTTGCTCCCACAGCTTTTCATTTAGGGCTAATTTATAATTTAGAGCAGTTGGAGGAAATATTAAAAAAATCCGTTTTTTATCAAGAGTACGGAAACGACTATAAATACCTACGCAAAAAATTCACAGCAAAAATCATACCTCAAAAAGATAAGGAAATTATTCATCAATTTTCAAAAGATATTCTAAACTGCGCCTATGCTGGTTTGAAAAACAGAGGATTTGGTGAAGAAATTTATTTAGAGTCGATACTTATAAAATAGAACTACCCACAGATCTAAGGGTACAGAACTAATTCAACACCTATCAATAAACAGTGCTAAAGTTTATGCAAGTTATGTATTACTTATTCGTAACAAAAATCATAGATAGCGATATAAAAGTTTCATGACAAAAGAACTGATGTCCGTCCAAATCGATGAATTATTATTGGACCTTAAGGAATAAAGCAATTCTAGCACTTATACTCTACTCAGTATGTTATAATTTTAAATTTGCAAGCAAATCAGGGGGCCATGTCTGTCAAACAGTACGAAATCTTTTGAATCGCTATCTGGAAGGAAGTTTAGGGGCGCTTCTTAGTGAAATCTGAAGTAGACGCCGTCACTCTAATATGACCCACGAAAAAGTAGCATTTTCTTGAAGTACAGCTCTCTTCTACCTTGAATGGAGAAATTATGGCTATCACTACTTTACTTGAGGCTAATCAAGAATAGGTTGGTCGTATTAACGGAGGTATAATGTCAAATTATGCTAGACTTTTTCAAGAAAACCAGTAAAACTTTGTAGGATGTTTGATAATTCAAAGACTTTCTTGGAATTCTATTCCGTTTATCAGCTACAGTTGATAAAAACTGCTGAGACACAGCTATAAAATCCATCTATTTAGGTAATCTGTTTCGTCCTAGTAAACCATTCGAGTGTTCATTAGAGGCCTCGTTGTCCAAGACAATTTGGCTCGGCAAAGAAAATATCGATGTCATATGCATTCGAAATAGACTTCCAATTGGAATACTCTTTCCCGCTATCAAAAGTAATCCACTTAAAGAGAAGACTGGGATCTTGAGACAGCCATTGATTGATGGAAATCTAAAGATTATCTTATTTTCGTTTGCCTTTCCAGGGAGGTCTTCTTACTTGAAAATACCATGGTCTGTTGGACGATAAAGACTTCTAACGGAACAAGAAATCCGATCTAGATAAGTTCTATTAATTACATCAAGGCACCAGATTTGATCTAGATGAGTTTGAATAAAGTCTTTTTCTGCTTGTGAAAGACATATTTTCCTCCGATTGGGATTGCAATTCCCACTGGAATTTGTTTCATTTTTTTCATCATTTCAGGTGAAGATTTTACACTATCATAAACAAAAATTTTTATCTGAAATGACGGTGAAGAAAAAATAGCTGGATGCTGGGATTCTAAACATTTACCATTGGTTTCACTATGGACACTTAGGATTGACTAAAAAGGAAATGCTTTATCTTAGAAAAGGGAAGGATGTTAAAAAGCAAGCAAACCCCAATTTTAAGTCGGCTAGAAAATCCATTGAAGAACGTTCTGATATAATTAATCTTCGTTTGGAAAATGGTCATTATGAAATTTATACAGTTCTACTAACTAAGGTGAAAAATCATTGCCTGTTAGTCTTAACTGACCGAAGAAGTAGACACCAAATCATTAGGTTAATTCCTAATATAACTGCAGAATCGGTCATGCTGGTACTGAAGGGAATCTTGAGTAAATATCGTATCCTGTCTATAAATGCAGATAACGGTACAGAATTTAGCCGTTTGGCAGAGTTTTTTTGAGGAACATAACTATTATGCCCATCCTTACTCTTCATGGGTAAGGGCAACGAATGAAAATCATAATCGATTAATTCGGAGATGGCTGCCAAAAGGAATAAAGAAAACGACTCCCAAAGAAGTCGCATTTATCGAAAATTGAATCAACAACTACGCTAAAAAAAGCTTGTGCTACAAGTCGCTGAGTGAATTTCTTTTGGGTGACTAACTTCAACTTGAATTTGGCAATAAACAAAAGAACTCAAGTCAAAAAGAAAAAAATAAAAAAAGTATTGACAAGAGCAAGGTAAGATGATAGAATGAATGAGTTGTCAAAACAAGCCAAGTTATCACGAAAAAGAAACGAAAAAAAGTTTCAAAAAAGA
>NZ_JAMWEL010000031.1 GCF_024509555.1 Streptococcus suis
GTTAAGTGTTTGTTTTTCATTGTCGATTGCCAACTTGTCCCATAGTAAGTTCTACCTTATTTCTTTGTCTCAGTCTAATTTCCAGTTTTTAAGACAGACTAGAACTTACTTTGAGAATTTAGCAAATTTTCCTGACCTCCTTTCAAATCTGACTAGACCAATTTATTTCTTGACAAGTGTAAAATCTTTTTATATACTGACTTTACTAGTCTTTTTTTGGAATTAGTTGACTAGACCAATTTATGAAAAAATGAAAGCCGATGTTAAGAAACATCGTAGGTGAAATGATATGTGTGGAATCGTTGGTGTTGTTGGAAATGCAAACGCAACTGATATTTTGATTCAAGGACTTGAAAAATTAGAATACCGCGGTTATGATTCAGCTGGTATTTTCGTGACGGGTGGGGAGCAGGCTCACTTGGTAAAAGCAGTAGGTCGCATTGCAGAATTGTCTGCTAAAGTTGGTGACAAGACTGAAGGTACAACAGGAATCGGTCATACTCGCTGGGCAACTCACGGCAAACCAACAGAGAACAACGCTCATCCACATACTTCTCAAACTGCTGGACATATCCTTGTTCATAACGGTGTGATCGAAAACTATGCGGAAATCAAAGAGGAATATCTTGCAGGTCATGACTTGAAAGGTCAGACGGACACAGAGATTGCTGTGCACTTGATTGGTCAATTTGCTGAGGAAGGTTTGTCAACTCTAGAAGCCTTCAAAAAAGCATTGAAGATTATTCAAGGTTCATACGCCTTCGCCTTGATTGATGCTAGGGATGCAGATACTATCTACGTTGCCAAAAATAAATCTCCACTTTTGATTGGTTTGGGCGATGGCTATAACATGGTCTGCTCAGATGCCATGGCTATGATTCGCGAAACAAGTGAATACATGGAAATTCATGATAAGGAATTGGTTATCGTGAAAAAAGACAGTGTTCAAGTTATGGACTACGACGGCAATGCTATCGAACGTGGAAGTTATACTGCTGAGCTTGATCTGTCGGATATCGGTAAGGGAACGTATCCATACTACATGCTCAAGGAAATTGATGAGCAACCAACTGTTATGCGTAAATTGATTAGCGCCTATACAAATGAAGCTGGTCAGGTAACAGTTGATGCGGATATTATCAAGGCAGTACAAGAAGCTGACCGAATCTATATCTTGGCTGCTGGAACTTCCTATCACGCAGGATTTGCCGCAAAAGACTTCTTGGAAAAATTGACAGATACACCAGTAGAATTGGGAATTTCATCTGAGTGGGGCTACAATATGCCGCTTTTGAGCAATAAGCCACTCTTTGTCATGATTAGCCAGTCAGGTGAAACTGCTGATAGCCGTCAGGTATTGGTTAAAGCTAATGAAATGGGCATCCCAAGTTTGACTGTAACCAACGTTCCAGGTTCTACTCTATCACGTGAGGCGACTTACACCATGTTGCTCCATGCAGGTCCAGAAATTGCGGTAGCTTCTACAAAAGCCTACACTGCACAGATTGCGACTTTGGCGATCTTGGCTAAGGCTGTCGGGGATGCAAATGGCAATGCCTACGCGAAAGAATTTGACTTGGTGCATGAATTGTCCATCGTAGCTCAATCAATCGAGGCCAGCTTGTCAGAAAAAGATGTGATTGCTGAAAAAGTTGAAAAACTCTTATCAACCACTCGCAACGCATTCTATATCGGTCGTGGTAGTGACTACTACGTTTCGATGGAAGCCAGCTTGAAATTGAAAGAAATTTCATACATCCAATGTGAAGGCTTTGCGGCTGGTGAATTGAAACACGGTACTATTTCCTTGATTGAAGACGGTGTTCCAGTTTTGGCCTTGATTTCAAATCACCCACATCTTGCGAGCCATACTCGCGGAAATATCCAGGAAGTGGTGGCGCGTGGTGCCAATGTCTTGACAATTGTAGATGAAGCAGTGGCTAAGGAAGAAGATGATATTACGGTGACAACTGTTCATCCATTCTTGTCAGCGATTGCTATGGTCGTTCCGACACAGTTGATTGCTTACTATGCGACTTTACAACGTGGTTTGGACGTTGATAAGCCACGTAACTTGGCAAAATCTGTAACTGTTGAATAGGGAGAAAAGGTTCGGACTTCGGACCTTTTTTCTGTAAATTGAAAAAATATACAAAATTTTGTTAAATTTATTAAAAATTCTGAAAAATTCTTTGAAATACATGATATTTTCTGATATACTATAACCTAATCACTCTTTTAGGAGAATTCTATGGCTTATGTTTTGGAAGTTCTACCCAGTCTATTAAATGGAGCGGTGGTATCCCTGCAAGTATTTTTTCTAGTTTTGATACTATCCTTGCCTCTGGGAGCTGTTCTTGCATTTTTAATGCAAATAAAATTTAAACCCTTGCAATGGCTATTGCATTTCTACGTTTTAATTATGCGTGGAACTCCCTTGCTATTACAATTGATATTTGTTTATTATGTCTTGCCAAGTGTTGGTATCACTTTTGACCGTATGCCTGCTGTTATCTTGGCCTTTACGCTTAATTATGCAGCCTATTTTTCAGAAATTTTCCGTGGTGGTATAGAGGCGATTCCTAAAGGTCAGTATGAAGCTGCAAAAGTATTGAAATTTACCCCCGTTCAGACCATTCGTTATATCGTCTTGCCACAGGTGGTGAAAATTGTCCTTCCAAGTGTGTTCAACGAAGTTATGACCTTGGTCAAGGATACATCTTTGGTATATGCCTTAGGGGTTAGCGACCTCTTGCTTGCTAGCCGAACTGCGGCCAATCGTGACGCAAGTTTGGCACCAATGTTTATTGCAGGAGCAATCTATCTTTTGATGATTGGAGCTGTTACACTTATTTCTAAACAAGTAGAAAAGAAATTTGACTATTATAGATAGGAGGAAGTCATGTTAGAACTACGCAATCTATCCAAACGATTTGATAATAAACAGATTTTCTCCGACTATGATTTGGTCATTCCAGAGGGGAAAATCGTTGCCATCGTTGGTCAATCTGGTGGTGGTAAGACAACTCTCTTACGGATGTTGGCTGGTTTGGAGTCCATTGACTCTGGCACCCTGATTTACAATGGTCAGGAACTGCCACTTGAGGAGTTGGGAAAACGACATCTGCTGGGCTTTGTCTTCCAAGACTTCCAGCTTTTCCCACACCTATCCGTTTTGGAAAACTTGGTTCTCTCTCCTATGAAGACGCAGAATATGTCGCGTTTAGAGGCGGAAGACAAGGCCCTTAAACTCTTGGATACTCTTGGCCTAGCTAACCACGCTACTGCCTATCCGTTTTCACTATCGGGTGGACAAAAGCAACGTGTGGCTTTGGCGCGTGCTATGATGATTGATCCTGAGATTATCGGCTATGACGAACCAACCTCTGCCCTAGATCCTGAATTGAGAAAAGAAGTAGAAAAACTTATTCTTGAAAATAGGGCTACTGGAATCACGCAAATTGTGGTCACCCACGATATGCAGTTTGCTGAAAATATCGCAGATGAAATCATCAAAATTGAACCGAAACACTAAGAAAAGGAACAAATATGATGATGAATATGAAGAAAATGATGCTTGGAGCTGCGGCTCTTGTAACTAGTTTTGCTCTTGTTGCTTGTGGCTCGAGCCAGTCGGCAACTAAGTCTGACAATTGGTCAACTTATGAATCTGAGAAGTCTATTACCATTGGTTTTGATAAGACATTTGTCCCAATGGGCTTTGAAGAAACAGATGGCTCTTACACAGGTTTTGATGTAGAGTTGGCTAATGCTGTATTTGAGAAATATGGTATTACAGTTGACTGGCAGCCAATTGATTGGGATTTGAAAGAAACTGAATTGAACAATGGCAATATTGATTTGATTTGGAACGGCTATTCTGTAACTGATGAGCGTAAGGAAAAGGTTCTCTTTACTGATCCGTACATGGATAACCAACAAGTACTTGTGACAAAAAAATCATCCAACATCAGTCAAGTTTCGGATATGAAGGATAAGATTTTGGGTGCGCAAGCAGGTTCTTCAGGTTACTCAGTCTTTGAATCTCAACCAGCAATCTTGAAAGACATCGTTCAGAATAATGATGCAAGTCAGTATGCGACATTCAATGAAGCCTTGATTGACTTGAAAAATGATCGTATCGATGGTCTCTTGATTGACCGTGTCTATGCAAACTATTACTTGCAACAAGAGGGAATTATTGCAGACTACAACATTATTGATGCTGGCTATGAAAACGAAGCTTTTGCAGTAGGTGCTCGTAAGTCAGATACGACACTTGTTGAAAATATTAACAAAGCCTTTACAGAATTGTATAATGATGGAACCTTCCAAGAAATTTCACAAAAATGGTTTGGTGAAGATGTTGCTACAGACGCAGTGAAAAACTAATATTTTTTAAAAGGAGCCATGTGCTCTTTTTTTGTATCCAAACGAAAAGCCAGTCGTTCGACTAGGCTTTTTTGGATATTTGATGAAATACAACTGTCCAATTTTCATGCCGTCGCCAGAGGGATGTGTGGACATAGTCGTCAATTTCGAAGGTGACTAGTTTGGATTTCTGACTGATAGAGGTCATTTGGTAGTTGGAGAGGTAGGTGGATTGGACTGGATGGGCTTGGAGCATCTCGGACTTGTTGAGGTAACGACCTTTGGCATCAATCAAGAGATAGTTATCATCAATTAAATCTTCATAACCGACTTCGTGAGCTTGAATTTCTGATTCGAAGCGGTAGAGTTTGTCAAAGACGTGTTCAAATATTTCGTCATGTGGAATTTCGGAGGGTTCGACATGGATATCAACATCAAAAACACCGTGTTTTAAGGTGAGAAGTTGCTCCACCTGTTCTGTAATTTCGTGGCTCTCATAGACTGACAGATCAGGATTCATTTCCAGGACAATATCCAGATAAATATTGGCGCCGTAGGTTCTACCGCGTTGGGATTTGACAGCAACAATTTTGGGGAGTTTAAGAATATCTTCTTCATATTTATGTAGGACTTCCTCGTCAAAGCCGTCTGAAAGTGTAAAGAAACTTTCCATGAATATATCGTAGGCTGTTTTCAAGATGAAGAAGGTGATAATAACGGCAGCAATTTTATCGACAATAGGGAAATTGAAGGCTGCTGCGAAAATGGCAACAGATGTTCCGATAGAAGTCACGGCATCGGAGAGGTTATCTTTTGCAGTTGCTTCTAAGGCTTTGGAATGAACCTTCTTAGCAAGTGATTTATTGTAAAGGTAAACGCCTACCATTACAAGTGCTGAGAAAATACCAACTATTGCTCCGGTCAGATCAATCACTACAGTTTGGTTGCTCATGATTTTGATAAGGGTGGAGTAAAGAACTTGGAAACCAACTACAAACATGATGAAAGAAGTAATGAGGCTAGCTAAATCTTCCATTTTCCAGTGTCCAAACTTATGATCAGTATCCGCTGGTTTCTGAGCCATTCGTAGTCCGACAAGGACGGCGATATTGCCAATAATATCCGAAATATTATTAAAGGCATCGGCAGTCAGTGCATCAGAATGGAACATACTCCCAGCAGCCAGCTTGATACCTGAAAGTGCAATATAGGCTGTGATGGAGACAATGGCACCGCGTTCGGCAAGTTTTAAGTTCTGAATTTGTTGTTTCATAGCTCCTCCTAAACATATTCATTTATTCTAACAAAAAGTCTACCTGCTTTCAAGAAACTCAGATAGACTTTTTAGTTTGAAGATAGCGATAAATTTGCATCAGGATGGTTCCACTGGTCATGCCAATTGGTATAACCAGTGCGAGCATAAGCACAGTAGTCGTATTTACCAAGGCTTCTTTATAGTTTTCTGATACAAATTGCGTAGTTGCCAAATAGGCTCGATAGCCAGGAACTAAGGGGGCAAGAATGGCTAAAGAGAAAATAACGGATGGTGTTTTATATAGAATACTCAATATTTGACTAATACAGGATCCTACAATAGCAGCTATAAGTGTCGCAATGATAACATTGGTCGGACCAAGAAGGAGTAGGTAGAGCAACCAGACACACATACCCAATATCCCGCCTGGAATCAGCAACTGTTTCTGAACATTGAGAACAATAAGAAAGGCAGCGATAGCGATGTAAGAAGCAAAAGCCTGCAAGAAAAAATAAAGTACATTCATTGATTTACCCCACAATTAAGAGTGCAACAGCTGTTCCTGCTCCTAGGGAGAGGATGACAAGCAAGGTTTGAAAAATTTTTGTCATTCCAGTATTGAGATGGTTGGTCATCAAGTCCCGTACCGCATTTGTAAAGGCAATCCCGGGGACAAACGGCATAACTGCACCAGCATTTATCATATTGGGATTGATAGGTAGGTCAGAATACTTTGCAAGCAGTAAAGAGAATAGGGAAAAAGCAAAGGCTCCAGCAAATTTCGATACAAACTCAATTCGAATGAGACGGTCTACCAAGAGGGAAAAGGGAAAAGCAAGTAAGGTCGCAAAGACTGTCGCTATTGCATCCAACAAATTGCCACCAAACATAATTGTGAAAAAGGGTGCAGCTAGGGCAGCTGCTAAAATAGTCTGCAATTGCGTGTATGGGAGAGGTTGTTGCTTGATGTGGCTCAATTCTTGTAGGGCTTGTTCAAGATTGATTTGTCTAGCAGTCAAGGAACGAGAAACTTGATTGACCAGACAAACTTTATGCATATCGTGCACTGGATTGATAATCCGCTTCATTCGAGAAATATTGGTATGGTCAATGGAAAAGAAGATGGCGGCTGGGATGGCTAAGACATTTGCATTTTCTATTCCTTGTGAACGAGCAATCCGAACCATGGTATCTTCTACTCTGTGGATTTCAGCACCACTTTGTAAGAGAATGGCACCAGCTAACATGAGCACATCAATCGCTAAGTTGAGTTCTTTTGAATCGTTCATGGTAGCCTCCGTTTCCTAATATAAAACTATTATACCAAAACTTGCTTTTTACATAACAGAGTTTTCTAAAGTTAAGCAAAATTCTTGAAAAATATTCGTATTCTGGTATAATTGATTTATCAACAGTTGATAAATCAACAGAAAGGTAGAAATATGAAACATCTTTCTCAGTTACTCTATCAGGTAAAGCTTGCAGACGAGACAGTCACTAGTTTGTTTGAAAAGGGATTGGGGATTAGTCTGACTCGTTATCAGTTACTGACCAACTTGCTTGACCAAGCTCCCTGTTCACAACAAGATTTACAGGAAAAACTTCGCATTGACCGTGCAGCCATAACCCGACACTTAAAAATTTTGGAGGACAAGGGCTATATTCAAAGGGAGCGCAATCCTGAAAATCAAAGAGAAATGCTGGTTCAACCCACCCAGTATGCAGTAAATGAACTACAGGTTCGTCCACCAGCTCATCACCTAGCCGTGAAAGCTGCAATGGAAAGCATTTTGTCTGATAGGGAGGAAGAGCAATTGAGTAATCTTTTGGAGAAATTAGTTTCTGGCCTTCAACACCTACCTGTTGAAACTGTTATTGAAGAAAAAGGAGAATAACCCATGTCAATTTTTACAACTATTTTAGCGAGTATCGTAGCGCTTGAGCACCTATATATCATGTATTTGGAAACTTTTGCAACCCACTCAGACTCTACCAGTCGCGTATTCAATATGGAGAAGGAAGAATTACAACGGAAGTCTGTGACAACCCTATTTAAAAACCAGGGAATCTATAATGGTTTGTTGGCGGCTTTCCTTATCTATGGAATTTTCACAGGCAACCTTGAAGTGACAACTATTTTTGTCTTGTTTGTTATCGGAGCAGCAGGCTACGGAGCAGCGACTTCTAGTCCCAAAATCCTTTTGACCCAAGGTGGACCAGCAATCTTGGCATTAATTTCTATTTTGTTGTTTAAATAAATAGAAAAGCCTTCCGTCAGGAGGGCTTTTAGCGACTACCGAATGCTCAATTCACCATCTAGTGTAGAGATGTAGAGGTAATTAGTGGCTTGGGGATTGGAATAGGTTGGAAGATCAATTCCCAGATTATTTTGACTGGCATCTATATGGATGTCAGTTTTTGTTTTGGGATGAAGAGAAATGTCAATGGAACCATTGTAATTACTGATGTTATGTCTTCCTTCTAGTTTTAGGTTTTCAGCTTTAAAATCCCCATCCTCGACTGTTAGAATACTTCCGGCAGTATCGGTGATGTCCGCTGGACTTGTTAATGTGGACTGATTGATTGCTACTTCTCCATTGAGGTGTGACAAATGAGCAAAGCTGAGTTGACTGTTTTCAATCAAGATGTCCCCATCTTCTGCAGTGAGATTAAGATTTTGAATGGTCACTTTATCCAAATAAAGGTCTCCTTGAAGGTTGCCTGAGAGTGTTTCGATTGTGCTATTTTTAGGGACCTGTAAAACAGGTTGGTAATAGGCAACATTCTGGTCATTGACAAGATTTAAGATAGGTTCGAGTAAACCATCATAAGAAACGATACCTTGAAAAGCACTAGAAATAGTTAATTTTCCATCTTGAACTTGGTGGCTGAGTAGGTCTGTGTCTTTATGCTGATTTCGATAGTAGCGGAGGTGAAATTGGTTGTCAGGCGAGGGCATGATGGACAGTCTTTCATTGACCTCTATAGAACGAATATCCGTAAAGCTTGCCGTTTGGGGCTGAAAGTAGTTTTTGCCAATGTTTTTCATATTTGTCCAACCGCCAGCAAGGTAGCCGATGAGGCTGAGAATTGTTCCAAGAGTTAACAGGTTCAGACTGATTTTCGTAAATGGTTTAAGCTGTTTCATGATAGCCTCCTTTGCGAATCTTTCTTTGTATCCAATGTAAAACAAGCAAGAAGGTTTTGCTTCCAAGGTCTAAAGTGAATTTACTACCCAATAGAGTGAGGGCCAAGCAGATGAGGGCAAGGCCTGTGAAGAGCAGGGAGGTAGACCATGATAGTGTGAAGAGGTCAAAGGCGAGGAGTAGCTGGGCGATTGCCAGACTGAGGAGGACAATCCAGAATGAGATAAGGAGCAGAAAGAGGCTAAAGATGATTAGGAGAAGGGTGATGAAGAGGGCGACCAAGCTGATGGCTAGGGGGATGCCGACGGGTGCGGCAAGGATAGAGAGGATGGTCAGCCAGACCATATTGCGGGTATTGGGCTTATCCTCAATCTTCTCTTTATCATAGAGATTGGCTAGAATTTCACGGGCTGCATCTTTTGGACTGCCCAATTCTCGAATTGCTTCCTCGTCGTTTTCTTTCTCATCGAAAAACTCATTGAAATAGTCTATGGTATCCTGAAAATCTTCTTTTGGTAGGTGCTTCAGATGTTTTTCAAGCTTCTGTAAATATTCCTTGCGATTCATGGAAACCTCCTTTATCCAACAGTAAGCCGGCAGTCTTGACAATGAATAACCAGCTGAGCAGGGCTATTTTCTTGCCTATAGCTGAGATGAGTGATGTCATCCTCTTTCATCATTGTAAACGCCTTATCCTTTGGAAGTTTTAGGCTAGAATCCTCCTCCCAGATATCCAAACTGATGTCCGCACTTGGTTTAAAGGTTAGAATAGTATCTTCGGCTTTACAGTTTAGGCTGTTTTCTAGTGCAAACCCGTTTAGCTTCCAGACGCAATCTTCTAATTCTATGCTGGCATGTGACAGGTTAAGACTTGTTAGGGTGATGATAGAATCACTAGCTTTCAGTGTCAAATCCCTTGATTGCCCACCTGAGAGAACAAGGCTAGTATCTTCTAGGTCCAAGGTCGATTTTTGGCTGTGGACACCCGTCATGGTCAGGCTACTGTCTGCTGCATTAACGACCAATTGTTCGCTTGCTTGCATATTTACCATGGTTAGACTGCTATCTCTTGTGTGTAGATTAAGATTGGTAAGGGGCAGGAGTTTTTTAGGGATTTTGAGAATAGCAGAGCTGGCTTGATTGTTTGAGAAGCAGAGGTGATTAGGGGAAGGTTTGCTTGTTAGGTACAAACTATCCTGAACCAGTTGATAGTCAAAAGCCTGATAGTTGCCATCATCAGAAACAGGATTGTGCAATAAGACTGTTTCTCCATCGTAAACTTGAACATGAAGAGCTTGGTCTTCGAGCAAAATCTGGAGATTTGAAAACTCAGGTAATTCTTCGCTCTTCGCCTTCAATTCCATCCTTTCTCTAGCTTGATAAGCTGAGTGTTTGAAATTGTTGAAAAAACCATCCCAATCAAATTGGAAATCAAAGTCAAAATCGAAATCAAATACCTTGGCTGATTGTGAAGCTCCTTGGTCTTCCTTAGCAATTAGGGCATCTTCAGGTAGATTGGCGATGATTTCTTTTGCTGCTTCTTGGGGGTTACCTAGTTCAGCAATGGCTGTCTGGTCATCACCTTTTTCATCAAAATATTCATTAAAATAGTCTAAAGCCTCCTGTCTAGCACTTGGATGGAGTTGAGATAGTGCTTGTTCCAGTTGAGTTAAATATTCTGCGCGTGTCATTTTCGTAGGCTCCCTTCTATAATTCCGTCGATATGATCTTTGTAGGTATTCCATTCACCTTGCAGGAAGGGGATGTGGTCACGTCCAGCAGGTGTGATGGTGTAGTATTTTCTCTTTCTCCCTTGAAATTCTTGGGTATAGGTGGTGACGTAGCCCGCCTTTTCCAGTTTCTTCAAGATAGGGTAGAGCGTGGATTCCTTTATATCAGCAACTATCTTGATGGTTTGACTGATTTCATAGCCATAAGAATCTTGTTTCTCTACGATGGCCAAAATCAGAAATTCAATCAAGATAGAGGATACGGGGTAGTACATAAAATCACCTCTTTATCTTTATGTAATTATTTTATATATAAATTATATACCTATCGTTTGCTAAAATCAAGTGATTATATAAATTTTTTATATATTTTTTAAAAAAGTAAAAGCAACCCTTCCAAATAGGAAAAGTTGCTTCATTTTATATTTATTAGTCGATAAAGAAAGTTTGTGGACCTTGGTAACGGCTTCCGTCATTGAAGGCGATGTAGACATTGAAAAGTGGTGTAAACAAGACATAGAAGATGGCTTGAATATCAGACAAACCAAATGCTTTACCATAGCAGTAAGTCAAATAAATGCCATAAAGTGGTCCAGCAAGTGGGATGAGTAGGAAGAGGATAAACCAGCCCTTGTCTTCGCCGAATGTGATACATTGTTGGACGTAAAGGTTGTAGAAAGGAATGAGGGATTTCCAACCAGCATAGCCAGCTTTTTTAAAGAGGATGAAGTTGGAAATGGTTACAAGGACATACCAAATGAGTGAAAAAATCATACCGGCTCCCCAAAGCCCAACTAAAATACCTTGTGCAAATGTTTCTTCTGTCATTATAAAACTCCATTTCTTTTTGATGGTTCTATTATAACAGTATTAGTTCAATAATACAATTGATTTTTTTCAAAAATTTCGAAAGATTTTCAAAAAAATCAGACCTTCAATTGAAAGTCTGAACAAATTGTTTATTTATAAGCTACAATACCTAAAATCACATCAACAGCTTTTTCCATGGTTTCGAGACTGACGAACTCGAAGCGGCCGTGCATATTTTCTCCACCAGCGAAGATATTTGGCGTTGGAATGCCCATGAAGGAAATCTTAGAGCCGTCTGTTCCTCCACGAACTGGCTCAATCAGTGGCTTGATATCCAGATTTTCCATGACCTCTTTTGCGATGTTGATTGGGGTCATGTCTTTTTCGATGATTTTCTTCATGTTGTAGTATTGGTCATGCAGGTTGACAATGACACGGGGAGTGTCAAAATTGGCATTCATCTTTTCAGCGATGTCCAGCATGAGCTGTTTGCGAGCAAGGAAATCTTCTTCCTCGAAGTCGCGGATGATGTAGGTGGTCGAAGCAGTATCAACGCTGCCCTCCATGTTCATCAAGTGGAAGAAACCTTCATATCCTTCAGTTTTCTCAGGGCGGTCTGCCTCAGGAAGAGCATTGTGGAAATCAATAGCTAGTTGGAAAGCATTGATCATCTGGTCTTTTGCAGATCCTGGGTGGACGTTGCGTCCAAGGAAGTCAATCTTGGCAGCAGCTGCTGAGAAGGTCTCGTACTGGAGTTCGCCAAGCGGTCCACCGTCTATGGTGTAGGCAAAGTCCACATCAAAGTCTTCCACATCAAACTTGTCAGCACCGACACCGATTTCTTCGTCAGGGCCAAAGCCGACACGGATTTCGCAGTGTTTGATGTCAGGATTTTGGACTAGGTACTCGATAGCCGTCATGATTTCTGCAATTCCTGACTTGTCATCAGAACCTAGCAAGGTAGTTCCATCAGTGGTAATCAGGGTTTGCCCCTGGTAATTGGCAAGTTGTGGGAAATCTTTTGGATGCAATTCATAGCCAGAAGTTCCCAAAGCGATTGGGTTGCCGTCGTAGTTTTCGATGATTTGTGGGTTGACACCTTCTGCGTTGAAATCTGCCGTATCCATGTGGGCGATGAAACCAATCTTGCGTGTCAAACTCGGGTCGTTGGCAGGGAGTGTTCCTACCGCAAAACCATTTGGTAAGTAGTGAACATTCTGTAAGCCGATGCGTTTCATTTCAGGCAGAAGGATATTCTGTGCGAACTCAACTTGGTTTTGAGTAGAAGGTGTGGTGGTTGAGTTCTCATCTGAGCGAGTATTTTCTTTGACATAGACTAAAAAGCGGTCTAAGAGTGTTGGGTATTTCATAGTATCTCCTTATTTGTTCAAAATATGTTTTTCAATGGCCTTGGCAACGCCGTTGTTTTCATTGGTATCCGTGATGTCTTGGGCGATAGCCTTGACCTGCTCGTTGGCGTTGCCCATGGCAATTCCCAAACCAGCAAATTCAATCATTTCAAGGTCGTTGTTGGCATCTCCCATGGCCATGATTTCCTCAGGTAAAATCCCCAGGCGGTCTGCCAATTTTTTAAGACC
This sequence comes from Streptococcus suis, assembly GCF_024509555.1. Lineage (GTDB taxonomy): Bacteria > Bacillota > Bacilli > Lactobacillales > Streptococcaceae > Streptococcus > Streptococcus suis_AD. The sequence continues at coordinate 12,911 of NZ_JAMWEL010000031.1, forward strand.
AGAAGCCTTGCTAGCTCCATTTGGCAGGATTTCCAATAGATAGTCTTGGGAACGAACTGTTGTGTAGTCCTTGCTTAAGGTGTCATTGTGCTGGTTTTCAAAGGCATCAATGGCTTCCTTCTCACCGACAAACATGGCTTCAAAGAAACGGTGACGACCTGACTGGGCTTCCTTCAAATCAATTGATTGAGGAGTCATGCCCACTAAACGTGCGTCCAAATCAACCATATCATTTGCCTTTTCAGCAAGAACAAAGTAGTCCTCTTCGTCAAATAAGGAAATCTGTACATGGTCTGAATTTGTGAAGCCGTCTAAATAAGCGATATCTTGGTCTGTGAGTTCTTCCCAGTCGATCAAAGACCAGTCGCGGGTGAGGTGAGTGGAGCAACCATTGTTGACAATGATGTATTCATCTTCTGTATCAAATCCCAACTGCTGAACGAAGGGTTTGACACCAACAAGGGGACGGCCTGTACAGAGAACGACAGTTACACCTGCTGCCACTGCCTTATGGATGGCATCAATCTGCGGCTGCATCAATTCTTTATTCTCATTTAGGAGCGTACCGTCCATGTCTAGGGCGATCAGTTTTATCATAATTACCTCCAGTGTTTCGAATTTAAGATTAGTATAGCATAATTTGAGGTTAAGAAGAAAATATCAAGAGTATTTCCAGTAAATATTTTAAAAAACAAAGATATTCATGTTCCTTTATTGATAAATAGCATTGAATAAAATGTCAAATGAATTACATATATTACAATTATATTACATAATAATTTTAATCATTTTACCTTTTAAAATTTGTCAATAATGTTGAAGAAAAGGGTAAAAATTCGCTTGACATTACTCTTCCAAAAAAGGTAAAATAGGTCTAGGAATTTAACTTCCGTCAATTATATATGAATGTTTTGAATCTATGTAAACTACTTACTATAGGAGTAAAGAATGTCAAAAAAATTAATTAAGTCGACGAGTGTTGCTTTAGCGGCCTCTGTTGCTGTTTTAGGACAACATGTGGCAGACGCAAATGAAGTGACGCCAACTACTGCAACTGATAGCACAGCGGTTACAACAGCTGAGGTGGCACCGGTTATATCTGAAACGGCAGAGACACAAGCAGCAGTGATTGAATCTCCAGTTTCTGTAGAGCAAGTTCAGGCTACTGAACAAGCTTATACAGCTGTTCTAGCTGAACAAACTGCGCAAGAGCAGGTTGTTGCACAAGCAGAGCAAACTGTAACAGAAAGTGCCAATACACTTGCGACGGCTGAAGAGCAGGTTGCAGCGGCTGAAGCAACGCTTGTAGCTGCGGAGGCAGCTCCACAGGTTATTGAAAATCTTCAAGCAGAAGTAGTTACACAGGAAGCTACTGTGATTACAGAAGAAGCAAACTTAGCAACAGCACATCAGGTTACTGTGGATGCCAAAGAAGTTGTTGAGGCAGCAGTAACAGATAAATCGATTGTGGATAAAACAGTTGCTGAGGCTCAGGCTACCGTCTCTGTTGTTGAAGAGAAACTTGTTGGTACAGGTGTTGATACAGCAAAGGAAACTGTTTCGAACCTAGAAAAAACCGTTCAGGAACAAGAATCTAAAGTTGCAGAATTGCAACAAACAATTTCTACTACCGAGCAGTCTCTATCAGCTGCTCAAGCAGGTGTAGAAACAGCCAAAGCAACAGTTACAGAACAACTAGCGAATGAAGTTAGTCAGAAAGAATCTGAACTAGCTGCTAAGCAAACTGAATTGGCTGCAACTCCGGCAACAACGGAGACAACTTCTGTTGCAACATCAGTTGCAGGCAGCAATAAGATCACTCTACCAGCTACTTTCAAAACTACAGCCCTACCAGCTTTAAAGGCAATCGAATCTTCAGGCTATTATGGATCTGCAGCATATGTAGCAGCAGTAAACCAATACAGGGCAACTATTGATAACGCTACTCAGACATCTACTTACGGTGCTTGGACTAGCCTCAACTCTTATAAATCGATTGCCGCAGATCATGCACGTACGATTGATCCAAATAATCTTTCTACAGAAGTTCAAAATGAAATTGCTTTGTTCACAGCTGAGCTTTTAAATGGAGTACGTAGTGAATTGGGCTTGTCTCCAGTTACTGTAACAACTTCAGCACAAGAGTTTGCGAAAAAAGTTGCTACCGCTTATAATCAAGTTAATCAACCAGCACGTTCTCATAATTTTACTCTTATTGGACAAGCTGCAGTAGCTTCAGGCTTACGTGCTTCTGACAACCGTGGTTATGAATCTTTGGGTGATTTTGGCAAAGCAACAAACGTTGATCAGTTGAAACAATTGTTCTATATCTCTGTTGTGTATATGCTCTTCAATGACTCATCATCAAACTATGGTCATACAATTAGTCTATTACAAGATACAGGTAAAGATAGTTATTATTTAGGTGCAACCTCACGTAGAGCTACTAGTCCTACATTTGGTGCGGGATCTGTTTCGACCAATATCTACATGGTTCCTTCGTCAAATATTACAAGTACTTCATTTAGTCGTACAGCGATTGGAACAGGCACATCTACGGTTAGCAATGCAGCAAAAATTGAGAGCTTAAAAGCTGAAATTGCATCTTTGGAATCTACGATTACGAACTTGCGCAATGCAGATGTTAATTTGGCTGCAACAGTTGTTGCGGCGAATCAGCAGGTTGCAAATCTTCAGACTCGTCTTTCACAAGCTAAATCTGAGTTGGCTACTACTCAGTCAGCCCTTGTAGAAACAAAACAGAATCTTGATACAGCTCGTACTGATTTGGCAGCACTTGAGCTTGCAAACCAATCTATCGTAGCAGAATTAAATCAGGCAAATGCAGTTCTTTCTGAGAAATTGGCAGCCCAGTCTGCTGCTCAATCTAAGGTTGAGGCTGCTCAAACGGCCTATGATGCTGCAGTAACTGCAGAAAACGCTCAGGCTAAGAAGGTTGAAGAGGCCAAAGCGAAGGTTGATGCCCTAAAAGCAAGAATTGCTGAAAATGAAAAATTAATTGAAGATAGCAAGAAATTGGTTGATATTTTACCGACATTGAAAGAGCGCGTAGAATCCTTGAAAGCCATCCTTGCGAAGAATGAAGAAACACTTGCAGCTGCTAAGCTTGTATTGGACGAGAAGATTGCTGCAACTAACTTGGTGAAAGCTGAGTATGACAGATTAGTCGATTTGCTTAATTTGCAATCAGAAAATAGTGTATACCAATTGGCAGACGGTACAATTATTGCTATCCCGAATACTGCACCAACTGCTGCAGCTTTACCAGTTTATACATTGACTGCTGAAGATTTGGAAACTATTGGTCTAGTTGCTTCAAACGGTAATGGCTCACAGGCAGTCATTTCACCTGTTGCAGCACCTGCCAAACAAGATAAGAAAACATCTTCTGTTAATACACTTCCAAATACATCATCAAACCAGTCATACCTTGTAAGTATTTTAGGTTTGATTGCGATGATTCTAACTTTTGGTTTAGTTTCTAAAAAGAATCGTGGAAACTAATGTATATCAGCTAAGATCTAGAGAGGACTAAGTAGTCTTCTCTTTTTCTTTCTTGCGAGCAAGATATTATGGCTCTATAATTTCTGTAGTGGGTAAATCCACCATGGAAATTATGGAGCCTTTTTGAGTATAGAAAAAAAGTCCCATATGACCTATAATGAAAAGTGCTCAAACTATCATTTTAGAAAGACTCATAT
>NZ_JAMWEL010000032.1 GCF_024509555.1 Streptococcus suis
TGTATGCACTTTTTACACTAAAATTTAGTCCAAAAGAAAACAATTTCCTTATTTTGACTATTGAACTCAAAATATTTTTCGTCAAATACCTTGATGAACTTGACAAATGGTAGAAAAAGAGTTCGTCAACAAGTTCTTATTTCCAGTTGTTGAGCTGAAACAGTCTATCCCCAGACTGTTTCACTCCAACCTCCAAAGGTTCCCCAAACCTTTGGAACTAGTCTGTTTTTGATTTTCATTGAGTATAAGAAAATCTGAATAGAGTTGCATTCATTAACATTATAGTCTTTTAGTTTACTTTCAGTACTAGGCAATGAGCCGCAGGCATAACTCAATGCTTTCTTGTTTCTAGGCATTAACTTGAAACAGTCCCCCAGACTGTTTCAATCAGGCAAGGCGAGTTCAAACACACCAGTGGAGTGCTTGAAGTTGGAAATAAGGAAACAAAGTTTCCTCGCTAGTCGAAGTAATAAAAGAAAAACTAATTGACGATAAACCGATACAAAAACGCATAAAACCAAGGTTATAACCTGATTTTATGCGTTTTTTCCGTATGATTACATTATTTTCCTACTTAGCAAAGAAGCTGACAAAGGCAGGGGCAATATAGTCTTGATACTGTTGTGGATGTTCACGAATGAGAGTCGCTGAAATACCAAATTTTCTAGGACTATAATGGGCTTGATAACCTCGCCTATGCAGTTCCTGAGCGTATTCTTCCTCGGACACATAGAAGACTGGCACTTGATTTTCAGACAAGTCCGACAAACCAAGCAGGCGTTCTAGCCAAAGATCCCAGCCATCTGGATAGGCTGGCAAGTCGGTTTCATCAAGCGCATAAACTCTCACCAAATCATCTTTCTTAAACTGCTCTTGAGCAAATTGAAAACGTTTGGCCAGGTCTAAACCTATCCTATCCCCACGATCCTTGTCATATCCTGAAACCACCACACAAACCTGACCACAAGCCAACTTTGCTCGTTCAATCAAATCCAAATGCCCCTTGTGCATAGGTGCAAAAGTTCCAAAAACGACTGCTACGGACTGTTTCATACCTTGCCTTTCTCATCCGAAACTATATGATTGTGGCAGATAAAGTCCTCACAATCTTCTTCCAAAAGCGGTCTTAGTCCAAGCATTTTACCACCTATTTGACCACATCAAACTTAAGCTCTTCACCCTTAACCCCAACCTTCAAGGTTGAACCAGTTGGTAACTCCCCACGGAGCAACATCTCTGCCAATGGATCTTCCAACTTGGTCTGTAAGAGTCTGCGAAGTGGGCGGGCTCCCATTTCTGGGTCGTACCCTTGTTTGGCCAATAATTTGAGTGCTGACGGTTGCAACTTGAGTATAATGCTCTTCTCAGCGGTAATAGACAACAACGGTTTGACCATGACCTTGACAACATCTTGCATATCGGTTTCAGTCAAACTATGGAAGACAACTTTCTCGTCAATACGGTTGATAAATTCAGGACGGTAGGCCTTTTTCAATTCCTCAAAAATGCGCTTTTCCACTTCCTTGTGGTCCTTAGACAAATCCAGGGCTCCAAAGCCAACTGTCTTATCATCGCGCAGGGCAGTCGCTCCAAGGTTTGAGGTCATGATAATAAGGGTATTGGAGAAATCAACCTTACGCCCCTTACTGTCTGTCAAGACACCATCATCCAAGACCTGCAAGAGCACATTGAAAATATCTGGATGGGCCTTTTCAACCTCGTCAAAGAGAAGGACAGAGTAGGGTTTGTTGCGGACTTTCTCCGTCAATTCTCCACCCTCTTCATAGCCAACATAGCCTGGAGGGGCACCATTTAGACGGCTGGCTGCGAATTTCTCCATGTATTCAGACATATCAAAACGGATAAGGGCTGATTCGTCATCAAAGAGAACCTCTGCCAGCGCCTTAGCCAACTCTGTCTTACCGACCCCAGTCGGTCCTAAGAACATGAAAGAACCAATCGGTCTACGTCCTGTCCGAATACCTGACTGATTACGACGGATAGCCCTGCTGACTGCAGAAATAGCTTCTTCCTGCCCAATCACACGCTTGTGCAATTCTGCTTCCAGATTTAGATACTTCTTGGCATCTGACTGGCTGAGCTTGGTCACTGGAATACCAGACAGACGACTGAGGGTTTCTAAGATATCTTCTTCCGTCACTTCTACATCATAGACTGGACTAGCTTTGGTTGCTTCCTTAGCCTCAAGCAATAGCTTACTCACGGTTTTATATTTTTTAGCCATCAGTACCTTATCAATACTTGTCAAACCAGTTTCTAAGACTTGGCCTTTTATACGATTTTGCACGGTTGCACTGGCTTCATCTAGTAAGTCAATAGCTGAATCTGGCAGGTTTTTACTGGTCAAATACCGCTTAGCGTAGGTTACAGCAGTTTCAACAGCTGCATTTCCAATACGGACCCTATGGTATTTCTCAAAAGTCCCTTTTAGACCAGACAAAATGGCGATGCTATCTTCCACAGTCGGCTCTTCAATCATCACTTTGGCAAAACGACGTACCAAGGCTGCATCTTTTTCGATATGCTTTTGGTACTCATCTTGAGTCGTCGCCCCAACTGTCCGAAGAGTTCCGCGAGCCAGGGCTGGCTTGAGGATATTGGCCGCATCCAGAGTCGAATCAATCCCTGAACCAGACCCCATAATGGTATGCAGCTCATCGATGAAGAGTATCACCTGACCATCTTCTTCGATGTCATTGATGATATTGTTCATCCGCTCTTCGAAATCACCACGGAAACGAGTTCCTGCAATCACATTCATCAAATCAAGTTCTAGTACTCGCATCTTAGATAGACTAACAGGCACATCACCTGAAGCGACACGTTGAGCCAAGCCCAAAGCAAGAGCCGTTTTTCCGACACCTGCATCACCGACTAGGACAGGATTATTTTTTGTTTTTCGGGACAAGATTTGAATTATGCGTGAAATTTCAGCATCACGGCCAATGACCGGTTCCATCTTTCCTTCTCGAGCTAGTGCAGTCAAATCACGAGTATAGTCTTCTAGTCCACCCGTTTGGGGACCAGGAGGCATTCCCATCATCTGTCCCGCATTGGCCGGCTTGGCTTTTCCACCCTTCAAGATACTGCGAATAGATTTCAAATCTTCCTTTGTAAAGCCTGCACGTGTTTCCAAGGTTTTTCGTAAATCAATAAAACGAATCTTATCATCTGAGTCCTCAAAATGAAAACCGACTTTATCCAGAATTTGACAAGCAGTCGAACGTTTATCCAAGAGCATAGCCATAAATAAATGTTCCGTACCTAATTCCTTGGCTTTGACAACCTCTGCAATTTTCTTGGCTAAATTAGCAGTTTCATCCAAACGTTTAGAAGATGGCAAAATATGCAAATGATCCAATTCTTCACGATAGACCTTATCTGTCACAACAAAGGTCGCATGCTCATAATCAGAAATAGAAACTGGATATTCTGCTAAAACAGCTCCTGCAACCGTATCATGATTGATGACAAAGGACAGGAGAATATGCCAGGTTTCTAAATAGTCACAGGCATAGCGTTGGGCGACCAACTGGGCATCTTCAAACACCCTTTGTAAACCAGTTGAAATCTTCATGAATTAATCCTCTTTCCTATCTAAACGTCGTAAAATTTGACGCATCATTCGAGCACGAATGCTTGCTGCATCCTTACCCAATACCTCATCAGAACCAGTTGCCAGAAAAAGATTTCCCTCTCTTTCTGTCATCAATCCTTCATCAAACAACAACTGCAGAATATCTGCATACACTGTCGCAGACAATTGCTCGCCCATATTGTGTAATAAATCATGGACCAGTTCATGCTTGTCTGAAAAGGTAATTCGACCAATACGGATGTAACCACCACCACCCCGCTTGCTTTCCACGATATAGCCACGACTGGCTGTAAATCGTGTCTTGATGACATAATTTATCTGGCTGGGAACCACCTCAAACCGACTGGCTAATTCGCTCCGGCGCAATTCTGCCACGCTGACTTGCTCTAGGATGGCTTTGATATGCTCTTCTATATAATCCGATGTATTCTTCATCGCCATAGTATCGCCTCTTTCTTTGACTATCTTTGACCATTATACCTTAAAATGACGGATTTTGAAAGTAAAAGCCTAGCAACTAGCGTAGCAGAATTTTGAAATCTGCTCTGCTTTATCCTATAATAAAAGAAAAAAATAGAAAGGACTAGGGCTTCCGTATTTGGTTGAACTGAGTACGGGCTAGGGACTGAGCCAAAAAGATAAACGAGAACTAGTCGTCTTTTCGCTTCCATTTTGTCTGTGTCCACTTAAGGCCCATTATATCTTATACCATGAACTTTCAAGATTATATTCAAGACTTTACAAGTGTGACTGTGGAGCGAGCACAAAGCATTCTGACCGCCAAAGACGGAGGCGTCCTTTTCATCGGCCGTGCCACTTGCCCTTACTGCAACCGCTTCGCACCAAAACTCCACAAGGTCGCCCAAGACAAGCAAGTGACCGTCCACTTCCTCGACTCCAGCCAAGTCAGCCCTGAACTCCAGGCCCTCCGCGACCACTACCAAGTCCCAACTGTTCCAGGCCTCCTGGTCGCTAAATCTACTGGTGTCCAAGTCCGCTGCGACTCCAGCATGACCGAGGAAGAGATTGCGGCGTTTATTGAGAACTAATGCTAGACATTTCCTACCACGCCAACACCTTCCACATCTCTCATCACGGAAGACCAGTCGGCAGCATCCATACCTACAGCAACCCCTACCACCAAGCCAATACCTATCTTCGACTGGATTTGGTCGATTACGATTGCACCATAGCAGAGCAACTCTTCCAGTCCCTACAAACTTCCTTAGGCGGAAAACCTCTTCAAGTTATGCTCTCCTCTGCAGAGCAGGAAAAAATTCATTTCATCACCGCAGCAGGCTTTGTCTGCAAACGAAAGTGTTACGAGTTTGAAGTGACCAAACAAGACTACCTTGGTCAAACAATCACCACCGACCTCATCACAGCCCCAAAAGGCACCGCACCTTATCAAATGGCATGTCAGCAAATTTTTGACCACTATCAAGCAGTTCATCAAGACATCAACCCGTGGACTGCCAGTCAAGAAGACTTTGAAAAGGGCTTACCTGATCTGGTTTATATAGACTCAGAAAATTGTGCCTTCGTAGAAAACAATGAAATTGCTTACGTATGCGGAAAAGATGAACAAAGCTTTGATTCCTTCATCCAAGTAGTTGCTTGTAAACTGTTCGAACAATACCAACAAGTTACCTTTGAGGTTGATGACTGCGATCCTATCGCCATGCATTTAGCTGACCAATTCCAATGTTCAGACAAGCCCAGCTGGGACACCTACATTTTAGACAGATAGCAAAAAGCACCGACCACAAGGCCGGTGCTTTTTAAGGAGATTATGAAAAATATTTAGGATTGATACTAGTATAACTGAATCAAACACATCTCACATCCGCCCTAAGACCGATTTTACCAAAAAAGAACTCCCTGTCGGAAGTTCTTGAATTGTCGAGTAGTCTTTCAGTTTGCTTTTAGTACGAGGCAACGAGCCGTAGGCTGTACTGGAGTACGGCAAGGCGAGTTAACGAAGTAATAAAAGATAAAATGAAGACTACCAATTATTTACCAAGAGCTGCTGCCATCGTCGCTGCAACTTCTGCTTCAAAGTCATTTGAAGCTTTCTCGATACCTTCACCCACTTCGAAACGAGCAAATTCTACAACTGAAGCGTTTACTGAGTTCAAGTAAGCTTCAACTGTTTTGCTGTCGTCCATGATGTAAACTTGTGCAAGAAGTGTGTAAGCTTGGTCAACTTGAGTATTGTCAAGCATGAAGCGGTCCATTTTACCTGGGATAATTTTGTCCCAGATTTTTTCTGGTTTGCCTTCTGCTGCCAATTCTGCTTTGATAGCTTCTTCAGCTGCTGCAATCACTTCGTCAGTCAATTGAGCTTTTGAACCATATTGCAAGAGTGGCAATGCTGGTTTGTCAACCATTGCACGGCTTTCGTTGTCTTGCTCGATTTTGTGGTTGATTTGTGCCAACTCATCTTTAACGAATTGCTCATCCAATTCAGTGTAAGAAAGAACAGTTGGTTTCATTGCAGCGATGTGCATTGAGATTTGTTTTGCAAGAGTTTCGTCGCCACCGTCGATTACTGAGATAACACCGATACGGCCGCCGTTGTGTTGGTAAGCACCAAATGCTTGAGCATCTGTTTTTTCAACCAATGCAAAGCGACGGAATGAGATTTTCTCACCGATTGTTGCAGTTGCGTTTACGTATGCTTCTTCAAGGGTTTCACCTGAAGGCATAGCCAATTTAAGAGCTGCATCGTTGTCAGCTGGTTTACCTTCTGCAATTACTTTAGCAGTAGTGTTTACCAATTCAACGAATTGAGCGTTTTTCGCAACGAAGTCTGTTTCAGCATTCACTTCAACAACTGCTGCTACGTTACCATCAACGTAAACACCAGTCAAACCTTCAGCTGCTACACGATCAGCTTTCTTAGCTGCCTTAGCCATACCTTTTTCGCGAAGCAATTCAATCGCTTTTTCGATATCACCTTCAGTTTCAACCAATGCTTTTTTCGCGTCCATAACGCCAGCACCTGATTTTTCACGCAATTCTTTAACGAGAGCTGCTGTAATTTCTGCCATGTCTATTCTCCTTGTTTGTTTTTTATAAAAATAGAGGGAGCGGGCTCAGCCCTGCCCCTCTAGGATTGTTTTTGTGTTTGGAATTGTACACGAGCTAAAACCCTATAGATTTTAATTCGCCTTCGTTACTTATTTTCCTTCTACAACTTCAACCAATTCTTCGATTGATTCTGTAGATGCTGGCTCAGCTACGAATTCAGCTTCAACTGCTGCTAGACCATCTTCACCTTGGTTACCTTCGATGATAGCATCAGCCATTTTAGCTGTGATCAATTTAACAGCGCGGATAGCGTCATCGTTAGCTGGGATGATAACATCGATATCATCTGGATCAGTGTTTGTGTCAACCATCGCTACAACTGGGATACCCAATTTTTTAGCTTCTTTAACAGCGATTTGCTCTTTGTGTGGGTCAACTACGAACATTACGTCTGGAATGCGTGGCATGTCAGCGATACCGCCCAAGAATTTTTCAAGACGAGCACGTTGTTTGTTCAACAATGCTACTTCTTTCTTAGGAAGCACTTCGAAAGTTCCATCTTCTTCCATGCGGTTGATTTCTTTCAAACGAGCGATACGTTTTTGGATTGTACCCCAGTTTGTAAGAGTTCCACCCAACCAACGGTGGTTGATGAAGTACTGACCAGCGCGGATAGCTTCGTCTTTAACAGCTTCAGCAGCTTGTTTTTTAGTACCTACGAACAAGATAACTGCATCGTTTGCTGCAGCGTCACGGATGAATTCGTAAGCTTGGTCAGCCAATTTTACAGTTTGTTGCAAGTCGATAACGTGGATACCGTTACGCTCTGTGAAGATGTATTTAGCCATCTTAGGATTCCAGCGACGAGTTTGGTGACCGAAGTGTACACCAGCCTCAAGAAGTTGTTTCATTGAAATTACTGCCATGAGTATTTCTCCTTTTTGTTTTTTCTCCTCTCCCAGACTTCGACTTGCAGCCCAACCTTTCGGCAACAAGACCACAATTGGTCCGAGATGAGTATTTGTTGCACAGCAACTCTATTAGTATATCAGAATACCTGTATATTTTCAAGTAAAATAATAGATAAATTCGTCAAAATCCTACCTTTTCTTCTATTCAAAGTAGGTTTCAGCTACTACTGAATAAGACCCTGCAACAACATCCATTTTCTCTAACTGACCATTGGCATTGACACGGTAAAAGGCTGCTCCAGAGGAAACACTCCTATCCGCTCCTGCTGCCTGCATATTTGCACTATTATGGTTTTCTCGAACTTCAATGTAGGCCAAACCATCCGAAGATTGCACATTGGTAACCACTTGGGCTAGAAAATCCGCTTTGGTAAAAGGAGCCCCGTAACGAGAAGCTGCATGTGCCTTGGCCCAATTAGCCGCCTGCTCGACGGTCAAATTCTTGGTATCTACAGACGTATTAGGAACTGTTGCCGAGCTAGTTTCAGTTGCCACTGCTGAGCTTTCACCGAGGACTAAACTTTCAAAGAAGGCTTGTAATTCCTGGTTTTTAGTCGGTCGGAAATACAAACGCTTCTCTGGGTTGCCTTGATTTTGATCGGTAATCCAAGCAATCACCTGACCATCCTTTATGGTAAAGAGATAGAGGTGAGCTAATTGAGATTTTGAGGCTTCAATATCCGAATAGATCCCAACTACTGCTGTTTTTCCTGCCTCTACTTGACCAGTTTCACTCCAAACTAGGTCAGGAGTTTCTCCTAGAAAATCAGGCGTCATTTGCTGCCCTGAGCCACTGAGAACACCTGAGGGCAAAGTCACACCAAAAAAGTTACCTTGACGACTTGGCCCATAAGACACATAGTATTGAGGTGGCGAGAAAGAAGGTCCCCATTGGTCTATCACAAAACTTCTCAGCACTTCTGCTTTACCAGCATCCCACAAACCAGTTTGGCTACTTGAACTACTGGCTACAGAGGTGGTTGAAGTGCTTGAACTAGAACTCGTCGAACTTATAGAAGTCGATGAGGATGCCGGGGTTACTTCCTGCTTCTGCCCACCACAGGCCGCTAGTAAGCAAACACTCGCTCCCAAAAGCAAGCCTGAAATTAGTCTGTTCTTTTTCATCCCTTCTCTCCTAATCATCCACTCGATAAAAGACACCTTGGCTAAAGCTTTCTGTCGTTGCAACACTCTGGGTAGTAAAAATCCTATCCTTGCTAGTGTCCGTCTGATCGCTATGCCCTTCTAAAAATCCATAAGTATTCTGTACCCCTTTTGGAATCAACAGAGTTGGTATGCTAGGTGATGCCATAGCATTTGGATTGGTAATTCCTGCTAAAAGAATTTCGCCTTCAAACTTGGCATATTGTACATCAACAAAGGCAGTATTGCCACCACCATTTACAGCCACATTTCCTTGACTATCAATCTCAATCCGATCACCGCGTGCATTGACCCAGTCACCTTCCAAGCTAGCAAAATTTCCAGCTTGGATTTCTTCCAAATTCATGGAATGGACACCATCTGTTTGGTCGGAACTACTCGTTTCTGTTTCAACCATGTCAAGCTCAAAATCTTCCCAGTCAAATTGATTAGGATCTAGAATTTCTGACTCTGTCTTTCCAAAAACAGAAACAAGTTCATCTCTCATATGAAAATCTTGCTCGACTCCCTCAATCAATTGACCATTTGCATCTAACTTATTAAGCGTACCTACGGCATCTCCTGTCCCTGAACTCCATCCATAACTAACATATTCTCCACTCTGGAACAAGACAAGGGCACTTCTCCCACCACCAACTCCAGCTACAAAATTTTCTGCTAACAAAGAAATTTGACCATCAATAATCGCGTAGAATCCCTTTACAAATACTGACCCATCTGTATTTTCAGATCCTATAAACAGTTCATTCTGACCATCCTGATTAAGATCATAAAAGGCATATCTTAAATGGGGAGCAATTTTTACCGCACTTTCCATAACCCAAGAATTCATCGGAAGCTGTAAACCTTGTAAGACAGCCATCATTTTTTCTACATTTTCTTTATCCGCACTATTCGCAAAGTCAATGATTGCCTGGTAATCCGAAAAGACGGACTGATACAGCTCCTTATCGTCCTTCTTGACTTGGCTCGAACTAGTTGAACTTTGTTGTTTCGTTGATGAACTAGTCGAACTTTGCTGAGTGGATGACGAGATTGAGGATTGTTTCGTCTGGACATTTGACTTGCTACAAGCTGATAAGGTCACTGCACAAACCAGTGCTAAAGCTAGATATTTTTTCATAATAACCTCCAAATGAAAAAAGAATTCTGGTGTAAAGTACGGCTATTCTTGACCATACTGACAGTTGCTCCGACAAGCATTTCCAATTTTCACCACCCTTTACCAGACACATTATCTGTAAATGTTTATTTTTCCACTTGACCTATTTCACTATTTAAGGTACAATATTCTTTGTTATGGCGGTATAGCCAAGTGGTAAGGCACGGCTCTGCAAAAGCTTGATCGTCGGTTCAAATCCGTCTACCGCCTTTATTATAGGATTTTATCCGAATTTATACAAGTCAAAAGCCCGATTTTTCGGGCTTTTTTGATTTTTTATTCGGTTAAATTTGGTAAAGTTGGTGGGCAAATGGTGGGCAAGAACAACTCCACAACTACAACAAACTCCCCACAGCTTGTCGCTATGAGGAGCATGAATATATTACAACTCGGCAATCTGGCTCAAGTTAACTTCAGCAATGGTATCATTACCAAACATAGAGATGACCATTTTGACCTTATTGTTGTCGATTTCTGTGATTTTTCCTGTGTAGTCGGTGAAGGCACCGTCGATGATACGCACAGTGTCGCCAACTTTGACATCAATATCAAATTCTTGAACGGTTTGACCCATAGATACCAAGATTTGACGGATTTCTTCTTCCAAGAGTGGTGTTGGTTTTGAGCGGTTACCGTGAGAACCCACGAAACCTGTAACGTTTGGTGTGTTACGCACTACAAACCAAGCTTCATCGGTCATGACCATTTCCACCAATACATAACCAGGGAAACGGTTTTCTTCTACTTCCTTAACCTCACCGTTTTTCTCAACTTGAACTGTCTGAGTAGGAATTTCTACACGAAGAATGTTTTCTAACATGTTATAGGTATGGGCACGTTGGAGCAAGTTTTCCTTGACCTTGTTCTCATATCCTGAATAGGTTTGCAAGACAAACCAGCCCTTATCAAAACTATCGTACATTTTTATCTTCCTTTCTATGGAACCACTGCATTTTTAGACGCTAAAAAAAGCCCGAAGGCTTTCGCTTTTCTTTATTATATCACTTCCATTTTACAAATGGCAAGTATTTTCTAGAAAAGATTAATTAAGCTCATGATTCCTCTTGACAAAATCAAGTCAAAGAGATAAACAATAGCCACAAAGAATGCTGTGTATTGCACAACGGAAGCAAAATCCTTCCAACTCTGTTTACCAGTTGGCCAAGCAGTCTTTTTCAAAATGCGAAAAATATCTGTAATGAATTTCACGTACTCCTCCTATCTGGTTTCCTTGTGAACAGAGTACTGTCCACAGTGTTTACAAAATTTATTTACTTCTAACCGTGTTGGCTTGGGATTGCTCGAAATATTAATTGAATAATTGCGAGAACCACAAACAGTACAGGCTAGGCTTGCTTTTTTTAGTGCCATAAAGCCCTCCATCTACACCATTTTAACATGTTTCTATGGATTTGACAACTCATCAAACCAAGTTGTAATAGTGTCCCATAAATTTTTAGCTCGTTCAGGTAACTGAGCTTGTTCGAGATTTTGTCTCACATCATTCAGCAAGGATTCTGCTTGGTTTTTTATATCTGCAATCTGTTCCTGAGAAATAATTGGTTCATCTATAGTTGGAATCACAGGCGTAGAAACGATACCGTTTTGCACATAAGCATTTTCGACCGTAAATGGTGTTCCAGCGGTCTGGGTTAATAATGAACCTGCCACTGATTGAAAAACTTGTGAAGCTAACCAGGCATTGCTGCCATCAATATAATGTTGCTGATCCGTCTGTTCAAAACCTGTCCACTGACTGATGACTAAATCTGGCGTATAGCCAATGATCCATTGGTCATTAATCAAGTTTACATCAAACTCCGTTTCTGTTGTCCCTGTTTTTCCTGCAATGTTATAGCCATATACATCAGAAGAAACCCCTGTACCATTGGTAAATGTGCCTAACATCATAGAAGTCATCTTATCTGCTACAGCTTTATCGATCACCCTAGTCGAAGATTCTCGATGTTCTGCAAGAACCTTTCCACTAGCTGTTTCAATACGAGTGATTAAGTGGGCATCCTTCATCACACCACCATTGGCAAAGGTCGCATAGGCTTGAGCCATCTCCAAAGGATTTGTTGAAATTCCACTACCAATGGAAACTCCGAGAACTTTTTCGACAGATTCCATCTGTAATCCAAACTTCTCACCATACTCGAAAGCCTTGTTTATACCCAATTTATTAACGATATAGGCCACAGGTAAGTTATAGGACAAGGCCAGTGCTTGATACATTGGAATAGTTTCCGAGGTAGAGAAATCATTATTGTGAAGTGTATAGCTACCATAGGTTTCTGTCTGATTATCCAAGTCAGTATCAATCGACCACCCCGCAGCAATCGCTGGCGTATAAGCAATCAAAGGCTTAATGGTTGACCCTGGACTCCGCTGAGATTGGGTAGCAAAATTAAAGGTCCTAAATGCAGCGTTCTCAGAACTATTCACTCTACCAACCAAAGCTCTAACTCCTCCAGTGGCTGGATCTAAAGCTACACTGGCACCTTGAGCGTGGGTCCCATCAAAACTAGAAACTGGAAAGAGGCTATCCTCGTTATAAATTAACTGCATACTAGCCTGTGAAGTCTGATCCATCTCGGTGTAGATACGGTAACCGTTGTTGATGATATCTGATTCTTTTAAACCATATCTGTCAATAGCTTCTGCAATGACTGCATCAAAATAAGAAGGGTAGTTGTAATTGCTTTGTTTCCCTGCGTAAGTGTCAGCTAATTGACTAGCCACATCTACCTGAGCACCAGCATCAGCCGTTGCCTGATCAATGACTCCAGCATCTACCATGACTTGTAAAATCGTATCACGACGATTGGTCGCATTCTCAATTGAGTAATAAGGATTATAAATCTCCGGACCTTTCAACATGCCTGCTAGTAGAGCGGATTGCTCAATCGACAAATCACTAGCTGAAATCCCAAAATATTTTTGACTGGCATCTTCCACACCCCAGACCCCATTGCCAAAATAAGCATTGTTGAGGTACATGGTCAGGATTTCCTGTTTACTATATTTTTTATTGATTTCAAGGGCAAGGAAATATTCCCTAGCCTTACGGCTAATAGTTTGGTCCTGGGTCAAAAAGGCATTTTTGGCCAATTGCTGGGTAATGGTAGATCCCCCGCCTGAACGCCCCAAAGTCAGGACTGCTAGGATAGTCCGCTGGTAGTTAATTCCTGAGTTTTTATAAAAACTCCTATCTTCTGTCGCGATTACCGCATTTTCCATATGATCCGAAATCGCATCCAGCTCCACATAGGTGCCTTTTTGACCAGACAAGGTACCAGCCTCTGCTCCATCCTTATCATAGATAATGGTGGTAGCCTTGAGAGCTTCCTGTAAATCCCCAACATTGGCTGTTTTGGCTAGGAAGAAGAGATAACCACCTACGGTTAACACCATGACCCCAATCACAATCATTAAAATCTTAGTCAACTGATAGCGACGCCAAAACTTGCGAATCGGCTCTGGGATTCGTGACTTCTTCTTTGCTTTTTCTAAAGATTTACCACTTCCTCGACGGCTACGACGAGAATGTTCTTCCTGCTCAGCCTGAAAGTCCTCTGGTACTTCTATCGGTTGATACTGTAAATCATCTCTGTCCATTACATACCTCTTTCTAGTGAATTTTGTACCATTATACACCATTTCCTAAAAACTAGCAGAAAAAAGCCTGCGACCACTTGTGACAACAGACAGAGAAAATTTTCCAAAAATATGATAAAATAGGGTCATTCTGAACAAGAAAAGGATATTCCATGACACAAGTATATGATATTACCATCATCGGTGGCGGACCAGTCGGTCTCTTCGCCGCCTTCTACGCCCACCTCCGTCAAGCCAAGGTCAAAATCATTGACTCTCTGCCCCAACTGGGTGGCCAGCCTGCCATTCTCTATCCTGAGAAGGCCATTTTAGACATTCCGGCCTTTCCAAGCCTGACCGGACAGGAGTTGACCGACAACCTCCTTGCCCAACTGGCTCCATTTGACACCACCATCTGCCTCAATGAAACCCTGACTGCTATCGAACCTGGGGAAACCATTACCCTAACGACCAACAAAGGTAGCCACCAGACCAAGACCCTGATTATCGCCATGGGTGGCGGTGCCTTCAAGCCTCGTCCACTGGAGATTGATGGTGCTGATAGCTTTGACAACGTCCATTACCACGTGTCTAATATCCAGCAGTATGCCGACAAGGACATCGTCGTCTTGGGTGGCGGTGACTCTGCGGTCGATTGGTCCCTAGCCTTTGAAAAAATCGCCAAGACCACCCAGATCGTCCACCGTCGTGACAACTTCCGAGCCCTCGAGCACAGCGTGGAGGAGCTCAAGCAGTCCAGCGTTACTATTCACACACCTTTTGTCCCTAAGGGGCTTTCTGGGGAAAATGGCAGAGCTTCTAGCATTCATTTTGACAAGGTTAAGAGCGAGGACAAACTCACCCTGTCTTTTGACCACCTCTTTGTCAACTACGGTTTCAAATCATCTGTCGGAACGCTGAAAGAATGGGGATTGGAACTCAATCGTCACCGCATCGTGGTCAACAGCAAGCAAGAAACCTCTGTCCCTGGCATCTATGCTATCGGTGACTGTTGCTTCTACGAAGGCAAAATCGACCTGATTGCGACTGGACTGGGCGAAGCCCCAACCGCTGTTAACAACGCCATGAACTACCTCAATCCAAATGAAAAAGTGCAACCCAAGCACTCCACTAGCCTATAAGATGAAAATTGACATTCGCATTCCCCAAGCCTTTCCACAACTGACTGTCAAAGAAGTCTTGGAAGATTATTTTCTCATTCCCAGAAAAATCCGCCACTTCCTCCGCACCAAGAAACACGTCCGTGTCAACGGTGAGCTGATTAACTGGCAGAGTCCGATTGTCGCAGGTGACCTACTGGAACTGACCTTTGACCAGGAAGATTATCCTGAAAAAAGTATACCTCTAGGACAGGCGGACTTGGTGAAGGAACTCTATCAGGATGAGCATTTGATTATCGTCAACAAGCCAGAGGGCATGAAAACCCACGGCAATGAACCGACGGAAATTGCCCTGCTCAACCATGTATCTGCCTATGTCGGTCAGACCTGCTATGTAGTCCACAGGCTAGATATGGAAACCAGCGGAGCCATTCTCTTCGCCAAAAATCCCTTTATCCTGCCCATTCTCAATCGGCTCTTGGAGGACAAGATCATCTACCGTGACTATCTCGCCCTCTGCCAAGGCCAGCTAAAAAAGGCTGACTGGACCATTACCGATAAAATCGGACGGGACCGCCATGACCGCAGAAAGCGGGTGGTCGATAACCGCAAGGGACAGACCGCTCTTACCCAGGTCCACCTCTTGAAGACCCTTGGTAAAAATAGTCTAGTTTCCTGTCGCCTCCAAACAGGGCGGACACATCAGATTCGGGTGCATTTGTCTCATCATGGTCATGCTCTAATCGGCGATCCACTTTACAGTCGAGTCGCTGCCCCTCGTCTCATGCTCCACGCCCAAAAACTCAGCCTGACCCATCCGCTGACACTTGAAAAAATCAGTGTAGAAGCAAGGTCGGAGAGTTTTGACAGAATAGTAAAAAAGAGCTGAAAACCAGCTCTTTTCTTCATATCCATCACTCAAAAATATTACCCAACTCAACATCCACGCGATTTTCTTTGACATTGATGTCCGTCACGGCTAAGAGGGATTTGTAGTTTGCTACGTTGCGGTCACCTTTTTGATTTTCCGCGAAGACAGCCACGCCAACCAAAGTAGAATCGAACTCGGAGAGCAGGCTAATCATACCATTGATGGTTCCACCATTTTTCAAGAAGTCATCAACGATCAAGACACGACTTCCTGCCTTCAAGCTACGCTTGGATAGGAACATTTTCTCAATACGGTCGCTGGATCCTGACACATAGTTGACAGAAACGGTTGAACCCTCTGTAATCTTGAGGTCCCGACGAACAATAACAAATGGAACATTGAGCACATTGGCAACGGCATTGGCCAAGGGAACACCCTTTGTCGCAACTGTCATGACAGCATCAATCTTTTCTTCCTTGAAAGCATTGGCAATAATTCGACCAACGTTTTTCAAGACATGAGGTGTTGAAAGAAGGTCAGATGAGTAAATATAACCACCTGGCAAAATCCGGTTACTTTCAGCCATCTGGTCACGAAGAGTTTGGGCAATCTCGATGGACTCTTCTTTAGAAATAGAAGGTGTAAATACAACCCCACCGCTAGCTCCTGTAATGGTTTCAATCTGACCAATCGAGCTTTCTTCAAAGGCTTTTTTAATAATTGCAATATCTTCTGAAATCGAAGACTTAGCAGACTCATACTTTTCCGCAAAGGTATTCAAGCTTGTTAATTCGTAAGGGTGATTGATGAGGTAGTTAGAAATAACAACCATTCGTTCACTTCTTCTTAATTTCATATCGTTCTCCTTTTTGGCTTTTTCCTATTATAGCACAATCTATGCAAAAAGCGAACTTTTTTATTTGGCTCTATAATTTCTGTAGTGGGTAAATCCACCATGGAAATTATGGAGCCTTTTTGAGTATAGAAAAAAAGTCCCATATGACCTATAATGAAAAGTGCTCAAACTATCATTTTAGAAAGACTCATA
>NZ_JAMWEL010000033.1 GCF_024509555.1 Streptococcus suis
GTTTTGATTCAAACTCAAGCTATTGCTAGCTTTCCGTTTTATTGTTTTTCTTTTGTCATTGACGATTTATCTATTCGATAAATCACCCTGCACGTTTGGTTCGTCTTCTTTAATTTTCAAAGGTCTTATTTGTCGCTCTCGCGACAACTATCTTAGTTTATCATTTCTTCAACTGATTGTCAACACTTTTTTGAAACTTTTTTAATTTCTTTTTTCGTGTTGTTTTGTTTCAGATTTGACAACTCAATCATTCTATCATCTTCAACTTGCTTTGTCAACTCTTTTTTGAAACTTTTTTTCGTTTCTTTTTCGTGATAACTTGGCTTGTTTTGACAACTCATTCATTCTATCATCTTACCTTGCTCATGTCAATACTTTTTTTATTTTTTTCTTTTTGACTTGAGTTCTTTTGTTTATTGCCAAATTCAAGTTGAAGTTAGCCACCTTACCTTAATCAAACTCAGATGTTTTACTCTCTTGGAGTAAGCAATTGATTTCATTTGATAACAGGCTTGAAGCAGTTAGGCTAGATGGTCAAGGCTAACCGTAGCCTTGGTTTAGCTACCAAAACAGTTTCAAGGGTTCCTGTTGTCAAAATAAATCCATTTTATGGTATAAGAAAACTCCTCTGTGCTATACTTGTAGTTCACCACAAACACAAGGAAAGGTACAGAATTGCAAAAATATTATACACCAAAAGGAAAACATTTGACAATTGATAACCGTCGCCTGATCGAACGGTGGAAGAAGGAAGGCAAGTCTAATTGTGAAATTGCTGGTTTACTTGGAATGGCTTCTCAGACCATTAATAACGAGATCAATTTTGGGTACAACCTTATAACAAGTGCGAAGAGGGATATATAAAAAGGTCTACTCAGCAGATTACGCACAGACTGTTTACCAAAACAATCGAAAGAGGTCGGTAAAAAATTAATCTTAACCAAAGAAATCAAAGAAAAGATTTTACACTATCATAAACAAAAATTTTCACCCGAAATGATGGTTAAAAAGAAACAAATTCCAGTGGGGATTTCAACTATTTACTATTGGTTTCACAATGGACACTTAGTATTGAACAAAAAGGATATGCTTTATCCTAGAAAAGGGAAAAGTGTTAAGAAGCAAGCCATTCCTAACTTTAAGCCTGCTGGAAAATCCATTAAAGAACATCCTGATATTATCAATCTTCGTTTGGAAAATGGTCATTATGAAATTGATACCGTTCTACTGACCAAGCTGAAAAATTATTGCCTGTTAGTCTTAACTGACCGACGGAGTAGGCATCAAATTATATGGTTAATTCCAAACAAAACCGCCGAATCAGTCAATCAGGCGCTGAAAGGAATCTTGAGAAAACATCGCATCCTGTCTATAACTGCAGATAATGGTTCAGAGTTTAACCGTTTGGCTGAAGTGTTTCCTAAGGAACACATTTATTATGCACATCCCTACTCTTCATGGGAGAGGGGAACGAATGAAAATCATAATCGATTGATTCGGAGATGGTTGCCTAAAGTAACCAAAAAATCTTCTCCAAAAGAAGTCGCTTTTATCGAAAATTTGGTGAACAACTACCCTAAAAAATGCTTGGACTACGAGTCACCGAGTGAATTTCTTTTGGGTGGCTAACTTCAACTTGAAATTTGGCGAAGAAATGCCTTTGGTTTCAGGAAGATGAAAACTTTAAAAAACGGATTTTGATTGCTTTGAACAGTGAAAAGGTCTGTGGAGAGCCCTTTTCAGCTTATCTCCTAAAAACAAGAAAGAGATAAAGAAAGAGAGAACGAATTTCGGAGCCCACTGAAAAAGTAACCTCTACAGTTCAACTAAAATTAAAAAAGAGGGATCTATCTCCTGCTGGGATAGATTCCTCTTTGCTTTTCCCTATTTTTGTTTGATTAGGGCTATAATCCTTTTCATATTCACCACAAATATGGTTGTAGCTGCTTGCAACTCCATGTTGAAAAGACCTGATGCCCTAGCCACATCAAGACCATGTCTGTTTTTAAGTTCTGCATTTTTGGCTTCTATCTTGTAGCGATGTTTCACCTTTTCTTTAGAATAGGGCGTTTCCTGAAACCTCTTCTGAAAGAGATGTTCATCGCTCTTAAGGGTTATCGAATATGTCTTAGTCCTTGCTCCTTCTTTAACAGTCCACTTTTGAAGGGCAGGTTTGGCAGTGCTGGATGTCAAAATAGTGGGTTTCCTGAGAATTATATTTTCCCGCCGTTCGCCCTGTCTTTGCCTTTCTTGTTGCCATATGGCCCTCAGAACAAACAAAGAGACCTGCATCTTTGTTATAGAAAAACTCATCTTCCTTCCTACGAAAGCCTTTTGAAACAGCTGGATGTAACTTAGCGACTAGATGTACACGTTCTTTCTTGGTAAATTGAATATTATCCTTCCCAGAATAGGCCTTATCCCCAACAATAGCTTCGATTGTTACACCATTCTCCTTAGATTTTTGATACAATTCTTTTAAAACAGGACCATCACTTTTTTCACCAGACGTCACAACACAGGCTGTGATAATACGTTCATCTGTCATAGCTCATGCTCTTTATACCCGTAAAAGGAAATATTCGCTGACTTATGACTAATTCTTGCATCTTCCTTGACAGAGGACTCCAAGTGCTCTAAGTCATCCTCCACAGCTTCTTTGAGGTAATTAAACTTTTGTGAAACAGCTGGTATCCTAGTCAATTCGTCATGCTTCTCAGGGACGGATATCAATTCTTGTGTATATCTTAATTCAGCTACTAGAGTATCTTCCTGAGGCTTACTAGGAAATTCTCTCTTGATATCTTCCGAATACTGGTAAATTGTTTTACGCAAGGCTTTTGAGCGTTCTCGGAGGACTTCTTGGGGTTTCTTGTGATTGTAATGAGCTTTGGTATGGGTCGCATCCACAATGAGAATGTTACTTTTAATCAGACCGAGCTCTAGCGCAATCTGAACGGATTTAGTGATGAGCAAATCAAGTAACCGTTCATCTTTGATCCGATGTTTGCGAAATTTAGTCAATGAGGACGATTCAATAACAGGGTCTTCTGGAGCTAAACCAAGAAAGTATTTGAAGGCCATATCAGAATAGGAGCGCTCCACCACATCCACATCGGATAACTGATAGATGTCTTTCAATAGGAGATCCTTGAACATCATGATAGGAGAGTAGGCACGACGTCCAAAGTTAGGATGATAATTTTTTTCTAGCTCATCATAAATAAAGCTAAAATCACACAGATCTGTTAACTGACGTAAGAAATGAGTCTTAGGAACAACAATATCATACAGAGTAGAATAAGGACTGACATCTAAAGTCAACTGATTATCAAGCATACCATCACCTCACCTTTAGTATAGCAAAAAAAGCCATCATACGATGACTTTTTCAGTGGGCTCCGAATTTCGTCCTCTCTAGGTGTTAGCATTTTGTCTACCCACTACAGTTGACAAAGAGCCCAAATTAAATTCTAACGACTTTATCTTCAATCTGAAACGAGCAACTCCTTTTTGGATTGCTCGTCTTTTGTATATAAGTAGCTAGTTTTATCCAGCCTTACTCTATTTTGTTTTTTATAGGATAATAAGAGTATCTTTTTCAGATTACCTGTATACTAGTCTTTCGTATTAATTTTCTCTTTAACTTCTTCATAAGAGAGAGGATGAACATCTTCGTCATCGTGTTCAATATTCTCTGGCATTTTGCCTGTTTCATAGAGAGATTTAATCTGAACACTGTCGAGAGTTTCGTATTTGAGCAATGCTTCTGCGATTAATTTATGAGTTTCGCGATTAGATTGAATAATTTCAGCTGCTTTATTGCGTGCTTCGTTTAACAGATCACGTACTTCATTATCTAATTCATAAGCAGTTTGTTCTGAGATGTGTTTATGAGTTGTCTGGCCACCAAACATAGCATGACTACCTTCATACTGCATTGGTCCCATTTTTTCACTCATACCATATTCAGCAACCATAGCACGCGCCATTTGCGTTGCTTGCTCAAAGTCATTTGAGGCACCTGTGGTTTGAGTATTAAAGATAATTTCTTCTGCCACACGACCACCCATAAGCCCAGCCAATTGCTCCTTCATATCTTCTTTAGAAAGTAGCATTTGATCTTCTTTAGGAAGAGCAATCATGTAGCCACCTGCACGACCGCGAGGTACAATAGTAACTTTATGAACTTCGCGAGCATTTGACAAAACAAGTCCAACAATCGTATGACCAGCTTCGTGATAAGCCACGATTTCTCGTTCCTTAGCTGAAACTTGACGGTCTTTCTTGGACGGACCAGCAATAACACGGTCTTCTGCTTCATCAATATCTGACGCATCGATGACAGTTTTATTTCGACGTGCGGCTACAAGGGCTGCTTCGTTAAGAACATTTTCCAAATCAGCACCAACAAATCCTGGTGTTTGTTGAGCTACTAATTTCAAATCAACATCCGGAGCCAGAGGTTTGTTTTTAGCATGAACTTTAAGGATTGCTTCACGGCCCTTGACATCTGGGCGACCAACCAACACTTTACGGTCAAAACGTCCAGGACGAAGAAGAGCAGGATCGAGAACATCACTACGGTTGGTTGCAGCAATGACGATAATACCTTCATTGCCTTCAAAACCATCCATTTCAATCAAGAGTTGGTTAAGGGTTTGTTCACGTTCATCGTTACCGCCACCCATTCCGACACCACGTTGGCGACCGACAGCATCAATTTCATCGATGAAAATAATAGCTGGTGCCGCTTTTTTAGCATCTTCAAAAAGTGAACGAACACGGCTGGCACCGACACCGACGAACATTTCTACGAAATCTGAACCAGAAATGGAGAAGAATGGCACACCTGCTTCGCCTGCTACAGCCTTGGCAAGCAAGGTTTTACCTGTTCCTGGAGGTCCCTCCAACAAGACACCTGCCGGAATACGGGCACCAAGTTTGGTAAAGCGTTTAGGATCTTTCAAAAATTCTACTACTTCTACCAATTCTTGTTTTTCTTCTTCTGCGCCCGCAACATCAGAGAAACGAACTTTGATATTGCTCTGTTCAAGTGCTTTAGCTTTGTTTCGCCCAAAGTTCATGGCACCTCGAGCTCCACCACCGCCTTGGTTCATCATCATCATGAAGAATACACCGACAATGACAAGCGGCAACAAATTAAAGATAATATTTAACCATAGCCCATTAGAACTTTCTGGCTTAATCGTTACCTTAACACCATTTTCATTTGCTAGGGTTTGCAATTCTGATAAGTTTGTTTCAGACGGAAGAATTAGAGATTTGAAGTTTTTATAGGTGACAGAATTTGAGACTTGGAATAACTTAATGGAAGAGGCAAGCTCATCCTTAGCTGTTTGTTCTGTCTTATACTTACCTGTAATTTCAATAACGCTTGAATCTGGTTGATAGGTCAATTCCGATACATTGTTATTCTTAAGTTCAGTAATAACTTGTGAATAGCTAATTTCTTGAGTAGCAACCTGCTGACCGGCATTAAAGAACTGGAATGCTGTTAGAATAGTCGCAATAACTAGAATAATGAGAAAAGGATTTTTAATAAATCCTTTATTTGGTTGATTGTTCATAATATAGTAGGAAACCTTTTTCTATTTTGTATAAACTTCCTCTTTTAGTACACCAACATAAGGAAGGTTACGGTAGTTTTCATCGTAGTCTAATCCAAATCCAACTACAAATTCATTTGGAATAGTGAAACAAGTATAGTCTGGCTCAATTTCAACTACACGACCTTCTGGTTTATCAAGTAATGTAGCAATCTTGATTGAAGCCGCTTGACGGAATGCAAAAAGCTCTTTCAATTCCTTCAAGGTACGACCAGTATCAATAATATCCTCAACAAAGATAATATGACGACCAGCAACACTATTGTCCAAATCCTTGATAATCTTAACGGTACCGCTGCTTTCCGTTCCACCATGATAACTTGAAACAACCATATAGTCCGTTTCGATATGCGTATCAATATGCTTCATCAATTCTGCCATGAATGGAATAGAACCTTTCAAAATTCCAACAAGAATAGGGTTCTTGTCCGCGTAGTCATTTGCTAGAATTTGACCAAGTTCTTTGCACTTTGCAATAATTTCTTCTTCTGAAACAAGAATTTTCTTAATATCTTTGTCCAACATAGTTGTTCTACTCTTTCATTTTAATATATAAGGTAGCTTTGATTATATCATTTTTTATTGATTTACTCAAATCACTGCTAGCAAGATTGGCAATTCCATAAATTTCACCAGCTTGTTCAATGATAATAGCCTCTTGTCGAACTTTCTGCGGTATTTTATTGTCAATAAACCAGCGACGGAGTTTTTTAGTGACGCCGTTTATTCGGATAGTATCTCCCGCCTGTCTTCCTCGTACTAGAATGGGTAGATGACTTGGAAAATGCAAAACCTGCTCTGCATCTTCCATTGGGTGATTGAGTGAAAAAATATACAAACCATAAGAAAAAATACCTTCTGATTCTATCATGATTGGTTCTATTTGCTCATCCGTCTGAGGTCCTATTTTATAAATTTTGAAACTATCATACTCTTTTTCTAGAATATAATTATTTTTTAGTAGATGTCTATAATTCGCTTTTGTTTGCAAAATATGAAGGAGCTCATTAAATTGCGGACGTGATAGTTGCAAATCAGGGAATTTCTCTACATACTCCTCTAGCAAATAAGTCTGTACAGACTGGGTTTGCTGTCGAAAACTTGTCAAATCTGTAACAGACAAATCTTTTGTTAAATCTCGTAACGCCTGTAATAGAGTACTGGTATCACCTGCCAGATTATTGAGAACAAGCTCAACTTTAGGATTTTCCTGTTTGAATTGTGGTAAGTAGGTATTCCTTACCCTATTTCTGAAATAGTTTAAACTTTGATTGCTAGCATCTTCAAAATGAAATACATTGTTAAAATCAGACTTTTTAAAAGACAAGAGTGGTCGAATGAGTTCTCCGCTTGCAAAGGGTTGGATAGGCTGAATGGCAGACAGATGACGCAAACGACTTCCCCTAATCAAACGCATCAAAACTGTTTCTGCTTGATCATCAGCATGGTGGGCTGTGACAAGAGCAGTATACCCTTTCTGCTCCATGATATCCGCAAAAAATGCATAACGCCATTTCCTAGCTGCTTCTTCTGAAAACCTTCCTTCAAAATGCGATAGATAAAAGGGGATTTTGCATTCTTCTGCCAATTGCTTGAGATGATTCTCCTCAAGAATAGCTTCCTCCCGTTGTCCATGATTTATATGGGCTATACCAAGTTCAATCCCTAGTTCTTTCCGGAATTCGTATAAGAGGTGAAATAAATTCATGGAATCCAAGCCGCCTGATACAGCCACTAAAACTTTCTTATGTTTATCAAAAAAGTGACCATCCTGTGTCACTTTTAAAAATTTATTTTTCATTTACTTTAAAATCCCGTAAACATCATTTGCAATTTGTGTAATCTCATCATAGCTTGATTTATCCGTGAAAATAGATAAAACAAAGGGAGATTCTGCATAAACAATGGCTACATCATGTCTAAAATCGTAGGCATCACCAATTTTATGAGCAACTGGTACAGGAATATCTTTTGGAATACGTTGGTTGTCAAAATTGGTTTGCTTCATACTCTCTAAAACAAAACCACCTTGATGATAAATCGCTTCCATGACCTTACCTGCAATTTCTGCCGATGTTTCACGTGTAACCATATCCCACTTTTGACCAATGATAGATGTTAAACTATGATTAAAATCCTCATCAAATTGATTGGCTACATAGTAACCTACAATGTTACTTGCCACATTATCTGATTCTTTTGTAATTCTGTTTAATAAATCACTCAGTAGATAGTCTTTATTGTCAACAACTTTGCTGATAGAGCCACTTCCAGCAGCAGCATAAGCCCCATCGTAATCTTCCGTTTCTTTAATGTATTTAAATTTATCCTCCAAAGAAAATTTATTCAAATTAAGTTGACTTTGTGCATAGTACAATGTTGGTAATTTCGAGATACTTGCAGAATAGAATTCTTTATCCTGGTTTAAACCTGTTTCATTTCCCGTAGATAACTGTTTTACATAAATTCCTAGATTTGATTTATTATATTTTTCCTGTAGCAGTCTCTGGACAGCCTCTATTCTATTATCAACCGATGATAAGGCAGAAAGAAGAAGCCATCCCTTACCCTCAATCCAACCAAATTCTCCTCTATGCGTTCTTGCAATTTTAGAAATTTTAACAGATTGATAAGGACTGAGAGTATGTTTCACATCTGTAGCTAGGCTAGCGATCGGGGAAGAAACCAAGCGAAATCCCTGTTTTAGCCAGTAATTTTTCTCAACAACTTCTTCAGATAAAATAACATCATCGAAGAGAACTTCATGACTTGCTGCAATAAAACTACCATCTTTTATTTGAAATACTTTTTTATTTTGAGCATTAATAAATACACCTATAATACTGATTTTTTGATCAGGCTTGATTGTATGAGATACCTTACTTAATTCTATATCCTCATATACAAAGGTATCTTCGTATACATTGGGATATTGGGGAATATATTGAAAATCTTGACCATATACTACATTGGTGACCTCATATCGATCAATAGTAGATAGCTCTGCAGGTATCTCTGTACTATCAACTACTTGACTGCCCAGCAACACTGGCAATAACCATACCAATGTTATCAGCTTGTCCCTCATCGTTTCTTACCTTTGTTTTCTTCTATCTTTAATGATTGATTTTTCTTAGATAATTCTTCTAATTTCTCGTCGGAAAATTTTAAAAATTGTCCTGTAATTTCCATTATAGACTGCCTCATCATGGTAACCCTGGGATATTGTAAACAAATTCCCCTTCCTTTGAATACTGGTATTTTGCTCGAACATATTTTGCAACGTATTCCTCATCCTGTAGCTTAGCAACTATTGCTTTTTCTTGTTCTTGCTCTTTTGCAAGAGTGTCGTATTCATTTACAAGTTCTGCTAATTTTTTTTCTTGCTTCTGCAAATAAATATAAGAACCTACTAAATTATATGTTGGAAGCATAAAGAGAAACATAACTAAGACAAGTATAGCTGCCATGAATCGATTTTTTTGTTTCTTTATATCATGTTTACTTTGAACTTTTTTACGCTCTGATTGAATAAAATCATTATTCAATTGTAGGATTTTAGATTTTCTCATCCGCTTCTATCCTTTTTTCACTGATGATTTCATACATTTTCAGTGCATCTTCTTTTTTTGTTGAATCTTTCATTTCAAGGACCTTCACAGTTAGCAACTTATTGCCGAATTGGATTTCAACCTGATCATCAATTTTTAAATCTGTTGAAGATTTGGCCAAAATACCGTTGACTTTAATTCGTCCTTTATCAGCAACTTCCTTAGCTACCGTTCTCCGCTTGATAATGCGAGAAACTTTTAAATATTTATCTAGTCTCATATTTTTACCTCAACTATATATTTTAACATTTTTTTATTTAATTGAGAAATTTATTCTGCTTTTCTGGTCTTGACCTCTTGTAGTTTTTCAGCAAAAGCAATCAATTCTTCTAAAATCTCATAGTCTTTTTTCTGCTGAACATTAAAAATAACTGCTAGTTTGCCTTTATTTTCCGTTATTTGAGCCTTTAATTTAGTAGCAGATAAGGCTTCAAAATAATCTTGTGTTAGGAAAAATTGACCTGCCATTGCTTCAAATGTAACCGTCACTTGATGTTGTCGTCTGAGAACCGTATGGCAGAAAACTTGGTCAAGATAGGACTTAAGTAGACCAATTTCCAGCAAGTAAGCAACAACGTCTGGATATTCTCCAAAACGATCAATCAATTCTTCCTGTAAACCTTGATAATTTACACGACTGTCAATATTCTTGATACGCTTGTAAATTTCAATTTTTTCTCGTTGGTCTGAAATATAGTCACTTGGCAGGTAGGCATCAATCTGTAAATTAACCTCAGAATTACTTTTCTGACGTTGAGCAGACTTCCCTTGTTTCTCCAAGATTGCTTGTTCTAAGAGTTGCGAGTAGAGCTCATAACCAATTGAATCGATAAATCCTGACTGAGCAGCACCTAAAATATTTCCAGCACCCCTAATCGACAAATCTTGCATGGCGATTTTGAAACCGGAACCTAATTCTGTAAAGCCCTTTATAGCCTCCAATCGTTTTTCAGCTACTTCTGTCAAGGACTTGTCTGGACGGTACATGAGATAGGCATAGGCGATTCGACTAGAACGACCAACACGCCCCCGAAGTTGATACAAAGTTGACAATCCCATGTGGTCCGCATTTTCTATAAATAAGGTATTTGCATTTGGAATATCGACACCAGTTTCAATAATCGTTGTGGTCACTAGAATGTCATACTCACCTTCTACAAAGGCGTAGAGAGTATTTTCTAATTGAATCTCCGACATTTGTCCATGAACATAACCAATTGAAGCTTCTGGAACCAGTTCTTTCAATTCTGAAACTTTTTGTTCTATAGTGTCAACTTTGTTGTAAAGATAGTAAACTTGCCCACCTCGATCGATTTCACGGAGAATAGCATCTCGGATAACGGAAGGATTTGTTTCCATGACATAGGTTTGAACAGGATAGCGATTAGTCGGCGGTGTTTCTATGACTGATAAATCTCGGATTCCCAACATAGACATTTGTAATGTTCGAGGAATTGGAGTTGCAGTCAAGGTCAGGACATCTATTTTTTTCTTGAGTTCCTTCAAGCGTTCCTTGTGCTTGACACCAAAGCGTTGCTCTTCGTCAATGATCAGTAAACCTAAATCAGCAAACACAACATCTTTAGATAAAAGTCTATGAGTACCAATGATGATATCAACTTGACCTTTTTTCAGCTTTTCTAGCGTTTTTTCTTGCTCTGCTTTTGTTTTAAAACGACTCAAGACATCGATATTGACAGGAAATTCAGCAAATCGTTCCTGGAAATTAGCATAGTGTTGTTGGGCTAAAACTGTGGTTGGAACAAGGATAGCTACCTGTTTGCCATCATTAACAGCCTTGAAGGCGGCCCGCATGGCTACCTCTGTCTTACCAAAGCCGACATCCCCAACTAGAAGGCGATCCATTGGAGAATCTTTTTCCATATCCTTCTTGATTTCATCAATAGAACGGAGTTGATCATCAGTTTCCACGTGTGTAAAGTAGTTGTCAAATTCCACCTGATTGTCATCGTCTGGCGAAAAAGCAAAACCTTTCAGTTGGCTACGCTCAGCGTAAAGCTTGATCAAATCATCCGCAATGTCCTCTACCTGCTTCTGAACCTTTTGCTTGGTTCGTTGGAAACGACCATCGTTTAGTTTATTTACTTTTGGAGCCTTTCCGTCAGATGCCAAGTATTTTGAAAGAAGATCAATCTGCTCAACGGGAATAGAAATGCGATCTGCATTTTGATATTGAACCGTTACATAGTCACGGTGGATACCTGAGATTTCAATGGTTTCTATCCCTAAATATTGGCCAATCCCGTGGACATGATGAACAACGTAGTCACCAACAGCTAGCTCACTATAATCTTTAATGCGCTCAGCATTGGAAATATTTGTTCGACGGACCTTGCGTTTGATTTTTTTATTAAAAATCTCTTTTTCAGTGATAAGTACTAACTTCTCATCCATTAAATGAAAGCCAGAAGCTAACTGACCAATGGTCAATTGATGCTGACCGTCTACTAATTTATCTGCTGCATGTACTGGAAGATGGATATCATACTCTTGTAAAGTTTTCTGTAAAGTCTGTAAACTTACATCAGAACTCGCTTGAATAATGACTGTGTTTTTTGATTTGCTATACCGGGCTAGTTCTTCTTTCAGTAGTGGAATTTGATGGAAAAATTCCTGCATAGGATGCTGGGTAAATTGGTAAAGAGCATCGAATTTTACATTTCCTAACCCCTTTTGAAAACTTGAAAAGAAGGTAGCTGGTTTGTATTTTCTCAATTCAGCGTAAGTTGAGGCAAAATAATTCAAACTTGACACTGATTTACCCTTCTGTAAATCATCTGTCAACAAGTCTGCAATTTCTTTTTCAAATTGAGCCTGCTTATCTGCGATTTTATGGAAATCATCCAGAAATAAGGGAGAACTCTTTGGCAAGTAATCCAACAAGGTCCATGATTGTTCATAGATACAGGACAAGAATTTACGCAAATCTGGATGCCGGTACTCCGTCTGCATGTCCGCTAAAACTTCTCGTAAATAAGACTGTTGCTCCTCTAGGGTCGATTGGTCAATGGCTGTCTGAATATATTGGCTAGCTCTGCTATAGTCTTCCGAAGACAAAATGATATCGGAAGCTGGAGAGATGGATATATTTTCAAGATTTTCTAAGGATTTTTGACTGTCAACATCAAAGATACGAATACCATCAATCTCATCTCCAAAAAATTCTATTCGATTAGGAGCTTCTGCTTGCATGTCAAAAATATCTAGAATATCACCTCGTTGGCTAAATTCTCCCTGAGTTAAGACACGAGCTACCTTTTTATATCCGATATTGATAAGTTGCTTTACAAGATTGTCAACTTCTATTTCTTTTCCAACTTCCAGTCGGATGTTAGAAGCTTTAAAAACCTCTGGATTTGGTAACAATATCCGACAGGCAGCCACACTAACTACTAGAATTCCTGATTGAGCTGGATTGGTCAAAAAATTCAAACTATCAATTCTTGACTGAGTTCGTTCTTTTGATGCAAAGACAAATTCCGCAATTGGACTATCATCTGTAAAAAAGTTGTAAACATTCTCACTTCCAACGATGGCTGTTAAATCTGCAACTAATTTCTCTGCTTCATTTTGAGTAGCAGTCACAATCATTATTTTCTCAGCCATACTATCATAGGCTGTCGCCATTACCAATGACTTACTAGTTCCGGATAATCCTAAAAGTAACTGACGTGTTGATTGATTCAATCCTGACTGCCATTGATTGATTTGCTTGTTCTTATGAAGTAAATCGAGTATATTCATTATCCGTTAAACTTTCTCATAATGGTATCAAAGTCATCTTCTTCTAGATATACATTGACAGCCTTGTCAAGTTTATCTAAGGCCAAATCAATCTCAATACGATCCTCTGTATCAAAGCCAGACAAGACATGATTTACAACGCTCATTTTTCCTTTGGGACGGCCGATGCCGATTTTAATGCGGTCAAATTCTTGTGTTCCAATATGCTTGACAATGGATTTAATCCCATTGTGGCCACCAGCTGATCCTTTTTGACGGAAACGGATTTTTCCAACAGCCATATCCAAATCATCATAAGCCACCAAAATATCAGTCTCATCTAGACCATAATAGGCCATCAAGGCATGAACAGCCTTACCCGATTCATTCATGAAAGTCGTTGGTTTGACCAGGTAAATTTTTTCACCGTCAATAAAGGTTGTGGCAATGTCTGCTTGGAAAATCTTATCGTGACTAAAGGTCACATTTTCACGTTTGGCAATCTTATCCAGCAACATAAAACCAACGTTATGTTTTGTTTCAAAATAACGGTCTCCGGGATTTCCCAGACCGATGATCAATCGTGTCATTTTTTTCTCCTTACATACCAAAAGGCTGGAAAATGCTTTCCAACCTGATTTTCTATTAGACGTTAAAGCGGAACTCCATGATGTCCCCATCTTGAACCACATATTCTTTTCCTTCTTCTCGAAGGCGTCCTGCTTCTTTAACAGCCTTCTCAGAGCCGTAGGTCATTAAATCATCGTAGGACATGGTAACGGCACGGATAAAGCCTTTTTCGAAGTCTGAGTGGATAATACCAGCACATTGAGGAGCTTTCATGCCACGCTTGAAGGTCCAAGCACGCACTTCTTTTTCCCCTGCGGTAAAGTAAGTTCCAAGTCCAAGCAAGTGGTAGGCTGCACGGGTCAATTTATCCACGCCAGATTCTGTCAAGCCGAGGGCTTCCAAAAACTCCCCCTTGTCCTCATCGTCCAACTCTGAAATTTCCTCTTCAGCACGCGCAGAAATTACTACAACTTCTGCATTTTCTGTTGCCGCAAAGTCACGGATTTGCTGAACATAGCTGATAGACTCAGGATCAGCTACCTTATCTTCATCGACATTGGCAACATAGAGGACTGGCTTGGTCGTCAAAAGGAAAAGTTGCTTGACGATTTTTTGTTCTTCATCTGTGAAGTCAACTGTACGGGCAGATTTTCCGTCCTCTAGGACAGGTTTGATTTTTTCAAGAACTGCAAATTCTGCGACAGAATCCTTGTCTTTTTGCGTACGGGCCATTTTTTCTACACGCGCATAACGCTTGTTGATGCTCTCTAGATCCGCCAAAATCAATTCTAAGTTAATAGTATCAATATCTGCGATTGGATCCACAAAGGCGTCTTCACGGCCTTGTTCACGCATGACATTTTCATCGTCAAAGGCACGCACCACGTGGACAATGGCGTCAACCTCACGGATATTGGCCAAGAATTTATTTCCAAGTCCTTCACCTTTAGAAGCACCTTTTACGATACCGGCAATATCAGTAAATTCAAAAGTCGTTGGGACAGTCTTTTTAGGGGTGATGAGTTCTGTCAACTTCTGCAAACGCTCATCGGGCACTTCCACCATGCCGACGTTTGGATCAATAGTCGCGAAAGGATAGTTTGCAGCTTCAGCTCCTGCCTTGGTAATTGCGTTAAATAGGGTTGATTTACCAACGTTTGGCAAACCGACGATTCCTGCTGTTAAAGCCATGTTTTTTTACTCTCCAATTAAAAATTCAATCATGACTATTATAGCAGAAAAGTAGAGAAAAAGCTTGCTGTTTGGCAAGCTTCGTTAAAAATAATGCTTAAGCTAAATTCTCAAAGTAAGTTCTAGTCTGTCTTAAAAACTGGAAATTAGACTGAGACAAAGAAATAAGGTAGAACTTACTATGGGACAAGTTGGCAATCGACAATGAAAAACAAACACTTAACTCTC
>NZ_JAMWEL010000034.1 GCF_024509555.1 Streptococcus suis
CGGAATTTCCTTATCTGGCTCAGTTGGGTCAAATGGGTATTCTGTCTTAGGACGTTTATTCTCTGGTACATTCGGAATGAGTGGAATCCAGTTAGCTACTTTTTGGTAAACATAAGTAATCGTTGTTGTACCTTCAACCACGTTGCCTGTTTCTTCCACTGACTTACCAGCTGGATCAACCGCAGTCGTCTTAGA
This sequence comes from Streptococcus suis, assembly GCF_024509555.1. Classification (GTDB taxonomy): domain Bacteria; phylum Bacillota; class Bacilli; order Lactobacillales; family Streptococcaceae; genus Streptococcus; species Streptococcus suis_AD. Next base: position 196 of record NZ_JAMWEL010000034.1, read on the forward strand.
CGGTACAAGAACATACTTGTCACCATTACGAACGATTTCAGTTGGTTTGTCACCTTCGTCTGTCGTGTCGTACTTAGTACCTGCTAGAACATCATCCTCATCTGTAACAGAATCCTTAAGAGTATTGCCGTCTGTATCAACATACTTAATTACCACATCACCCTTGACAGGCACGTAAGGAATCAAGGTATCCACACCTGGTGTTTCTGGAGTTGGTGGAACGTAGCCCTTGCTTGGATCTTCTGGATCAACAGGTGTCAACGGAGTATTGTCCTTCGGATCGACTGGGGTGTAACCCGGTACGTGCGGAATGACTGGTTGATCTGTTGTCGGATTGGTTGGAATAGACGGAATTTCCTTATCTGGCTCAGTTGGGTCAAATGGGTATTCTGTCTTAGGACGTTTATTCTCTGGTACATTCGGAATGAGTGGAATCCAGTTAGCTACTTTTTGGTAAACGTAGGTAATCGTTGTTGTGCCTTCAACCACGTTGCCTGTTTCTTCCACTGACTTACCAGCTGGATCAACCGCAGTCGTCTTAGACGGTACAAGAACATACTTGTCACCATTACGAACGATTTCAGTTGGTTTGTCGCCTTCGTCTGTCGTGTCGTACTTAGTACCTGCTAGAACATCATCCTCATCTGTAACAGGTGACTTCAGAATATTGCCATCAGTATCCACATAGTTGATGACCACATCACCCTTAACAGGCACATACGGAATGAGCGTATCCTCACCTGGTGTTTCTGGAGTTGGTGGAACGTAGCCCTTGCTTGGATCTTCTGGATCGACAGGTTTCAACGGAGTATTGTCCTTCGGATCTACTGGAGTGTAGCCCGGTACATGAGGGATAACTGGTTTGTCCGTAGTTGGGTTGGTTGGGATAGACGGAATTTCCTTATCTGGCTCAGTTGGGTCAAATGGGTATTCTGTCTTAGGACGCTCATTCTCTGGTACATTCGGAATGAGTGGAATCCAGTTGGCTACTTTTTGGTAAACATAAGTAATCGTTGTTGTACCTTCCAGTACCTTACCAGTTTCAGTAGTATCTGTACCTGTCGGATCTGTTGCGGTTGTCAGACTAGGCACTAGTACATACTTACCATTGCTATTTGTAATAACTTCTGGCTTGTCACCCTCGTTGGTCGTATCGAAGTCTGTACCAACAATGACATCATCCTCATCAATAACTGTATCTTTTAGAGTGTTACCTTCTGTATCAGTATACTTGATGATGACATCGCCAAGTACTGGCTCGTAGTAATAGGTCACTTCAGTAGTTCCAGGAGTCACTTTACCAGTCGAATTACCATCTTTCACGTTTGGAACTAGTCGATAAAGCTTACCATCTTTTGTAATTGTCGGTGGTACTTCACCATCTTCCTCCGTATTATAATCACGGCCTGTTGAACCTTCCTCTGTGTCGGTTCTTGGATCTTGTAACGGTTCACCAGAGGTAGATTTGAAGTTAACAACAACCTTACCTGTTACTTCCTTATAGACATAGGTAACTTCTTTGGTCTCACCTTCTACTACTGTACCAGTTTCATCTCCTTCATGACGAACCAATTCGTAGGTCTTACCATCTTCAGTAGTGATAGTGGTTGGCTTATCCCCCTCGTCTGTCGTGTCATAAGGCTTACCTGGTGTTACTTGATCTTCATCCGTAACACTTGTCTTAATTGTCACACGTGTTACTGTGCCGTCTTCAGCTGGAACCTCTGCCACATAGTTAATCACGACAGAGCCTGTAACTTTAGTATAAACATAAGTCACCTCTAGTGTTTCACCAGCAACAATCTTAGCAGTATCACCATTTTCAGCTGCAGAATCTGCCTTGACTTCTTTCAAACGGTATAGATTGCCGTCTTTAGAAATGGTTTCCGGCTTATCGCCTTCGTCAGTCGTATCGTAAGCAGTACCTGGCTTAGCGTTTTCTTCATCCATGACAGAATCTTGCAACGGTGTTCCAGCAGCGTCATCAAGAATGTAGTTAATCTTGACATTGCCAGCTTTTTCATAGATGTAGGTTACTTGCGTTGTACCTTCAACAACCTGACCAGTTTCACCAGATAGACCGTCACCAACCTTGACTTCTGTACCAGCCGGCTTGATGTAGTAAACATCGCCCGTACCATCTTCCACAATCTTTTCTGGCTTGTGATCAGTCGTTGTATAATTCTCACCAATGTTGCCATCATTCACATCCACAACTTGTGGTGCAATGACCTTGCCATCAGTATTTTCATAGTTAACAACCACATCACCAGTCACAAGTTGATAATAATAGGTCACTTCAGTTGTTCCAGGAGTTACCTTACCAGTCGGATTACCATCTTTCACGTTTGGAACTAGTCGATAAAGCTTACCATCTTTTGTAATTGTCGGTGGTACTTCACCATCTTCCTTCGTATTATAATCACGACCTGTTGAGCCTTCCTCGGTATCGGTTCTCTGATCTTGTAACTTTTCACCAGAGGTAGATTTGAAGTTAACAACAACCTTACCTGTTACTTCCTTGTAAACATAAGTAATTTCTTTGGTTTCACCAGCAGCAACTTCACCGGTTTCATCATGACCCTCATTGCGAACAAGGGTATAAGTCTTACCGTCTTCAGTTGTGATAGTGGTTGGCTTGTTGCCTTCATCAGTTGTATCATAAGGAGTTCCTGGTTTGACATTGTCTTCATCAAGAACATTTGGTTGCAACTCTGATTGGATACCTTTGTCATCTTCCTTGACATAACGAATGACAACACTTCCAGCTTTAGCATATACATACTGAACAGTGGTAGTTGTTTCTGCCACAGTTCCTTCAGGTTGATCAGAACCTTTTTTCAACTCAATGTAATGATAAATGGTTCCATCAGCTGTGGTAATCGTAGCCGGTCTGTGGTCTTCATCCGTATTATATGGTGTACCAACAGAGGCTTGAGTAGTATCTGTCACTCGCTTGTCTACGTTGCCACCGGTATCTGTCTTACCAGTCAAAAGATTACCTTCTGTATCGTAGTATTCAACAACTACATCACTCTTAACCTCAGTATAAACATAAGTCACTTCAAGCGTTTCACCAGCAACAATCTTAGCAGTATCACCATTTTCAGCTGCCGAATCTGCTTTGACTTCTTTTAGTCTATACAACTTGCCGTCTTTAGAAATTGTTTCCGGCTTATCGCCTTCGTCAGTCGTATCGTAAGCAGTACCTGGCTTAGCGTTTTCTTCATCCATGACAGAATCTTTCAGCGTTGTACCCGCAGCATCGTCAAGAATGTAGTTGATCTTCACATTACCAGCTTTTTCATAGATGTAGGTTACTTGCGTTGTGCCTTCAACGACTCTACCTGTTTCGCCAGAAAGACCATTACCCGTTTTCACTTCCGTACCAGCTGGTTTGATGTAGTAAACATCGCCTGTACCTTCTTCAACAATCTTCTCTGGTTTGTCGCCTTCGTCACGTGTATCGTAGGCATCACCAATGTTACCATTATTTACATCCACTTTTTGCGGTGCAATGGTCTTACCATCGGTATTCTCATAGTTAACCACCACATCACCAGTTACAAGTTGATAATAGTAGGTTACTTCAGTTGGAGTAGTCTTAATATCACCTTCTTCTTCACCTTTGGTCAGATGTTCAACAATACGATAGGTTTTACCATCTGCCGTTGTAATAGTGGTTGGTTTCAAATCCGTAGTGTTATAACCTGTTCCAGTATTAGTTGTTGAGGCGTTTTGGCTGTCATATACCTTGCTTTCAGTTGTCCCTTGACTAGCTGTACCTTTGTTGGTTACACCAGAAATCAAGTTCCCTTGAATATCTTTATAATAAACGATAACATCGCCTGTTACTTCCTTATAGACAAAGGTAATTTCTTTGGTAATACCAGAGGCGACTGAGCCAGTTGCTTCGTGAACACCTGTTACCTCAGTCACATTGCTTACTGACAAATGATGATCCGCTTCAACCGTACCTACAGGATGTGTACCAGCCGGAGCCAATTCATATGTCTTACCATCTGCAGTGATAATTGTTGCAGGTCTATTATCAATAATAGTGTTATATTCCGTACCAGCTTTGGCATTGACAGTATCTGCAACTTTTTCAGCAACTACCTTGCCAGCACCGTCTGTACCTAACAATTTATTACCATCAATATCAACGTAATTTACATTCACGCTACCAGCTAGTTCATAGACATAAGTCAATTCTTTCAGAGTGTCTCGCTCAACAATACCAACTTCATCTGTAATTTTAACAATCGAACGTTTTTCAGTATCTGTATTTTGAGAAACAGGCTTGAGGTCTGCCGCATCCACTTCCTTATAGTAGTAGACTGATGTTGTGCCATCCGTACCTACTTTTTCAATCTTATCAACTAGTTTTGATTTTGTATCATAAGCTGTATTCGTATCCGCATGTTCAAAAACAAATTGAGGATCTTTCAATTCTGTACCAGCAGTGTCTACATAGTAGACCTTCACCCCACCCTTTTCAGCGTAATAGTAATTCTGATTGTTCTCATTCGCAGTCAACATATTGAACATAGCGATGATGTTTGTTTGTAGATCTGCATTCTCTGCTTCTTCAACACCATCTTTATTAACGGTAATACTTACACGTTTTGGTAGGCCTTTATCGTCTACCTCCGTCTTACTAAGAAGTTTTATACCATCTTTAGTTGGAGCAGTTGGTCTCCAGTCAACCATTGGGTCTGACAAATACGAATCAAGCTTAAGTGCGATTGTTGTAGCAACTTTACCATCTGCAATGTATGTATAGTAATTTTTTACGGTGTGATTCCAAGTTGTTAAGCCAGTAACTGCATCTGGTCCGTCATTGGCAGTAAGTGTTTCTGCTTCTGTAGATACAAATGTCAGCAAGAACTTGTTATCATCTGTGTTGATTTCGGAAGCATAGTTAGCACGGATTTCCGCCAAACGACTAGCTTGTTGATCACTTGTTAAGCTAGTATCTGCATTAACTGCTTCAATTTCAGCTAGGTATTTATTGACAATCGCGATACGATTTGTAAAATCTAAGGCTTCTGCACCACCATTCGCAACAAAATTTACTGGCGACATTGAAGCGTAGTTTTTATAGTTCTCGATAAAATCAGGATGATCAGGGTTTAATACAAAGTTTAGGAAACGTGAAGTACCATCTTCTTTTGTGACATAGATAACCCTTGCAGTCTTAGAAGTAGGGAAGTATTGGATAAGTGGGGTACCAACTGAGTAGTTCGTAGAAACTGGTGTATCTTTAATAACTGGAGCCTCAATCAATTCATAATTTGCAAACTTGGCTGCATCAGAAATTGTAAAGGAATCCCCCGAAACCATGGCTACGTGAGTGTAACTTGCAAGAAGTTCTTGTGCACGACGTTCAGTTTCTTTAACATAATAGCTAGTAACCTGAGCAGGCAGATATCCCGGTGCCAGACCAGTATAACTGTTATAAGATGTGCTATCATCTGTTAGAAGTGAATAAGCAACCGAACCTTTACCGTTCTGACCCCGTCCAGAGTTGATATTCACATATCTAACGCTTGTTTGTTGACCTGTTGAATCCGTAAATGGCATCGTAGTTAATGACATTCGGTAAGTAAAAGGATCTAGATTTTTCGGTCCATTTGCAATTGTTTGGAATTGATGACGGGCAGTATTTTCTGGGATTTCAATCTCTTCTATAAAGCCATTTTGTTTACTTACCAAACGAGCATAGATATTACCGGTTGTTTTAACCCGATCCATAGAGAGGGTGATATAGTAATCTGTTCCGTAACGGTGATTATATGATCCTGATTTCGTACCAGGTGCAACTTTAACATCTTCATCTGGAGCTGACAAACTATAAATCAAGAAAGTAATACGGCCTTCTGTAGGGTCAACAGCGTATCCAGCAGGAATACGTTGCTCTTGAGGTTTTGTCGTGGCTGTTGCCGTTGCCGCTTCTTTGTTGAGAACTTCTTCATTCTCTGTCCAGTAACCTGGTCTGTTAGTTGCGTCATTCATGTCAGTGACATTAGTCAATGAAATCTCAATAACATCTGTACCCAAGAACTTACGTAGTTCAAGGACGAGTGCTTCAACATTGGTACGAACGGCATCGATTTTAGCATTGACGATTTCAAGAGTAGCCTTGGAATCATTCAGAGTAACCGTTGCCTCAGTGGCTGTTAGTTTTGTGGCAGCAGCAACTGTTTTTAAGGCTTCATTCTCTTGGTCTGAGGTCGCTACCAAGCGTTCTGCCTGACTAGATAAAACCTCTGCCTCAGAGGTGACTTGTTCAAGGACATGTTTGGCTTCTTCAACACTTGTTGGGACAATTGGTTGAGCGACTGGATTAGTTGGCTCAGTTGGAACAACTGCTGCTCTGACTGTCTCGCTGGCTGGAGATTGTGGAACTTCAGCAACAACTTTCTCCTCTGGTTTTACCTCTTCAGCAGTTTCGAGAGTTGGCTCTTCCACTTTTTCAGTTACCTGTTCTTCTTTCGTTCCTGCTTCTTCTGCAGGTGGAGCGACTGGTGTTTCTTCAACAACCTCTTCCTCAACTACTTGAAGCACATCGAGGTTGAGGTAAACCGTCGGAACTTCACCTTCAAGAAGAGTAACTGTTAATTTATTGTCTTGATTACTTGCGAGACTATACCCTTCTGGAAGAAGAAGATTAGACAAAGTATGGCTATAGGTAGCCTTTTCTTCGGTAGTTGAAATGCTATGTGTCAGAGTGTCTTCTTTGATAGTTAATCCATTACTATCGACAAAAACAACTTTATAAGTAAAGGTTACCTGTCTAGCGGCCTTTACTGCTCCACCTGGGCTAGCCTCTGTAACCAGTTCCACTTGTGGCTGAGTATTTTCAGCAACCTGAGTTTCTGCTGCTGCTTGAATGCCATTTAAAAGCAAGCAAGAACCCAACAAAACACTCACAGCACCAATATGGTACTTCCGAATGGAAAATCGTTGACTGACACTATACCAATCAAACCTATTCTTTCGTGATTTACGCATTAAATACCTCCTAGTATTTCTATAAGCAAGTATAAACTTGGGATTACGTCTGTTGATTTCATTTTATAAACTGCTCATGTGAGGAATCTCCACTTTTGATTACCAACTTGCCGACAAGTTAACGGATCGTTGGATACAGTAGTTACGTCAACCAACAGACTATTATAGCTATATCGATATATCTATCTAGAGGGAAATTCCGCCATTGCAGCTCTAGATAAAATAACTAACCCTCCCATCTTTTTAGTTGTTTGATATATCCATATACCACAAGATTAACATATCAAATTTTTGTTGATATAGCAATTAATTCCCTCAATAGTTGGTATTAGAATTTTTTATTCATCTATAAGGATAGCTTATAGATTGTCTGGTAGGTAGTACATTTAAATCTACTAACACAATTTGGTTTCACTTCGAGAAGATAAAAAGACGTAGAGCTACTGTATTCCTATCGGAAATCAAGTTAGCTATTTGTTTTGTTGCAGACCTTCATCTAGAATCTTGAAGCCATAATAAAAAAAACGATTACCGAAACGGAAATCGTCTTTTAGGTGCTGAATTTCACCTACTACAGTCGTTCATACTGTCAGTACACATTTTATTTTAGGATTCGACCAATTGAACTAGCTTTGAGATATGGTCGTATTTGGCTTGCTCTAGCAAAGCCTACTCCAAAGTTCCTTGTTTGAAAGTGAATACATTTAACCATTGTTTTCATGACAACAAAGAATCCCTCAGGCACGATCTAAGGGATACACTAGCTACATAGGGGCTACCTATTATTATACGCTAAGCTGGAAAATCGAACAAATACAGTTTACATATTGCTCGTTATAACTTTTGACTATACCTACAAAAAAGCAGGAAGTTGATTACTCCCCACTCTTCTTCATTTTATCGAATCTGTTCAAATCGCAGATGTACAACAATCTTATCTGCATAGCCATTTCGTTCCAAATCACGTTGCAAACGATAAGAAATATAATGTTCAGCAATGGTAATATAGCCTGCATCCAATAAGCGATGTTCAACTTGTGACTGAACCATGCTAATGGTTGGACGTTCTGTATGAGCTTCTTCTAAATCAAGCACGACTTTCTTCGTCACTTGAGCTAGGTTTTTCCGCCATGTATCGTCGATTACATATACAGTTTGAGCTGCCTTAATAATGGCTTGGTAAATCTTTTCTGGGTCGAATTCTACAATTTCACCACTTCGTTTAATAACCTGCATATCTAACTCCTTTCCGGTTTTCAGTAAACCCTTTCATACTTCTATTATCTAGGTTTTTGCGCATTTTGTCAAGTTTTCTTTTCATAAATTGGTCTAACATTATTTTTCCTCAAACCAATTCTTATGTTATAATGTAGCTATCAATAAAAAAAGGAGAAATATATGACTTCTGCAATGCCAAAGCGTCAAGAAATTGATGTGCAATTAACTTGGAATACCGATTTGTTATTCCCAACACCTGAAAATTACAAAGAAAATTTGATTACTTATGCAAATCAAGTCACCGCTTTCGAAACAAACTTCAAAGGAAAACTAACAGACAAGGAAACCATAGTAGCTGCTCTTAAAGAATATGAAACCATTGTCATTCTTGATAGCAGACTTTCTCACTATGCGTTTCTTCCACTCGAAGTCGATAAGATGAATACCGAACTTGCTAGCCTTGCCAACGAATATGACTTGGTTGCAGCTAAGACTCTTCCAAAACGTGATTTCCTCTATTCTGAACTTGGTCAGTTAGATGAAGCCTTTCTTCTTGAATTAAAAGAGGAACAACCACAATGGGCTGCTTTCTTTGATGGTATTCTCCGTGACAAGCCGCATCAACTGCACCCACTTCAAGAAGAACTTTTATCAAATTTTGCTCCAACCTTTGGTCAGCCATATAATAATTACGGTGTGACCAAGTTTGAAGATATGACCTTTGAAAACTTCGAGGCAAATGGTCAAACGCTTGGTAATAGCTATGTTCTCTTTGAAAATGATTATGAACTCAGCCATGATACCGAAATCCGTCGCAATTCAGCTGCTGGTTTCTATTCAACCTTAAAAAAATACAAGAATACAACTGCAGCAACTTATTTGTCACATATCAAAAACGAGCAAATCGAAGCTCGCTTGCGTGGTTTTGACAGCACAATTGACTTCCTCTTGCATCGTCAAAATGTCTCTCGTGATCTCTTCGATCGTCAGATTGATGTCATCATGAAGGAATTGGCACCTCACATGCGTCGCTTTGTGAAATTGGTTGCTAAGGCTCATGGATTGGACAAGATCACACATGCTGACTTGAAAATCAGTCTACCATCTGAATACAACCAACGCATCACTCCTGAAGAATCCAAACAATTCTTGATTGACTGCTTGGGTATTCTTGGTGAGGACTACGTGAAAATGATTGAACAATCATTTGATGAGCGTTGGATTGACTTTGCTCAAAACGAAGGTAAGGCTACGGGTGGCTTCTGTGCTACTCTTTATGATGGACCATCTTACATCCTCCTTTCATGGACAGGATTGATGAACGAGGTCTTGGTATTGGCTCACGAATTGGGACATGCTGGTCATTTCCAATTGGCTAAGAAACAAAGCGTTCTCAGCTACGATCCATCCCTCTACTTCATTGAGGCGCCTTCTACTGCTAATGAAGTCTTGACATGTAACACCCTTTTGAAAAACAACCAAGATCCTGGCTTCCAGGCTTACTTGATTAGCGAGTTGATCAGCCGTACTTACTTCCACAACATGGTCACTCACTTGCTTGAAGCAGCCTTCCAACGTGAAGTCTACACTCGTTTGGACAATGAAGAATACCTCAATGGTGATATTCTCTGCCAAATCAAGTTGGATGTCATCAAGGAATTCTGGGGTGAAGACTTTGAAATCGGTGATGATGCAGGTCTTATCTGGATGCGTCAACCGCACTATTACATTGGTTTGTATCCATATACCTACTCAGCTGGTTTAACCATCGGTACTGCTATGGCGAAACAGTTGGAAGAACATCCTGAAGAAGTTGTTGAAAAATGGTTGGAAACCTTGTCGCTCGGTGCAAGTCTTTCTGCCCAAGACCTTGCAAAACACGCAGGTGTCGATGTTTCGACTGACCAACCACTTAAAGAAACTATTGCTTATGTCGGTTCCTTGGTGGATAAACTGGAAACACTAATCTAAGACACATAAAAGACTTGAACTTATTTTGTACTGACCCCAAAAAGTTAGACAAAAAATATTATTGAAAGGATTTAGTTCTATACTGAACAGGACTAAGTCCTTTTAGTTTTGTTTTAATGCGTTTATTGTTGTAGTAAAAAATATACTCGGT
>NZ_JAMWEL010000035.1 GCF_024509555.1 Streptococcus suis
ACTGGAACTTCGACAACTTTCTCAACACCGTCTGTTGTGACAGTGACTGGGATCGTAATCTCACGTGTTTCTTCGTCATCTTTCCAATCTGTGATGTCTGGTGTACCTGTCAACTTGCCGTTTTCATCTACTGAAATGCCGTTAACTGGTGCTGATGGGGTAATCACTGTGTTTGGTGATTCCGGTGTAACAACTGTTGTATCTGGAACTGGCTGACCTTCAACTACCGTTGTTGGAGTTACGGTTGTATCCGTATTTGGTGTCTTAGGATCTTTATCAGTCTCATCTGGAATACCATCGCCATCATCATCTTTATCTGTCACATCTGGTTGACCATCGCCATCTGTGTCACGTTGGATGGTGACTGGAACTTCGACAACTTTCTCAACACCGTCTGTTGTGACAGTGACTGGGATCGTAATCTCACGTGTTTCTTCGTCATCTTTCCAATCTGTGATGTCTGGTGTACCTGTCAACTTGCCGTTTTCATCTACTGAAATGCCGTTAACTGGTGCTGATGGGGTAATCACTGTGTTTGGTGATTCCGGTGTAACAACTGTTGTATCTGGCACGGGCTGACCTTCAACTACCGTTGTTGGAGTGACTGTTGTACCCGTATTTGGTGTCTTAGGATCTGTGCCGTTAGTTGTCTCTACAGTATCTGGGATACCGTCGTTGTCATCATCTGTGTCTGTTACATCTGGTTGACCGTCGCCATCTGTATCACGTTGGATAGTAACTGGAACTTCGACAACTTTCTCAACACCGTCTGTTGTGACAGTGACTGGGATAGTGATCTCACGTGTTTCTTCGTCATCTTTCCAATCTGTGATGTCTGGTGTACCTGTCAACTTGCCGTTTTCATCTACTGAAATGCCGTTAACTGGTTCAGATGGTGTAATCACTGTGTTTGGTGATTCTGGTGTAACAACTGTTGTATCTAGAACGGGCTGACCTTCAACTACCGTTGCTGGAGTTACGGTTGTATCCGTATTTGGTGTCTTAGGATCTGTGCCGTTAGTTGTCTCTACAGTATCTGGGATACCGTCGTTGTCATCATCTGTGTCTGTCACATCTGGTTGACCATCGCCATCAGTGTCACGTTGGATGGTGATAACAGCTGTATCAGTAACTGGTGTGCCTGTCGCATCTGTCACTGTAGCAGTAACTGTAACTGGTACTGAATCCTGACCTGCTGGAATCTCTGCGCCTGTTGGAGTACCCTCGATTTGCTTAGTCGTTGGATTGTAGGTCAAGCCTGCTGGCAAGCCTGTGACTTCAACTGTTGCTTGTGTGTCATCTGTTGTGACAGTGACTGGGATTGAAGTGATTGGTTGACCTGCAACAACTGTCGCATCATCAACAGTCACGGCTGATGTATTCGCATCCTTTGGATTGGCATCCTGTGTATCTGGGATACCATCGTTGTCATCATCTGTGTCTGTTACATCTGGTTGACCATCGCCATCTGTATCACGTTGGATGGTGATAACAGCTGTATCAGTAACTGGTGTGCCTGTCGCATCTGTCACTGTAGCAGTAACTGTAACTGGTACTGAATCCTGACCTGCTGGAATCTCTGCGCCTGTTGGAGTACCCTCTATTTGCTTAGTCGTTGGATTGTAGGTCAAGCCTGCTGGCAAGCCTGTGACTTCAACTGTTGCTTGTGTATCGTCGCTAGTTACTGCAACTGGGATTGGAGTGATTGGTTGACCTGCAACAGCTGTCGCATCATCTACAGCAACTGTTGATGTATTCGCATCCTTTGGATTGGCATCCTGTGTATCTGGGATACCATCGTTGTCATCATCTGTGTCTGTTACATCTGGTTGACCATCGCCATCTGTATCACGTTGGATGGTGATAACTGCTGTATCAGTAACTGGTGTGCCTGTCGCATCTGTCACTGTAGCAGTAACTGTAACTGGTACTGAATCCTGACCTGCTGGAATCTCTGCGCCTGTTGGAGTACCCTCGATTTGCTTAGTCGTTGGATTGTAGGTCAAGCCTGCTGGCAAGCCTGTGACTTCAACTGTTGCTTGTGTATCGTCGGTCGTTATTGCAACTGGGATAGCTGTGATTGGCTGACCTGCAACAACTGTCGCATCATTAACGGTAACTGCTGAAGTTGTTGGTGTCTTAGATTGTGCATCACGTTCATCTGGGATACCATCGTTGTCATCATCTGTGTCTGTTACATCTGGTTGACCATCGCCATCTGTGTCCAACTTGAAGACTGCAGTTGTAGTATCTGTTGACTTATCTGAATAGGTAACGGTTACTGGAACTTCAACAGTTTCAACTGTTGCACCTGTTGGTGCTGTCAATGTCACTGCACCGGTAGAAGGATCAATAGTTGCAGTATAACCAGTTGGCGGTGTGTAGCTTGAAGGAATAGCATAAGTTGCACCTGTTGGTGCTGTTGCAGACTGACCATCGGCATTTGTGAATGTCGGAGGTGTAGTAGCCGAAGCACCTGGGGCCACCACATTCTCGGCATAAGCCGGTGTCAAGCCATCCTTTTGTGGTGCTGGAATAACAACAGTTACTGGTACATCTTTATAAACATTTGAGTCTGTGATAACACGGACTGTAACTGTGTGAGTACCTACTGTTGTTGGAATTGTTTGACCTGGCGCCAATACCTTGCGGTAACGGCTATCGATTGCAGCGTCCATAGTGTTACTGTTACCTGTTGCAACAGTGACATTATCAAGAATCTCAGCCTCTGTTACACTTTCACCAACTGCCTTGGTAATAGTCGCTCCAGCGGTAGCATCAAGTACGTAAGTTTCCATCTCATCGTTACGTGGGAAGAGGTTTGTTGTAGCCCCCGTACCATCTGTAACTGTCAAGCCACGAGAGTAGACTCCGATTGCATCAACTGAAGGTGTACCTGAAGCATTACCGTCGATATCAATTGTAATACCAATGCTAGCTGGATTAAAGACTGCCGTATTAACATCTGTTTCACGAGTAACTGCTACAGAAGTAAGTCCCTCTGGATCTTGCAGGGTTACTACGTTTACCTTGTCATCAGCTGTAGAAGTATCTACATTCGTACCCGAATCCACGGTTTTGATAGCTGTATTGTTGAACACATAAAGTGGTTGCTTGTCTGTAGCCGTTGTTGGAGTATTAGCAGGATACTCAACTGTTACCCAGTTGTAAATATCTTGACCATAAATGTTACGTGTACGAACATTTACTTCGTATGTACCAGAAGTAGGAAGGGTCGCAGTAGTTGCATTCGTCACATCAGTACCGCCAACAGCACGATAACCAACAACTTCACGAGTGTATTCATTAGTTGGTACCGTTGGAATCACATCATGTGCAGCCGTATTGTTAGGGAATTGTGTACTGCTAGTAACGATTCCTAATTTGGCAAAGATTTCCTCATTCGTTACCGCTTGACCAACAGCTGTCTTCGTAACAGGGGTAGTATCAACCTCTTTATCCGTATAAGCGTAAGTCATAAACGGATTACTTGTTGATTTTGCGCCCAACGAGTCCGTTGCTACAATACGACGAGAGTGGAATCCACCAGCTTCATGGTCGAAATAACCTTCAAGTTTGCCATCTGTGCCAACTGTCAAGTTTGAACCTAAAGTAGTTTCAACTCGTGGTTCTGCAGCGTTATTGTCATAGGTAATCGTCACAGGGTTATTATTTTCTGGATCTGATACGCTGACAACTGTCTTAGTGGCATTAGCTTTATCGATAACAGGAGCATTTCCTGCTGCAGTTTGTCCTGCTGCGTTAGTAGCTTCTGTAGTGCCTTCTGTCTTACCAAATACAAAGATATAGTGATCTACTGTACCATTTTGATAAACAGTGGTATTTGTATCCGTACCAACTTCTGTAATATCTGGTGCTTCGTTGTATTTTACGGTTACCCAGTTGTAGATATCTTGACCGTAAACGTTACGGGTACGAACCTTAACCTCATACTCACCAGTTGTTGGTAATTGATCTCTAGTTGCTTCTGTATACGTACCACCTTGCTTGTAACCTACGATAGTACGTGTGTATTCGCTCTCTGGAATTGTTGGAACGGTTTTACCGGTATTAGGATATCCTGTACTTGTAACAGCAATTCCTAGTTTAGAGAAGATTTCAGCATCTGTAACTGCTACACCTTCGTTTTTAGTAACAGCAGTGGTATCAACTTCCTTATCTGTATAAGCATAAGTGTAGAAGGCGCTACTAATTGTAGTTGCATTAGCTGCATCTGTTACTTTTACACGACGAGTGTAGTATCCACCCGCTGTATGAGCAAAGGAACCTTCAATTTTACCATCTGTACCAAGTGTCAAATTGCTACCCAAAGACGTTTCCGTTCTTGGTTCAGCAGCATTGTTATCATAAGAGATTGTCAGGTTAGTACCTTCAGGATCTGACATGGTCGCAAATGTTTTGGTAGCGTTAGCCTTATTGATAACTGGAGCGGCATTTGTCGTACCTGCTTCTGTCTCTGTCGTTCCCTCTGTTGTACCAAAAACAAACAAGTATTTGTTATTGGTGCTGTCTGAGTTAAGCTGTGTTCCCTCTGTGCTATTTACTGTAACTACAGGTGCTTGGTTCACGGGATCTGTCACACCTGGAGTTGCCACATAGTATGCACGGTTATCAGTACCTGCACGGAATCCAGCCATGAAGGCCATGTTCGCTGGTTTTTTACCATCCCTTGCCGTGGCTGTAATCGTATACTTGTATGCTCGTGTTGTTACATCCAATTGATCACGGTATAAGGTTCCGACTTGATCATTGATGTTAGCTGCGTCCACTTCAACACCAGTGGTATTGTCACGGGCATTATTATATGGATAAAGTGCTCCCAGAATGTTACCATTACTTCTACTAAAGTACTGTCTCTCTCCACCAACCCATGTTCCTGCATTCCAGCTTCCATCATCTACCCATGCTGAATTAGCATCAGAACGCTGTTGACGAACAATTGTAACACTAGTTGTATCAACTTCATTACCGAGCGCAAATTCATGATAGGCTTTACCATAACCAGTTGAATTAATCTCATTAACGATAAATTCATACGTAATCGTTTGACCGTTCACACTGATATTTGATACACGTACATAATCAGGTACCCGGCTATTCATATCTTCATAGAAAGATACATTGTAGGTTGCATTTGTGCTTACTGTTGCTGAATTTGTACTTGAAACTGCCAACTGAGCTGTCAGAACACTATCTTCATCAACCTTAAGCATTTCATCTGCAAGCGCCAAAGTACTTGCTTTGACAGTTTCAACTGTTGTATCTACTACTTCTTGTGTTGCTGAAGCATCATTTAAGACAGCTTGTGCTTCTTTAGCTACTTCCTTGGTTTCTTGAGCTGCTGCTTCAAGACTAGTATTTCCAACTTGTTCTTTAGCTACTTGACGAAGTGCTTCGTCTGACAACAAGTCTGCCTCAGATACCACTTGCTCAAGTACTTCTTTATTTGCAAGTTGTGATTCAGCAATTTCTTCTTCTTCAGACTTCTTAACCACTGCGAAAGACAAGATATTGATTTGGTTTTCAACTAATTGCTTGGTCAATACAGAAGACTGGCCCACAGCCAATTCATAACCTGAAGGAATATCATTTGCAGAGAAGCTAACTTCTTTTGTTGCAACACCATCTTTAGACTCAGCAGTCACAAGACCAGCTGTTTTACCAACAACTTGCCCCTCAGAATCAGTGTAACGCACCTCGTAAGCAAGAAGAGCCAATGCAGACAAGCTGTTAGTATTTTTCGTCACAGCCTCTGTCACTTTAGTAGGTGCTGGAGCAACCATTGTTTCTGACATTGCACTATCTTCAACAGGAGCTTCAGAACTTGAAACAGTTTCAGTCACTGAGTTTAGATTTTTTGCTGCCTCCGAACTTGCTTTTAAGCCTGTTTCAGAACTAACATTTGTCACCTCAGAACTTCCAACTGTTGCAGATGATTCTGACTTAGAAGTTTCTGACACAGTTTCTACCACTGGTTCTGTAACAACTTTTTCAACAGTAACTGTGAAAGTATTGTCTTGGTTTTCATAGACAAGCACCTGTCCCAAGCCGGCAATTAGCTTGTAATCTGTCGGCACTAAATCCTCACCAAGTTCTGCAAAGGCTGAAGCAACCTCGCCACTTGTTGTCACATCAACAGTTCTAACTTCTGTTTTAAGAACTGCACCTTCTGTATCAACAACCTTAACAGTATAAGTAAGCGATACATTTCTTACCTCCGGCGTGGCAACAACTCCCTCTGTAACGCTTGTTTCTGTACTATTGCCCAAAGTTTCCAACTGCACACTCGAAGATGAGGTTACAGTAGTTGCTTCCGATTCAGTATTTGCATGAACAACAGGACCACCTGCAATAGTCGCACCAAATACAACGTTGGCAATAAGAGCGGACGCCAAACCGAAACTATATTTTCGGAAAGAGAATCGCTGTTCATTTCGGAACATATTTTTATCTCTATTTGACATAAAAATCTCCTTTTCACTGGATTCAAACCAGATTAGTATTTGTCTAGCCTTAAAAATCGTATAAAAATACAGTGTAATAGAATAGTAAATGTGACTATCTAATTTTAAAACTCAAAAAAAGACCCCCCAACATTTTTAAAAATGGGAAAAGATACTTACA
Source organism: Streptococcus suis (assembly GCF_024509555.1). Lineage (GTDB taxonomy): Bacteria > Bacillota > Bacilli > Lactobacillales > Streptococcaceae > Streptococcus > Streptococcus suis_AD. The sequence continues at coordinate 6,646 of NZ_JAMWEL010000035.1, forward strand.
ATTAAATATAAGTGCATGAAAATCTATCAAAACACTAACTTCTTACGACCTTTTAAAGACTCTTTGACATATCAAAATTTTATCATGGAATAGATTAAATGAGCAAGTAATTATGTTCGTTTTTTCCTTTATTTTCAAGATAAATGGTAGATATTTACATATTTTCTGTATATTGATATAACCATTTGCAATCTCACATTAGAAGCCTGTCGATTTATTGAAGTTATTCTTTAACTTAAGAAAAAAAACGCATAAAGTCACGTTACAAAAACAGTGACCTTACACGTTTTATCGGCTCTATAATTTCTGTAGTGGGTAAATCCACCATGGAAATTATGGAGCCTTTTTGAGTATAGAAAAAAAGTCCCATATGACCTATAATGAAAAGTGCTCAAACTATCATTTTAGAAAGACTC
>NZ_JAMWEL010000036.1:0-3319 GCF_024509555.1 Streptococcus suis
CGATCGCTTGTCAATATTGACTCTAGTTTATTTCTTTGGATAAGTCCTCGAGCGATTAGTATTGGTCCGCTACATGTGTCGCCACACTTCCACTTCCAACCTATCTACCTGATCATCTCTCAGGGCTCTTACTAACATAAAGTTATGGGAAATCTCATCTTGAGGTGGGTTTCACACTTAGATGCTTTCAGCGTTTATCCCTTCCCTACATAGCTACCCAGCGATGCCTTTGGCAAGACAACTGGTACACCAGCGGTAAGTCCACTCTGGTCCTCTCGTACTAGGAGCAGATCCTCTCAAATTTCCTACGCCCGCGACGGATAGGGACCGAACTGTCTCACGACGTTCTGAACCCAGCTCGCGTGCCGCTTTAATGGGCGAACAGCCCAACCCTTGGGACCGACTACAGCCCCAGGATGCGACGAGCCGACATCGAGGTGCCAAACCTCCCCGTCGATGTGAACTCTTGGGGGAGATAAGCCTGTTATCCCCAGGGTAGCTTTTATCCGTTGAGCGATGGCCCTTCCATGCGGAACCACCGGATCACTAAGCCCGACTTTCGTCCCTGCTCGAGTTGTAGCTCTCGCAGTCAAGCTCCCTTATACCTTTACACTCTGCGAATGATTTCCAACCATTCTGAGGGAACCTTTGGGCGCCTCCGTTACCTTTTAGGAGGCGACCGCCCCAGTCAAACTGCCCGTCAGACACTGTCTCCGATAGGGATAACCTATCTGGGTTAGAGTAGCCATAACACAAGGGTAGTATCCCAACAGCGCCTCTGTCGAAACTGGCGTCCCGACTTCATAGGCTCCTACCTATCCTGTACATGTGGTACAGATACTCAATATCAAACTGCAGTAAAGCTCCATGGGGTCTTTCCGTCCTGTCGCGGGTAACCTGCATCTTCACAGGTACTAAAATTTCACCGAGTCTCTCGTTGAGACAGTGCCCAAATCATTACGCCTTTCGTGCGGGTCGGAACTTACCCGACAAGGAATTTCGCTACCTTAGGACCGTTATAGTTACGGCCGCCGTTTACTGGGGCTTCAATTCAGATCTTCGCTTGCGCTAAACCCTCCTCTTAACCTTCCAGCACCGGGCAGGCGTCACCCCCTATACATCATCTTACGATTTAGCAGAGAGCTGTGTTTTTGATAAACAGTTGCTTGGGCCTATTCACTGCGGCTCAGTTAAACTGAGCACCCCTTCTCCCGAAGTTACGGGGTCATTTTGCCGAGTTCCTTAACGAGAGTTCTCTCGCTCACCTGAGGCTACTCGCCTCGACTACCTGTGTCGGTTTGCGGTACGGGTAGAGTATGATACAACGCTAGAAGATTTTCTCGGCAGTGTGACGTCACTAACTTCGCTACTAAACTTCGCTCCCCATCACAACTCAATGTTAGAGATACAAGCATTTGACTCATATCACACCTCACTGCTTAGACGGGCACTTCCAATCGCCCGCTTTAGTTAGCCTACTGCGTCCCTCCATCACTTCATACTCTAGTACAGGAATATCAACCTGTTGTCCATCGGATACACCTTTCGGTCTCTCCTTAGGTCCCGACTAACCCAGGGCGGACGAGCCTTCCCCTGGAAACCTTAGTCTTACGGTGGATGGGATTCTCACCCATCTTTCGCTACTCATACCGGCATTCTCACTTCTATGCGTTCCAGCACTCCTCACGGTATACCTTCTTCACACATAGAACGCTCTCCTACCATAACACCTAAGTGTTATCCACAGCTTCGGTAAATTGTTTTAGCCCCGGTACATTTTCGGCGCAGGGTCACTCGACTAGTGAGCTATTACGCACTCTTTGAATGAATAGCTGCTTCTAAGCTAACATCCTAGTTGTCTGTGCAACCCCACATCCTTTTCCACTTAACAATTATTTTGGGACCTTAGCTGGTGGTCTGGGCTGTTTCCCTTTCGACTACGGATCTTAGCACTCGCAGTCTGACTGCCGACCATAAATCTTTGGCATTCGGAGTTTATCTGAAATCAGTAAACCGAGATGGCCCCCTCATCCAAACAGTGCTCTACCTCCAAGATTCTTAATGTCGACGCTAGCCCTAAAGCTATTTCGGAGAGAACCAGCTATCTCCAAGTTCGTTTGGAATTTCTCCGCTACCCACAAGTCATCCAAGCACTTTTCAACGTGCCCTGGTTCGGTCCTCCAGTGCGTCTTACCGCACCTTCAACCTGCTCATGGGTAGGTCACATGGTTTCGGGTCTACGACATAATACTAAGGCGCCCTATTCAGACTCGGTTTCCCTACGGCTCCGTCTCTTCAACTTAACCTCGCATCATATCGTAACTCGCCGGTTCATTCTACAAAAGGCACGCTCTCACCCATTAACGGGCTCGAACTTGTTGTAGGCACACGGTTTCAGGTTCTATTTCACTCCCCTTCCGGGGTACTTTTCACCTTTCCCTCACGGTACTGGTTCACTATCGGTCACTAGAGAGTATTTAGGGTTGGGAGATGGTCCTCCCGGATTCCGACGAGATTTCGCGTGTCTCGCCGTACTCAGGATACTGCTAGGTATAAAGACTATTTCAAATACGAGGCTATTACTCTCTTTGGCCTACCTTCCCAGGTAGTTCTTCTATACTCTTTAAGTCCACATTGCAGTCCTACAACCCCGAAGAGTAAACTCTTCGGTTTGCCCTCCTGCCGTTTCGCTCGCCGCTACTAAGGCAATCGCTTTTGCTTTCTCTTCCTGCAGCTACTTAGATGTTTCAGTTCACTGCGTCTTCCTCTACACTACCTTAACAGTAGTGAGTGACAGGCATTACCTGCCGGGTTCCCCCATTCGGACATCCCTGGATCATTGCTTACTTACAGCTCCCCAAGGCATTTCGTCGTTAGTCACGTCCTTCATCGGCTTCTAGTGCCAAGGCATCCACCGTGCGCCCTTATTAACTTAACCTTATTAACCTAATTTTTTCAAAAATTAGAAAACTCATTAAATATTCACAGCGTTTTCGGTTTATTTTCTTGTTACTATTTCTCAATGTATCCTTTCAGATACATCAGGAATGTTTGATAGATATTCAATTTTCAATGGACAAAATCTTAACAACTTCCGTTGTTAATGGAGCCTAGCGGGATCGAACCGCTGACCTCCTGCGTGCAAAGCAGGCGCTCTCCCAGCTGAGCTAAGGCCCCACAAGACCTCTCAAAATTAAAGAAGACTGACGTACAGGTTCCATTTCCTTAGAAAGGAGGTGATCCAGCCGCACCTTCCGATACGGCTACCTTGTTACGACTTCACCCCAATCATCTATCCCACCTTAGGCGGCTGGCTCCT
>NZ_JAMWEL010000036.1:3419-5002 GCF_024509555.1 Streptococcus suis
GGTTACCTCACCGACTTCGGGTGTTACAAACTCTCGTGGTGTGACGGGCGGTGTGTACAAGGCCCGGGAACGTATTCACCGCGGCGTGCTGATCCGCGATTACTAGCGATTCCGACTTCATGTAGGCGAGTTGCAGCCTACAATCCGAACTGAGACTGGCTTTAAGAGATTAGCTTGCCGTCACCGACTTGCGACTCGTTGTACCAGCCATTGTAGCACGTGTGTAGCCCAGGTCATAAGGGGCATGATGATTTGACGTCATCCCCACCTTCCTCCGGTTTATTACCGGCAGTCTCGCTAGAGTGCCCAACTGAATGATGGCAACTAACAATAGGGGTTGCGCTCGTTGCGGGACTTAACCCAACATCTCACGACACGAGCTGACGACAACCATGCACCACCTGTCACCGATGCTCCGAAGAGAAACCCTATCTCTAGGGCGGTCATCGGGATGTCAAGACCTGGTAAGGTTCTTCGCGTTGCTTCGAATTAAACCACATGCTCCACCGCTTGTGCGGGCCCCCGTCAATTCCTTTGAGTTTCAACCTTGCGGTCGTACTCCCCAGGCGGAGTGCTTAATGCGTTAGCTACGGCACTGAGTCCCGGAAAGGACCCAACACCTAGCACTCATCGTTTACGGCGTGGACTACCAGGGTATCTAATCCTGTTCGCTCCCCACGCTTTCGAGCCTCAGCGTCAGTTACAGACCAGAGAGCCGCTTTCGCCACCGGTGTTCCTCCATATATCTACGCATTTCACCGCTACACATGGAATTCCACTCTCCCCTTCTGCACTCAAGTTTGACAGTTTCCAAAGCGTACTATGGTTAAGCCACAGCCTTTTACTTCAGACTTATCAAACCGCCTGCGCTCGCTTTACGCCCAATAAATCCGGACAACGCTCGGGACCTACGTATTACCGCGGCTGCTGGCACGTAGTTAGCCGTCCCTTTCTGGTAAGATACCGTCAAGTGAGAAACTTTCCACTCTTCTCACAGTTCTTCTCTTACAACAGAGCTTTACGATCCGAAAACCTTCTTCACTCACGCGGCGTTGCTCGGTCAGGGTTGCCCCCATTGCCGAAGATTCCCTACTGCTGCCTCCCGTAGGAGTCTGGGCCGTGTCTCAGTCCCAGTGTGGCCGATCACCCTCTCAGGTCGGCTATGTATCGATGCCTTGGTGAGCCGTTACCTCACCAACTAGCTAATACAACGCAGGTCCATCTCATAGTGAAGCAATTGCTCCTTTCAAGTATCTACCATGCAGTAAATACTGTTATGCGGTATTAGCTATCGTTTCCAATAGTTATCCCCCGCTATGAGGCAGGTTACCTACGCGTTACTCACCCGTTCGCAACTCATCCGTCTAGTGCAAGCACCAGACTTCAGCGTTCTACTTGCATGTATTAGGCACGCCGCCAGCGTTCGTCCTGAGCCAGGATCAAACTCTCATAAAAAGTTTTGATTCAAACTCAAGCTATTGCTAGCTTTCCGTTTTATTGTTTTTCTTTTGTCATTGACGATTTATCTATTCGATAAATCACCCTGCACGTTTGGTTCGTCTTCTTTAATTTTCAAAGGTCTT
>NZ_JAMWEL010000037.1 GCF_024509555.1 Streptococcus suis
CAGAATACCCATTTGACCCAACTGAGCCAGATAAGGAAATTCCGTCTATTCCAACCAATCCGACAACAGATCAACCAGTCATTCCGCACGTACCGGGTTACACCCCAGTCGATCCGAAGGACAATACACCGTTGACACCTGTTGATCCAGAAGATCCAAGCAAGGGCTACGTTCCACCAACACCAGAAACACCAGGTGAGGATACCTTGATTCCTTATGTACCTGTCAAGGGTGATGTGGTAATTAAGTATGTTGATACAGACGGCAATACTCTTAAGGATTCTGTTACAGATGAGGATGATGTTCTAGCTGGTACGAAGTACGACACGACAGACGAAGGTGACAAACCAACTGAAATCGTTCGTAACGGTGATAAGTATGTTCTTGTACCGTCTAAGACGACTGCGGTTGATCCAGCTGGTAAGTCAGTGGAAGAAACAGGCAACGTGGTCGAAGGCACAACAACGATTACATATGTTTACCAAAAAGTAGCTAACTGGATTCCACTCATTCCGAATGTACCAGAGAATGAACGTCCTAAGACAGAATACCCATTTGATCCAACTGAGCCAGATAAGGAAATTCCGTCTATCCCAACCAATCCAACTACGGACAAACCAGTTATCCCTCACGTACCAGGCTACACTCCAGTAGATCCGAAGGACAATACACCGTTGAAACCTGTTGATCCAGAAGATCCAAGCAAGGGCTACGTTCCACCAACTCCAGAAACACCGGGTGAAGATACCTTGATTCCTTACGTGCCTATTAAGAATGGTACAGTCATTGTCACTTACATAACTGAGGATGGAGAAGAGATTAAGTCACCTGTGACAGATACCCCATCATCACCAGAGGGTACCCCATACGATACTACAGATAATAAGCCAACTATAATCACCTATAAAGGCGAAGAGTATGAATTGGTTCGCGTAGAAGGTACAGAAAACGGTACAGTGGTAGAAGGTGATACGAAGGTTACTTATGTTTACCGTAAGAAACCAGCTACCCCACCAGTAACACCAGAAGTGAAACAAGGTAATGTCATTGTTGCCTACATCACAGAAGATGGCGTAGAGATTAAGTCACCTGTGACAGATACCCCTTCATCACCAGAGGGTACCCCATACGATACTACAGATAATAAGCCTAAGACAATCACTTATAATGGTGAAGAGTACGAACTTGTTCGAGTTGATGGTACAGAAAATGGCACAGTAGTAGAAGGTGACATTAAGGTAACCTATGTTTACCGTAAGAAACCAGCTACCCCACCAGTAACCCCAGAAGTTAAACAAGGTAGTGTCATTGTTACTTACATCACAGAAGAAGGCGTAGAGATTAAGTCTCCTGTAACGGATACTCCAACTTCTCCAGAAGGTACGCCATACGACACTACAGATAACAAGCCTAAGACAATCACTTACAATGGTGAAGAGTACGAACTTGTTCGCGTAGAAGGTACAGAAAACGGTACAGTGGTAGAAGGTGATACGAAGGTTACTTATGTTTACCGTAAGGTAGTAAAACCGACTCCGCCTGCCCCAGCTAAACCATCTGTTGCTAAACCAGTTAAATCTGAAAAACCTAAGTTGCCAGATACTGGTGAAGAAGAGTCAACAGCGGGTATGCTTGGAGTATTGTTACTTGTATCAAGTCTATTCGGTGTGAGAAAACGCCGTCGTGACCAACAGTAATCGAGGCAAAGAATAAGAGAGGGCAATCCTCTCTTATTTTTTTGTACGACAAAAAACTAAATAAAATAAGGGTTACCAAAAAATTTTCAAGAAAAAATAAAAAAATGTGATTTTCTGAGCAAAAATTTTGAAATCGGTAACATTATTAGTGTATAATGGAAGATGTAAAAAAATATTTATTTTGAAAGTGAGATTTTACTTATGGCTAAAATCGTTGTTGTTGGTGCTAACCACGCTGGTACTGCCGCAATCAAAACTATGTTGACAAATTATGGTCAAGAAAACGAAATCGTTGTATTTGACCAAAACTCAAACATCTCATTCTTGGGTTGTGGTATGGCTTTGTGGATTGGTGAGCAAATTGCCGGTCCAGAAGGACTTTTCTACTCTGATAAAGAACAATTGGAAAGCATGGGCGCAAAAGTTTACATGGAGTCACCTGTTACAGCTATTGACTATGAAGCAAAAACAGTTACTGCACTTGTAAACGGTCAAGAGCACGTTGAAGCTTACGACAAACTTCTCTTTGCTACAGGTTCACAACCAATCTTGCCACCAATCAAAGGTGCTGCAATCAAAGAAGGTTCACTTGAATTTGAAGCAACTCTTGAAAACTTGCAATTCGTTAAATTGTACCAAAACTCAGCAGATGTTATTGAAAAATTGAAAAACAAAGACATCAACCGCGTAGCAGTAGTTGGTGCTGGTTACATCGGTGTTGAGCTTGCAGAAGCATTCCAACGTAAAGGTAAAGAAGTTATCCTTATCGACGTTGTAGATACATGTTTGGCTGGTTACTATGACCGTGACTTGTCAGACCTTATGGCTAAAAACATGGAAGACAACGGTATCAAACTTGCCTTCGGTGAAACTGTTCAAGAAGTTGCTGGTGATGGCAAAGTTGAGAAAATCATCACTGACAAGAACGAATACGATGTTGACATGGTTATCTTGGCTGTTGGTTTCCGTCCAAACACTGCATTTGCAGGTGAAGGAATCGAGCGTTTCCGTAACGGTGCCTTCCTTGTAAACAAACGCCAAGAAACTTCTATCCCAGGTGTTTACGCTATCGGTGACTGTGCAACGATCTATGACAACGCGACTGGCGACACAAGCTACATCGCATTGGCTTCAAACGCAGTACGTACTGGTATCGTAGCAGCTCACAACATCTGTGGTACTGACCTTGAAGGTATCGGTGTACAAGGTTCTAACGGTATCTCTATCTACGGACTTAACCTTGTATCAACTGGTTTGACACTTGAAAAAGCTACTCGTCTTGGTTTGAACGCTGCTGTTACTGAAGTAACTGACAACCAAAAACCAGAATTCATGGAGCATGGTAACTTCCCAGTAACTATCAAGATCGTTTACGATAAAGATTCACGTCGTATCCTTGGTGCTCAAATGGCTGCTCGTGAAGACATCTCATTGGGTATCCACCTCTTCTCATTGGCGATCCAAGAAGGCGTAACAATCGAAAAATTGGCATTGACAGACTTGTTCTTCTTGCCACACTTCAACAAACCATACAACTACATCACAGTAGCTGCATTGGGTGCTGAATAATTAAAATAAGAAAAAGGGTCAGGTGTGAACAGCTCCCTGTCAAGTGGACAATGAAATAATAAAAGATTAGGCGACGGCCTTGTTCCTCATTTCAAGAGGGGCAAGGCCGTTGTTGCGTTCTTGAAAACGTTGGTGATTGTAAAAATGGAT
>NZ_JAMWEL010000038.1 GCF_024509555.1 Streptococcus suis
TTCAGATTTGACAACTCAATTATTCTATCATCTTCAACTTGCTTTGTCAACTCTTTTTTGAAACTTTTTTTCGTTTCTTTTTCGTGATAACTTGGCTTGTTTTGACAACTCATTCATTCTATCATCTTACCTTGCTCTTGTCAATACTTTTTTTATTTTTTTCTTTTTGACTTGAGTTAAATGATAACTACATTAGTTTATCATCTACCATTCTCATTGTAAATAATTTAAGTAGGATTATGTATAAACAAATAAAATATTTCTTCTCTCCTCTCGCACAACTATCTTATCTTTAATTAATAAATATTTGCGTCATACACATCTCCAATAAAGCAGAGATACAACCTTGTTCACGAAAGAAACATAATCTCTTTTTTTGGGAAAACATCATTTAACTTTTTATAGGAAAAATCTCACGAATAGGTTCAAATTGAAAGCCAATCATTTGTCGAATGTTTAGTTCTAATCTTCTGGGTACACCATAATCAACAACCAAGATAGGATTTTAAGCGTCTATTGATATTTGTTGCAAATTCAAATGTAAATGCTGGGATTTTGTAGTATTCAGTTAGGAGCACTTTTGACTAACTTCCTGTTCATTTATACGCCTACATTGCATTCCTTTTTCCGTTTTTTTGTAATTTAAGACGAACTTGTAACACGGAAATATCTATTTTTGCCACTCTTACTTTTCTAGCAATACTTTTTCGTCACCAATGTTTCAATAACGATTATTTCAATTGCCAATGTGGTCAGTTTATGTCTTAATCTGATATTATTACAAATAAAAAGCCACTAGAATTTCTAGCGACTTATTTATTATACACGTTCAACTTTGCCTGATTTAAGTGCACGAGCTGATGCCCAAACTTTTTTAGGTTTACCGTCAATCAAAACAGTAACTTTTTGAAGGTTTGGTTTAACTGCGCGTTTAGTTTGGTTCATAGCGTGTGAACGGTTGTTACCTGATACAGTCTTACGACCAGTGAAATAACATACTTTAGCCATTGTATCTTCCTCCTCATTTGATCAAATATATCGGATGTGCTAGCACCACATACCATACTATTCTAACAAAATTGATAAAGCTTTGCAAGTATTATTTTTTCTTTTTTTGTAGAGCGACGATAAAAATATTTCAATATCAAATTTTAAGTTGAAATTTGAGTAAAAGTTGAAAAACCAATACTTGACCAGTACAATTCAAAACAATTAGGACATATTTTATTTAAGACTCTTGTTCAACCATATATTGCTAAAATTCAACAGTTATCTCCCACAATAAGTAGTTTTAAAAATTTATCTAGTTTTTCAATAAGATTGGTGACAACTTACAAAATATTATTTTAAAACAATTCCCCTAATTGCACCAACCAAATTTTTTAATGTATAAATTTTTCGTTTCATCATTTTTAACTTTCGATATCTCTGTCACTATTGATACTAGCACGTGTCAATTATTAGAAAGGTATCTATCCCTAAATGTAGTTCCTTTTGTGAAAAATTAGAAAAAAGAACTTTCTATAAGAAAATCCTTTTTTCGTTATCAATTCAAATAATATTAAGCTTTGTTCGCTGAACCAAATACGTCGATACGCTCTTCAACAGATGCTTGGATAGCTTTTACGCCGTCAGCCAAGAATTTACGTGGGTCAAAGAGTTTTTTCTTGTCGTATTCTGCTTCGTTTGCTTCATAAGCTGCTGCAAATTTACGAGTTGCATTTGCAAATGCGATTTGGCACTCAGTGTTAACGTTGACTTTAGCAACACCCAATTTGATTGCTTCTTGGATTTGCTCATCTGGAATACCAGAACCACCGTGCAATACGATTGGGAAACCTGGTACAGCTTCAGTCAATTTACGCAAGTGGTCAAGGTCAAGACCTTCCCAGTTTGCTGGGTATGGACCGTGGATGTTACCGATACCTGCAGCCAAGAAGTCAATACCAGTTGCAACCATTGCTACTGCATCTTCGATTGGAGCCAATTCACCAGTACCAACGATACCGTCTTCTTCACCACCGATAGTACCAACTTCAGCTTCAACTGAGATACCTTTAGCGTGTGCCAATTCTACAACTTCTTTTGCTTTTGCAAGGTTTTCTTCTACTGGAAGGTGTGAACCGTCAAACATGATAGAAGTGTAACCAACTTCGATACACTCAAGTGCATCTTCATAGTGACCGTGGTCAAGGTGGATAGCAACTGGAACTGTGATGTTCATTGACTCGATCAAGTTTGCGATCAAGTTGCGAGCTACTTTGTAGCCACCCATGTACTTAGCTGCACCCATAGAAGTTTGGATAAGAACTGGAGCTTGTTTTGCTTCTGCTGCACGCAAGATAGCTTGAGTCCACTCAAGGTTGTTTGTGTTAAATCCACCAACTGCATAACCGTTGTCACGCGCTGCTTGGACAAATTTTTCTGCTGAAACTAATGGCATTTCGATAGCCTCCTAATATTTTTTGAGGTTAGACCTCATACCTATCTATTCTACCACTTTTATTTTGAAAATGCTAGTCGAAACCGTATGGTTTTGAGAAAACTTTCACATAACTTTCCACGATTCTCTTGGAAATGATTTCCTTATTGCACAATCAATTACTGAAACTTCATCAAATCGAAAAAAATTGGCTCTATAATTTCTGTAGTGGGTAAATCCACCATGGAAATTATGGAGCTTTTTTGAGTATAGAAAAAAAGTCCCATATGACCTATAATGAAAAGTGCTCAAACTATCATTTTAGAAAGACTCAT
>NZ_JAMWEL010000039.1 GCF_024509555.1 Streptococcus suis
TCCCACATACTTTGATAACATTCTTTCTAAAACAGGTGCCTTGCCAGTTTTTGATGCGACGTCTAGCGTCAAAAGAGTTCTCGACTTAACAAGACACCTCTACTTTAACATAAAGAAAAAGTAGTGAATACTTTCTCCCGTCGGAGATTTCTTCACTACTAATCTTAGTATGTTTTGGTTCCTTTCAGCTGTCACAAGCTTGTTTTTTACAGAATCTGGAAAATGTGGTAAAATGGAGTGATAAAACTATTTGAGGTAAGGAATTATGACTGTAAAAATCAATACAAAAGACGGCCAGATTGAATTGACTGATGAAGTGATTGCCACAGTTGTCGGTGGTGCTACGACTGAGATTTTCGGTGTTGTTGGTATGGCTAGTAAGTCTGCGATTAAGGATAATTTTCAGGCACTTTTGCGCAAAGAAAATTATTCTAAGGGTGTTGTCATTAAGACCTTGGAAGATGGTCGCATTGCAGTCGATGTTTACACTGTAATGAGTTACGGTGTGAAAATCAGTGAAGTATCTCGCAATATCCAAGAACGTGTGATGTTCAACTTGGAGAATCAATTGGGTATCTCTGTTGATGCCGTTAATGTTTTTATCCAAAATATTAAAGTCGTAGGAGAATAATTGTGTCTAAAATTACAACAAGTTTATTTCAAGAAATGGTGCAGGCAGCATCTACTCGTCTGAATAAACAAGCTGAATATGTAAACTCTTTAAACGTCTTTCCTGTTCCAGATGGTGATACGGGGACCAATATGGGAATGACCATTACAAATGGTGCCAAAGAAGTGGCAGATAAGCCTGCAAATACAGTTGGGGAAGTCGCTCAAATCTTGTCAAAAGGTTTGCTTATGGGTGCTCGCGGAAACTCTGGGGTTATTACGTCACAATTGTTCCGTGGTTTTGGTCAGTCTGTCAAAGGCAAGGTTGAATTGGATGGTAAGGATTTGGCGCAAGCCTTCCAACATGGTGTCGAAGTGGCTTATAAGGCTGTAATGAAACCAGTTGAAGGTACCATTTTGACGGTTTCTCGTGGGGCAGCCACTGCCGCTTTGAAAAAAGCAGAAGAAACTGATGATGCTGTGGAAGTAATGCGTGCGACTCTAGAAGGCGCCAACCGTGCCCTCAAGAAAACACCTGATATGCTTCCAGTCTTGAAAGAGGTTGGGGTTGTCGATTCAGGTGGCCAAGGTCTGGTGTACATCTACGAAGGCTTCTTGTCAGCTTTGACAGGTGAGTACATTGCGTCAGAGGATTTTGAAGCAACTCCAGCTGTTATGTCTGAGATGATCAATGCTGAGCACCACAAGTCAGTTGCTGGTCATGTAGCGACTGAGGATATTACCTTTGGTTACTGTACAGAAATCATGGTAGCTCTTCGCCAAGGCCCTACTTATGTGAGGGACTTTGATTATGAAGAATTCCGCAACTATCTTAATGACCTTGGGGATTCTCTTCTAGTTGTCAACGATGATGAAATTGTTAAAGTCCACGTCCATACAGAAGACCCAGGTTTGGTCATGCAAGCGGGTCTTCAATACGGTAGCTTGGTCAAGGTAAAAGTGGACAACATGCGTGAACAACATGAAGCGCAGGTTGAAAAAGAAGAAGCCTTCCAAAAACCAGCTGAGCAAAAAGAATACGGTATTATCGCTGTTGCAGCAGGTGAGGGATTGACAGAGATCTTCAAATCACAAGGCGTTGACTATGTGATTTCAGGTGGTCAGACCATGAACCCATCTACAGAAGACTTTGTCAATGCTATTGAATTGGTCAATGCTCGTAATGTCATCTTGCTTCCAAACAACAAGAATATCTTGATGGCGGCTCAGACGGCTGCTGAGGTTGCAGAAGTGGCAGTTAAGGTTGTGGAAACCAAGACTCTGCCACAAGGTTTTACTAGCTTGCTTGCCTTTGATCCAAGTCGTGATTTGGAAAGTAACTTTGAAGCGATGACGGCATCTCTTGCAGAGGTGAAAAGCGGTAGCGTGACAACTGCAGTCCGCGACACAACCATCGATGGTCTTGAAATCCATGAAAATGACAACCTTGGTATGGTTGATGGCAAGATTGTGGTGTCCAATCCAGATATGATGGAGACACTAGTTGCTACTTTTGAGAAAATGCTGGACGAAGATAGTGAAATCGTAACTATCTATATCGGTGAAGATGGTGATGAGGAACTCGCTCAAACTCTTGCTGAACAGCTAGAAGAACAATTGGAAGATGTCGAGGTTGAAATTCATCAAGGAAATCAACCGGTTTATCCATATCTTTTCAGCGTAGAATAAACGAAAATCGTAGGCCTAGGTGATATACTCCCCTTATAGTGGACAGTGAAAAAACAAAAATTTTCACTAGAAACTATGAGGGGAGTTTTATTATGTCCAAAAGAAGTCCAAAATCTGTATCTGAGAAACTAGAAATAGTTCTACTG
>NZ_JAMWEL010000004.1 GCF_024509555.1 Streptococcus suis
CCGTTTTTCCGAGACGAATTCTCATCAGAATATCGTTTCTGCTTTTCTTTTCAAAGCGGCGAGATTGGGGAATAGTCAATGGGACGATGGGCTGAGACATAATAAATCCTCCAGTTTGTTTTTTATAACAGTATACCGGAGGAAGGAGTGAGTGGATAGATACCTTGTTATTGGGCGGTTACAAATAAGCGAAGTGTTTTCCACTTTAAGCTAGACTATGTTTATTTCTGAGGTTAACGAATAAGTACTTTGCTTGAGTTAACGAGGTTCAATTCTGCTATACGTTTGAAACTGTTTCCATAATGAAGAATCATTATTTTTGCCAATCATATTTTTCCTATAATAGTTAGTTAAAGCTAGAAAATTTCCTCGTATACGAAAAATTAACTCAGTTGAAATTTAAGATTTGTAAAAATGATGAAACTATATGTAGCTGGAAAGTAGTTACATACATTTTGTACTCATTTGGATTGAATAAATTAGTATAATTATTGATGTAATGATTCATTTATGATAAAATAAAAATGATAGTTTACTTCTTGAGTACATTTTAAAATTAGTAAACTTGATAGTGTTAAATACAACTTAGGAGCATTCATGAATTCAAAACGGTTTAATAAAAATTTTGATGAGATAGATCGAAAAAGTAAAGTTAAGATGCATAAATCAGGTAAGAACTGGGTTCGGACAGTTATGTCTCAATTGAACCTTCTTCGTGTTATTCGAGGTCAGGGTCAAGCTACCATTTCCTTACCTGTCATAGAAAACAGTGAGCGTTTGGATCGTCAGCGTATGGACTACCTTAAAGCCGTACTTGCTTCAGGAGCTGCAATTACAGGTACTGCCGTAACGACAGCTTTTGCGGAAGAACAAGTGACTGTAATGGAGCAAGAAGCAGAGGGTACTGTTGATACGGTTGTTAACCAGGATTATGTGGTTATCGAGACAGTTTCAACAGAGATTGTGGATGAAGCCAGTCTTTCTGCTTCTGAGTCACTAGCAGGTTCACTTAGCCATTCTCTTTCACTCAGCCAGTCTATAGATACGTCATTGAGTATCTCACTCAGTCTGAGCGAGGTAGAGAGTCAATCATCATCGATTAGCGCCAGTGAGTCGGCGTCGTTTAGTGCTAGCGAATCCAGTTCGATGAGTGCCAGCGAGTCGCACTCTTCATCTTTGAGTGCCAGTGAGTCGGCTTCCTTGTCTTCATCTGAAGCGTCAGCTGTGGATCAGCAGGTTTCAGCGAGCGAGACTACTTCAGAATCTACAAGTAGCACAAGTACAACAAGCCAGACATCGACTGAGGAAACATCGGTTTCGTCTTCGACATCAGAAGTTTCTGAAACCAGTTCATCATCATCATCTTCTGAAACAGGATCTAGTCTTGTTTCAGCCACAAGTAGCCAGCCAGCTCCACTCAATACTTTCGGAGTTGGTCAAGGTTTATCACTTCTGAATAGTGCAGTGGCGGGAACAGCGACGGCAAGTTCTGAAGTCACAACGGCTCTATTGGCAGCTAGCTTGGATAGTTCTTCGTCAAGTGAGTCTGAAACGGAACAGCTAACAACGGAGCTGGATTATACGAATCTAGATAATGCTCTTGCGAGTTTGAACCATGCCTTATCACTGCCAGCGATTGATGCGACTACGACAACAGCAACGAGCTACCAGCGTTATCAGACAGCTTTGCAGAATGCAGAAAAAGTCTTGTCAGAAGCCTTGGAATTGAGATATTCTTTGTCAGCAAGTCAAGATGAATTAGAGTCTATGGCAAAGAGAGCTGGTCAGGCAGCAATCTCTTTAACAGGTCGGATCAATCAGATTGGGGCTGCAGGTGGGAAATTTGCTATAGTTGAAGGTTCCGGGACACGGGCAGTGACCCCCGGTGCCAATGGTACAGATGTCAGCAGTTCGGGGGTTATTAATTTTAGGAGACCTTCAACGGAATTTCCACGCGGAGCACTATCTACAGGAACCTTTACTTCCTATGTTAAGGAAGTGAGATATAGCTACGACGCAAATACAGATGTTATGACCTATACAGTAACAATTACACCAGCAGTTGCTGGCAAGGTCGGTATTGGTATTAGCGTTGATAGCACTAGCTCTTTTGGAGCAGCAAAAGTGACAGGAAATGGTACTTTAGATGCTCAGACTGTTGATGAAACCTTGCAAGGAGGTTCTCCTAAGGGGAGATATTTCTTTATTAGCGGAGTGACTGCAAATACCCCTCTGACTTTTGAGGTGAAAGTTAATACCGATGGTACAGGTATCAATAAGCTCCGCTTAAAAACAGCCAATATCAATACTACTAACAATAGTGGTTTTAATGGAACAGTACCTAACCAGCATATCAATCCTAGTCAACGCGGTATCATTACGAACTCTCCAGTTGTTAAGGCTAACTTTAATGCTGGTGAGACGCAAACCATCTATAGTAAGGTAGCAGATGCACCGACTATTAATGATAATTTGACTAGTACTTCTACAACTGTATCTGGTACGGGTAATGCAGGAAGTACAGTCACTCTGAGATTCTCAAACGGTGTGACAACGACTGCAGTAGTGCAAGCAAACGGTACTTGGACAGCAACAGCACCAACAGGAGCCATGTCGGCTTCAACGACCGTTTCAGCAACACAGACCACCGGAAAGACCAATGTTATCGTTGAAAATAACAGAGCTGATGAGGTGCTGAATGACCAGACTAACCTCATTTCAGCAGCAACAGTAGCGACTATTCAAGATACAACGCCACCTGTTGTAGAGACACAAGACTTACAAATATTCGAGAACTCGGTTATCGGAAAAGTGGATAGCAGTGGGAATATCGTTCCTACGGCGATTCGATTAGCGAGAGCGTCGGATAATATCGCTGTAACAGGTGTCCGTTTGGCGGCCAACTGGGGTTATGCAACTCTTGATGAGTTTAACCAAACAAATGGCCAGAATATTGCGGATGATGTTCTTCAGGATAATATCGAAGTCTATTATCAAGATGGGTATGTCTGGGCTAGAAGTAAAAACAATCAGCCACTGATTCGTTTGATGTCGGACAACCAAGTTGGTCAAAACCCTGAACATGGTCCAGGTCGTCACGCTCGAAGAATTTACGTGTCGGATGGTACCAATGTAACGACTTCGGCTGGTATGGCTGTTCGTGTTACAAGAATCCCGAGTGGTGTTATCAATAAAAACTTTGGTGAACGTGTCGATCAAACAGAAGTAGACCGTATCATCAATGGTTGGAGAACAGGGGATTTTGCGGATGCGGAATTGACCTATACACCAATGGATTCACTTCCACAAATCAATGAAACCAAAATCATTCGTGTCAAGGTAACGAATAAACAAGGCGTTGAAGCAATCGCCAACATCTACGTCAACTATCCACCTGAAGTACGGATTGTCGTTGATAATGATACAGATACTTCAAAAACTGTCTATGTTTTCCGTGATGAGACAGTCAAGCTAGTTGATGCAGGAACATTCACTGCCAATAGTGACAAATTGAAAGTCGCTACTGCCCTTGACCTTCCTGGAGTAAAAACGCTTCAAATCGTTAACAACAACGACAATAATATCGAGAATGGTAAGGGTCTGACGCTTGAGATGGGGCCAAACAAGCAGACGGATCCAACAAAACCACAAGAGTCTGATGTTTATCTAACCGGTAAAACGACCGTAGCTAATTTGGCGGTCGGCGATTACTATAACAAAATTAAAGCGGTCGATGGTTATGATAATACATCGGTTTCTGCGAAACAGCTAGACATCATGATTATGGATGTGCAAGGTGGTTCAGTTTCTACTATCAATAACGGAACTCGTCTCACTGTTCAAAAAGACTCTGCAGGACAATCCTATATTGATTTAGGCAGCCGTGAGGTGACAAGTCGTTTTACAGACACTGAAATTTTGGCAGCAGTTGATTATGATTACGGTACATTGAACAACGCCAACAAGGCAACCTTGAAAGCGGGAGCTGGTCTGGAAAAGGCAATCGTTCTCAATTCAAATCACACTGTAGAAGTCAAGAGAGACAGTAGTGGTGCGGTAACCTATCATACTGTGACGGTTCGTGTGAAGACTTCGACAAATGTCTATAAGGATGTACAAGTTCGATTTAAGTATGTAGACACAACGGCACCGACAATTACAGAACCACGTACTATCTATGTCTTCAAAGATACTGCGATGACCCAAAGCTTGCAGTTGGCTAAGATGTCAGATGCAGGTACTGGTATTAATACGACAACATCTGGAACTAGCAATTTACAAGGTTTGACTTTGGCTAAGAACTCAACAGATGGTAATAAGAATGTCACGTTGATAGTCAGCGGGACAACATCTGCCAACGTTGGACAGTATACCCAGGTTCTGACAGCTAATGATCAAGGACAACCTTTGTCTACGACAAATAACCAAGCGGTTCTTCAAGTCATCTCGGCAGCCAACTCTACTATTCAGCGTGCCAACCATACACCGATTACTTGGAATGAAGTAAAAGCTAGCGTTGCAAGTACCTTGGCTGGTAACCATGCAGGTGCAGGCTTGTCTTATAAGTTGCTTGTAAATGGTACGCCTGTTAATGATGCAAATGTAACTACATCACAAATTCCTACAGTTGATGGTAGTGTAACCGTTCGTTTGACAACGGACTATAATGGAGTTGACGATGCCGGCGTTTACAAAGATGTTGTAGTGACTCTGGATTACCCAGAGAAAGTGGCACCAGTTGTAGACATTACTGCCAACAATGTATTTGTATTCAAGGATGAAGCAGTTAAAGTAGCCAATGCTAACTTTACGCAACTAGATGGAGCAGCAGGAACACGTTTGCAAATTGGTACAGCTACTGACCAAACTGGTGTCGGTACCGTTGCAATCGTGGATGCAACAAGTGGAGCAGAAGCCAACCGTGGTTTGACGGTTTCTACCGATGGAGCCAATACTTCAAAAACCATCTACATCAGTGGCACGCCTACTGCAGAAAAGAATCTGTATACCAGCAAGGTAAAAGCAGCAGATACGCTTGGTACATCAGGTAGTTCTCAGGAAAATCTTTCTCTTTACATCCTAGAGGTTCCGAGTGAGATTACCCTCGCAACAAGAGAAGTAACAGGTACCAAGTATACAAATGATGAAATTGCTCAAGCAGCGATCGATGCGGTCTTGGCAGGAAATGATAACCAAAAAGCAGCGGCTAATTTGACGGCTAAGGTCATTGCCAACGAAAGTCATCCTCAAGATCTCTATCGTCCAAATCATACGATAACTGTTCGTGTGATGACTGCGAGTGGGACTTATAAGGATGTACGTGTTAATGTTAAATATGTAGATACGACTAATCCAACGATTACGACAAATAACCTATATGTCTTTGGTGGTACTCCTCTGCAAAATCCTGTAGATATTGTTGCAAGTACTAATGATACTGGAAGTGGTGTTGATAACAATACTATCCGCTTGAGAGATACAGGTACAGGGCTAACCATTAATTCCAATGGTGAAGTAACAGGCACCTTCTCTCCGGCTGAGGCAGGTTCCTATACGCGACATGTTCAGGTTTCGGATAGGAGCACTGATAATAACAATGGTGCTAACACTGGTGAGGCAAGCTTTCAAGTGCTTTCTGTCACACCACAAAGTGCTACACTGACTAAAACACTGACTGGCAATACTAAGTTTACCGACGATGAAATCAAGCAGGCTGTTCTTAATGCTATGACGGCAAATAATTTTGCGGCCTTTGGAACCATGTCAACAACCTATCGTAACGCGTCAGGTTTGTTGGATATTTCAGCCTATTCCATTGTTGGTACGCCAAATCATACGTTCACAGCAGGTCAGCATACTGTGACGGTTCGCATGACAAATGCCCAAGGGAACTATGCAGACGTCACAGTGACTATCAACTACACGAATGCTGCTCCGGTTATTTCAGACCAAACTTCATTATCAGCTATTAAACGTTCTGATAGCACACCGGTTACTCTTGATTTATCTACAGCTGTGACAGTAACAGATGCGGAAGATGATAGTAGTACAACTGATGCAAATAATACTTCTGTTACCTACAAGATTAAAGGTCCAGATGGAACTGTTCTAAAAACGGTTACTGCATTGAAAGGACAACCTGCTCCGATCAACGTTAATGAATTAACAGCAGGAACCTATACTGTTGAAGTTGAAGCTAGGGATAGTGCAGGAGCGACGACTACAAGCAATTTCCAATTGACTGTAAAAGACAATACTTCACCAACTATTGAAGCAAATGATAGAGTGGTAGATCGTAGTGGCAAAGCGACGATTGATGTAGCAGAGGGAGTGAGTGTTACAGATACTGAAGATAATCAGGCAGGAGTAGTAACAGCTGTTACATTTAAAGTTGTGAATGAACTTGGACAAGTTGTATACGACGGTCCGAACTCAGTTATTCCAGCAGGAACCTTACTTGCAGGAGTTTATACAGTTACTGTTACAGCTACGGATTCACACGGAGCTAAAACTGAGAAATCCTACAAGTTGACTGTGACGGATAGAGCATCTGAATCTATCTCAGCAAGTCTATCGTCCTCTGAATCTGCTTCAATTAGTGCGTCAACTTCAGCAAGTACGTCAGCAAGCGAATCCGCCTCAACCAGTGCGTCCACCTCGGCAAGTATGAGTGCTAGTGAGTCGGCATCGACAAGTGCATCGACTTCCGCAAGTACATCAGCAAGCGAGTCCGCCTCGACTAGTGCGTCCACCTCAGCAAGTACGTCAGCCAGCGAGTCCGCCTCAATGAGTGCTTCGACCTCAGCACGCACAAGTGCCAGCGAATCTGCTTCGACCAGTGCGTCAACTTCAGCAAGTACGTCAGCAAGTGAGTCCGCGTCGACCAGTGCTTCGACCTCAGCAAGCACGTCAGCCAGCGAATCCGCATCGACTAGTGCGTCAATCTCAGCAAGTACGTCAGCTTCTGAGTCCGCCTCAATGAGTGCTTCGACCTCAGCAAGCACAAGTGCTTCCGAGTCAGCCTCAACTAGTGCATCAACCTCAGCAAGCATCAGTGCCAGCGAGTCAGCTTCGACCAGTGCGTCTACCTCAGCTAGCACAAGTTCTTCCGAGTCAGCCTCAACTAGTGCGTCAACCTCAGCAAGTATGAGTGCCAGCGAGTCAGCGTCCACGAGTGCGTCTACCTCAGCTAGCACAAGTTCTTCCGAGTCAGCCTCAACTAGTGCGTCAACCTCAGCAAGCACGTCAGCCAGCGAATCCGCATCGACTAGTGCGTCAACCTCCGCAAGTACATCAGCTTCTGAGTCAGCGTCGACTAGTGCGTCAACCTCCGCAAGTACATCAGCTAGCGAATCCGCTTCGACCAGTGCGTCAACCTCAGCAAGTACAAGTGCCAGCGAGTCAGCGTCGACTAGTGCGTCAACCTCCGCAAGTACTTCAGCCAGCGAGTCAGCCTCGACCAGTGCATCTACTTCCGCAAGTATGAGTGCCAGCGAGTCAGCGTCGACTAGTGCGTCAACCTCCGCAAGTACATCAGCTTCTGAGTCAGCGTCGACTAGTGCGTCGACTTCGGCAAGCACAAGTTCTTCCGCGTCCGCTTCGACCAGTGCGTCTACTTCAGCAAGTACATCAGCCAGCGAGTCAGCCTCAACAAGTGCGTCGACCTCAGCAAGTACATCAGCTTCTGAGTCCGCCTCGACTAGTGCGTCTACTTCAGCAAGTATGAGTGCCAGCGAATCAGCCTCGACCAGTGCGTCGACCTCAGCAAGTACTTCAGCCAGCGAGTCGGCCTCGACCAGTGCGTCAACTTCTGCAAGTACCAGTGCCAGCGAGTCAGCTTCGGCCAGTGCGTCAACTTCAGCAAGTACGTCTGCTTCTGAGTCATCCTCGACAAGTGCGTCAACTTCAGCAAGCACGTCAGCTTCTGAGTCAGCATCGACAAGTGCGTCAACCTCCGCAAGTACCAGTGCCAGCGAGTCCGCGTCGACAAGTGCGTCTACCTCAGCAAGCACATCAGCTAGCGAGTCGGCATCAACTAGTGCGTCGACATCGGCAAGTACATCCGCATCCGAGTCGGCATCAACTAGCGCATCTACTTCAGCAAGTACATCCGCAAGCGAGTCGGCATCGACAAGTGCGTCAACTTCAGCAAGCACGTCTGCTTCTGAGTCAGCCTCGACTAGTGCATCTACCTCAGCAAGCACGTCAGCTTCCGAGTCAGCTTCGACAAGTGCGTCTACCTCAGCAAGCACATCAGCTAGCGAGTCGGCATCAACTAGTGCGTCGACATCGGCAAGTACATCCGCATCCGAGTCGGCATCAACTAGCGCATCTACTTCAGCAAGTACCAGTGCCAGCGAGTCGGCATCGACGAGTGCGTCAACTTCCGCAAGTACATCAGCTAGTGAATCCGCATCGACCAGTGCATCGACTTCAGCAAGTACGTCAGCTAGCGAATCTGCTTCGACAAGTGCGTCTACCTCAGCAAGCACTTCAGCCAGCGAGTCAGCTTCGACCAGTGCGTCAACCTCAGCAAGTACGTCCGCATCCGAGTCGGCATCAACTAGCGCGTCAACTTCCGCAAGTACATCCGCATCCGAGTCGGCATCAACTAGCGCATCGACTTCCGCAAGCGAGTCGGCATCGACGAGTGCGTCAACTTCCGCAAGTACATCAGCTAGTGAATCCGCATCGACCAGTGCATCTACTTCAGCAAGCACTTCAGCCAGCGAGTCAGCCTCAACTAGTGCGTCAACTTCAGCGAGCACAAGTGCCAGCGAGTCGGCATCGACTAGTGCGTCAACTTCAGCAAGCACTTCAGCCAGCGAGTCAGCGTCGACTAGTGCGTCAACCTCAGCAAGTACGTCAGCTTCTGAGTCCGCCTCGACTAGTGCGTCAACTTCAGCAAGTATGAGTGCCAGCGAGTCAGCGTCGACTAGTGCGTCAACCTCAGCAAGTACGTCAGCCAGCGAGTCCGCTTCGACAAGTGCGTCGACTTCAGCAAGTATGAGTGCCAGCGAGTCCGCCTCAACTAGTGCGTCAACTTCAGCAAGTATGAGTGCCAGCGAGTCCGCGTCGACCAGTGCGTCAACCTCAGCTAGCACAAGTTCTTCCGAGTCGGCTTCGACCAGTGCGTCAACATCCGCAAGTACCTCAGCAAGCGAATCTGCTTCGACTAGTGCGTCGACATCCGCAAGCACATCAGCCAGCGAGTCCGCTTCGACAAGTGCGTCGACTTCAGCAAGTATGAGTGCCAGCGAGTCCGCCTCAACTAGTGCGTCAACTTCAGCAAGTATGAGTGCCAGCGAGTCCGCCTCGACCAGTGCGTCAACCTCAGCAAGCACAAGTGCTTCCGAGTCCGCATCGACGAGTGCCAGCGAGTCGGCTTCAACTAGCGCGTCAACTAGTGCGTCAACCTCAGCGAGCACAAGTGCTTCTGAGTCTGCATCGGCTAGTGCGTCAACTTCAGCAAGTACGTCCGCTTCTGAGTCAGCGTCGACTAGTGCGTCAACTTCCGCAAGTACATCCGCATCCGAGTCGGCATCAACCAGCGCGTCAACCTCAGCAAGTATATCAGCTAGCGAATCTGCTTCGACTAGTGCGTCTACCTCAGCAAGCACATCAGCCAGCGAGTCAGCGTCGACTAGTGCGTCAACTTCAGCAAGCGCATCAGCCAGCGAGTCTGCATCGACCAGTGCGTCAACCTCAGCAAGCACATCAGCCAGCGAGTCAGCCTCAACTAGTGCGTCAACTTCAGCGAGCACAAGTGCTTCCGAGTCCGCATCGACCAGTGCGTCAACCTCAGCAAGTACGTCAGCTAGCGAGTCAGCGTCGACTAGTGCGTCAACTTCTGCAAGTATGAGTGCTAGCGAGTCGGCCTCAACTAGTGCGTCTACTTCAGCAAGTACGTCAGCTAGCGAGTCAGCCTCAACTAGTGCGTCAACTTCTGCAAGTACATCCGCATCCGAGTCGGCATCGACTAGTGCGTCAACATCCGCAAGTACATCAGCTAGTGAATCCGCGTCGACCAGTGCGTCAACCTCAGCAAGCACAAGTGCTTCCGAGTCAGCGTCGACTAGTGCGTCAACATCCGCAAGTATGAGTGCCAGCGAGTCAGCGTCGACCAGTGCGTCTACCTCAGCAAGCATGTCAGCAAGCGAATCCGCATCGACCAGTGCATCGACTTCCGCAAGTACGTCAGCTTCAGAATCCGCTTCAACTAGTGCGTCTACTTCAGCAAGTACATCCGCATCCGAGTCGGTTTCAACTAGCGCGTCAACCTCAGCAAGTACGTCAGCCAGCGAATCAGCTTCGACTAGTGCGTCAACCTCAGCGAGCACAAGTGCTTCTGAGTCGGCATCAACTAGTGCATCAACCTCAGCAAGTACATCAGCTAGTGAATCCGCGTCGACCAGTGCGTCAACTTCAGCAAGTATGAGTGCCAGCGAGTCGGCATCAACTAGTGCGTCAACCTCAGCAAGCACGTCAGCCAGCGAGTCGGCATCGACTAGTGCGTCGACTTCAGCAAGTACATCCGCATCCGAGTCGGCATCAACTAGCGCATCGACTTCAGCAAGTACATCCGCATCCGAGTCCGCTTCAACTAGTGCATCGACTTCAGCAAGTACCAGTGCCAGCGAATCAGCTTCGACTAGTGCGTCCACCTCAGCGAGCACAAGTGCTTCCGAGTCGGCATCGACTAGTGCGTCAACCTCAGCAAGTACCAGTGCCAGCGAGTCCGCCTCGACCTCAGCATCTGAATCAGCATCAACCTCAGCGTCTGAGTCAGCATCGACTAGTGCGTCGACTTCAGCAAGTACGTCAGCTAGTGAGTCAGCGTCGACCAGTGCATCAACCTCAGCAAGCACGTCAGCCAGCGAGTCCGCGTCAACCTCAGCGAGCACAAGTGCTTCCGAGTCCGCCTCGACTAGTGCGTCTACCTCAGCAAGTACCAGTGCCAGCGAGTCCGCCTCGACCTCAGAATCTGAATCAGCATCAACCTCAGCGTCTGAGTCAGCATCGACCTCAGCGTCTGAATCCGCATCAACATCAGCATCTGAGTCAGCATCGACCTCAGCGTCAGAATCAGCAAGCACGTCAGCCAGCGAGTCCGCATCGACCAGTGCATCGACTTCTGCAAGTACGTCAGCCAGCGAGTCCGCATCGACGAGTGCGTCGACCTCAGCAAGTACCTCAGCGTCTGAGTCAGCAAGCACCTCAGCGTCAGAATCAGCATCGACCTCAGCATCTGAGTCCGCATCGACGAGTGCGTCTACTTCAGCAAGTACGTCAGCTAGTGAGTCGGCATCGACTAGTGCATCAACCTCAGCAAGCACTTCAGCCAGCGAGTCAGCGTCGACCAGTGCGTCGACCTCAGCAAGCACTTCAGCCAGCGAGTCAGCGTCGACCAGTGCGTCGACCTCAGCAAGCACAAGTGCTTCCGAGTCAGCCTCAACTAGTGCGTCAACATCCGCAAGTATGAGTGCAAGCGAGTCCGCCTCGACTAGTGCGTCGACTTCGGCAAGTACGTCAGCTAGCGAATCAGCCTCGACTAGTGCGTCAACATCGGCAAGCGAGTCGGCATCGACTAGTGCATCAACCTCAGCAAGCACGTCAGCAAGCGAGTCAGCCTCGACTAGTGCGTCAACATCGGCAAGCACGTCAGCAAGCGAGTCCGCATCAACAAGTGCGTCAACTTCAGCAAGCACGTCAGCCAGTGAGTCCGCGTCGACCAGTGCGTCAACATCGGCAAGTATGAGTGCCAGCGAGTCGGCATCAACCAGCGCATCTACTTCAGCAAGTACATCCGCATCCGAGTCAGCTTCAACTAGCGCCTCGACTTCCGCAAGTACGTCAGCCAGCGAGTCCGCTTCGACCAGTGCGTCAACCTCAGCAAGTACATCCGCATCCGAGTCAGCTTCAACTAGCGTCTCGACTTCCGCAAGTACGTCAGCCAGCGAGTCCGCATCGACCAGTGCCTCGACCTCAGCAAGTACATCCGCATCCGAGTCAGCTTCAACTAGCGCCTCGACTTCCGCAAGTACGTCCGCATCCGAGTCGGCTTCAACTAGCGCCTCGACTTCCGCAAGTACCAGTGCCAGTGAGTCGGCCTCGACCAGTGCGTCAACTTCAGCGAGCACAAGTGCCTCCGAGTCCGCATCGACTAGTGCGTCAACTTCAGCAAGTACATCAGCAAGCGAGTCGGCTTCAACTAGCGCCTCGACCTCAGCAAGTACATCAGCAAGCGAGTCGGCCTCAACTAGTGCGTCTACCTCAGCAAGCACGTCAGCCAGCGAGTCCGCTTCGACCAGTGCATCGACCTCAGCAAGCACAAGTGCCAGCGAGTCAGCCTCGACCAGTGCATCGACCTCAGCAAGTACAAGTGCCAGCGAATCTGCTTCGACCAGTGCATCGACCTCAGCAAGCACGTCAGCCAGCGAGTCAGCGTCGACCAGTGCGTCAACTTCAGCAAGTACATCAGCCAGCGAGTCGGCTTCAACTAGTGCGTCTACCTCAGCAAGCACATCAGCTTCAGAGTCAGCGTCGACTAGTGCGTCAACTTCAGCAAGTATGAGTGCAAGCGAGTCAGCCTCAACTAGTGCGTCAACTTCAGCAAGTACATCAGCCAGCGAGTCGGCTTCAACAAGTGCGTCAACTTCAGCAAGTATGAGTGCCAGCGAGTCAGCCTCGACTAGTGCGTCAACATCGGCAAGTACATCAGCAAGCGAATCAGCATCAACCAGTGCGTCTACTTCGGCAAGTATGAGTGCCAGCGAGTCAGCGTCGACCAGTGCGTTAACATCGGCAAGTACGTCAGCAAGCGAGTCGGCTTCAACAAGTGCATCGGTTTCGGCAAGTACGTCAGCTAGCGAGTCAGCCTCGACTAGTGCGTCTACCTCAGCGAGCACAAGTGCTTCCGAGTCAGCCTCAACTAGTGCGTCTACCTCAGCAAGCACAAGTGCTTCCGAGTCAGCGTCGACTAGTGCGTCTACTTCGGCAAGTATGAGTGCTAGTGAGTCAGCGTCGACTAGTGCGTCTACTTCGGCAAGTATGAGTGCCAGCGAGTCGGCTTCAACAAGTGCGTCTACCTCAGCAAGCACATCAGCTTCAGAGTCAGCGTCCACGAGTGCATCGGCCTCAGCAAGCACAAGTGCTTCCGAGTCCGCCTCGACTAGTGCGTCAACATCGGCAAGTACATCAGCAAGCGAATCAGCATCAACCAGTGCGTCTACTTCGGCAAGTATGAGTGCCAGCGAGTCCGCCTCGACCAGTGCGTCAACTTCCGCAAGTATGAGTGCCAGCGAGTCCGCATCTGAATCGGCATCGACCAGCACCTCGACTTCTGAATCAACAAGTCCAAAACTTACAAGACTACCAAGCACAGGTGAAGAGAGGATAGAACTAGCGGGTGCAGTTAGCGCTGCAATGTTGCTAGGTGCCTTTGCTCTTACAGCAAGACGTCGTCGTAAAAAAGACGAAGAAACTGAATAGTTAGAGACCGATAATGTAGGTAATCTGAAAATTTTTGTAAAACTCTGTAATTTAGTAGTGAATCAACTCATTACGATGATTACAGAGTTTTTTATTATTTCAAAAATGTAGGAGCCTACAAATTTAATTGTAGGTTTGTTTCTTTTAGTACAAGTCAAGGAGCTGCAGGTTATAGTGAAATTAGGTAAATTGGGTTAATGATTCAATAAGGGAAAAACAAACTGTCTATACTATAAAGACTTGAATTAGGAAAGGATAACTTTGACAGATAGCGCTAGAAATCCGATTCTAAAATAGTTTTAGAGTTCTTCAATTTTTAAACTACTACCATCTGATTCAGCTCGTTTGATGTTTTTAGACAAATAATCCATATCATTATAGTTCACAATAAATTAGAGTGGTAGGACGCAATGGTTGATTCAAAATGTGGACAGCCATGATCGTTTTTTAAAATTAAGAGGAATATATTTTCTTTGTTCGATAACTTATAAAAATAAGGTGTGCTGTATACGTTTACAAAATGAGTCGGAAATTGGTTAAAATGCGTGGTTTCTACTAGATTTAACTTGATTTTTTCTTCCAAAAAATATATGATTAATATAATGACATACACAAGGAGAAAGAATATGAGTTCATCACATTCTCGTGAAAAGGTGCAACGTTTTTCCTTCCGCAAAACAGGTGTGGGCTTGGTTTCAGCGACTATAGCTAGTTTGTTCCTGTCTTTGGGATTGATGAATGCACCACAGGTACAGGCTCAGGCAGAGGCAAAAACGATTGATTTTCGTTATGTGGTAGAATCTGAGTTGACAAGTCAGGAGAAGAGCCTATTGGAAAATGGCCTACCTGGCTTGGTGGAGAAAGAAGATCAGGTGTATTATTTGGTCTATCGTGCGAATAAGCCTGAGGGACAGTTGCCAAAAACTGGCGATATGAGGCTTAATGCGGTATTGGCAGTAACAGGTGCTTCCCTATTAGTTGTTGCTATTCGTAAGCGAAAAACAGGTGGCAAAGAATGGTTGGGAGTATTTCTCCTAACGGCCACAGGTGCAAGTCTATTAGCTCCATCAGTTATGGCTATTAGTAACCAGGTATTGGCACAATACAATCAAAGCTTGACACTTTCTGTTGGTGATCAGTTGCCAAAACCGTTGGATATCTCAGGCTATACTTATTTGGGCTATATTAAAGAAAAAGCCCAGCCTGAATCAGGAAAAGAAGCTCTGCCTGCCTCTACTGAACTAGATAAATCTGAGTCAAATATAGAAACTGGCAAAGATGTGTCTAGTAGCTCTGCAATTGCTCCTGAAAAAGAAGGAACTGCTTCAAATGGTGAGCTAGTGGAGAATAATGGCTCCAATCAGACCAATATTGACGGAGCGTCAGGTGAAGAGCAGGCCTTGATAACGGCAGTTTCTGAGGTAGCTCCACTTGCAGAGGAAAAACCACGTCTTTCAGTTGAAGTGAAAGAAAGCGTTGAAGAGCAGTTTACTGAAGTGCCGACTAAGGTTGTTGAAACAGAGGAGTTATTAGTCGGCGAAACCAAGGTTGTGGAAGGTAAAGCAGGCCTTATTCGTGTGACTTATGAGGATGTTTTTGTAGAAGGGCAACTCATTTCCAGAAAAGAGCTGAAGCGTGAGGAGGTTGAACCAGTCAGCACGGTTGTTTATAAAGGAACTAAAGTAGCTGAGGTGAACCAACCAACAGAGCCAGCGACACCGACTCTTCCAGATTCAGGTTCTGCGACCACTCCAGGGGAAAGTGGTACTCCGATTACCCCAACGACTCCAGTGGAACCAACCACTCCAGATACAGGCGGCACAACTACCCCAGAACAACCGGAAGAAACTACTGAGCCAACTCCTCCATCGGATGCACCAGTTCCAGATACAGGCGGAACGACCACACCAGTTCAGCCAGAGGAAAATCCACAACCAACTACTCCAGTGGAACCAACCACTCCAGATACAGGCGGTACAACTACCCCAGAACAACCGGAAGAAACTACTGAGCCAACGCAACAAACGGAGTCAACCACCCCAGATACAGGCGGCACAACTACCCCAGAACAACCGGAAGAAACTACTGAGCCAACGCAACCAACGGAGTCAACCACTCCAGATACAGGTGGCACAAGCACCCCAGTTCATCCGGAAGAAACTTCAGAGCCAACGCAACCAACGGAGTCAACCGCTCCAGACACAGGCGGTACAACTACCCCAGAACATCCGGAAGAAACTTCAGAGCCAACGCAACCAACGGAGTCAACCACTCCAGATACAGGTAGCACAAGCACCCCAGAACAACCGGAAGAAACTCCTGCACCAACGCAACCAACGGAGTCAACCACTCCAGATACGGGCGGAACGACCACACCAGTTCATCCGGAAGAAAATCCACAGCCACCGACTCCAGTTGAAACTCATGAAGATATCACAATCAAAGAAGATCTTGACTTTAAGACAGTCGAACAAGCTAATGACCAGTTACTTTATGGTGTGAGGGAAGTCAGCCAGGAAGGTAAAAAAGGTAGTATAGAAACTCTTGTCAGAGTCTATAAACGAGACGGCGTGGAAGTCAGACGTGAGACCATTTCACGGAAAGTAACACCAGCTAAAGACCATATTGTCCAGGTAGGGACACGTGTTGTAACAGAAGTACCAAAAGAAAACATCAAGCACAGTCTACCTAGTCTAACTATTGAGACAACAGAATCAGAACGTACAGAAGAAATCAATTTCACTATTGAAGAAGTGCCGACTTCAAACCTACCTGCAGGGCAAACTCGTATCACTCGTCAAGGAGTGAAAGGTGAGAAGAAATTCGTAACCAAGATTTATAAGATCAATGGACAGGTTATTAAAAGAGTAGAAGAAGAACCGGTCATTACTAAAGAGCCGACTTCTCAAATTGTGGAAGTTGGTAGAAGACAGGGAACTGTACCGAGCTTGAGAATGACAAATCTGGTCACAAATCCAGACAGTCGTAGTGCAACTGTTAGCTATGCTCTATCGGATGAAACAAGAACCTATCAATCCGCTCTAGCTATTCTCTACAAGGGAGATACTGAAGTTGGTCAGTATGCAATTTCTGATGTCAACCAAGGATTAGTCTTGACAAATCTGGATTACTATACAGACTACCGAATCAAGACCAAGCTTATCTATAATCTGGGACAAGGCAACCAGGAAAAAATCGAAGATGATGTTCGGAATTTCCGCTTAGATTATAAGAAGATTGAAATCAAGGATATTGATGCAGTTGAGTTATATAGCTTGGAAGACCAACGCTATCGCCGTTACCTAACCTTGAAAGACAGACCGACCAATCTTGACAATTATTTTGTGAAGATCAAATCAGATCGCTTCAAGGAAATCTTGCTTCCAGTAACTAAGGCAGAAGAAGTCACTGATAATGGAAAAATCAAATATAAATTGACGGCTTCCGTTGATCAATTGGTACAGGATTCAGCCACAGGCTACCAACCAAACTTCACCTTCTATATTGATAAGCAAGTACCGACACAAAATGGTGTTTATACTTCCTTTAAAGAATTGGTTGAAGCTATTCAAAATAATCCTAATGGTGAATATGTCTTGGGTGCGGATATGACAGCTGATGAAATTAGTTTGTCTAGCGATGCAAGTAGCTATGTGACAAATGAATTCCGTGGAAAATTGATCGGTAGTCACAATAATCAATCCTTTGCTATCCATCACCTTACCAAGCCATTGTTCAATGTCTTGAATGGTGCGACTATTCAAAACCTAGATCTAGTAAACCTCTCTATCAAGACGGACCAAGATAAAATTGGTGCCTTGGCTAAGGAGGCAAAAAATGCCAGCATTCAAAATGTAGCAGCCCAAGGTAGTATTATTGCGGCTGGACACATCGGTGGTCTGGTCTATGAAGCAAGCAATCAAACCAAGATGACCAATGTTTCCTATCAAGGTCAAATCACTGCTACCAGCAATCTTCTTCCTGACTCAAACTTAGGCGGTGTCATCGGTACAGCGTCAGGTAACGGTACGGTTATTAGTCAAGCCAAGGCAGATATTGATATGAGTCTGTCGGCCCGATTCGGAACCTACCGAACAGGTGGTGTTGCTGGTATGGTGAAAGAGGGTGCTAGACTTGAAAAAGCCTATGCTAAAGGCCGGATTACCAACCTAAGTAAAGAAGGACAAACCGGTGGAGTGATTGGTTCTACTTGGTCAAATGGTTCCGTAAACAATGTTCTCAGTGAAGTTGATGTCATCAACGGACACTTGCTTCATGGCGATGTTAATTATCAGGATGCTAATATCCAAAATGGTGCAGTTAGCCAATCCGTAAAAGGCAAGCCAGAAAAATGGGCAGCTATTATTTCAAAAGATGCTCTTAGAAATCGCTTGGCCGGTCTAGGACTATCTAGTACGGTAGAAGATAGCTTGACAAAAGCAGGCGGAAATCGCTATTCAGTTGACTACAGAACCCTATCTAGTGCGAGCCAAGGCAGAGATGTGACCTATGCGAATATGGAAAAACTCCTACCATTCTATAACAAGGAGTTCCTTGTCCAAGCAGCCAAGGCTATCCCAACTGATCACAAGTTGGCTCAAACAGCCTTGATCGACGTGGTTCCGATGGTAAATGATAGGATTGTCACAGATTTACATACTGATAAGACAGCTATTAATCGCCTTATGCTCCACTTTGCCGACAATAAGGTTGAATATGTGAACTTGAACTATGTCGGGGACTTTACAAATTCGGCTATTGCAGAATACAAACTGACTGGTACTGATATCCTCTACACACCAGAGTCCTTTGTAAGCAATCATTCGACAACAGCCTTGACAAATCTGATTCAAGAATTATCCGCTATTCAATTTAATTCATCAGGCGTAGAGAGAACCCTGGGAATTGAAAATCAGCCAACCGTAGGTTATATTCGAGCCAAGGAGGATGAGAATAAGGACAAGGATAGCAAGGAAAAATTGCCGAATGTCAATGACTGGGCTATTGATTTGGGTGTGACGACACTGAAAGATACGGATGTTGAACGACCACTTTGGGCACTCTACCTTGAAGATAGCTTCAATACTGTTAAATCAGCTATTGGTGCACAATTGGTTAAATTATTAACAGCGGACAAGGCTATTAATTCTGTCGGAAGTTCTGTTCAGAACTATCTTGTTCATAAGATTGCCAACAATAAGGAAGCCTTACTCCTCGGTCTTGCCTACCTCAATCGCTGGTATAACATCAACTATGATTCCATTAATGTTAAAGACCTCTCAATTTTCAAACTAGACTTCTTTGGTAATCAAGAGGCATCCGCCTTAGATACGATTATTGAACTTGGTAAGTCAGGTTATGATAATCTTCGACCACGTAACAACGTGACAACTTTTGCCGGATTCTTGAAAGATGCTAAGAAAAAATCAGATTTGTTCAATTATTTGGAATCCTACCGCTCACTCTTCCTACCGACCAAGTCAAATAACCAATGGTTACGTGATAATACCAAGGCTAAGATTGTGGAAGTCAAATCTACCATTCCAGAAGTGGCTACCAAACAAGAGAATGCCACTCCAGATAGCAAGTATAGTCTGGGCGTCTACGACCGAATCTCTAGTCCAAATTGGAATTATCGCAATATGCTCTTGCCTCTTCTGACTTTACCAGATCAAAGTATCTATCTACTTTCTACAATGGCAACATTGACAGTAGGTTCACTTGATCGTTACCGTAATGCTGAAGAGGCTAAAGGACGAGATATTAGTGAGTACATGGATGAAAAATTAGCTACGGGTGCTAAGTGGCAAGGAACCTTCTTTGACACCTGGTACAGACTCTTGGATGAGACCAACAGAGAGAAACTCTTCCAAAGCTTCCCAAACTTTGAAGGATATTGGTTCGGTAAGCCAAATCATTGGGCGACCTTGGCAGATACACAATATAACTCTATTCGCGACTTCTACGGTCCTGTTGGAAAATGGGCACAATACTTTGGTTCCGCTGCCTATGCGACTGGTGTCTATACTCAATTTGAGGATTCACGCGTATTGGATCAATATGGTTCTTCTGTATTTACTCATGAAATGGTACATAATTTCGATAGCAATATCTTCTTCAAGGGGTATGGTCGCCGACAAGGACAGCTAGCAGAATTCTTTGCACAGGGTATGCTACAAAACCCAACAGCAGTCACTCAGCCAATCATTGGTATCAATATGATGTTTACTGGAAATGTCGATGATAGTCACCGTTATCATGCTGCCAATCCGTTGGAACGTTACCGGTCAGAGGAAGATTTGAACACATATTCTAGACAGATGTTTGATGCTATCTATCTGTTAGATTATTTAGAAGCAGATTCTGTTCTGAAACAAAATGATAAAACCAAGATGGATTGGTTCCGCAAGATTGGTAACTGGTATAAAACAGAAGGTGGTAGAACCTCTGTTCATGCAGGAAATAATCTGCAAATGCTCACTGGTGATGAAGTGGGCAGCCTGAAAACTCTAGATGATTTGATTGAAAAGAATATCATCAATGCACGGAATTATGTGAACGCTAGAAACCTATCAAATCCTTCCATTCAACTCGAACATAATGGCTACTACAATATCAGCATGATGTCACCAATTTATGCGAGTCTCCATAATCCAGAAGGTTCACCAGGTGACCTTATGTTCAGACGGATGGCCTTCGAGTTACTAGCTGAAAAAGGCTACACAGATGGGTTCTTACCATATGTATCGAGTCAATTAGGACCACAAGCCTTCCAAGAAGGTGAGAAAATCTATGATAACTGGTTTGGTAGAGAAGTTGGGAAAGTGACCGACAATCGTGTCTTTGCACATATTTTTGATAGTGAATACAAGGATTGGGCAGACTTCAAGAAAGCCATGTACCAACGACGTATTGATCAGAAAGATAATTTGATCGACTTCACTATACAGTATCAATCAGGTGTCCTAAATTCAGCTAATACCATTCGTATTACTAGCTTCAAGCAGTTGCAAGACTTAATGGATGAAGCTGTTCGTTATGATGCACAATACATGACAAAAGTATTGTCAGATCCGAGAACAAGTATGGTCAACCATCTGAAAGAGCGGATATACAATGCTCTCTTACGGACGACCAACGACTTTAGAACGTCCATTTTCAAATAAAGGAAACACTTCCTCTTCCCTAAAAAGAAGGGGGAGTTTTCTTTCAAATGAAAAAGAGTGAGATTTTATATGGGGAGTAGGATAGTTTTTCCAACATTCCACCCCATCCATGCTATAATAGAAACATGAAAAAAAATAAATTATTACTCATCGATGGCTCTTCGGTAGCCTTCCGTGCCTTCTTTGCACTTTATAATCAAATTGACCGCTTCAAGAACGCCAATGGTCTGCATACCAACGCCATTTACGGCTTCAACCTCATGCTGGACCACATGATGAAGCGGATTGAGCCGACCCACATTCTCGTTGCTTTTGACGCAGGCAAGACAACCTTCCGTACTGAGATGTACGCCGATTACAAGGCAGGTCGTGCCAAGACACCCGACGAGTTCCGCGAGCAGTTTCCCTTCATTCGTCAGATGCTGGATGCTATGGGGGTCAAGCATTATGAGCTAGCTCAGTACGAGGCAGACGATATTATCGGTACCTTGGACAAAATGGCAGAGCGGACAGACATCCCTTTCGATGTGACCATTGTCAGCGGTGACAAGGACTTGATCCAGCTGACAGACGAGAACACCGTAGTTGAGATTTCCAAGAAAGGTGTCGCCGAATTCGAAGAATTTACCCCAGCCTACCTCATGGAAAAAATGGGTATCACTCCCACTCAGTTTATCGACCTCAAAGCACTCATGGGTGATAAATCCGATAACATCCCTGGCGTGACCAAAATCGGTGAAAAGACAGGCCTCAAACTTCTGACAGAATTCGGGTCACTGGATGGCATTTACGAAAACATCGACAGTATGAAGGCTTCAAAGATGAAGGAAAACTTGATTGCTGACAAGGAACAAGCATTTCTTTCTCGAATCCTTGCCACCATCGACACAAATGCTCCAATCGAAATTGGACTAGATGATATTGTTTACCAAGGTCCAAAACTAGAAGAACTAGGACAATTCTACGATGACATGGGCTTCAAACAGTTGCGGGCTCAATTGGGAACCAGCGCTGAGGAAGAACTTCCTGCAGTCGAGTTTCAAACAGTCACCGAATTGACTGAGGACATGCTACACGCAGATCAATTTTTCTATTTTGAAATCTTGGGTGAAAACTACCACCGAGAAGACTTGGTGGGACTATCTTGGGGAGACAAGGAGCAGATTTATGTTGGGGGGCCAGAACTCCTCGACAGCCCAATCTTGCGTGACTTCTTAGAAAAACAGCCTGTTAAAACCTATGATTTTAAACGTGGTAAAGTTCTTCTAGCCCGTCAGGGCATTGACTTGCCATTAGCGAGCTTTGACAGCCGTTTGGCCAAGTACCTCCTGTCAACAGTCGAAGACAATGCCATCACCACTATTGCCAACCTCTATGGTCAGACCCGTGTGGTGCCAGACGAGGTGGTCTATGGCAAGGGAGCAAAACTGGCTCTTCCCGAACGTGCGGATTTCTTCCCACATCTTGCCAACAAGCTTCAAGTTCTTATCGAAACAGAAGCTCTTATGCTGGAAAAACTGGAAGAAAACCAGCAGGTTTCATTGCTCTTTGATATGGAATTGCCTCTGGCAAATGTCCTAGCCAAAATGGAAATCACAGGGATTAAGGTTCAAAAAGAAACTCTACAAACCATGCAGGCTGAAAATGAAGTTTTGATTGAACAGCTGACCAAGGAAATCTACGAGTTGGCAGGTCAGGAATTTAATATCAACTCGCCAAAACAACTGGGAACTATTCTCTTTGAAGACATGGGCTTGCCTTTGGAATACACCAAGAAAACCAAGACAGGCTACTCAACAGCAGTGGATGTCTTAGAACGGCTTGCTCCAATCGCCCCAGTCGTATCCAAGATCTTGGACTACCGCCAGATTACCAAGCTCCAATCAACCTATGTTATCGGCTTGCAGGATGCCATTTTAGAAGACGGCAAGATCCATACTCGTTATGTACAGGATTTGACCCAAACTGGTCGTCTGTCTTCGACGGACCCCAACCTGCAAAATATCCCTGTTCGTCTGGAACAAGGTCGCTTGATTCGTAAGGCCTTTGTGCCGTCGCTTGAAGACAGTGTTCTTCTGGCTTCGGATTACTCACAGATTGAATTGCGGGTCTTGGCACATATTTCTAAGGATGAGCATTTGATAGAGGCCTTCCAAAAAGGTGTAGATATCCATACCTCGACGGCCATGCGGGTCTTCGGTATTGAAAAGGCTGAAGATGTGACGGCAAATGACCGTCGCAACGCCAAGGCAGTTAACTTCGGTGTGGTTTACGGTATCTCAGATTTCGGCTTGTCCAACAACCTGGGCATTACTCGTAAGGAAGCCAAGGACTATATTGATACCTACTTTGAGCGTTTCCCTGGAATCAAGAATTATATGGAAACCATTGTCCGTGAAGCGCGAGATAAGGGCTTTGTAGAGACTATCTACAAACGCCGTCGGGAATTGCCAGAAATAAATTCCCGTAATTTCAATGTCCGCAATTTTGCGGAACGGACAGCTATCAACTCCCCAATTCAAGGATCTGCTGCCGATATTCTCAAGGTAGCCATGATCAACTTGGACAGGGCCATTGAAGAAGCAGGTTTGTCAACACGGATGCTCCTTCAGGTACACGATGAGATTGTACTTGAAGTACCAAGAGCAGAATTGGAAACTGTAAAAGCCCTCGTTAAAGAAACAATGGAATCAGCCATCGCCTTGTCAGTCCCATTGATTGCCGATGAAAATGATGGACAGACTTGGTATGAAGCCAAATAGAAAGGAATGACATGAAGAAAACACTAGTATGTATTGGATTATGTGGCTTGCTTTTAGCAGGCTGTGGAGAAAAACAGGAAAATACGGGAACAAACCCGTCAGGAGCTGATTTTTCAACACAATTACCTATTTTAAAAGAGAAACAAGACACAAGTAACGAAACTATGAATGTTCTTGCTAACGCCCCTCTTGTTGTGGTTAATGCCACTCCACCAGCAGATGAGACGCAAAAAGGACATAAGATTCATGCTGCCAACAATGGTGTTGCAGAGAAGGATGAAGCTGGGAACATCAAGGAATATTTCCGTTACTATGATGTTCCTGCCAATTGGACTATCAATGCTGAGAACACAGAAGATGAAACTGTGGCTGCAGTCTATGATGTAAAAGTTGATTCTAGCAACTTTATGGTCCAGCTTTACAACATCAATGCTTTCAACAAATCTCCTCTTGAAGAGGGGCGTAATATGACACCGGAAGAATTGGAGGCTCGTATGGCTGAAACCAACCATTCCTTTGTTGAAAAAACCATTGTTACCATTAATGGTCAAGAATGGCAGGTGGGTCGTCAAATTATGAAGGATCAAAAAATGGCTCGTATTACCTTCTACCGTATGGAATCGACAGGTGCCTATGATGATTCAGTTGTCGTTGGTTCCATTTATTACTCTCTAGATCCAGGTTTGGACAAGGACCGTACTAACCTTAAGAAAACAATTGGCGAGCTCAAGGACGTTTTGTACAATATTTCTAAGAAGTAAAGTTAGCTAGAATGAGGTAGCAGATGGTAGACTGGTTGAAGACTAGAACCTATGGTCAGCAATTTTGGGTTGGATTTGGGTTTTGTCTATTAGGTATGGTATTAGCCAGGGTTACTAAAATCAATTACCTGGCCAATCTCGGTTGTGCCTCCTATGCTGTCTTGATGTTTGTATTTCCAAAACTACCCAATCGGACACGGCTGACAGAAAAGGAAGGGAAGACCATTCGCTTGGTGGCAATCCTTGCACTTGTTTTATTTCTATTTATCTTTCGATTTGATGTATCCTAAAGGAGAAAGCTATGACCTATTCATTTCAAAATCCTAGTCAAGCTGTCATTTTTGACTACTTGAAACAATCTAAAACTATTGCAGTCGTTGGTTTATCTAGCCGTGAAGAAACTGCGGCCTATCGGGTATCAAAGCTTATGCAAGAAGCAGGCTACAAGATTATTCCTGTCAATCCAAGGGCAGTAGGCGAGACCATCCTAGGAGAGCAGGTCTATGCTAGCCTCTTGGAAATCGACCAACCAATCGACATCGTTGATGTCTTCCGTCGGTCTGAGTTTCTGCCAGATGTAGCGCGTGAATTTGTTCAGACAGATGCGAAAATCTTTTGGGCTCAACTCGGTTTAGAAAGCCAAGAAGCAGAAGACATTCTACGTCAAGCAGGTCGCAATGACATTGTCATGAATAAGTGTATCAAGATTGAATATTTGGAGATGCAGGAAGTTTAAGGTTATAAAATAGGAGGTTTTGTGATGAAATTGCCTATGAAATATGTAATTTACTTGGGATTATCGGTGGTCATGTTGGTCACCTTACTAGCCTGTTCTAGCCAGACTAGGTCTGTCGATACTACCTCTTCAACTACTAGCAGTTCTACTAAAATCAGTTCCTCAACCAGCACTTCAACGAACTCGACCAGCTCGTCAACCACAAGCTCAACTATGAGTTCAGCGACAAGCACCAGTCCTAGTAGCAGCTTAGTTACTGAAAGCTCTAGTCAAACCCAAACCAGTCAATCTGAGGAAAGTAGTCAAGTAGTTCCACCTAGCCAACCCACTCTTCACCCCAATTATCAAGCAATCTTAAATACCTATAGTAAGTGGATAAGAGTGTTGAGAAGTGGCGGAACTTTTGATGATCCAACGGTGGAAGAGGGCTACCTAAAAAATATCGACCCCTCTGTTGCATTTTATTATGCCTTGCATGATATTGACGGAAATGGTCAGTTAGAACTCCTGCTTGCAACTGGTGGAAATCACAAGTTTATTTTCTCCATTTGGGGAAATGAATCCTACCCAACTCGCTTGGTTTCTTCCGAAAATGTTCGAGTATATGTAGATATTTTTGATAATGGTCTAATCAGCAGCTTCTTTT
This sequence comes from Streptococcus suis, assembly GCF_024509555.1. Lineage (GTDB taxonomy): Bacteria > Bacillota > Bacilli > Lactobacillales > Streptococcaceae > Streptococcus > Streptococcus suis_AD. Next base: position 25,563 of record NZ_JAMWEL010000004.1, read on the forward strand.
TGGACGGCTATCGGCCAGAAAGTCATGGAACTATCTATCGCCTGGCTACTGATGGAAGTCAGGCCTATACAGTTGGAACTTTTATTCTAAATACTCATACAGGTCAAATTACTTCTGATGGACCAGAAGTCCTGCCAGAAAGAAGTACGGCTATTCAAGATGTTTTGAATTGGCAATTATTACAATAAAAATAAGGTCTCAGGATTGCCCTGGGCCTTTTCTTAAAGCTTTCTTAAAGCATTTTTAAAATAGCGATAATTGGAGATTCTTTGCTTGCCATTGAATCTTTTAATGTGCTATAATTGGAAATCACTGTGTGAAAATTGACTGAAAACCTATGTTTTCTACGAAGAAATGAGGAAATAATGAAGAAAAAAATAACAGCAGCTCTTATCGCCCTTCTAGCCTTGGCCGCAGCAGCCTATAACGCTTTCTTGCTCTTTTTCCAGACGGATACGGCAACAGAAACCACTACCAGCAGCTCCAGTCAGGTTGCAAGTAGCTCTAATCAAGTCAGTTCAAGCAGTCAAGCAGCAGGGACAAGTGAAGCAAGCTCTAGCCAATCCACAGGCTTGACAGATGGTACCTATACAGGTGCAATAACATCAACCAACCGAGGGGACTACCAGGTACAGCTGACAGTAGCAAGTGGAGTGATCAGTGACATCTCAATTTTACAATATCCAAATGATAATCCGAGATCGCAGGAAATAAACGATAGTGCTCTGCCTACCTATACCGCGGAAGCCATTTCCAATCAATCTGCTCAAGTCAATCAAATTTCGGGAGCAACGGAAGCCTATAATGGCTTTACAGGCTCCTTACAAGATGCCATTAACCAAGCTTCATGATCAACATCATAAACCGAACAGTTGAAGCCATGACCCTGCCCTTTACCATTAGTCTGGCAGTAACACAAGCAAGTCAATTGGAAGATGAGTTGGAAAGTCTAAACATGGCTATACTGACTGAGCTAGAACGCTTGGAAGAGAAATTTTCAGCCTTTCGTCCAAGTTCCTTGGTATGTCGCTTTCAAGACGGAGATAGATCAGTTTTGTTGGACCAGGAATTTCAAGAAGTTTTTGCCTTAGCAGAAATGGCTCATCAAGAAACAGAGGGGGCCTTTGATCCCTACTATAAAGGGTGCTATGATCCAACTGGTCTGGTCAAGGGGTGGGTGATTGAAAAAATCTTTCAAAATAAACTCCATCCCTACCTCCAACATCCAGATGTTGAAGCAGTTTGCTTAAATGGAGGAGGAGATATGCAGTTTGCAACCAAGGATACAAGTGATTTTGTCTGGAAAATTGGTATCGAAAATCCTGAAAATCTACAAGAAATCCTTGCCGTATTTACAGCCAAGAATGGGGCCATTGCCACATCTGGCTACAGCAAACGAGGTCAGCATATCCAAGCCAAGAATGACCTTCAACAGATTACATTTATGGATAGTAGTCTGACAAGAGCAGATGTCTGGGCCACGGCTGGATTAAGTATGCCAGAAAATACATTGAAGGAAGCTATTGCTCAGCAACAGCTCAGTGGCTTGTATATCAAGTCTCAACAATTACAATTTTTTCAAAAAGGAGAATTCATTTCGTGATAAAGAAAAATAATTATGCTCTAGGATTAGCCTGGATGGCCGCTTTATTCATCCTGCCATTTCCATTTATTTATACCTTCGTAACAGGCTTACCTACAGGATTCGGAGAAATGAAAATCAGTATTGCCTTAGGGATTGTTGCCTATGTCTGGATGCTTTTGGCGATTTACATAGGTACTAAACCTAAGTGGTTAGACCGCTTGATTGGCCTACCAGCAGCCTATATGATTCACGGTATACTCAGTCTGGTGGCTATTTACTTTTCATTTATGCATAAGAATCTCTTGCCATCTTACGGCTTGATTCAACAAACTGGTAATATCGCCTTTCTCATCTTCCTGTCCTTAGCCATTTATTCAATGGTCTTCATGGCGGGCTGGTTAACATCTAGAATTCGTTTCCTCGCTAACCTAAAACGCAAACTGGAAACAACCTTTAAACACGAAGTATCTGTATGGCTCCATCGTTTGAACTTGTTGGCAACATTCTTGATTTTTGTCCATGTCCAGTTGATTGATTATATCCGTGCAAATACTAGCTTTATGACGGTCTTCTACTTAGCTTCTGGTTTTGTATTCCTGTCATATCTCTGGGCCAAATTCAATCCAAATGCAAAAGGGTATATGGCCAAATTGGTTGCAAATCAAGAGATTGCTGAAAATATCCGTGAGTTACAGATTCAGCTACCAAAAGGCAAGGCTTCTAAAATGAGAGCGGGAGACTTCGTCTTTATCTCTTTCCCAGGTGCAAAAGGTTTAGCTGAGCCCCATCCTTTCTCTATTGTCAATGCCCCTGATGACAGGGATCAGATTACATTAGCTATTCGTGGAGATGGGGACTTTACTCGTACCTTACAAACTGTTGCAGCTCCAGCTCGTGTTCGAGTTGATGGAGGCTACGGAATGTTTCAAACTGTCGTAGAGGATCAAGCGCCTAAGCATATCATCATGATTTCAGGTGGTATTGGAATTACGCCATTACTATCCGTGATTGATCAATTCCCAGAAATTGACATGACTGTTTTCCATGGTGCCACTACAGAGGCAGCCTTGATCTATGGCGAAAAATTTAACTTCTGGGAATCAGAAAGAAATAATTTTAAAGCTGTCCGTAAAATTGGTGCTTTTGAAGAAGCAGAAGTCTTATCTGCCTTGCCAAATGACTTTGATGAATTGACAGTCTTAGTGTCAGGCCCGCCAGTTATGGCTCGTCACTGGATCAAGGCCTTGGCAAAAAATGGAGTGCCAAAAACACAAATCTTCTATGAAGAATTTGGTTGGTAATCCTTCAAAATGTATAAGATATATCAAAAAATGAGTCTGGTCTTCTTGAAGACCAGCTTTTTTTTATGGTCATTATACTCAATGAAAATCAAAATCAGTTTAGGCGACGTAGAAACAGATAGCATATGTTTCTTCATATTTCAAGTGAACAGACCGAACAACTCCACACTAGTTTTTCATTGATCTAATCAAGCCAACAAGGTCTGATCTCGATTTTTGAACGGTATTCTTTTCTTTCTGTGTGATTGATTAGCTTTCAAGATTAAAATTTTAAAAGATTGCTTTAGGAAAGGATAACTTTGTGTGATAGTGTCAGTAGCCTGCACTCAAATGGCTTTATAGTTCTCAATTTTATCAAATTAGAAATATTTTGATTCTAATCCAGTCCACTATAGTATCTATTGAAAAATAAGCATATAGTACAAAAAAGCAGCCCAATACACAAGGTAATGGACTACTCTAAGGGGTAAAAGGGAATGGCGGAGTTGAAACAAGCTACTACACATGGCGTAAATAAAATAGAAAGGAAGGAACCTGTTTCAGCACCCATTTCTTGTAACAAGAGAATGTCGCCACCCCCAATTAATAGTATAACATAAGACGTTAAATATTTCTAGTAATTTACATTTTCTTTTTTTTAATTATCGACAAAAATGAAAAGAATTAGGAAATATTCGGTAAATAATCAAATAAGTATGAAGATTTTGATGAAAAAAGGCCGATTTTTCATCGACCTATAATGAATATAATTTTTCTGCTTGGTCTTCCAAAATCGCTTCATAAAAATGAATCTGACTAGAATAGTAATACGGATAGACGTAAAATCCTGCCAAACCAAAGGTTATGATGACGAGGATAAACCAAGCTAGAAAAGAAAAATCCAGCAAGAAACGCTTGAATTTATAGCCTCTCATCAATTTTCGACTCGATTTGATGATAGAGTAGGCACTCATATATTCCTCACGTTCTAATTGCTCAAACAGAATACACTCTACTTGAGAGTAAGCATAATACTGGGGGATATAGATAGCAAATCCGACAATGGAACAAACGACACCAACTAAAAATGTTAATGACAGCATTGCTAGGACGTCTTGTGGTAGGCTATTTGGTTCTGTTAGACTAGAGGCAATAATAAAAGCGATTACGATTCCTAGACTAGAGATAAGCATTGCTAGACCAAAATAGAAGAGCATTCCCCATAGAAACAATAGGAAGTTCTTAAGAAGGTAGGTCAAAAGAATTTTGCTGAATCGAGGATGATTAAAGACAGAAAAAATATCTTTATAACTACTGGTCTTCTTTGACGTTTTTACAAGATTGAATAGGGTCAACAGTGCAGAGAGAGACAACAGACCAAGTAGCAGACCGGAGAGGATATGGAATAGTGAGCTTGAGACCAGATAATTAGGGTTGAGAACTTGTTCAGGTGTGAGGTCGGCTAAACTTGCTGCATTGTTTCTAGCAGAAGTAAATAATTGTAGGCCAAGGGAAATGAAAACAGGGATGGCCACAAGTTGATAGATACCACTTGTTTCATTTAATGTTTGGCGAGCTTTTTCACGTATACTATAAATTGTAAACATCTACATAATCTCCTTACCAAAACATTGTAACATAATTCTAAGTGACAAGAAAGTTTTTTTTTGATAGACTGGAAGATGCTGTGGCAATTGGTTGTTTTTTGTAAAGCTGACCGATTAGCTATACAAGATTAAATTCCTAGGACTGTTTTTCCTAGTTGGAGGTAACTATGACAGATGTTCCAATCAAGTACCGCTTGATTAAGAAAGAAAAGCACACAGGTGCTCGTTTAGGGGAGATTATCACACCCCACGGGACCTTCCCGACCCCTATGTTTATGCCTGTAGGGACACAGGCAACGGTTAAGACCATGTCGCCAGAAGAGTTGAAGGAAATGGGCTCAGGCATTATCCTATCCAACACCTATCACCTCTGGCTTCGTCCAGGCGATGAGTTAATTGCTCGAGCAGGTGGCTTGCACAAGTTTATGAACTGGGACCAGCCAATTTTGACCGATTCAGGTGGTTTCCAAGTTTATTCCTTGGCGGATAGCCGCAATATCTCAGAAGAAGGGGTGACCTTCAAGAACCACCTCAACGGCAGCAAGATGTTCCTGTCACCTGAAAAGGCTATTTCCATTCAGAACAATCTAGGCTCAGACATCATGATGAGCTTTGATGAGTGTCCACAGTTTTACCAGCCTTATGATTATGTGAAAAAATCCATCGAAAGAACCAGCCGTTGGGCAGAACGTGGTCTCAAGGCTCACCGACGTCCGCATGACCAAGGCTTATTTGGAATCGTGCAAGGGGCTGGTTTTGAAGACCTCCGTCGTCAGTCTGCTCAAGACCTGGTCAGCATGGATTTCCCAGGTTATTCTATCGGTGGTCTAGCTGTTGGTGAGACCCACGATGAAATGAATGCCGTACTGGACTTCACAACACCATTGTTGCCTGAGAACAAGCCACGCTACCTCATGGGAGTAGGGGCGCCAGATAGTTTGATTGATGCCGTCATCCGTGGCGTGGATATGTTTGACTGTGTTTTGCCAACCCGCATCGCTCGTAACGGCACCTGCATGACTAGTCAAGGTCGCTTGGTGGTAAAAAATGCCCAATTTGCAGAAGACTTTACCCCGCTTGATCCAGAATGTGATTGCTACACATGTAAAAACTATACCCGTGCCTATCTCCGTCACTTGCTCAAGGCAGATGAAACCTTTGGTATCCGCTTGACCAGCTACCACAACCTCTTCTTCCTAATTAACCTTATGAAAAATGTTCGTCAGGCTATCATGGACGATAACCTGCTCGAATTCCGTCAGGACTTTATAGAAAAATACGGCTACGGCAAAAACGGTCGAAATTTTTAGACAAAATAACCTCCTACAGATTTGTAGGAGGCTTGTTTTTTATCCTTCAAAATACAAAAGTTCTTTCGGCATCTTTGTAAAGACTTCAAAGCCGTTTTTAGTCACATAGCCACAGTCTTCAATGCGTACACCGACCTTGCCAGGAATATAGATACCAGGCTCAACAGAGAAGCACATGCCTTCCTCGATAACCAGGTCATTGCCCTCCATAATTGACGGAAACTCATGGACACTCATGCCCAGACCATGCCCAAGCCGGTGGTTGAAATACTCACCATAACCCGCCTTTTCAATGACCGAACGAGCAGCGTAGTCAATCTCTCCAGCAGTCACACCTGGCTTAATCATATTGACTGCGGCCATGTGGGCTTCAAGAGTCAGGTTGTAAATATCCTTTTTAAACTGATCAGGTTGACCGACAGCGACAGTTCTCGTCATATCAGAGGTGTAGCCCAAGGTTTCGACGCCTAGGTCGAACAATAGCAGAGCATCGTTTTCGATGCGGTTTGTTCCTGGGATACCGTGAGGGTTTGCAGCATTGTTACCTGTCAAGACCATGGTATCGAAACTCATCTTGGAAATGCCTTGCTTTTTCATTTCAAACTCAATCTGAGCGATAATATCTGTTTCGGTCACATTAAGGGAGATATTGTCAAAGCCGACCTGCATGGCCTTGTCCGCAAACTCACCGGCAATCAGCATCTTGTCAATCTCATCACGGGACTTAATCAACTTCATGGTGTTGATTAGTGGTGTCAAATCAGAGAAAGGTTGGTCAAAAATGGACTGCAAACCGTGGTAGCGGGTTAGGTTGAGATTGTCAAACTCAGCACCGATAGCAGAGAATGGTTTCTGTGGTAGTTTACTCTTGATAATCTTCCAAGGGTTTTCAGAATCCATATAGCCAGCCACTGGGAAGTCAACGGTTGCTACCGCACGTTCCACATCCAAGGCTGGAAGGAAGAGGAGGGAATCATAGTCAGGCATGACAAAGAGCATCATGTGTCGTTCATGCGGATCGCTATGAAAACCTGTCAGGTAGTAGATGCTAATAGGGTCGGAGAAAATAGCCAAGTCCAGTTTCTTGGCTTCGAGATAGGATTTGACTTGATTTAGTTTGGACATAAGGTATACCTTCCTATATTAATTGATAATCATTATGAAATTTTCGTTTATTATATAGACTATTGTTTCAAAAAATGAAAAAAATTGCAAGTATTATCAAAAAAATCGCCGTTTTCTCTTGAAAGTGGTTTCAAAAAGTGATAAACTATAATGGAGTGAAAGCGTAATTTTCATAGAAATAGAATAATATTGAAAGGAAGTAACAGGTATGTTAAATACTGACGATACGGTGACGATTTATGATGTTGCTCGCGAAGCTGGAGTATCGATGGCAACAGTTTCGCGTGTTGTAAATGGTAATAAGAACGTAAAGGAAAATACTCGCAAAAAAGTATTAGAAGTTATTGATCGTTTGGATTATCGTCCAAATGCTGTTGCCCGAGGGTTGGCCAGCAAGAAGACGACTACTGTGGGGGTTGTGATTCCAAACATTGCTAATGCTTACTTTGCTACTTTAGCTAAAGGGATTGACGATATTGCAGATATGTATAAATACAATATTGTCCTTGCCAATAGTGATGAGAACGATGAGAAGGAGATCAACGTAGTCAATACGCTCTTTTCTAAGCAGGTAGATGGTATCATTTTCATGGGCTACCATTTGACAGATAAGATTCGCGCAGAGTTTTCGCGCTCTCGTACACCGATTGTCTTAGCTGGTACTGTAGACTTGGAAAAACAATTACCGAGTGTAAATATTGACTATGCAGTAGCTAGTGCAGATGCTATCAATCTTCTTGCTAAGCATAATAAAAAGATTGCATTTGTATCAGGTCCACTAGTGGATGATATCAATGGTAAGGTGCGATTTGCAGGTTATAAGCAAGGATTGAAAGACAATGGTATTGAATTTAATGAAGGGCTTGTCTTTGAATCAAAATACAAGTATGAAGAAGGTTATGCCTTAGCAGAACGTGTGTTGAATGCCGGAGCAACGGCGGCCTATGTGGTAGAGGATGAGATTGCAGCAGGTTTACTCAATGGTATTTCTGACAAGGGTATCAAGGTACCAGAGGAGTTTGAAATTATCACTAGCGATGATTCACTTGTGACCAAGTACACTCGTCCAAACCTGACCTCGATTAATCAGCCATTGTATGACATCGGTGCAATTGCAATGCGTATGCTGACCAAGATTATGCACAAGGAAGAATTAGATAATCGAGAGGTTATCTTGAATCATGGGATTAAGCAACGTAAGTCAACCAAATAATAGTTCAAGAGTTCGAATCGAAAGGTTCGACTCTTTTTGTTAATGTAGTACAAAATAATCATGCAATAACCTTAATGAGTTGCTTTAATGCTCAATTATCACAAACAGAATTAGTACGATTATTTCAATATTAGGTAAAGTAGTGTATAATAGTTGTATGACAACAGAGAAACTTGTAATCAATATGCTTAGTTCAAGCGAAAAAGTGAAAGGTCAAGGAGTATCGGGTGCTTACCGTGAGTTAATGCATCTGTTACGTGAAAAAGGTACTGGGGAGCTTAGTATTCAGGAAGAACTGTTTGCTAAAGCTGATATAACCCATTATCATACTATTGACCCCTTATTTTACTTGACTACATTTTTCAAAAAACGAGTTGGTAGAAAAGTTGGCTATGTTCACTTTTTGCCAGAAACATTGCAGGGAAGTCTTCAAATTCCCAAATTATTTGAACCACTTGTTGCTAAATATGTGACTAGTTTTTATAACAGAATGGATTCCTTGGTGGTGGTTAATCCGACTTTCATCGATGACCTAGTGGAACATGGTATCTCACGAGAGAAAATTACTTTTTTACCAAATTTTGTCAATAGAGAAAAGTGGTATCCTGTTTCAGACGATGAGAAAAAGAAGGTACGGTCGAAATATGGAATCGGCCCGAATGATTTTGTTGTAATGGGAGCAGGTCAAGTTCAAAAGCGAAAAGGGATTGATGACTTTGCTCAGTTGGCTACTTTATTGCCTGAAATCACTTTTATCTGGGCTGGTGGATTTTCTTTTGGCAGTATCACGGAAGGTCATGCTGAATATAGAAAATTGATGAGTAATCCTCCAAAGAATCTGATTTTCACAGGTATTATTGAGGCTGAGGAAATGAGAAGCTTATATGGTGCAGCTGATATCTTTTTCTTGCCAAGCTATAGCGAACTATTCCCAATGACTATTCTAGAGGCAGCTAGTTGTGGGACAGCTATCATGCTGAGAGATATTGAGTTGTATAAGGTTATTCTTGATGGATACTATTTGCCTGTAAAAGATATACATCAGATGAAAGATCAGGTAAAGGAATTGAGTCAGAATAGTGATTTTGTGCAGGAACTGAGAGAAAAATCGAGACAGATTTCAGAACAGTATTCACCAGAAGTGATGCTGGACCGCTGGTTAAGGTTTTATCGGGAGCAGTACAAACTACAAAAGTAGTTGACAACGTCATTTGTGGGATTAGATTGCTCCAAATAGGAACGATAAAAAATGGAGTGATTACTAGCAGCAAATTCTAGAACGATAATGGAGATGTAGATGCGGATTGGATTATTTACAGATACTTATTTTCCACAAGTGTCGGGGGTAGCTACCTCCATACGAACTTTAAAAACAGAGTTGGAAAAACTTGGACATACTGTTTTTATTTTTACAACGACAGATGAGGATGTGAATCGTTATGAAGATTGGGATATCATTCGAATTCCCAGTGTTCCATTTTTTGCATTCAAGGATCGGCGAGTAGCCTATGCAGGCTTTACAGATGCAATAAAAATTGCTAGTCGTTACAAGTTGGATATCATTCATACTCATACAGAGTTTGCCTTGGGCATATTGGGTAAGATGGTGGCGAGAGAATTGGGTATTCCAGTCGTACATACCTATCATACTCAGTATGAAGACTATGTGCATTATATTGCAAAAGGGCGGATTATTCGTCCAAGTATGATTAAATATTTTGTACGTGCATTTTTTCGAGATTTGGATGGGGTTATTTGTCCTAGTGAGATAGTTGAGGATTTATTAACTGGTTACGATATCCCGATTTCAAAGCGTGTTATTCCTACAGGAATTGATTTAGCTAAGTTTGATCGTCCGGAAATTTCAGAAGAGGATATTGCAGAACTTCGGAAACAGTTAGGTATCGAATCAGATGAAACCATGTTGCTCAGTCTCTCGCGTATTTCTCATGAAAAGAACATTCAGGCAATTGTCAAAGCTATGCCAAAAATCCTTTCGGAAAATCCAAAAGTAAAATTGGTCATCGTTGGTGGCGGCCCCTATGCAGTTGAATTGCAGTCAATGATTTCTGAACTCGATCTCTCGTCTAATGTTCAATTAACAGGGATGATTGCACCGAGCGATACAGCCCTCTATTACAAGGCTGCGGATTTCTTCATTTCAGCATCAACCAGTGAAACGCAAGGACTTACATTTTTAGAAAGTTTGGCTTCAGGCACCCCTATTTTGGCTCATGCCAATCCCTACCTGAAAAATGTCGTTACGGATAAGATGTTTGGAACCCTCTTTGTACGTGAGCAGGAACTAGCAGACGCAGTGGTTGAGGCTATTGTTGCGACGCCACCAATGAATGCCCATGTGTTAGAGAAAAAATTATATGAGATTTCATCTACAAACTTTGGTCGACGTGTGTACGAGTACTATCTGGATTTGAAAATTTCTTATGATTTTCGTAAGGAACATACTATTCAAGATAGCGTTGCAGAGGTGTTGTTAAAAGAAGCTATCTATCTACCTCAAAAAGTTATGGTTCAATCAACTGATACCACTGTAAAAATACTTAAAAAATCTGTTCAGCAAGTTCGTTCTATACGAAATTTCTTTGATTAGTTAGGTGTTGAAAATGGAAAAGAGACAGAAATCTAGTTGGAAAGTCTTCATTCCAGCAATAATGGTGATTTTATTCATGTATGCAGGAATGTATTTGATAGCATTTCATTTAGTCAGTGATACTATAGTTTCTAAGGGTCTTGTTGTTGGAAATATTCTAATATACACTCCGGTAGCATTATTTTTTTTGGGACTAGTTTACGGACTGTTCAAGGGCTTTTCTATTTGGCTTTTGATACTAGTCTTTCTGCTTTATCCTGTAACTATTTTTTTCTTTCAAGAGTGGATAGTTCTTTACCAGATTGCTTATACCCTTTGTGTTATCATGGGAAACGGGTTAGGAGCTCTGCTATTTTCCTTAAGAAAGAAAATGAAGAAAAATCCTTGAAAAATCAGAAAATCCTTGTTATAATAGCCTCTAGAGACTTATCAATTCTAGGAAATCTTTGAGAGAGTGTGCGGTGGGTGCAAGCACATAGAGGATAGGATTGACACTACTCGGTAGGATTTTATGCAAACATAAAAGGGTGGTTCCCTTATCGCCAATCTGAGGTAGTCAGGCTTTTTAGCGTGACTGCGAATGAAGGTGGAACCACGTTACGACGTCCTTTTGTGAGGGCGTCGTGTTTTCTTTTTTGACAAAATAAGGAGATGAAGTTGACTAGCATTCCACAAGAAACGATTGACCGTTGCCTAGCCATTCGCAAGGCTTACAGAGAGTTGGAGGTCAAGCACCACGACAAAGAGTGGTCTATTGAGGAAGACCTCTTGGCTTTGACCAATGATATTGGCAATATGAACCGTCTAATTATGACCAAGCAGGGTCGTTACTATGACGAAACGCCCTATAGCTTGGAGCATAAAATGGCTGAAAATATCTGGTGGTTGATTGAACTGGCTGACCGCTTGGATATTGATATTCAAAAAGAAATGGAAACCTTTTTAACTCAGAAAGAAGAGTTATTGGGGATTAAAAAATAAATAAAAAGGAGATAAACATGATTAAAATCACTTTCCCAGATGGTGCTGTTCGTGAGTACCAGGCTGGCGTAACTACTTTTGAAATTGCTGAGAGCATCAGCAAGTCTTTGGCGAAAAAGGCTCTTGCAGGTAAGTTCAATGGTAAATTGATTGATACTACTCGTGCCATTGAAGAGGACGGCACGCTTGAAATCGTAACACCTGACCATGAGGATGCCTTAGACATCTTGCGTCACTCGGCAGCTCACTTGTTTGCCCAGGCGGCTCGTCGTCTCTTCCCAGATATCAAGTTGGGGGTTGGTCCTGCTATTCAGGATGGTTTCTACTATGATACGGACAATGCAGCAGGTCAGATTTCAAATGAAGACCTGCCACGTATTCAGGAAGAAATGATGAAGATTGTCAAGGAAAACTTCCCTTCAGAACGCCGTGAGGTGACCAAGGAAGAAGCTCTTGAGATTTTCAAAAATGATCCCTACAAGTTGGAATTGATTCAGGAACATTCTGATGACGAAGGCGGTTTGACCATTTATACACAGGGCGAATACGTTGACCTCTGCCGTGGGCCACACGTTCCGTCAACAGGCCGTATCCAGATTTTTGAATTGCTCAATGTGGCTGGTGCATACTGGCGTGGTAAGAGCGAAAATCCAATGATGCAACGTGTTTATGGTACAGCTTGGTTTGACAAGAAAGATCTCAAGGCTTACCTTCAAATGCGTGAGGAAGCCAAAGAACGTGACCACCGTAAACTTGGTAAGGAATTGGAACTCTTCATGATTAGTCAAGAAGTTGGTCAAGGTTTGCCATTCTGGTTGCCAAATGGGGCGACTATCCGTCGTACCTTGGAGCGTTACATCACAGACAAGGAATTGGCTTCAGGCTACCAGCACGTATATACGCCACCGTTGGCTTCTGTTGAACTCTATAAGACTTCGGGTCACTGGGAGCATTATTCAGAAGACATGTTCCCAACTATGGATATGGGCGACGGTGAGGAGTTTGTTCTTCGTCCGATGAACTGTCCGCACCACATTCAAGTTTACAAAAACCATGTGCGTTCTTACCGTGAATTGCCAGTACGTATCGCTGAGCTTGGTATGATGCACCGCTATGAAAAATCTGGTGCTCTTACTGGTTTGCAACGTGTACGTGAGATGACTCTTAACGACGGTCATATCTTTGTCACACCTGAACAAATCCAAGAAGAGTTCAAAAAAGCTCTCCAGTTGATTATCGATGTGTACGCAGATTTCAACCTAAACGACTATCGTTTCCGTCTGTCTTATCGTGACCCAGAGGACAAAGAGAAGTACTACGATAACGATGAGATGTGGGAAAATGCTCAGCGTATGTTGAAGGGTGCCATGGATGAAATGGGTGTGGACTATTTTGAAGCTGAGGGTGAAGCAGCCTTCTACGGTCCGAAATTGGATATTCAGGTGAAAACTGCCCTTGGTAACGAAGAAACCTTGTCAACTATTCAGTTAGACTTCCTCTTGCCAGAACGCTTTGGTTTGACTTATATCGGTGCTGACGGTGAAGAACACCGCCCAGTCATGATTCACCGTGGTGTTATTTCGACCATGGAACGCTTCACGGCTATCTTGATTGAAACCTACAAGGGTGCCTTCCCAACTTGGTTGGCTCCAACCCAAGTGACTATGATTCCAATCTCTGTGGAAGCTCACTTGGATTACGCTTGGAAGGTTGCTAAGGAATTGCAAGACCGTGGCGTTCGCGTACACGTGGATGAGCGGAACGAGAAGATGCAATACAAGATCCGTCAGAGCCAGACTAGCAAGATTCCATACCAACTCATCGTCGGTGACAAGGAAATGGAAGACAATGCTGTCAACGTTCGTCGTTACGGAAGCAAGGCAACACAAACTCAGTCTGTATCAGAATTTGTGGACCATATCCTAGCAGATATTGCCCGTAAGTCACGTCCAGCTGAAGCTGAATAAATAAAGTAAGAAGTCCGAAAGGGCTTCTTTTTTGGCAGAAAAAAATCCCAACCGATTGGCTGGGAGGTTTGGTAGTACTCAATGAAAATCAAAATCAGGCTAGCTCAAAAGGTTCGGGGAACCTTTGGAGGTTGGAGATAAGGCGAACAAAGTTCGCTACAAAAAGGTTCGGGGAACCTTTGGAGGTTGGAGATAAGGCGAACAAAGTTCGCTACAAAAAGGTTCGGGGAACCTTTGGAGGTTGGAGATAAGGCGAACAAAGTTCGTTTCTCCAAGAGCAGATAGCACTCTACTACTTTCGCACTTTCAAGTAGTAGGCTGAAAAGCTCCACTGGACCTTTTCACTCATCAAATCAAGTCAACAACGGCTGAGTTTGATTTTCGAAGAGTATTATTCAATACTGCTCGCCCAAGACCTAGCCACATAACGTGACAGGCTTGAGATGGCGAAGTTGATGCTAAAGTAAATCAAGGCTACCATGAGATAGAGTGCAAAAACTTGTTCAGCTTCAAAATGGCGTCCCATTAGGATTTGGCTGGCACCGAAAAGCTCTTGCAAGGCGATAACGGAGTAGAGGAAACTGGTATCCTTGATGACCGTCACAATCTGCGAGATGATGGCGGGCAACATCTTACGAATGGCCTGAGGCATGATAATATAAATCATGATTTGTACTGGGGTAAAACCCTGTGATAAACCAGCTTCGGTCTGGCCCGGTCCGATGGCGTTTAGACCACCACGGATAATCTCGGCCATGGCTGCCGTGGTAAAAATAGTAAAGGCAGTAATACCAGCAGGCGTTGACTTCATTTGGAAGACTAAGAAAACGGTGAAAATCCAGAGCAAGTTTGGCACGTTGCGCACAAACTCGATATAGATGGTTGCAATCCACTTGAAAATTGGATTTTTTCCATTGCGCATGATGGCTAAAATCATTCCGAAGAGAACTGAAAGAACCACCGAAATACTAGAGATATAAAGGGTTAACTTCAAACCACTCCACAAGAGTTGGAAGGTTGAAGGCTTGAGTAATTCTAAAACATAATTCATTGTTCAACCTCCTTAGTGTGAAAAGGTAGCCTTGTTTTTCTCTTCGATACGACGGCCCCAGCTTGCAACTGGGAAACACATACAGAAATAGAGGAAGGCAGCACCTGCAAAGGCTGGAATATAGTTAGCGTTCATAGCAGACCAAGACTTGGTCATGAACATAATGTCGGCACCTGAGATGATGGCAACTGTTGCCGTATTCTTAATCAAGTTTACCACTTGGTTGGTCAAAGGTGGCAGAATGGTTGGAATTGCCTGTGGCAAGATGATGATTCGCATGGTTTCAGACTGGGTAAAGCCTTGTGAGAGTGCGGCTTCAGTCTGGCCAGTCGGCACCGCCTCAATCCCTGCACGAATGACCTCTGCGATATAGGCACCGTGATAGAGTCCTACACAGATAACAGCAGTCCAGTAAATGGATGGCATAAGGACATAGTTGGAAATCAGAGGCAGCCCATAATATACGATCATGAACTGAACCAAAAGTGGTGTATTCTGATAGTACTCGACATAGATTCGGGCAAGAATTTTCAAAGCATTATTTTTGCTTGAAGAGAGACTACCAAAGACAATTCCCAGCAGCATAGCCATGATAAAGGCACCGATAGAAATAGCTAGAGTAAAGAGAAATCCTTGGAAAAAGGTTGGAAAATCATTGAAGTAACTAACCCAATTCTCCCAAGCATAAGGACTAGTTGTCAAAACTGTCATATTGTTTCACCTTTCTATTCATCAGTTTCTGTTACTGGAGTAAGGCCGTTGGCATCATAGATAGCTTGAAGACTGCCGTCGGCTGTCCATTCTTCGACAAGGCTGTTTAAGTAGTTGTTAAGGTCTTTGTTAGATAATTTAGTAACAATTCCATAGTCTGAGGCAGAGAAGCTAAAATCCATTAGTTCTGATTGTGAACCGATGTAACCTGAAAGAATGGACTGGTCGACTGAGAAGGCATCGGTTCTGTGAGCGCGTAGTGAGACTGAGAGTTCAGGGTATGAACCTAACTCAGCAAAACTCACAGTAATTCCGTGCTTGTCTGCTAGTTCAGAGATGAGGGTACGTGTAATAGAACCCTGAGCTACACCAATTGTCTTGCCGTCTAGGTCAGTAAATGTTTTGATTCCGCTATCCTTATTAACCAAAAATCCGACAGCATCAGTGTAGTATGGAGTTGTGAAATTGTAGAGCAATTTACGTTCTTCGGTTATGGTGAAGGTTGCAATGACCATATCCACTTGACCGTTATCTAAGAGCGGTCCTCGGGTTTGCGCTGTAACGGGTGTAAATTCGATATCTACACCTAATTCATCTGCAATTTTGCGAGCAATGTCGATTTCCATACCTTCAAACTCACCTGTATCAGGATTCTTGTAACCAAAGTTTGGGACGTCCTGTTTTACTCCAACACGGAGAATGCCTCTATCGATGATAGCTTGTACCTGATCGCTATTGCTAATGGCTGTAGGTGTTTCAGTTTGTACAACTGATTGGTCAATATTGATGAAAAATAAAGTCAGTAGGCTGATAATTGCAAGCCTGACGGCTAAAAATAGATTTACTTTTTTATCTGACATAAGCTACCTCCTAGAGTTTGACCTTATCTGATTCGTGGTTGATAATCTTACTGAGGAATTGTTGGGCACGTGGTTCAGTTGGATTATCAAAGAAGCCATTGACATCGGTTGTGTCAACCAGTACTTCTCCCTCAGCCATGAAGATGATGCGATCGGCTACTTCGCGGGCAAATCCCATTTCATGAGTCACGACAATCATGTTCATTCCGTCACGTGCCAATTTTTGCATAACTGCAAGTACATCACCGATAGTTTCTGGGTCTAGGGCAGAAGTTGGTTCGTCAAATAAGAGCAATTCTGGGTGCATAGCCAATCCGCGAGCGATAGCAACACGTTGCTTTTGACCACCAGAAAGCATAGCTGGGTAAGAGTCTTTTCTATCCCACAAGTTAACGAACTCAAGGTATTTTTTTGCGGTTTTCTCGGCGGTTGTTTTATCGATGCCTAGAACTTTAATAGGTGCTAAAGTAACGTTTTCTAACACAGTCTTGTGTGGATAAAGGTTGAAGTGCTGGAAAACCATTCCGACTTCCTTGCGGAGTGCAACCAATTCTTTGATTGAAGTAGAAGAAATATCATGACCATTGACCACTAAGCTACCATTATCAATTGATTCTAAACCATTGATTGTACGAATGAGGGTGGATTTGCCAGAACCCGAAGGTCCGAGGAGAACGACAACCTGTCCAGGTTCAAATTCCAAGTTAATATTGCGAAGGGCGTGGTAGTCACCGTAGTATTTGTTAACATTTTTAAATTCTACTAAAGCCATAATGTTCTCCTTGTGTAAAGTATTCTAATGTATGAATATAGTAGCATTGAGAATTAAGAAAGTCAAGTAAATTCTGACAATTTAATATTAGTTGTGTTATATTTTCTGACACGACCGTGTTAATTGATTCTTAATCATGAATTTTTGAAGCAAGTTTGTTATAATAGAAGAAATAAAAAAGAGGTTTTTTAAATAATGAAGAAAATATTAATTGTAGATGATGAGAAACCTATCTCAGATATTATTAAATTTAATATGACCCGCGAAGGTTATGAAGTAGTGACTGCTTTTGATGGACGTGAAGCATTAGAGGTATTTGAAGCTGAATTTCCAGATATTGTGATTTTGGATTTGATGTTGCCAGAATTAGATGGTTTAGAAGTAGCACGAATTATTCGTAAAACAAGTAATGTTCCGATTTTGATGCTTTCTGCAAAGGACAGTGAGTTTGACAAGGTTATCGGACTTGAGATTGGTGCAGATGATTATGTGACCAAGCCGTTTTCGAACCGTGAATTGCAGGCCCGTGTGAAGGCCTTATTGCGTCGTAGTGAACTGTCTGAAACGCAGATGGCTATTGATAGCTCAGGAACCCCAGATTTAGTAATTGGTGATTTGACTATCTTGCCGGATGCATTTGTTGCTAAGAAGCATGGTAAGGAGTTAGAGTTAACTCATCGTGAATTTGAGTTGTTGCACCATCTTGCACAGCATTTAGGTCAGGTGATGACGCGAGAGCATCTATTGGAAACAGTTTGGGGATATGATTACTTTGGAGATGTTCGAACAGTTGACGTGACAGTTCGTCGCTTGAGGGAGAAGATTGAAGACACACCAAGTCGTCCGGAATATATTTTGACACGTCGTGGTGTTGGTTATTATATTAAAGGCAATGATTAATCAATTACGTTATTTAATAACTACAGTAGAGTTTTGGTTTGCAGTCATATTAGTTGGTTTTGTGATTGCACTTTCTATTCTTTTGATTGAGAATTATCGGGATACACGACAAATCAAGCAGCTCAATCAAAAAGTCAAAGCCTTGATTGAAGGGAATTATACAGATGTTTTAGACATGCGGGGGAGTCCAGAAATCACTGACATGGCTAATTCTCTTAATGATTTGTCCGAGGTCATTCGCTTGACACATGATAGTTTGGAGCAAGAAAAGACACGTCTAACTTCCATTCTTTCTTATATGAGTGATGGGGTAATCGCTACGGACAGGATTGGTCGAATTATCATGGTTAATGATATGGCTCAGAAACAATTAGGGCTAACCAATAAACTGCAAGAGAAGCTTAATCTTTTGGATGTTTTAGATTTATCGGAAAGATATAGCTTACGGGATTTATTAGCTCAGACCCCTGAGATTGTCTTGGAACATACGAATGAGAATGAGGAATTTATTACCCTTCGTGCCAATTTTGCAACCATTCGGAGCGAAAGCGGTCTAATTTCAGGCTTGGTGGTTGTCTTACACGATATGACAGAACAGGCCAAGGAAGAGCGGGAACGTCGACTCTTTGTCTCAAATGTCAGCCATGAATTGCGTACGCCATTGACTTCCGTTAAATCCTATTTAGAAGCCCTGGATGAGGGGGCGCTGACGGAATCTGTTGCACCGAGTTTTGTTAAGGTATCCTTAGATGAGACCAACCGCATGATGCGGATGATTACTGATTTGTTAAGTTTGTCAAGGATTGATAATCAAGTCGGTGAAATGGATGTTGAATTGATTAACTTTACAGCCTTTGTGACCTTTATTCTCAACCGTTTTGATCAGATGAAACATTCTGATTCTGATAAAGTTTATACCATTGTTCGTGATTATCAAATAAGTCCAATCTGGGTAGAAATTGATACAGATAAGCTGACCCAAGTTTTGGATAATATCTTAAACAATGCCATTAAGTATTCACCTGACGGTGGGACTATTACCTTTAGTATGAAAACGACAGATAGTCAGTTGATTGTTTCAATTTCGGATGAAGGCTTGGGCATTCCAAAGGCTGATTTACCAAGGATTTTCGACCGATTCTATCGTGTAGATAAGGCTCGTTCACGCGCCCAAGGTGGTACTGGTCTAGGTTTGGCCATTGCCAAAGAAATTGTCAAGCAACACAAGGGATTCATTTGGGCCAAGAGTGAGTATGGTCATGGGTCAACGTTTACGATAGTTCTGCCTTACAGTAAGGATATTACTATGGAAGAGTGGGATGATTCGGATGAGGAAGAATAGGAGAATATGATCGGAAAAGGATTTAACTACAGTATTTTGGCATCAGGATCCAGTGGAAACTGTTTCTATTTGGAAACAGATAAGAAAAAGATCTTGGTAGATGCTGGTTTATCAGGAAAAAAGATTACCAGCCTTTTGGCAGAAATTGACCGAAAGCCTGAGGATATTGATGCTATCCTGGTAACGCATGAACATAGCGATCACATCCATGGTATCGGTGTTTTAGCGCGTAAATACGGTATGGATATTTATGCTAATGAATTGACCTGGCAGGCTATGGAGAGCAAGTTGGGGAAGATTGATGTGGCTCAAAAACATATCTTTGAATTGGGGGCTATGAAGACCTTTGGTGACCTAGATATTGAGTCATTTGGTGTCAGTCATGATGCGGCCTGTCCTCAATTTTATCGCTTTATGAAGGATGACAAATCCTTTGTTATGTTGACGGATACTGGCTATGTCAGCGATCGAATGGCTGGGATTGTAGCCAACGCAGATGCCTATTTGATTGAGTCTAACCATGATGTCGAAATCTTGCGTGCGGGTTCTTATTCTTGGAACCTAAAGCAACGGATTTTATCGGATAAGGGGCACCTTTGTAACGAGGATGGGGCAGATGCCATGATTCGCTCACTAGGAAATCGGACTAAAAAGATTTACCTTGGGCATTTATCAAAGGAAAATAATATCAAGGAATTGGCCCACATGACCATGGTTAATCAGTTGGCGCAGGCTGATTTAGGAGTTGGAGTGGATTTCCAGGTCTATGATACCTCGCCAGATACAGCGACACCATTGACCAAGATTTGACAATTGATACAAACTAAGTTATACTAAAATTACTAATTATACGAGGTGAAGTTACATGAATAATTAAGCTGCTTATTAGTCGTTCTTAAAACTTGTTGAAAATCAATTATTTGATAATTTAGTCTTTTAGTTTGCTTTTAGTACTAGGCAACGAGCTGCAGGCTGTACTGAAGTACGGCAAAGCGAGTTAACGAAGTAATAAAAGATAAACTAAATGACTACACAAGGGATAAGACTGCTCATAAGGGCTTAGTATTCGTGTGACTTTTTCCATAGGGAAAGGTCATGTTTTGCATGGCTTTTTCTTGTGTCATTTTTTGAAGAATAGAAGCCCTTTTTGTGAAGAGAAGAGGTCTATATGGAAATGATAAAATGTATTCAATTAGAGAAGGAATTTGCGGGACGTAGTTTGTTTACAATCCAGCAGTTGAGCCTTCAAGCTGGTCAAAAGGTTGGTTTGGTTGGAAATAATGGTGTTGGCAAGTCTACTTTTTTGAAAATCTTACTAGGACTGGATAGGGATTTTGCTGGTCAGGTTGAGGTAAAAGCAGACTGGGCCTATGTACCCCAGTTACAGGAAAGGAGCTCGCTTTCAGGTGGGGAACAGGTTTGGAAGTCTATTCAAGAGGCTTTTGCCCAAAGACCACAGTTGTTAATCATGGATGAACCGACTGCCAATTTGGATCAAGAACACCAGGAAAAGCTAATCAAACAAATCAAACGCTATCGAGGTAGTCTACTGGTTGTCAGTCATGATCGGCATTTTCTCAATCAAATAGCCAGTCACATTTGGCATTTAGAAGAAGGAAAGGTTCAGGTTTATCTAGGAAATTACGAGGCGTTTGTAGAAAGTCGTCGGGCTAGGCGAGAAGGACAGCAGGAGGCCTATGAAGCCTATCAGAAAAAAGTTGCCCAACTGAAAAAGGCCCAACATGAACGTCAGGCAAAGGCTCAGAAGATGGGGAAGAGAAAGAAAGGTGTTTCATCGTCTGAGTGGAAGGTTAATGCTATGATGGGTTCCTATGATAGTCAAGCCAAGTCTATGGCCAAGACTGCCAAGCATTTGGAAAAACGGATAGAGCGTTTGGACAAGGTTGAACAACCTAGAAAGGAAAGGTGGGTAAAGATGGAAGCCAAAGGTGCCTTGGATACGGGACTTCACAGTCTCTTTCGTTTGCAGGCTGGTCAGCTCTGGATTGAGGAAACCTATTTATTTGATTTTCCTCAACTTGGCATGACTTTTGGGGATAAACTAGCTTTGGTTGGGTCAAATGGTACTGGGAAAACCAGTTTTGTTCGGAAATTGATTTCAAAAGAATTAGAAGGCTATTACAATCCAAAATTAAAAATTGCCTATTTCTCCCAGGATTTGACCAGTCTCAATGAAGAGGAAACAGCCTTTGTGAATGCTAGCTCGACGTCGCTTCAAGATAGGGTAACGGTTCTCAATTTATTAGGTATGTTAGGACTTTCTTATGATAAGGCCCAGCAGAAGGTAGCAAATTTATCTGGTGGGGAACGTGTTCGGCTTTCCTTGGCCAAAGTATTATTGACTGATGCTAATCTCTTGATTTTAGATGAGCCGACTAATTTTTTAGATCTGACAGCTATTGAAGCCCTGGAAAGATTTTTGAAGGAATACCAGGGAAGTATCTTGGTGATCTCTCATGACCAGGACTTTGTGGACAAGGTCGCAAGAAGTAAGTGGTGGATAAAGGATGGTAGCTTAATAGACTAGAAAAAATTTCTCAAATGGAAGCTAGGTCTAAAAAATATTTTTTTCCTGTGGTATAATAAGAAGGAAATTTCTAGAATGAGGTTTTTGTGTGACAAGAAAGTATTATCATGACCAAGAAGGGAAGTTTATATCCTTCCGTTTAAATATTTTATTTGCAATCGTCATTTTTCTATTTACAGTTTTGATCATTAGGTTGGCAGATATGCAGATTATTAATCATGATTTTTATAGCAATAAGCTATCAACTGCCAGTAAAAAAGTGATTAGTAAGGGAGCTGTTCGTGGTCAGATTTATGATGCAAAGGGTAAGCCCCTTGTGGAGAATGAAATTCAACAGGTAGCATCCTTTACTCGTTCCAATAAAATGACGGCTCAAGAAATGAAACAACTGGCTAATGACTTATTGAAATGGGTCACGGTATCTACGGTAACGATTACTCCTAGAGATCGAGCAGACTATTATTTGGCTGATCCGGAAGTATATGCTCAAGTCGTAGAGAATTTGCCAAGAGATATGAAATTTGATACAGACGGTAATTTTTTTAGCGAATCTCAAATCTATAACAATGCAGTGGACAGTCTGACAGAGGAGCAATTGCAATTTTCTGAAGAGGAAAGCAAGGCGATTGAATTGTTCAAGCAAATGAACCGAGCTTCTTATTTCGAAACGGTTAATTTGGTGACAGATGATTTGACAGTCGAACAAGTAGCCCTTATAGTTGCTAATGCCGATCAGTTACCAGGGATTTCTACCACTAATAACTGGCAACGTACCATTCTCCCAACCTCCTTGAGCTCGATTATCGGTACCGTTACAACTGAGCAGGCCGGACTGCCAGCAGAAGATGCTGAAGAATATTTGGCAAAAGGATATTTTCCGAATGACCGTGTGGGAACGGCTTATCTTGAGAAACAATATGAAGATGTTCTACAAGGGCAACGTGAACAGAAAGAAATTCAGCTTGGGAGAAATGGAAATATCGAGCGTATTGAAACCATTCAGGAAGGTCAAAAGGGGAACAATATAAAGTTAACTATTGATTTAGCCTTTCAAGAAGGTGTGAATGCTATTTTGAAAAAATATTTTGAAAGTGAGCTTGCTACGGGAAGTGCTCTATATTCTGAAGGAGTCTATGCAGTAGCTTTGAATCCAACGACAGGTGCTGTTCTTGCAATGTCAGGATATAGTCATGAAAAAGGTACGGGAGAGATTACGGAAGATGCTCTTGGGACCATCACAAGCGTCTTTACTCCAGGTTCTATTGTCAAAGGTGCAACTATTTCATCTGGTTGGGAGAATGGCATTATCTCAGGAAATCAGGTATTATTAGATGAACCGATTTATTTTGCAGGTTCTGCTCCAATAACATCTTGGTATGGTGCTTATGGTAGTAATCTGGATGTTACACAGGCGTTAGAATATTCTTCAAACGCATATATGGTAAAAATTGCGCTTGGTTTACTTGGACAAACCTATTCTCCTAATATGTTTTTGAACGATGGAGATGCATTGACAAATGCGATGACAAAACTTCGTTCTACTTTTGCGGAATATGGATTAGGTGCTCCAACAGGAATTGACTTACCGCTTGAATCAACAGGTTTCTTACCAGAAGAATATTCCACCGCAAACTTTATTACGAATGCATTTGGACAGTTTGATAACTATACACCGATGCAGATGGCTCAATATGTAGCGACAATCGCCAATAATGGAACTAGAGTAGCTCCTCACTTGGTGGAGGGGATTTATGGGAATAGCGCAGAAGGTGGTTTAGGTGAGTTAATTGAGAAGAAGACAAGTACAGAACTCAATAAAGTTGCCATCTCAGAACAGGATTTGGCTATTCTACAACAGGGATTTTATCAGGTAGCAAATGGAAGTGGTAGCTTTAATACCGGGCGTCAAATCAGTAATGGTGCTGCTGTGTCTATCAGTGCCAAAACAGGTACTGCAGAGACATTTACGACGGATAGAAATGGTCAGGTTATAAGTGCTGTAAATACCAATATCGTAGCTTATGCCCCAAGTGCTAATCCTAAAATTGCTGTAGCAGTTGTTCTACCAAATCTGACAGATTTTAATTCCACAGCTAGCATGACTATTGTGACAGAAATTATTAATTTATACAATTCACTTTACCCAATGAATTAAGGAGGCTTATGCTCTACCCAACTCCCATAGCTAAATTGATTGACAGTTATTCTAAATTACCAGGAATCGGTATTAAGACAGCTACGCGACTGGCTTTTTATACCATCGGTATGGAAGATGATGTGGTCAACGAATTTGCTAAAAATCTCCTGGCAGCTAAGAGAGATTTGACCTATTGTTCCATTTGTGGCAATCTGACAGACCAGGACCCTTGTGGCATTTGTCAAGATACCAGCCGTGACCAGTCGACCATTTTAATTGTAGAAGACAGTCGAGATGTGACAGCCTTGGAAAATATCCAAGAATACCACGGTCTTTACCATGTCTTGCATGGCTTGATTTCCCCGATGAATGGCATTGGACCAGACGATATTAACTTAAAGACCTTGCTAACTCGTTTGATGGAAAATGAAGTGACAGAAGTCATTGTAGCGACAAATGCAACAGCAGATGGTGAAGCGACATCCATGTACATCTCACGTGTCCTAAAGCCAGCAGGTATCAAGGTTACTCGCCTGGCAAGAGGATTGGCAGTCGGAAGTGACATTGAATACGCAGATGAAGTCACCCTCCTTCGTGCCATTGAGAACAGGACAGAATTATAGTTTCGGAGACCTTGGTCCGCCCATCAGATAAAAAATATGCTATACTAACTATAGTTGTTTTGAATTAGAAAAGGAAAGTATATGACAAAAGAAACTTTAATTTTACTATATGGTGGCCGATCAGCAGAGCGTGAAGTATCCGTTCTGTCTGCTGAAAGCGTCATGCGTGCCATCAATTATGATAAATTTTTTGTCAAAACCTATTTCATTAGACAGACAGGTGACTTTATTAAGACGCAAGAATTTTCTCAAACACCAGCTGCTGATGAAAAATTGATGACCAATGCGACGATTATTGAAGAGCAAAAAATTCGTCCAAGCGATATTTATGAAGAAAATGCGGTTGTCTTCCCTGTCCTTCATGGACCGATGGGGGAAGATGGCTCGATTCAAGGCTTCTTGGAAGTGCTTCGTATGCCGTATGTTGGCACCAATATCTTGTCTTCCAGCGTTGCCATGGATAAAATCACTACCAAGCGCGTTCTTGAATCAGCAGGAATCTCCCAAGTACCTTATGTAGCAGTTATCGAGGGTGAAAATATCGACGATAAGATTGCAGAGATTGAAGGAAAATTGACTTATCCGGTCTTTGTAAAACCAGCTAATATGGGGTCAAGTGTCGGTATCTCTAAAGCTGAGGATTTAGCTGGCTTGCGTAAGGCACTTGATCTGGCATTCAAGTACGACAGCCGTGTCCTCGTTGAGCAGGGTGTTAATGCGCGTGAGATTGAGGTTGGTCTTTTGGGAAATGCTGACGTGAAAACCACCCTTCCTGGTGAAGTAGTCAAAGACGTTGCTTTTTATGACTACGATGCCAAATACATCGACAACAAAATCACCATGGAAATCCCAGCTAAGATTGACGAGGCTATCATGGACACCATGCGGGACAATGCTGCCAAGGCCTTCCGTGCTATCGGTGGTTGTGGACTTTCTCGCTGTGATTTCTTCCTGACAGAAGACGGCGACATCTTCCTCAATGAGCTCAACACCATGCCAGGATTTACCCAGTGGTCTATGTATCCACTCCTTTGGGATAATATGGGCCTAGCTTATCCAGACTTGATTGAAGAGCTTGTTCGTTTGGCCAAGGAAATGTTTGAAAAACGGGAAAGTCACTTGATTTAAAATATTTGAAAAAAGATTGGAAAATTTTCCAATCTTTTTCTAGTCCACATTCTTGCAAAGGTTTGCAAAAAAGATTAGAATTGTCTCTAGTATGTGGAGGTATTTATGTATCAAACGACAGTAAAAGGGGAAGGTCTGTTTCAGGCTCTTTCTCAAGGTTATGGCGAACCGGTTCGTACCTTTGGGGTGACGGAAAAGGGTGAGACTCCGGTGAGTTTAGTTAATATTGGTTTGGCTGCCTGCGTGAATATGTGCGTGCAGGGCTACTATGCCAGCCAAGAAGGCAATAAAACCATGCCTGTTCAGGTGGAGAGTCGCTTGGACAATCAGCGTTTTGAGGTGTTGATTGGAATTGGTGAGTCGGTTTCAGCGCAGAAGCAGAAAGAGATTCTTGCCTATGTGGGAGAAAAATGTAAAGTCAAAGCTCTTTTGAGGGAAGACTTGCAGTTTGAGACAAGTTTTTATGTCTTAGAAAGTGTGGAGTAAGATGTTTTTAGCAATTGAAGAAATGCGACAGAATAAGTTGCGTTATGGTTTAATATTAGGACTACTGGTCCTGATTTCCTACCTGGTCTTTTTCCTGACGGGTTTGGCTTATGGTCTCATGCAGGAAAATAGAACAGCAGTTGATAAATGGCAGGCGGACTATGTCTTGCTTAATTCAGAAAGCAATCGCCTGATTACAGCATCAAAAATTGATACGAGCTTGCTTGACCGGGTGGACGCTGGTGACAAAGCCTTGATTCGCCAACAAGCTGGAGTTGCCTATGTGGATGAAAATGCCACCTCAGACGAAAAAGAAAAGGTAAACATCTTTGCTGTTGAATCAGATAGTTTTATCGTTCCAAATATTGTAGAAGGTCGTTTGTATGAAAAAACGGGAGAAGTCCTTGTAGACAAAACCTTGTCAGAAGTAGAAGGTTTTGGACTAGGTGATGAAGTCTATCTGTCGGGCACTGACGAAAAAGTGACCATTGTAGGTTATACTGACAATGCTTATTTTGGAGTGGCGCCTGTTGTCTATATGGATTTTACGGCATTTGCAGAATTGATGCAGGCTGATAAACTACAAGCTACAACGAGTAATCTTGCCAGTGCCATTGTCGTTCGTGGCGATGTCGCTTCTCTACCAGATGAGCTGGAAAAAGTTGCCATTGCAGACTTTATTGAAAATCTGCCAGGATATAAGGCACAAAATATGACCTTTGGCTTTATGATAGGATTCTTGATTGTCATCTCAGCCATTGTTATTGGTATTTTTATCTTTGTTTTGACAACACAGAAATCACCGATTTTTGGCTTGATGAAAATTCAAGGTCTTTCAAATGGCTATATCTCAGGTTCTGTACTGGCTCAAACCTTCCTACTGGCTAGTGCGGGAACTGTCCTTGGATTGGCTGGAACTTATTTGTCATCCCTTGTCTTGCCAAGCGTTGTTCCATTTGAGAATAACTGGACCTTCTATAGTGCAATCGGTTTAGCTCTGGTTGTCTTTGCCCTATTGGGTGCTAGTTTCTCTGTAGGTTCTATCTTTAAGGTAGATCCATTACGAAATCTATCTTAGGAGGTTGTTATGAAAACACTTATTTTTGAAAATATTAGTAAGACCTTCCAAGATGGCAGTCAAACCATTACGGCTCTTAAACCAACAAATTTTAGCATTGAAGAAGGCGAATTTGTTGCCATCATTGGACCATCTGGTTCTGGGAAGTCAACATTTTTGACCTTGGCAGGTGGTTTACAAACACCGACAACGGGTCGTGTTTTAATCAATCAGTCGGACTATTCTGATTTACCTGAGAAAAAACGTGCCAAATTACGCTATAAGGACATTGGTTTTGTCTTGCAGGCTTCCAATTTGATTCCATTTTTAACAGTCGAAAAACAATTAACCTTGGTTGATCAGGTTAATAAGAAAGCTGATCCGAGCAAGCGAAACGAGCTCCTATCTGAATTGGGTGTGGACCATCTCAAAAACAAGTTCCCTAAGGATTTGTCAGGCGGAGAACGGCAGCGTGTAGCTATTGCCCGTGCACTTTATAACGATCCAGCTTTGATTCTAGCTGATGAACCAACAGCCAGTCTAGACAGTAATCGCGCTTTTGAAGTGGTTGAGTTATTAGCTAAGGAAGCCAAAGAGCGGAACAAATCCATCATCATGGTAACGCATGACCAGCGCATGATTGAAAAATGCGACAAAGTATATGAGATGAAAGATGGCGTCCTCACTCAAGTTCGATAAAAAGTGGTATAATGGGAGCGGGAAAGAACTCGACTGGTCAAAAAAAGAGTTCGTCAACAAGTTTTTATTTCTAGTTGTTGAGCTGAAACAGTCTATTCCCAGACTGTTTCACTCCCACCCCCGCACAGCTCAAACTGTCTGGGAGACAGTTTGAGGTTGGAAATAAAGCGAACACTGATCGCATCAGTAGGTAGGACAGATTTGGAGTGTAATTACGAACAGCTGAAATTTGCTTCGCAAATCCTATCTCCAACCTTTAATAGTCCACTGGACTATTAAAGCCAATCAACCACTGCGCTGAGATGTTGATGCAAATTTTGAGAAGCGGTGTGGGGGTGAAACTAGCCTTTAGTTTATTGGAGAAAACAATGAAATTAACCCTACACGAAGTCGCTCAGGTCTTGGGCGCAAAAAATAATATTAGTCTTTATCCCGATAGAGCCCTTAACAAGGTGGAGTTCGACAGTCGCCTGATTACAGAAGGGGATCTTTTTGTTCCCCTCAAGGGAGCGCGTGACGGTCATGACTTTATTCCTGTTGCTTTTGAAAATGGCTGCGCAGTAACCCTGTCTGAAGTCAGCCTTGATGTTCCCCACATCCTAGTAGATGACTGCTTGGCTGCGCTTCAACAATTAGCGGCCTACTACCTAGAGAAAACAGGGGTAGAGGTCATTGCTGTGACAGGCTCAAACGGTAAAACGACCACCAAGGACATGATTCACGATGTTCTGGCGACGACTTACAAGACTTACAAGACACAAGGCAACTACAACAACGAAATTGGTCTGCCTTACACCGTCCTCCATATGCCTGAGGATACAGAAAAACTGGTCTTGGAAATGGGGCAAGATCATCTGGGCGATATCCATCTCCTGTCTGAAATTGCTAAGCCAAGCCTTTCTGTCATTACCCTTTTTGGCGAAGCCCATTTGGAATTTTTCGGCTCACGAGAAGAGATTGCCAAAGGAAAATTGCAGATTGCGGACGGTATGGCAGCGGGAAGTAAATTGCTGCTCCCAGCAGATCCGATTGCGGATAAGCTCTTGCCGAGCCATGTAGACCTCATTCGTTTCGGTGAGCAGGCTGATTTGCAGGTGACTAGTCTGGTCGAGTCAAAAGATAGCCTGACCTTCACCGTCAATTTTATGGACGGCGACATTTTCCTCCCAGTAACGGGCAAGTATAACGCAACCAACGCTATGGTAGCAAGCTATGTGGGCAAGACCTTGGGTGTGTCAGATGAGGCAATCAAGTCAGCCCTAGCCAGTCTAAACTTGACTCGAAACCGCACCGAGTGGAAGAAGGCAGCAAACGGAGCAGATATTCTCAGCGATGTCTACAACGCCAACCCAACCGCTATGCGTTTGATTTTGGAAACCTTCTCCAGCATTCCAGCCAATGAAGGCGGTAAGAAAATTGCTGTGCTGGCAGATATGAAAGAACTGGGACATCAGTCCGTTGACCTCCACAATCAGATGATTCTGAGCCTGTCGCCTGATGTGCTAGACACTGTCATTTTCTACGGTCAGGATATTGAAGGTCTGGCCCAGTTGGCTAGTCAGATGTTCCCAATTGGAAAAGTTTATTTCTTTAGGAAAAATGCAGAGCAGGACCAATTTGAAGATTTGGTCAAACAAGTCAAGGAAGTTCTTGGCGGCCAAGATCAAATCCTCTTTAAAGGCTCTAATTCCATGAATCTTGGAAAAGTGGTGGAAGAATTAGAAGAATAGTAAGAATATGATTGAATTTCTTTTGCAAAAATGCGGAGAAGTTCAATCATTTTTATTTGTTCGAGACCTTGAAAAATATGTCTACATTTTATAAAATATATCATAATAATATATAAAGAGAGGTTGAGATGAAGGATTCAAATTTACAAACGATAGTCATTTCATTAAGTCTAGCGGATAACTGGGAAGAGGCAAGGCTGGAATGGACAAGAGTAAAGCTAGAAAAAATTGACAAGACCATGGAAAGCAAGTGTTTATGTGGAAAGGCTCACTTGCAGAAAGTCTATTCTGTTTCTCGTACAGATCTTAGTAACATAAAGCTATCGCCAATCGGTTCCTCTTGTATCAAAAAATTTCAAAATAAGGAACTGACCAAGAGTTTGAAAAAGGCAGAGCGAGAGTATCGTTTGCGAACCAACTCTGATTTTTCAAGCCTAAAAGAAATAATGGACTTGGATAGTTTAGATGAATACTATCAGAAGGGCTATTTTAAGGCAGATAGGGGCAATCGCTTTGATCCTTGGAATGATTACCAATTATTTAAGCTAGCCTTAAGCGGAAAACAAGCGGAGCGACAGTTGGCCTTTCACAAGATTGAACGTATCCTTTATGTAGTCAATGATTATTTGAGACCGGAATTGAATCAAGTTTTTGATGTGGAAGCCTACTTAAAGAAGCTAAGAAGGTGGAAACTGCACGAGCGAGTTGCTGCTGCATTGCGTAAAAAAGCCCTTGAACGAGAGAAATTACTTGCACAGAGAGAAAGAGAGGCAGAGCGAGAGCGACAAAGACAACTCGACTTGCAGCGATGGGCTCAGAAAAAGCAAGACTTATTAGCCTGGCTAGATGGACAATTCGATGAAGAGTCAATTGCTTTGAAGAACTCGCTTGATTCCCAAACGGAAGATAGGGAAATCTGTCATAAAATCGCAGAGTATCAAAGCTTTCTTGAACGAAAAGAAGCACAGGAAAGAGTGGCTATAGCGGAACTAGAGCGAAAACAGGCTCGTGTGAAGAGTTTATGTGATTGGCTCCGTTCACATAATCGTATGGATGACCTGAAAAAAGTTCAGACTATTGAAAGCGTCGATAAGAAACTGTTCATGCTTGAAAAGTGGCATACAGACTATGTACATCATCGTCGGTTGGAACAGAAACAACTGGAAGAGTTGAAATGTGTTGTTTTAGAATTGCGAAGGCAGGTGAAAAAATATTATCCCTATACTGAACGGGCTAAAAAATGTATTGAATTTGTGGATAGTTTGGATGATTTGCAGGAGCAGCGTGATTGGTTGCAACGATTCCTAGAATTGATGAAGAAAAGGGGTTTTTGAACTTTGTAGACTGTTGGTGACAGTTTCAAGTTGAGAGAGAGTTTCGTTTTTTAGTATTGTAAACATTTATGAAATTTGATATACTAATCCCAACTTGAACTGTTAGAAAGGATTTAGGGATAGAGAGTATGAATGAGTTTTTTACAAATCAAATTTCACATGGTCCGCATCTAACGTTATTTACTCACTTTGGCCTATTAGTACTGCTTTTTATTTTACTTTACTTGACCAAGCGATATTATACTAAGACTTGGTTTAAGCGTTTGTTTTGGCCGATTTTACTTTTTCAAGTGATTAGTCTATATACTTGGTATGTTTGGGCTGAATTTCCTCTATCTGAAAATTTGCCTTTTTATCATTGTCGGTTAGCCATTTTATTTTTACTTTTTGCTAGAAAGGGAGATTTGAAACTCTATTTTTCTTATCTTGGTCTCATTGGTTCCGTAGTAGCTTTTATTTACCCGGTCTTCGATCCCTTTCCTTTTCCGCATCTAACTTTCTTTACGCATGTAGTTGGGCACTATGCCCTAGCAGTAATGAGTTTGTCTTATATCTTGGCAGAAGGACACCAATTCAGTCTTTCAATATGGGAGTTTTTTTCAAAGACAGCAATGATTCATCTGGTCATGCTGGTGGTTAACTGGCTGACAAAGGGAAATTATGGGTTTCTAACTCGCTTGCCGATTGTTAATAGTCAGGTAATCTGGTTTAACTTTTTCTTATTAACGCTTGTTTTATCTTTTTTGATTGGTTCTATTCAGGCTGGCTTTCAAGTCTACTGGAAAAAAAGGTTTTACCTACTCCAAGATTGACTTTCCAAGTGTTTGAAAAATTCCATTATTTCCGATATAATAAGAGAGTTGCAGTAGTTGCTCTCTTTTTTTGTACTCTTTTGATTTAGTAGGCAAAAGAAGAAGTCAGCTCTGCTATGGACCAAAGAAAAAGGAATAACGATCATGTCACTACAAGAAGAAATCAAGAAACGCCGAACCTTTGCGATTATCTCTCACCCGGACGCGGGTAAGACCACCATTACTGAGCAGTTGCTCTATTTTGGGGGCGAGATTCGTGAGGCTGGGACGGTTAAGGGGAAAAAGACTGGTAACTTTGCCAAGTCCGACTGGATGGATATCGAGAAGCAGCGTGGGATCTCGGTGACGTCATCTGTCATGCAGTTTGACTACGCGGGCAAACGGGTCAATATCCTGGATACGCCAGGACACGAGGACTTCTCAGAAGACACTTATCGGACCTTGATGGCGGTGGATGCGGCTGTCATGGTGGTGGACTCTGCCAAGGGTATCGAGGCCCAGACCAAAAAACTCTTTGAGGTCGTTAAGCACCGCAACATCCCAGTCTTTACCTTCATCAACAAGTTGGACCGTGATGGCCGTGAACCACTTGACTTGTTGCAGGAGTTGGAGGAAGTCTTGGGCATTGCCAGCTATCCGATGAACTGGCCGATTGGTATGGGAAAATCCTTTGAGGGACTTTATGACCTCCATAACAAACGCTTGGAACTCTACAGAAGCGATGAGCGATTTGCAAGTTTGGACGAGGGTGACAAGCTCTTTGGTTCTAACCCCTTTTATGCACAAGTTCTGGATGATATTGAACTTCTGGCGGAAGCTGGGAATGAATTTTCAGAGCAGGCGATTTTGGACGGCGATTTGACACCTGTTTTCTTCGGTTCGGCCCTGACCAACTTTGGTGTGCAGACCTTCCTTGACACCTTCTTGGAATTTGCTCCAGAGCCACATGGTCACAAGACAACGACAGGGGATGTTATTGACCCGCTCAATAAAGATTTTTCAGGCTTTGTCTTCAAAATCCAAGCCAACATGGACCCTCGTCACCGCGACCGCATTGCCTTTGTCCGTGTGGTTTCAGGCGAATTTGAACGCGGCATGGCGGTCAACCTGCCTCGTACAGGCAAGGGAGCCAAGTTGTCAAATGTGACCCAGTTCATGGCAGAGTCCCGTGAGAATGTGGAAAATGCAGTAGCGGGTGACATTATCGGGGTTTACGATACAGGGACTTATCAGGTAGGAGATACCTTGACCGTAGGCAAGAACAAGTTTGAATTCGAGCCACTACCGACCTTCACACCTGAAATTTTCATGAAAGTGTCTGCTAAAAACGTCATGAAACAAAAATCATTCCACAAGGGAATCGAGCAACTGGTCCAAGAAGGGGCTATCCAGCTCTATAAGAACTACCAGACGGGCGAGTATATGCTGGGGGCAGTTGGTCAGCTCCAATTTGAGGTCTTCAAACACCGCATGGAAGGCGAGTACAATGCCGAAGTAGTCATGACCCCAATGGGCAAAAAGACTGTCCGTTGGATTAAGCCAGAAGACCTGGATGAACGCATGTCATCAAGCCGCAACATTCTAGCCAAAGATCGCTTTGACCAACCCGTCTTCCTCTTTGAAAACGACTTCGCCCTCCGCTGGTTTGCGGACAAATATCCAGATGTGGAGTTGGAAGAGAAGATGTAATACGCTTTGAAAATCAAGTTAAAACTTCGTTAAGTCGCTTCGATGAACCTTAAGTTCAATCTTCAGCTCCTTGCCTAGTTTTATTCTTGATTTTCTTTGCGTATTAAAGTCAGTATTCAGCTTCGAAAATCAAGCTAAAACTTTCTTAAGTCGCTTCGATGAACCTCAAGTTCAATCTTCAGCTAACCCAATTAACTCTAGAAGAAGTCAGGCAAGTCCTGGCTTTTTTATATTCCTTTTACAAATATACAATATTTTAATATAATTGTTTTGTAATGAAATTCCCAAACGTATTGGAGGTCTTATCCCATGTTTTACTACCTTAGAAAGTGTCAGTCGGAGCTACTGGCCTATGTCTTGGTATCTCTTGTCTATGCTTTGATTTTGGCAGCGACAGGTTTTGTTTATGCTAGGGTTTCAGAGGCGGCTCTGTCCGGTGACCAAAAGGCATTTGTGACCAGTTCACTCATAGCGGTGGGCTTTTTCATCTGTGATACCTACTTTGACTACCTACCCCGTTATCTCAAGTCTAAGTTGGTCAATCGTATCATGGAAAGGACTCGCAATCAGCTGGTGGCTGTCTATGCAGCTGGTGATGATTCAGGAAGTGATGACAAAAAGAGTGCTGACAAGATTCACATTTTGGTCAACCACATGGATGTCTTAGAAAATGCCTATCTGACACCGCTCTTGTCCATGTTGACCAGTCTTCTTGTCTTTACCTTTTCACTGATTGGTGCCCTTTATTTGCAAGGGACCATGACGCTGATTATGCTGGCTTTGTGCTTTATTCCTTTTCTCGCTCCCCTGATCAATAATCGTATCCTTGCTCATGCCACTCAGGATACTCAGTCGGAGAAGAATGCCTATCTCAAGCTCTTTAGTGAGTTTGTTCATTCTCTGACCTTTATCCGAATCAGCACCATTACACCAATTTTTGAAGAGAAACTCCAAGCATCCAGTCAAGAATATGCTAGGCGAGCCAACCATTTTTCCAAAAAACAATCCCAAACCTATGCCGTGTCCTATGGTTTGAGCAGTGTGGTCTATTCGGGTGCCTGGATTATTGGCGGCATCTTTGTCTTTCAAGGCCTGCTGAAGATTTCAGACCTGATTGCTATGACCACCCTCATGGGAACGGTGGCTGGCCCTATCCAAACCATGTCTGGACTGGTAACGGATTACCTGGCTAGTCGGACTGTTGTGGCAGATTTGACGACGATTTTGCAGGGGCAATTCCAGGAAAATGAAGCCAAGGAAGAACTGACTGAAACCATTGACAGCATCAGCTTGGAAACGATTACCTATGAGCAGAATAATCACCGCCTCTTTGATAGGTTTTCCTATCGTTTTCTTGCTAATAGAAAATATGCGATTCTAGGAAAAAGTGGCAGTGGCAAGACGACCTTGCTCCGTCTGCTGCTGGGGGTTCAGAAAGCAGATGAGGGAAGGGTCTTGGTCAACCAGACCAATCTTGCGGACCTAGAACAGACCTCTGTTTTTGGAAAAATCTACTATCTTCCTCAAAAAACGGCTATTTTCTCAGCTAGTATCGGGGAAAATCTGAGCCTATTTGGTCCCTTGGATAAGGGTAAAGCCCTAGCTTGTTTGAGCAGGGTTGGTCTGCTAGACTGGTTTGAACGACAGGAAAATGGTTTCGCCACCCTGCTATCCTCTGCCCAGCAATTATCGGGAGGTGAGGAGCGGCGGTTTGATATAGCTAGAGCTCTCTATCGCGATGCGGAAGTCTTGTTATTTGATGAGCCAACGACGGGCTTAGATACTAGAAATGAAAGTTTAATTGCGGAAACCTTGTCCAAGATTGAGGATAAATTGGTCATCGTCGTCACCCATTCGCAGAATGAAGAATTTCTAGGCTTGTTTGACGAGAGGCTTGTATTATAGGCTGGTTTTTACTTTGTTTCCAGCAAATTTTTCGGTAAAATAAGGAAAAGCAAAAAAGGAGTAAACACATGGGTTTGTTTTCAGGTTTGATGGGCAATGCCTCGCAGATGAATAATGACAAGGTAGAGCAAGAGTTGGCAGACATCCTTCTGGATGCGGAACAGGTAGAAATGGCCTTTAGTTTGGTCCGCGACCTAATTGTCTTTACCGAGTATCGCTTGATTTTAGTGGATAAACAAGGGATTTCTGGTAAGAAAGTAGCCTATAAGTCTATTCCCTATCGTTCGATTTCACGATTTACGGTCGAAACCTCCGGTCATTTTGATATGGATGCTGAACTGAAGATTTGGATCTCTTCTGCGGCAGAACCAGCAGAAACCCTCCAATTCAAGAGTGATAAGAGTGTTATCGCCATTCAAAAAGCCCTAGCATCCGCAGTTTTGGGGAAATAATATTCTAATGAAGAAGGAAGTCTAGTTACTTTCTTCTTTTGTTTTATAGAATATGGATTGTCAAGAAAAATATTATTGATTAAAGTAATAGAAATTATGATAAATAAATGATGAAAACGTATTATTCTAATTTCCAAGGTAAATCCCAACTTTAATGATAAGAATGTGGTATACTAGGTAAGTTGCAAGTCTGATACTGGTTAGTTCGCTGCCAGTGGAAATAGTTGTTACAAAAAAAGTGAGATAAGGTAGCTTCGCACTACCTTTTAGAAAAGAGAATACATTGAAATTTACCGAATTAAACTTATCCGAAGATATTTTGCTTGCCGTCGAGAAGGCTGGTTTTGAAACCCCGTCACCAATTCAGGAGCAGACTATTCCTCTTGCTCTTGAAGGCAAGGATGTGATTGGTCAGGCCCAGACGGGTACAGGGAAAACTGCAGCCTTTGGTTTGCCAACCCTCAACAAGATTGATACAAATAATCAAGCAATTCAAGCCTTGATTATTGCCCCAACGCGTGAGTTGGCGGTGCAGAGTCAAGAAGAACTCTTCAAATTTGGTCGTGAAAAGGGTGTAAAAGTTCGCTCGGTTTACGGTGGTTCTAGCATTGAAAAACAAATCAAGGCCCTTCGCTCTGGTGCCCACATTGTAGTTGGTACACCTGGTCGTCTCTTGGACTTGATCAAACGTAAAGCTCTCAAGCTTGACGGCGTTGAGACTCTGATTCTTGATGAGGCTGATGAAATGCTCAACATGGGCTTCTTGGATGATATTGAAGCTATCATCGAACGTGTGCCAGAAAGCCGTCAGACTCTTCTATTTTCTGCGACCATGCCTGAGCCAATCAAGCGTATCGGTGTCAAGTTCATGAAAGAGCCTGAGCACGTTAAGATTGCGGCTAAGGAATTGACCAATGTGAACGTGGACCAATACTATATTCGTGTCAAAGAACATGAAAAATTTGACACAATGACACGCCTCATGGACGTTGACCAGCCAGAATTGTCTATCGTCTTCGGTCGTACTAAGCGCCGTGTCGATGAATTGACTCGTGGTTTGAAATTGCGTGGTTTCCGTGCAGAAGGTATTCACGGAGATTTAGATCAAAACAAACGTCTGCGTGTCATTCGTGATTTTAAAAATGATCAAATTGATGTCTTGGTTGCGACGGACGTTGCGGCGCGTGGATTGGATATTTCAGGTGTAACGCATGTCTATAACTACGATATTCCACAGGATCCAGAAAGCTATGTTCACCGTATCGGTCGTACAGGTCGTGCTGGCCAGTCTGGTCAGTCTATTACCTTCGTGTCGCCAAACGAGATGGGCTACTTGGCAATCATCGAAGATTTGACTAAGAAACGTATGAAGGGACTTAAGCCGGCAACTGCTGAAGAGGCCTTTGAAGCTAAGAAAAAAGTTGCTTTGAAGAAGATTGAACGTGATATGGTTGATGAAACTATCCGTAGCAATTTTGATAAGTTTAAGAAGGATGCTGTTAAATTGGCAGCTGAATTTACACCAGAAGAGCTTGCTCTCTACGTACTCAGTCTGACCGTACAAGATCCAGATAGCTTGCCAGAAGTGGAAATCGCACGTGAAAAACCGTTGCCATTCAAGTTTGCTCCTGGTCAAGCCAAGGGCAAGGGT
The DNA here is from genome assembly GCF_024509555.1 of Streptococcus suis. Classification (GTDB taxonomy): domain Bacteria; phylum Bacillota; class Bacilli; order Lactobacillales; family Streptococcaceae; genus Streptococcus; species Streptococcus suis_AD. The sequence goes on from NZ_JAMWEL010000004.1 coordinate 63,129, forward strand.
GGCCGTGGTGGTCGCGACCGTGATCGTGGTGGCCGTCGTGATGGAGACCGCAACCGAGACCGCGGAGGACGTCGTGGTGATCGTAACGACCGCAACCGTCGTGATGACAAGTTCAAACGTGATAACCGCCGTCAAGACAACAAAAAACCACACCAACGTACATCAAGTGAAAAGAAAACAGGCTTTGTTATCCGCAATAAAGGGGAGAGATAAGCAGTGTTTAACAGACCATAAAGAGTGGTCTGTTTTTTTATATACTTCAACCGATATATTTAGGTTTATCTCGTGTTAATTCCCTATATTCATAAAACAATTTTGAGAATATAATTCGAAGTTACGGAATTATTCTATAAGCTAAGCTTATAGAATATTAGATTTGCTAATACTTACACAAACTTACTTGAAATTATATCGATAAATTGATAAAATATTATTGTTGTTTTTATATTGATATATATAGAAAGTGGGGTATTTTATGAATAAGAACAATAAAGGATTTGATTGGTATACAAGCCGACAGAGATTTTCAATCAGAAAATTTCATTTTGGCGCTGCCAGCATACTTTTAGGTATATCGCTGGTTCTTGGTAATGGGACTAAGGTAAGTGCTAGCGAGGAAATACTTGTTTCTCCTCTTGGGCAGGAAGTTGTTGTGAGTGAAGGAAGATCAGATGGCTTGCCACTTTCAGAAGAAGTTTCGCCTGAAACATCGTCAATTTTTCCTGTTAGTGAAGATGTAAAAGAAGAAGTGGTCACGGACCAAATTCAACCTGCTGATGTTTTGCAAAGTGAAGAAGTCCAGTCGGACCCAAATCACCCTGTGGAAGAAGAGGTTTTATCTAGACAAGCTGTAATTTCCTATACTGTCCGCTATATTGACCCTGTGAATGAGGTAATTTCATCAGAAACCTTATCCATAGAGGTGGCAACTGTCGATCAACAAGCTAGCTATAGGCTGGTACAAGGTTCTACATTACCAGAGGGCTATCGTCTGGTAGTAGACCAGGATGCTCAGCAGACTGTAGATATTCTTGAAGGTGTGGATAATCTTATTACCTTCCGCATTGAGAAAATAGATAGTGATGAGGCTAAGCAAAACCCAGAATCGGCTTCTAATCAGGAAGTCGTAAAAGATTCAAGTACTTCTACAGTAGTAGAAAATGAAAGCGCTATCTCAGACGCTCAACCATTTGCAGAAGCTCCTGAAGTTCAAGCTAAGTCAGTCATAGAACGGACAGTACATATTCCATATAAGGTTGTTCAAACCGATGTGGAAACAGGTGAAGAGAAGAAGCTTGGTCAAGTAGGCTATGTTTCTGTAACGACTACTGATGAAGTAGCAAAGACGGAAGTAACTGTCACTGCAGACAAGCTAGATTCAGGATATAGTCTTGCAGATGGTCAGCCAAATGTCATAACTAAAGTCGTAGAAGAAAATGAAACTAACATTCTTTCGTTTGCTGTAACTCGGAAAAAAGATGAGAAGGATAATCCGCTGACAGAAACGACCGTTACAGCTAGTGGCAATGCGGAAGGGACAAGTGGTTTTAGGGCTATTCCTGGGGAGAACCGAACTGCTTTTTCAGGTAATCAAAATTTCAAAAATTATCAAGGTTTTAGTAGGGATAAGTTGCTTAACCAGATTACCTGGATTGATTTTTCGGATGCCAGTACGATTTCAGGAACGGGTACAGCTCCAAACCAAGCTGACGGTAATAAATTAGCTCCTTCGCTTCGAATTGGTACAAAATTCAAGAAAGTCATTGCTCCAGGATATGAAGTGACGTTGGAAGTCATTGGCTTAAAACCTTTCGAAGCAACTGAAATCTATAAAGAGCGGATTGCTGGAACAGATCGTGAGCAGTATTTCAATGCGAATCGGAAAAACCATGTCATTGAAACTGGTGAGCAGGCCGAAATTATTGCGGTGAAGCAAGATCCAACTTGGTCGCAAGCAGCAAGACAAGGTCTGAACTTTGGTGAAAAAGCTGTGACTCTCCAATCCAACAAGAATGGAGGAAATGTAGGGGTGATCTTCCGAGGTTCAGCAACCTATCTAGGAAAATCTGTCCCAATCAACTTTGTTTTGATGGAATCAGAGGAAGCTAAGCGGGAAGAACTTGTCATTTTCACAACAAACGGAGAAAATTTTGAACTCTTAGGCGAACTCTCTAATAATTTGACCTTGTCATCCTATAGTCCTGTTACGACTGGCTATTTCCACGACACAAATAGATTTGAAAATGTAACTTTTCCTAATAACTGGGCGGCACGTTTCAATGCAGTAGACTATGTCAATGTTGGTACTCCAGAATCAATCGCAACTGCTGGTCAGACAATATCAGAAGGAAGTATGACTATCGTAGATGGCTTAGGGACTAAGGTTTTTGGTCCAGTAACCAACCGAATGAAATCTAAAGTAGCTCCGCATGAGGAATATTCGACCCCCATCGTGCTCACTAAAAATGCTTCAGAAGTAGGGATGTTTATTACTTCATTGGGTAGACAGTCTGCTATGATTGGGGTTATGGTCTATGATGAAGGGGATGCTCCAGCCTCTTACGGCGAAGGGAAGCATGCCCTCAACCTTAATGTTGCGGATAAGAACCCATTCCTTGGAACAGTTATGGCTGATTTGGATTTTGTGCCAGAGGCTATACCAGCAGATGCAGCACCTTGGTATCGTGATGAGTTAATCAACCAGTGGGATGAAGGACCTATTCAGCTCTTGGGGGCAAGTGACGCGGCGAAGAATAACAATAATTACACCCTTCACCATTCTTCTAATGGTAGCTATGAACTGAAATTACAGGCTTCTGCCAATGGCAATCCCAAAGCGCATATGCAGGGATGGATTGATTTTAATAACAATGGAATTTTCGATGATGGAGAAGCGTCTGGAGTGGTCGAAGTAACATCGGCTAAAACCTATACCTTAAACTTTACTGGAATTCCACAAATTACGGATACAGACTTAACGAAGTTAGGTGTTCGTGTCCGTATAGCGGTTGATAGAAATGATATTTTAACCCCACATTTGACAGCCTTGTCTGGTGAGGTGGAGGACTTCCAAGTTCAATTAACCCACCCACCGCGCGGTACTAAAAAAGAAACCACTGCTAGCCAAGGGGAAACCCAGAGAGCTACTGTAGAATTTTTTGCTTATGGCAGGAATGCTTACGAAAGTACAGCTGCAAAAATCGATGAAACAATCCCTCCTTCAATCGTCAAAGAAGACGGTCAATTAGTACAGGATAGTGAGTTAGTTGATGGTTATTATGTTGTGCCAGGAGAGGGTAGGTATAAGATAACTGCTAATGGCAAGAATGTAGATGTTGAATTTATTCCGGAGGTGAATTTTGTCACCAAACGGACGGATGGCAGTATTGTCAAACAGGCTAAGGGTATCACTATTCGCCGGACAGGAACAGTAGTAGATAAGGCTGGTACGGCAGCCTATACAACAGGTTGGACGGCGACTACGGATGTTCATGGAATTGCGAATATTTCAGAACAGACCAATACTATGGATGGTCGCTATATTCCTCATGTGGTTGCTGTTGTTCCTAGTGGAGTTGATGCGACTTCGAGTGCTGTCCAAGGTGCTGTCCAGACAGGAAGACCAACTTTCGTTCCTGGAACAATTTCCACAGGTGCTCAAGTCCCTATGGATCCAAATACAACGAAATTATTGGATGAAGGCTCTAATCCTGTTGATGCTACAACTGCCTATGCCATGGTTAATGGTGTCCGTACAGCTGTAGGTGAGTATAGGATTTCTAGTACGGATGGTACAGTTACTTATACACCAAACGATGAAGGGAAGCGCTATATTGGTAGTTTATTGCCTGTAACTGTACAAGCCAAGGATGTCAATGGCTCTGCTGCAACAGCTACCTACACCCCTACAATTACGCCACTGAGTCCATCAGCAGTTGCTGCGACTTCTGTTGGTTTGCAAGGAAAAGAGCAGACTGGTCGTCCGACTTTTGCTAAAGGTACTACGATTGATGGTGTAGGTGAATTGGTACCAAGTAGCTTGACCTTGCTTGATGCAAGTGGTCAGCCAGCTACAAGGGTAGAAGTACCTAATCAGGGTAGCTATGTCTTAAATCCGGATGGTAGTATCACCTTTACACCGTTACCGAATTACTATGGCAGTCCGACCCCAGTTAATGTTCGTCAAGCAGATAGTAATGGTAGTACGGTTGTAACAACTTACTCACCAAATGTCATTGAAGTTCGCCCAATTGCTGATCCAGATAAGACTTACGGCTTAAAAGGAGCTGAGCAGACTTCTAGGAGTGACTTCTTTACTGCTGGGCAAATTGATTTGAATGGTGATAAGGTATATGATTCAGCTACAGAAGTTGTGGCCTTAAATCCTGCTAGTCGCAAACTTATCAATCAACAAGGTCAGGAAGTAGACCGTGTGCAAGTGGCTGGTGAGGGTGAATATCTCTTGAATGGTGATGGCACGATTACCTTTACCCCAGAGCCAGATTTTGTTGGACTAGCCAATGGTGTTACCATTACGATTGCGGATGTCAACGGTACAAAAGTATCCACTACCTATGTACCTAAGGTAATTGATGTCCCTGAGGATGAGTTGAGAGAAACGGTTAAGCGGACCATTCGTTATGTTTATGCAGATGGTCGTGAAGCAAGTACTAGTGTTGAAAAGGTACTTCAATATACACGTACTGCAACAGCAAACCCATTGACAGGGGAAATTTCCTACAGTCCTTGGGAATCTACGGATAATGATTTCCCAGAGGTAACTTCTCCAGACATTCCGAATTATACAGCAAGTCAAGATAAGGTGGCGGAGCGCAGAGATGTTCCTGCTGAGGCAGTGGATGAAACCATTACGATTGTCTATCGTGAACATGATAAGCAATTAGCGACATTTACATACAGGGTCGTTGATGGACCAGAGTTGGCTAAAGAACAGGAGATTGGTTACTCTTCTGCACCAATTACTTATACAACAGATGCCAAAATTGCTGAAATCATAGCGCGTGGCTATGAACTGGTTGAGGATGGATTCACAAACGAAGCGAATAAGAGTTTTGATACGGATACTGCGAGAGTTCAGAACTGGGATATTTTATTCCGTCCTAAGACAATTGTCACAACTCCAGATCAACCGAAGACTCCTGGTGATCAAGCGGATCCAAACAATCCAGATAGTCCTCGTTGGGAGGAAGTAACCAAGACCATCACTCGTACAGTTTCCTATAAATTGAACACAGTTGATGGACCAGAAGCACCAGGAACCAGCAGTCAGACCAATACCGTTACCTTTGAACGCACTGGTACGTATAATTTTGTAAGCAATCAGATTACCTATTCGAATTGGGTAGCTAAGGATGGCGATGCGACTTTAGAGGGTCATGCTTTACCAGATGTACTAGGCTACACTGCAACTAAGGCGACTGCAAATGATGAGGAAGTCTTGCCACTTTCAACTACACGCAATAAAACGGTCACTCATCTTGATAATAATATTACGGAGATTGTTGTATATACTCCGGATGCACAGCTTGGTAAAATTAGCTTTATCAATGTAACAGATCCTAGTCAAGAAGTACTTGTCAAAGAGATTCCGTTGACTGGTAAAACAGGTGATAAATTTACAGTTGATACATCAGCGATTATTGAAGAATTTAGACAGCAAGGCTATGAAGTCAGTGATATTTCAAATTATGACAAGGAAGGTTTGTTCTCTCCAGATCCAAATAGTCATGATGAGTTTATTTACCATTTGACGGAAAGAGTAGTTCCTGTGGATCCATCAAATCCACCAACACCAGGTACGCCAGTCGATCCGAATAATCCAGATGGACCGAAGTGGCCAGATTCAGTTAATGGAATTGTAACCAAAGATGAAGTGAAGCGGACAATTTCTTATGTAGATGAAGCGGGAGCACCAGTGTCGTCTATATTTGAAGATACAGTTAGCTTTACACGAACTGCTACAGTTAATTTGGTAACAGGGGCGGTTAACCTAGGCTCTTGGGAGGCGGTTAATAGTGACAAGGAATTAGCAGGAAATCCATTGCCAACCATAGCAGGTTATTCTATCAAAGGGGCCACCTCAGATTCCCTTGTAGCTGAGGCGACGGTCACTGAAAACCCTCGTACTGTTGAGGCAGAAGCTCCAGATATTGTGGAAGTTGTTACTTATCAAAAAGATAAACAAGAGGCAATTATTCGCTTTGTTGATGTAACAAATCCACAAGCTAGGAATGAATTAAATACCATCACACTCTCTGGCAAATCTAACGAGGAGATTGGTTATGATGTCACTCCTCTAGTGAACTTATATGAAAAATCTGGCTACCAAGTAAGCAATAAGCAGGCTTATAGTCCTACGACCCTGTACGATACAGAAAAAGATGTGCCTCAAGAGTTTATATTTGAGTTGGTTCAAAAAACGACTACAACCACCCCAGATAATCCACAGACCCCAGGTACGCCAGTGGATCCGACTAATCCAGACGGACCACGTTGGGAAGAAGTGACCAAGACCATCACTCGTACAGTAGCTTACAAACTGGACACTGTCGATGGTCAACCAGCTCCGACTACTGAAGCCAAGACCAATTCAGTCACCTTCGAACGGACTGGTAGCTACAACCATGTGACCAAGCAAGTGACCTACACGGATTGGGTAGCTAAGGATGGCGATTCGACTCTGGAAGGCCAGACACTACCATTGGTGACTGGTTATGTGGCTGTTACCGCAACTAGAAATAGCCAGGCAGTATCACCAAGCGCAACGGCAGAAGCCATTGAAGCAAGTGCTACGACAGATAATGTGGATGAGATTGTCGTTTACAAGGCCCTCAGCTCTTGGACTATCACTCCTCCACCAGGTACAGACCCAGTTCCACCAATTCCTTACGACAACCATCCGACCGACCCAACCAAGCCGGCGGATCCAACTCCGACCCCAGCAATTCCGAAAGTGGATGGCTATGTCCCAGTTGGACCAGATGGAAATGAATTGCCTAAGGATCCAGATGGTAACTACATCCCACCAGTACCGACTGACCCAACACAGCCAACAGTTATTACTTACAAGGCCCTTGAACAGAAGGCAGTCATCCAATACTTGGAAGAAGGCAGTAACAAGGTACTTTCTCCAGCTGATGAAGTAAAAGGTAAGTCAGGCGAGCCGATCGATTACAGCACAGCAGAAACCATTGCCTTGATTGAGGAACGTGGCTATGAGTTGGTTCAAGACAACTTCCCAACTAATGCGACATATGACCGTGATACAACCAGTCCACAGGTTTACACAGTTGTGTTTAGAGAGAAGGTTGTCACAACCACTCCAGATAATCCACAGACCCCAGGTACGCCAGTGGATCCGAATAATCCAGACGGACCAGTTTGGGAAGAAGTGACTAAGACCATCACTCGTACAGTAGCTTACAAATTGGATACTGTCGATGGTCAACCAGCTCCGACTACCGAAACCAAGACCAATTCAGTCACCTTTGAACGGACTGGTAGCTACAACCATGTGACCAAGCAAGTGACCTACACGGATTGGGTGGCTAAGGATGGCGATTCGACTCTGGAAGGCCAGGCTCTACCATTGGTGACTGGTTATGTGGCTGTCACCGCAACTAGAAATAGCCAGGCAGTATCACCAAGCGCAACGGCAGAAGCCATTGAAGCAAGTGCTACGACTGATAATGTGGATGAGATTGTCGTTTACAAGGCCCTCAGTTCTTGGACCATCACACCTCCACCAGGTACAGACCCAGTTCCACCAATTCCTTACGGCAACCATCCGACCGATCCAACCAAGCCAGCGGATCCAACTCCGACCCCAGCAATTCCGAAAGTGGATGGCTATGTCCCAGTTGGACCAGATGGAAATGAATTGCCTAAGGATCCAGATGGTAACTACATCCCACCAATACCGACCGACCCAACTCAGCCAACAGTCATTACTTACAAGGCCCTTGAACAGAAGGCAGTCATCCAATACTTGGAAGAAGGCAGCAATAAGGTTCTCTCTCCAGCTGATGAAGTAACTGGTCTAGCAGATCAACCAATTGTATACAGCACAGCAGATACCATTGCCTTGATTAAGGAACGTGGCTATGAATTGGTGCAAGACAACTTCCCAACGAATGCGACATTTGACCGTGATACAACCAGTCCACAGGTTTACACAGTTGTGTTTAGAGAGAAGGTTGTCACAACCACCCCAGATAATCCACAGACCCCAGGCACGCCAGTCGATCCGACTAATCCAGACGGACCACGTTGGGAAGAAGTGACCAAGACCATCACTCGTACAGTAGCTTACAAACTGGATACTGTCGATGGTCAACCAGCTCCGACTACTGAAACCAAGACCAATTCAGTCACCTTCGAACGGACTGGTAGCTACAACCACGTGACCAAACAAGTGACCTACACGGATTGGGTAGCTAAGGATAATGATTCGACTCTGGAAGGCCAGGCTCTACCATTGGTGACTGGTTATGTGGCTGTCACCGCAACTAGAAATAGCCAGGCAGTAACACCAAGTGCAACGGTAGAAGCCATTGAAGCAAGTGCTACGACAGATAATGTGGATGAGATTGTTGTTTACAAGGCTCTCAGTTCTTGGACTATCACACCTCCACCAGGTACAGACCCAGTTCCACCAATTCCTTACGACAACCATCCGACCGACCCAACTAAGCCGGCGGATCCAACTCCGACCCCAGCAATTCCGAAAGTGGATGGCTATGTCCCAGTTGGACCAGATGGAAATGAATTGCCTAAGGATCCAGATGGAAACTACATCCCACCAGTACCGACTGACCCAACTCAGCCAACTGTCATTACTTACAAGGCCCTCGAACAGAAGGCAGTCATCCAATACTTGGAAGAAGGCAGTAATAAGGTTCTCTCTCCAGCTGATGAAGTAAAAGGTAAGTCAGGCGAGCCGATCGATTACAGCACAGCAGAAACCATTGCCTTGATTGAAGAACGTGGCTATGAGTTGGTACAAGACAACTTCCCAACGAATGCGACATTTGACCGTGATACAACAAGTTCACAGGTTTACACAGTTGTGTTTAGAGAGAAGGTTGTTACAACCACCCCAGATAATCCGCAGACCCCAGGTACGCCAGTGGATCCGACTAATCCAGACGGACCGAAATGGCCAGATGGCTTGAAGGAAAGTGACCTCAATCAAACAGTGACACGGACCATCAAGTACCAATACGAAGATGGCTCTGAAGCACAGCCAGATGTAGTCGAAACTCTGACCTACAAGCGTACTGCGACTGTTAACCTAGTGACTAAAGAAGTGACTTATGGCAACTGGACTTCAACCGATGACGACTTCGATAAGGTAGATACGCCAGCTATTGCAGGTTACACCCCAGACAAGACAAGTGTGGAAGCTATATTGGATGTCCCAGCGACTGCCCTAGATACTGAAATTGTTGTGACCTATGTCAAAGATGGTCAGAAAGCGACCATCACCTATCAAGATGAGAATGGTCAGCAGTTGGGTGGCATTGATGAAGTGACCGGTAAGTCAGGTGAGCCAATTAACTACACCACCACAGCTCGTATTACTGAATTGACTAACCAAGGTTATGAAGTCGTGACAGATGGCTTCACCAAGGAAGGTGGACAAGTATTTGATACAGATAAGGATACCCCTCAGACCTTCACTGTCATTGTGAAAGCTAAGGTTGTCTCTATCACCCCAGATACTCCACAGACACCAGGCACACCAGTGGATCCGAATAATCCGGACGGACCGAAATGGCCAGATGGCTTGAAGGAAAGTGACCTCAATCAAACAGTGACACGGACCATCAAGTACCAATACGAAGATGGCTCTGAAGCACAGCCAGATGTAGTCGAAACTCTGACCTACAAGCGTACTGCGACTGTTAACCTAGTGACTAAAGAAGTGACTTATGGCAACTGGACTTCAAGCGATGACGACTTCGATAAGGTAGATACGCCAGCTATTGCAGGTTACACCCCAGACAAGACAAGTGTGGAAGCTATATTGGATGTCCCAGCGACTACCCTAGATACTGAAATTGTTGTGACCTATGTCAAAGATGGTCAGAAAGCGACCATCACCTATCAAGATGAGAATGGTCAGCAGTTGGGTGGCATTGATGAAGTGACCGGTAAGTCAGGTGAGCCAATTAACTACACCACCACAGCTCGTATTACTGAATTGACTAACCAAGGTTATGAAGTCGTGACAGATGGCTTCACCAAGGAAGGTGGACAAGTATTTGATACAGATAAGGATACCCCTCAGACCTTCACTGTCATTGTGAAAGCTAAGGTTGTCTCTATCACCCCAGATACTCCACAGACCCCAGGTACGCCAGTGGATCCGAATAATCCAGACGGACCGAAATGGCCAGATGGCTTGAAGGAAAGTGACCTCAATCAAACAGTGACACGGACCATCAAGTACCAATACGAAGATGGCTCTGAAGCACAGCCAGATGTAGTCGAAACTCTGACCTACAAGCGTACTGCGACTGTTAACCTAGTGACTAAAGAAGTGACTTATGGCAACTGGACTTCAACCGATGACGACTTCGATAAGGTAGATACGCCAGCTATTGCAGGTTACACCCCAGACAAGGCAAGTGTGGAAGCTGTTCAAGATGTCCCAGCGACTGCCCTAGATACTGAAATTGTTGTGACCTATGTCAAGGATGTTCAGAAAGCGACCATCACCTATCAAGATGAGAATGGTCAGCAGTTGGGTGGCATTGATGAAGTGACCGGTAAGTCAGGTGAGCCAATTAACTACACCACCACAGCTCGTATTACCGAATTGACCAACCAAGGTTATGAAGTCGTGACAGATGGCTTCACCAAGGAAGGTGGACAAGTATTTGACACAGATAAGGATACCCCTCAGACCTTCACTGTCGTTGTGAGAGCTAAGGTTGTTTCTATCACCCCAGATACTCCACAGACCCCAGGCACGCCAGTGGATCCGAACAATCCAGACGGACCGAAATGGCCAGATGGCTTGAAGGAAAATGACCTAAACAAGACAGTAATTCGAACAATTCTTTATAAATACGAGAATGAAACCTCAGTATTGGCTGAAGATGGTAGCCCAAGAATTGTTAAACAAGTTGTTAATTTCCAACGAACAGCCAAAGTTAACATTGTGACAGGTAGCGTAACCTACGGTGAATGGTCAGAAAGTAAAACGGTACCAGCAGTTGACTCACCAGTAATCAAAGGATATATTACGGATACCTCGGTGGTGCCTGCCTTGACTATCACAGCCAATGACAATGATCAAACGATAACAGTGGTTTATCGAGAAATCGGCTCATGGGTACCAAACATTCCAGGTCAACCAGTGACTCCAATCCCGTATCCAAATCATCCTACTGATCCGACCAAGCCAGGCGACGAAGTTCCAACCCTTCCACATGTTCCAGGCTTTATCCCAGTCGGTCCAGACGGAGTGACACCGTTGCCACCGGTTGATCCAGATGATCCAAGCAAGGGCTACGAACTCCCACCAATTCCAACGGATCCAGGAGTTGATACGCCAATAAGCTACGTACCAGAGGCGCCTAAGTCCACGACTGTCTCTGTCAAATACGTGGATGAATCTGGTAAGGATCTCCTTCCACCAGTTATCACCGAAGGTAAGGTTGGTGATAGTTACACTAGCGAAGGTAAGGTTATCAAGGGTTATCTTCTCAAAGAAGTTCCAAGCAATGCGACGGGAACCATGGTAGAAGGTGGAACAGTAGTCACTTATGTCTATGTTCCAATCGGCTCATGGGTACCAAACATTCCAGGTCAACCAGTGACGCCAATCCCGTATCCAAATCATCCGACGGATCCGACCAAGCCAGGAGACGAAGTTCCGACTTTACCACATGTTCCAGGCTTTATCCCGGTCGGTCCAGACGGAGTGACCCCATTGCCACCGGTTGATCCAGATGATCCAAGCAAGGGTTATGAACTCCCACCAATTCCAACGGATCCAGGAGTTGATACGCCGATAAACTACGTACCAGAGGCACCTAAGTCCACGACCGTCACAGTCAAATACGTAGATGAATCAGGTAAGGATCTCCTTCCACCAGTTATCACCGAAGGTAAGGTTGGCGATAGCTATACCAGTGAAGGTAAGGTTATCAAGGGTTATCTTCTCAAAGAGGTTCCAAGTAATGCGACGGGAACTATGGTAGAAGGTGGAACAGTAGTCACCTATGTCTATGTTCCAATCGGCTCATGGGTACCAAACATTCCAGGTCACCCAGTGACGCCAATCCCGTATCCAAATCATCCTACTGATCCGACCAAACCAGGAGACGAAGTTCCAACCCTTCCACATGTACCAGGTTTTATCCCAGTCGGTCCAGACGGAGTGACCCCATTGCCACCGGTTGATCCAGATGATCCAAGCAAGGGCTACGAACTCCCACCAATTCCAACGGATCCAGGAGTTGATACGCCGATAAACTACGTACCAGAGGCACCTAAGTCCACGACTGTCACTGTGAAATATGTGGACGAGTCTGGCAAGGACCTCCTTCCACCAATTGTCACAGAAGGTAAGGTTGGTGATAGTTACACCAGCGAAGGTAAGGTTATCGAGGGTTATCTTCTCAAAGAAGTTCCAAGCAATGCGACGGGAACCATGGTAGAAGGTGGAACAGTTGTGACTTATGTCTATGTTCCAATCGGCTCATGGGTACCAAACATTCCAGGTCAACCAGTGACGCCAATCCCGTATCCAAATCATCCTACTGATCCGACTAAGCCAGGCGATGAAGTTCCAACCCTTCCACATGTTCCAGGCTTTATCCCAGTTGGCCCAGACGGAGTGACCCCATTGCCACCGGTTGATCCAGATGATCCAAGCAAGGGTTATGAACTCCCACCAATCCCAACGGATCCAGGAGTTGATACGCCAATAAGCTACGTACCAGAGGCGCCTAAGTCCACGACTGTCACAGTCAAATACGTGGATGAATCTGGTAAGGAATTGATTCCGTCAACTCAGCTTGAAGGCAAAGTAGGCGATAGCTACACCAGTGAAGGTAAGGTTATCAAGGGTTATCTTCTCAAAGAAGTTCCAAACAATGCGACAGGTAGAATGGTTGAGGGTGGAACAGTTGTGACTTATGTCTATGTTCCAATCGGCTCATGGGTACCAAATATTCCAGGTCAACCAGTGACGCCAATCCCGTATCCAAATCATCCAACTGATCCGACCAAGCCAGGCGACGAAGTTCCAACCCTTCCACATGTTCCAGGTTTTATCCCAGTTGGTCCAGATGGAGTGACCCCATTGCCACCGGTTGATCCAGATGATCCAAGCAAGGGCTACGAGCTTCCGCCAATTCCAACGGATCCAGGAGTTGATACACCGATTACTTACGTTCCAGAGGCACCTAAGTCCACGACAGTCACTGTGAAATATGTGGACGAGTCTGGCAAGGAATTGATTCCGTCAACTCAGCTTGAAGGTAAAGTAGGTGATAGCTATACCAGTGAAGGTAAGGTTATCAAGGGTTATCTTCTCAAAGAAGTTCCAAGCAATGCGACGGGAACCATGGTAGAAGGTGGAACAATAGTCACTTATGTCTACGTTCCAATCGGCTCATGGGTACCAAACATTCCAGGTCAACCAGTGATACCAATCCCGTATCCAAATCATCCAACTGATCCGACCAAGCCAGGCGACGAAGTTCCAACCCTTCCACATGTTCCAGGCTTTATCCCAGTCGGTCCAGACGGAGTGACCCCATTGCCTCCGGTTGATCCCGATGATCCAAGCAAGGGCTGCGAACTCCCACCAATCCCAACTGATCCAGGAGTTGATACGCCAATAAGCTACGTACCAGAGGCACCTAAGTCCACGACCGTCACTGTCAAATACATAGATGAATCTGGCAAGGACCTCCTTCCACCAGTTATCACCGAAGGTAAGGTTGGCGATAGCTATACCAGTGAAGGTAAGGTTATCAAGGGTTATCTTCTCAAAGAAGTTCCAAGCAATGCGACGGGAACCATGGTAGAAGTTGGAACAGTAGTCACTTATGTCTATGTTCCAATCGGCTCATGGGTACCAAACATTCCAGGTCAACCAGTGACTCCAATCCCGTATCCAAATCATCCGACGGATCCGACCAAGCCAGGCGATGAAGTTCCGACTTTACCACATGTTCCAGGCTTTATCCCAGTTGGTCCAGACGGAGTGACCCCATTGCCTCCGGTTGATCCAGATGATCCAAGCAAGGGCTATGAACTCCCGCCAATCCCAACTGATCCAGGAGTTGATACGCCAATAAGCTACGTATCAGAGGCACCGAAAGTCATAGCGAAACCAAGTCCTCCAAAGGCTAGTCCAATTGTGCCGTCAGTTGTTCAGCCTGCTACTAAGTCTGAGGCTCTGCCAAATACTGGAGAAATAGATTCCAGTGTACTAAGCCTGCTAGGTTTGAGTATGTTGACAGCTACAAAAATTGGCTTGAGAAAACGCCGTGAAGATTGATATAATTTGGTAAAATTTGGAGAAGACTAAATGCAAGACATCCTCATTTACGAGGATGTCTTTTGTTAGATTGGTTTGCAATAGTGTTGATTGTTTTCAAAAATAGTACAAAGTTATGCACTACAGCTAGCAAAGGAGTACGAATTATTTGAGGTTGGAGGAGGAGAAATATCACTGAAGTCACAAAATCAAAATAGAGTGGCTATTAAGTGTGCGTTAGAGTAAAAATTTAATATTAAAAATGAGTTTATCATATTTTTTTTGTTATACTAGAAGTAGTAAAACAGGAGGGTTGACCATGGGCATTTTGACAATGGATAAAGCCTTTGTATTCTAAAAAAATAATACAAAGGAGAACATCATGATTACTTACAGACAAAATCCTCAACTTGATTTTCAAGCAGTCCTAGACCTCTATGCTTCTGTGGACTGGACAGGATATACCAGCCATCCAGAAATGCTAGAGAAGGCCTTGGAACATAGCCTACTGGTTCTCGCTGCCTTTGACGGTGGCCGTCTAGTTGGTCTCTTGCGAGCGGTTGGTGACGGGCATTCAATCGTTTTTATTCAGGACATCTTGGTCCTGCCACCCTATCAGCGACAAGGGATTGGGCGTCATCTTTTGGAGCAGGCCGTTACCCACTTTCCGGGTATTTATCAGCTTCATCTCCTGACGGACAATACAGAGAAGACACGGACTTTTTATGAGGCACTTGGCTTTACAGCTGTTGAAAGATTGGACTGTGTCGCCTATACTTATTTAAAATAAGGAACGATTTAGAAATGGAGAGGCTGGTCGACCAGCCTCTTGCTTTGAGCAGATGATTTGAATTTTAAATCAAAAAGAGTAGAATATAATTATCAATAATTAGTAACAAAGGAGATGAACAATGGCAACTGTACTAATTGTAAAGGCTCACCCCCTCGACGCACAAAAGTCCTACGCCTTGCGGGCCTTGGAAGAGTTTCAAACTCGTTACGCCAGTTTGCACCCAGAAGATCAGATAGAAGTAGTGGATGTCTTTGAAGACCAGATTCCAGCCTTGGACAAATCCTTGTTAGCGGCTATGGGAGCAGCTAAAAAAGGCGAAGTTATCAGCCCTGAGCAAGCGGAGCAGTTGGACCGCTACAATGCCTTGACCCAACAATTTCTTGCAGCAGATAAGATTGTTGTCGTCAATCCTCTCTGGAATCTCAATGTGCCAAGTCAGTTGGTATCTTGGGTCAATACCATCAATGTAGCAGGTCTGACCTTTAAGTATGGCCCAGAAGGCTCTATCGGTTTGGTCAAGGACAAAAAGCTCCTGCACATCCAGTCCAATGGTGGCGTTTATGCAGGTCAAGATCCAGCTGCCCAGTACATCAAGTCTATCTTTGAATTTTTAGGCTTTCAAGACATTCATCAGGTCTTTATCGAAGGGCAATCTGCCGATCCAAGTCAGGCTCAAGCTATTTTTGAAGAAGCAATGGCTAAAATTGATCAGATTTTGGAAAGTTATTAAAAAACTGGTTCCTAAGAGCCAGTTTTTTGCTTGTCCTGTTCGATTGCTAAAGAATAATGCTTGCTGACCTCGGTGTAGTAGCTGACCACCAGACCTGACAGGCTTCCCAAAAAGAGAATGCCGTAAATAGCTAAAATAATGCTGATAATCCGTCCAATACCAGTGGTGACCAGCAAATCTCCATAACCAACAGTCGTCGCTGTCACAAAGCTGTACCAAAGGCTGTCCCCATAGCTAGTAAAGTTAGGCTCCAACCAGAGTAGCAAACCAGCTGCTAGAAAGATAAAACTGAAAAAGGAAGTGAGAAAAGTGGCAAAACCAGTCACTCTCAAGATATGCCAAATGATGCGAAGGCGGAGGATTTGTTTTTTATTCTGCATGTTCCTACTTTCTTTCTGCGATATAATCTAATTTACTCTGCCGACTGCGTTTCTTAAAGAGTGCCTCGGCGGACATGGCTTCCTGTTTACTAGCAAAGGCTTCTTGATAGAGCAAGCTGACAGGCAAGCGTCCGCGGGTGTACTTGGCCCCTTTCCCACGATTATGGGTAGCAAGCCGCTTCTCCACATCAGTAGTATAACCAGTATAAAGACTCCCGTCGGCACATTCCAAAACATACAAGTAGGCCTTATTTTCCATAATAAATCTCACGAATGGCAGGAGTATAGTCGCCATTTTCCTCATGGACAACCAGAGGTGGCAGGATGTGCAGCCCGTCCACCGAGCCGTCCTTGATTGCCTCAATCAGTAACATATTGGCCTCCTTGCTGGCCTTGGGATAGACAAACTGGATGCGTTTGGGAGCTAGTTTGTAGGTTCTTAATGTGTCCAAAATATCTAAAAATCGGTCGGGCCTGTGGACCATGGCCAAGCGACCATTGGACTTGAGCACCTGTTGGGCCACCTGGCAAATGCTGTTTAGGTTGGTCGCGATTTCGTGTCTGGCTAGGAGATAATGCTCGCTTTCATTGAGGTTTGACTCTTTATCTACCTTGAAGTAGGGAGGATTGCAGAGCATCAAATCAACCTTGGAGCGCAAATCATACTGGGGCAGATTTGCCAAGTCGTCATTGATGACCGAAACCTGTTCCTCCAGTCCGTTGAGGGCAATGGAACGGCGGTTCATATCCGCCAAGCGTTCCTGTAATTCGACCTGAATAATCTGGGTCTTGGTTCGTGTGGAGGCGAAGAGGCCCACCGCCCCATTTCCGCTACAAAGATCAACAATCAGCCCCTTCTGAGCAGGCATTTTTGGAAACTGCGAAAGAAGAACGCTGTCAATCGAGTAGCTAAATACCTCCCGATTTTGAATAATCTGAACATCTGTCGAGAAGAGCTGGTCAATCCGCTCCCCGTCTAATAACTCAATATTTTGCATAGGTTTATTATACCATCTTTGAATGAAAATCACTGTGTATTTTGAATGAAAAGAGAGCGAATACCCCGCTCTCATCTCTTAAACAAAAAATTCTACCCAAGCCCCAACAAGCAAGAAAGCGATACAGAGATAGATTTGCCAATTTGCCCTCAACAACCATTCTTTAGACCAAAAGGCACTGCGGGCTGTACCGACAGAAGCAAAAAGCAAGAGCCCAAGCCAGAAGGTTGGCCCCCTGTCCAACCATTCTCCAATGCTACCAAGCAACAACAATATCATTAAATAAAAATTCAAACTCCGATAATATTCTTTATTAAATTCCTTAAACATATAAAATCCTCACAATACAAAGAAGGAAATGATTGTCCAACTAGCAATCAATCCAATTGTCAGATAAATCTGCCATGTTTTTTTAATCCAGCTGCGTGGTTTAAAGAATGCCAGATAGCCGACATAAAGTCCCAAGGCAAGCTGAATAAAATCGAACACCCCAAAGATTCCCCTTATAACTACGAAACTAAAGGTCACTAAACAAAATAGGAAAAAGTAAAATTCCCAAGTCCGATAAAATGCTGAATTGAAGTTTTTAAACATAAGAGTCTCCAATCTATTTACCCAAAATGAATTTCAGATAAATAATCACCACGATTGATCCTATATAGAAGATGTAGCCCATGCGAGTGAGCTCCTTTTCTTCCTTGAAGAAAAATACCCGAATGGCATTGATAAAAATAATCAGACAGGCTAATAGGCTATACCATGCAGGGGTTTGGGAAGGTTCTAGCAAAAAGTCTGACAGAAAAAAACAAGTCCAAAAAATCATAGAATAGAAGCCACTATATCGATAGAAATGCTTGTTAAACTGGAATTTCATGACAATCACCTCTCCTTCTTTTATTATATCAAATAATGTATAGGTTTAAAAGTATTTATTGGTAAGTCCAACCTAGTCTAGTTATAAAGATAAACTATAACAAAGCTCCCTATTTTTCTATAAGCATTTTTTGAGGTTTTTCACACCAAATCGTTCATTTCATGCTAGACTAGATAGTGACTTAGATTGGAGTAGAGGATATGACAGATTACAAGATTGATACGATTTTAGCGCATACGGGCATCAATACTGATGAAAAAACAGGGGCCTTGATTTCCCCTATCCACCTTTCAACCACCTACCAACACCCAGAATTTGGTCAATCAACAGGCTTCGACTATACACGGACCAAAAATCCTACCAGAGCTAGCTTGGAAAAGACCTTGGCAGCGATTGAAAAGGCTGACTATGCCCTCGTGACCAGCTCGGGTATGGCTGCCCTGGTCTTGCTCTTTAATAGTTTCCCAATTGGCAGTAAGGTGGTTGCGGCGCGTGATTTGTATGGTGGCTCTTTCCGTTGGTTCAATGAGCAGGAGCAGTTGGGGCGCTTTAGTTTTACCTATGCTAACACAGAAGAGGACTTGTTGGCTGCTATCACAGACCAGACAGACTATGTTTTCCTCGAAACACCGACCAATCCACTCATGGTAGAGTTTGACATTGCCAAGGTTTCGGCTGTCGCCCATGCCAAAGGTGCCAAGGTGATTGTCGATAACACTTTTTATAGTCCTATTTATCAAAATCCTCTCTTGCTTGGTGCCGATGTTGTCTTACACTCAGCGACCAAGTATCTATCAGGGCATAATGATGTCCTAGCAGGCGTACTCATGACCAATGACCAGGCCCTCTATGACAAGCTCTTCTATGACCAAAATACAACAGGTCCAACCCTTTCGCCATTGGATGCCTACCTACTCATGCGAGGTCTGAAAACCCTCTCTCTCCGCATGGAACGAGCAACACAAAATGCACAGAAAATTGTAGCCTATTTGGAAAATAGCCCAGCAGTCAAGCAGGTTTATTATACAGGCAAGGGGGGCATGATATCTGTGAAAGTTCTTGATGAAAGCCGCATTCCTCACATTCTCAATACCCTAGAGGTCTTTACCTTTGCAGAAAGTTTGGGAGGAGTGGAAAGCCTGATTACCTATCCAGCTACCCAGACCCACGCAGATATTCCAGCTGAAACCCGTCATTCTTACGGACTGACAGATGATCTTCTTCGTTTGTCAATTGGTATCGAGGATGCGGAAGACTTGATTGCAGATTTAAAAATAGCCTTGGAGGGATAAGAGATGACCCAGTATGATTTTACAACAAGACCTGATCGATTGGGTCACCATTCAGAGAAGTGGAAGACGAGTGAGCAGGATCCAGAACTCTTACAACTTTGGGTTGCGGATATGGATTTTGAGCCCTTGCCCGAAATTCGCTCTGCCATTCGCCAGTATGCGGACCAACACATTTTCGGCTATCCCTACGCTAGTGATTCTCTCTATCAATCCATTATTGACTGGGAAAAAGACCAACACGGCTATGAGGTTGGAAGAGAGAGTATTGTTTTAATTGAAGGAGTGGTGCCGGCGCTTTCAGTCGCTATTCAGGCATTCACTGAAGAGGGAGATGCCGTCCTCATCAATACGCCTGTGTATCCTCCCTTTGCCCGCACGGTAAAATTAAACAATCGTCAGTTGGTGACCAATTCTTTGCGCGTGGAAAATGGCCAGTTCCAAATTGATTTTGAGCAGCTGGAACGAGACCTTGTAGAACAGGAAGTGAAACTCTACATTTTCTGCAATCCCCATAACCCAGGTGGTCGTGTTTGGACCAAGGAAGAAGTGGAAAAAATTGGCCAACTTTGTCGTAAGCATAAGGTATTGTTGGTTTCAGATGAAATTCACCAAGACCTTACGCTTTACGGAAATAAACACCACAGTTTCAATACGGTGGACTCAGATTTTAAAGATTTTTCCATTATTCTATCTTCTGCCACGAAGACGTTTAATATTGCTGGTACCAAAAATAGCTTTGCCATCATTGAAAATCCAGACTTGAGAAAGGCTTTCACGAGGAGACAGTTGGTCAATAACCAACATGAAATTCCAGCGATTGGTCTTATAACGACTGAAACAGCCTTTCGCTACGGTCGACCTTGGTTAGCAGAATTGAAAACAATTCTTGAGAAAAACATCGACTTTGTGACGGACTATCTGACCCATCATACCAAGATAAAGGTCTTGAAACCACAGGGGACTTATCTGGTTTGGTTAGACTTCTCAGCTTATGATGTGGAACATGTTGAAATCCATCGAAAACTAAGAGAGGAGGCAAAAGTTGTCCTAAACGATGGACAAACCTTTGGAAAAGAAGGACTCCAACATGCCCGACTCAACGCAGCCGCACCGTTTGAAACCATCAAAGAAGCCTGTCAACGAATCGCAAGAGTGTTTGGATAGATGTATAGTAATATGAATTAGAGAAAGTACACATCTAAGTTTATCAATTTTAGAATTCTAAAACAATTCTGGGAATGGGATCCTGACACTAGAATATAAGTTTTCCCTATTTTTAATTCAAACTACGATAAAAGGGTGTTCTGACAAAAAGTCAGAATACCCTTTTCTTTGTCATCGAAAAAGATAGCTCTTATAGGATAAACCTATGAGATCCGAAATTTTCGATAGTCACTTGGACTCTGATGATATTGATTTTTAAAGGCACTGCTAAATGTTAATGGGTCTTGATAGCCAACTGAATTCGCAATTTCAGTAATACTGAGATCGGGATTAGCAAGTAGTTGACATGCGTGGTTCATCTTGACTTGGACAATATAATCTTTAATAGAATATCCAGTTTCTTGCTTGAAAATCTTATATAAGTAGCTACGACTTAAGGCCAGTTTTTCAGCAATTGCAGATACTTTGACTGGACTGTTGTACTGAGAGTGTATGATCTTTATCGCATGATGAACGTAAGTTTTTGCAAGTGTTGACGCCTCTTTGAGTGAATCATTTGGAAACTCTTGTACTAGCGCTGCAAGCAATTGGTTTAAATGACCAATTAAAATAAGTTCAGTAATCATTGGTAGGGATTGAACCTCTGTTTGATTGATATCGATCATTTTTTTTAATATTTCTGACTCAAGATGTGAATGTAAGAAATATTTTTCTAGGAGTCGGCTCTGAGAAAGAATCGTCTCAGCTCTAGAACCGCTGAAACCAACCCAAGTATAGGTCCAAGGGGTGTTCTCATCTGCCTGATAAAAAATAGATTGATTCTTTGGGAGCACAAAGATATCTCCGGCAGTTAATTCGGTCGTTTCACCATTGATTAAAATTTTCCCTTTTCCATTTGTAATAAAATGGAGTACATAATTGTCGCGAATAGTAGGTCCAAAGGAATAGCCACTGTCACATTGTTCGGCTCCATAATGGTCAACGTTTAAGTCAAAATTATGACTATCAAATTCATTATAGATATTCAGAATATTCATCTCTACTCTCCTTAGGAAACATTATACCATGTTTAAGATACAAAAGACTATTAATTAAAGCGTTTTCATTTTGTAAAATAATGTATGTAAAAGAGATAGGAGACGTAAACATGATTCAATACTCAGAAGATAATCGCCTCTTTCACCTAAAAACAAGAGAGTTTTCATATATTATTCAGATCTTGGAAACAGGGGATGTGGTTCATAGATATTTCGGAAAAAAGGTTAAACATTTTAGTCCGGGAAACAAAATCACATATTTAGATCGTTCTTTTTCACCAAGTCCAATTTCTGGCAACAGAACCTATTCGATGGATACCTTACAACAGGAGTATTCTAGTAATGGTTTAGGTGACTTTCGAACAGCTGCCATTGACTTGCGAAATGAATTTGGTGTGGCCTTGGATTTAAAGTATAAGGCACACCGCATTCAAAAAGGGAAACCGAGATTAGAAGGTTTGCCTTCAAGTTTTGCCACTGAGGATGAGGTAGAGAGTCTTGAGATTGATCTCTACGATCAGCTAACAGACATCACAGTTACCCTTCAATACTGTGTATTTGAGAATGCGAATTACCTCAGTCGCTCTGCGAACATTCAAACTGGTCAGTATGCTACAAAAATCGAAAAGGCTTTGTCTTTTACCCTCGATTTTTCACATAAGGATTTTACAGTCCATAGCTTAGCTGGACGCTATGGTTACGAGAAAGAGTGGACACAAACACCATTAACCAAAGGAAAATTTTCTATTGGGAGTATTCGTGGAGCCTCAAGTCATTCAAAAACACCATTCTTAGCGTTGGCGGATCCAACAACAACCGAAGATAGTGGTCATGTCTATGCTGCTCAATTAGTTTATAGTGGAAATTTCACTGGATTTGTAGAGGTGACACCACTAGAGACATGTCGTTGGGGCATGGGGTTAAATGATGAACAATTTAGTTGGGAGTTAAGCAATCATTCTAATTTCCAAACACCTGAAGTTCTCTTATCATTCACTGATAAAGGCTTAACTGGTATGACACAAGATAGTCATGAGTTCATAAAAAATCATATTGTTACTCCGAAGTTTAGTCATAGAGAACGCCCAATTCTCATTAACAACTGGGAAGGAACTTATTTTGACTTTACTGAAGATAAGATTGTAGAACTGGCTAAAACGGCTAGTCAAGTAGGAGTTGAGCTTTTTGTACTGGATGACGGCTGGTTTGGTAAACGGAACAATGATGAGAGTTCATTAGGCGATTGGAAGGTCAATTTGGAGAAATTGCCAAATGGCTTAACTGGTCTGGCAGATAGAATCAACCAACTTGGTATGGAATTTGGTCTGTGGTTTGAACCGGAAATGATTTCAATTGATAGTGATCTGTATAGGGAGCATCCAGACTGGGCCATTCAAATTGACGGAAGACAACCAATTTACAGTCGTGAGCAACTGGTCTTGGATTTAACTAAGTCAGAAGTTTGTGATTATATTATTGATTCGGTCTCAAGCATATTGGAATCAGCTCCGATCAGCTATGTAAAATGGGATATGAATCGGAATATCACAAGTATGTCTCCAGCCTATGCAAATGATCAACGCTACGAATTCCACCATCGCTACATTTTAGGTCTCTATCGGGTATTGGATACCTTGACCAAGCGATTCCCAACTATCCTATTTGAGTCATGTGCCGGTGGCGGTGGTCGAAACGATTTAGGCTTGCTCTATTATATGCCACAAGCATGGGCTAGTGATAATACAGATGCGATTGGTCGACTTTCTATCCAAGAAGGAACGAGTTTGATTTTACCTGCCTCTTCTATGGGAGCGCATGTGTCAGCTGTTCCAAACCATCAAGTTGGTCGAATAACACCGCTTGCAACTCGTGGTAATGTAGCCATGATGGGAGGAGCCTTTGGATACGAGCTGGATGTGACCAAGCTTGCTCAGGAAGAGCTTGAAGAGATTCGTCAGCAAGTTCAAACATACAAGACTATTCGCGGAACCATTCAAGAAGGCTTGCTTTATCGCTTGAAAAAAACAAGCAATACATGGGCTGCTAATTATGTCAATAAAGATAAAAGTCAAGCAGTATTCACCTTTGTTAAGATACTGGCTCAATCAGAAGCTCCGCTTTTACAAGTTCAATTAAAAGGACTTGACCCAGATGCCTTGTATGAATGCCCTCAATTGGGAGAAACATTCTACGGGGATGAACTGATGAACATTGGTCTTACAATGCCACATGTTCAAAAAGATTATTTTAGTGTACAATATATTTTTAACAAAATCTAGGAGGATTTTATAATGAAAATGAAAACATTTTTAAAATGTGCATCGGTTTGTGCTTTTGCCAGCTTCTTGGTAGCTTGTGGTAACGCAGGTAGTAGTGATAAGGTAGAAATTGAATTTTTCTCACAAAAACCAGAAATGCAGGCTACCCTTCAAGAAATGATTAATGATTTCGAAAAGGAAAATCCTACGATTGATGTTAAATTTTCAAGTGTACCAGATGCTGGAACTGTTTTGAAAACCCGTATGGCTAACAATGAAGCACCGGATGTGATCAACATTTATCCACAAAATGCGGACTTTAAAGCATATGCGGCGGATGGACGTTTCCTAGAAATTGGTGATGATGCAGGTCTCAGTCATCTAAAAGATGGTGCTGTAACGCCTTATCTTGTTAACGAGAAAAACTATACTCTTCCATTGACAGCTAATGCCTATGGTATCTACTATAACAAAGACAAATTCAAAGAACTGGGTCTTGAAGTTCCAACTACCTATGCAGAATTTGTGGCTTTGGTAGACAAAATCAAGGCTGATGGCAGTGCAGCACCGTTTGCTCTTTCATTGAACGATGCTTGGTCATTGAACGGCTACCATCAGTTAGCTTGGGTCACTGTTGCGGGTGGATTTGATGGTGCTGAAGATATTCTGATCCGCAGTGCAAAGGGAGCAATTCAAGATGATGCTACAACAAAAGCAGTTCTAGAACGCTTACAACTGTTGACAGATAATGGACAAAAAGGGGCAACTGGTGCGCTTTATGCAGATGCGGTGGCAGCCTTTGCAGCAGGAGATGCTCTCATGCTTCCACAAGGTACATGGGCAGCTACAGCCGTTAACCAACAAGAACCAGAATTTGAATATGGTATGTTTACCTTCCCTGGTGATAAAGAAGGTGGTGACTATACCATTGGTGCAGCTGACCTTGCTCTATCAGTATCGGCTGAGTCAGAGCACCCAGAAGAGTCTAAAAAATTCCTAGAATACCTCTCTCGTCCAGAAGTAATGCAAAAATACTATGATGTAGATGGTTCTCCAACCTCTGTTGAAGGTGTAGATACAGAAGGTAAGTTTGAAGAAACAGCCGGAGTGACACAATATGCCTTTACTGATAAACACGTAGTTTGGTTGCAATCTGAATGGGAATCAGAGGAAGAATTCTGGAATATCACAGTAGAAGCAGTGAAAAATCCTAACTCAGCAGAATTAGTGAAAAAACTGAATGCATTCTTTGACCCAATGAAAAAATAATTCAAGAAAACTATAAGGAGGGCTAGAACAGCCTAGCTCTTCTTTATAGTTGCTTAGGGTCAGTTTGAATACCCCCTAACCACTCCATTCAAACTGTCCCTAAGCAACTATACATTATAGAAAAAAGGAGTACCATGATGAATCAAAAAGGTTTTATTGCCAAATATTGGCCCTATCTATTTGTTGCCATACCAATTGGTCTACAGTTAATCTTTTTCTTCTATCCCTTATTAACGGGAATCTATTATAGTCTGACGGATTGGAATGGATTGACATCAGATTTTAGTTTGATAGGTATTCAAAACTATCTAGATATCTTGAAGAATCCTGATTTTTATACATCTATGACTTTTACCATTATCTTCACCATTGGTTTGGTCATCGGAGAAATTGTTATAGGGATTTGGTTGGCTAGTCTCCTCAATCGTAAGATCAAAGCTGTTGGTTTCTTTAGAACCTGGTATTTCTTCCCTGCGGTTCTTTCAACCGTTACTTTAGGCTTGATTTTTGTCCAATTGTTCAACTATGGTTTCACACAAATTGGAGAATTACTACATATTGATTGGTTGATGGAAAACTTATTGGTACAAGAAAATACTGTTATTCCAGCCGTACTCTTTGTGGCCCTCTGGCAGGGATTGGCGATGCCAGTCATCATCTTCTTATCTGGTTTACAAAGTATTCCAGAAGATGTGAAAGAAGCAGCTGCAATTGATGGTGCAACACGCTCTCAACAATTCTTCAATATTGAACTTCCATTCTTATTACCATCTATCAGTATGGTTTTCATCTTGGCAATGAAGTCAGGTTTGACAGCATTTGACCTTATCTTTGCACTGACAAGTGGTGGTCCAGATGGCAAGACAGAGTCACTTGGTTTATTAGTCTATAACTATGCCTTTGTTGATAATAAGTTTTCGTATGCGAATGCTTTAGCGGTGGTCCTCTTTATCTTTATCATTGTGATTTCATTGATTCAGATGAAGATTTCTAAGAAATTTGAAGTATAGGAGAGTAAATATGAACAAGCACAAACAGAAAAATTGGTGGGTTTACTTAGTTCTCTTTAGTGGGATATTGTTCATGTTTATTCCACTATTGGTAACCATTATCAGTTCTTTTAAACCAACAAAGGAAATTACAGGAAATTTCTTTGGTTTGCCACAAGAGTTTACATTGAGCAACTATGAACGCCTGTTTAATGATGGGATTGTACAATATTTTGGCAATTCTGCCTTGATTACGATTGTAGCAATTGGCTTGATTCTACTTGTTATTCCAATGGCAGCTTTCGCCGTAGCCCGTCAAATGAAACGCCAGACAGTGTTTAACTTTATCTACTTTTTCTTGATTATTGGGATTTTTGTACCTTTCCAAGTGATTATGCTCCCAATGACCAAATTAATGTCAAGCCTTGGTTTGAACAATATTGTCGGTTTGATTATTCTATATTTGACCTATGCAGTTCCTCAGGCCCTCTTCCTCTATGTCGGCTATATTAAGACCATTGTTCCTGAAGAAATGGATGAGGCGGCAGCTATTGATGGCTGTGATAAATTTACTATGTACTGGAAAATTATTTTCCCGCTCATGAAGCCCATGCACGCAACCGTTTTGATTATCAATGCCCTCTGGGTCTGGAACGATTTCCTCTTGCCGCTCTTGGTTTTGAATCGTGATCAAAGCATGTGGACTTTACCTCTTTTCCAATACAATTACCAAGGTATGTATTTTAGTGACTATGGCCCATCATTTGCATCCTATGTTGTGGGGATTATCCCAATATTATTGGTATACCTTGTCTTCCAGAAACATATTATTTCAGGTATGACAAGTGGTTCTGTCAAATAATTACAAAGGTTGACTTGTTCAACCTTTTCTAAAAAATAAAAAAGAAAAGGCTTACAAAGGAGAATATCGATGAAAATTAAAAACCAAGCTATGTTGATTACCTATTCTGATAGTTTAGGCAAGAATCTCAAGGATTTGAAAAAAGTTCTTGAGGGACCATTAAAGGATGTTGTGGGAGGTATTCACATTCTACCATTCTTCCCATCATCAGGTGACCGTGGGTTTGCGCCAATGGATTATACAAAGGTAGACCCTGCATTTGGAGATTGGTCAGATATTGAAGCATTGAGCAAGGACTACTATCTGATGTTCGATTTTATGATCAATCATATTTCTGCAAAATCTCCTTATTTCCTTGATTTTCTTGAAAAGAAAGATGAATCAGCTTATGCAGATTTGTTCATTCGCTATAAAAACTTTTGGCCAAATGGTGAGCCAACGCAAGAAGATGTTGATTTGATCTATAAGCGTAAACCTCGTGCTCCTTATCGAATTGCAACATTTGCTGATGGTAGCGAGGAGAAGGTATGGTGTACCTTTGATGAGCAACAGATTGACTTGGATGTGACTACAGAGACAACACGCCGTTTCATCCAAGAAAATTTGGAACAGTTGGCAGAACATGGTGCTTCGATCATTCGTTTGGATGCCTTTGCTTATGCCAATAAAAAAATCGGAACCAACTGTTTCTTTGTGGAACCTGATATTTGGGAAATGCTCCATTTTCCACGTCAGTTATTGGCACCAAAAGATGTAGAAATCTTACCAGAAATTCATGAACACTACACCATTCAGCAAAAAATTGCGGAACAGGATTATTATGTTTATGACTTTGCCTTGCCAATGCTGGTTCTCCACGCTTTGTATTCTGGTCATGTCAATCGCCTGGTTCACTGGATGGAGATTTGCCCTCGCAAGCAATTTACAACTCTTGATACACATGATGGAATCGGTGTTGTGGATGTTAAGGATTTGCTGACGGATGAGGAGACAGAGGAAACGCGTGAAGCCTTGTATGCCCAAGGTGCCAATGTGAAGAAAATTTATAGTACAGAAGCCTATAATAATTTGGATATTTATCAGATTAACTGTACTTATTATTCTGCCCTCGGCAATAACGATCAAGCTTATCTATTGGCGCGTGTTCTCCAATGCTTTGCACCAGGTATTCCACAGATTTATTATGTTGGTTTACTAGCAGGCGAAAATGATATTGAACTTTTAGAATCAAGTAAGGAAGGGCGCAATATCAATCGCCATTACTATGATTTGGAAGAAATTGAGCAGGAAGTGCAACGGCCAGTTGTACAATCCTTGTTCAAACTACTTAAATTCCGCAATACAAGTCCAGCTTTCGACGGAGAGTTCTCTGTTAAGATGGTAAATGAAAATACTTTAGAAATTTTCTGGGATAATAAAGATGCTGGCGTATCAGCGCGTTTAACTACTAATCTGAAAGAAAAAAACTTTGAAATTGTTGAAATTGAAGAGGG
Organism: Streptococcus suis; assembly: GCF_024509555.1. Lineage (GTDB taxonomy): Bacteria > Bacillota > Bacilli > Lactobacillales > Streptococcaceae > Streptococcus > Streptococcus suis_AD. The sequence goes on from NZ_JAMWEL010000004.1 coordinate 91,792, forward strand.
CAAAATGACCACAATTGAGTTATAATATGATTATATGGAAAGAGGGGGATTCCTCTTTTTCTTGCGTAAATAAGATTGTACAGAAAGGATCAATCAAATGCCAGAAATACAAAAAACAGATTGGTGGAAGAAGTCCGTCATTTACCAAATTTATCCTCGTAGTTTTCAAGATTCAAATGGAGATGGAGTAGGGGATATTCGAGGGATTATCAGCCGATTAGATTATCTCCATGAGCTTGGAATTGATGCTATTTGGCTCAGTCCTGTTTATCAGTCCCCCATGGATGACAATGGTTACGACATCAGCGATTACCAAGGAATTGCTCCAGAATTTGGGACCATGGAAGATATGGAAGAGCTGATTGCAGAAGGCCATAAGCGCAATATCAAAATAATCATGGATTTAGTGCTCAATCATACCTCGGATGAACATTTCTGGTTTCAAGAAGCCCTCAAAGGACCAGATAATCCCTATTATGATTATTATGTTTGGGCTGATGAACCGAATGAATTACGCTCGACCTTTTCAGGCTCTGCTTGGGAATACGTTCCACATCTGAACAAATACTACCTCCACCAATTCTCTGTTAAGCAACCGGATTTGAACTGGAAAAATCCTGCTCTGAAACAAGAAATTTGGGACATGATCAATTTTTGGATTGAAAAAGGTGTCGGTGGTTTCAGGCTAGATGTGATTGATTTGATTGGAAAAGAACCGGAAAAATTAATTACAGCCGATGGACCGACTCTCCATCATCTTATTCAGGAATTAAATGAGAAAACCTTTGGTGCATACGACTTAGTGACTGTTGGGGAGACATGGAGTGCCAATCCAGAAAATGCTCAGTTATATTCGCATCCTGACAGAAAAGAATTTTCGATGATTTTCCAATTTGAACATGTCGGACTGGATCAGCAGGAAGGGAAAGAGAAGTGGGATTTGGCACCGCTTGATCCAGCTCGTTTGCATAAGGTTCTATCCAAATGGCAGACTGAACTGGTTGGTAAAGGCTGGAACTCACTTTTCTGGAATAATCATGATTTACCACGTGCCATTTCTCGCTTCGGTGATGATCGACCTGCATTTCGTGAACTAAGTGGTAAAATGTTAGCTATTTATCTTCATTTTATGTCAGGGACACCTTATATCTACCAAGGTGAGGAAATTGGTATGATTAATACACCAATTACGGATATTAGCCAAGCGGACGATATTGAAACTCGTCGCATGTATGCGGAACGGATTGAAAATGGCTTCACCAAGGAGGAATTGATTACTTCTATAAATGCCAAAGGCCGTGATAATGCTCGCCGTCCAATGCAATGGACAGAGGCAGAAGGAGCGGGCTTCAGTACAGGTCAAGCCTGGCTGGCTTTGGGAGATACTGTCAAAGATATCAACGTTGATAAAGCACTAGCTGATAACCAATCGCTTTTCTACACCTATCAAAAATTAATTGCTCTTCGGAAAGAGTATCCTTGTATGTCTGAAGGAAAATATGAAGTGATGGAGACTGGAAATAGCTTGGTGATGGCCTACCGTAAATATGATGAACAGGATGATTTCATTATTTTAGTCAATTTCACAAGTGAAGAGCAAGCTTTTAAGTTATCTCTTGAAGACTACTCCTTATTTATGCATAATTATGATAATAGTGTGATTTATGATAAGCCAATATTGAGACCTTACGAAGCACTTGTTTTCAAAAAATAAGCTGTACTTCCTTTCTTTTCCCAAGCATTTTTCCAATTTTTTTGGTAAAATGGAAAAAACAATAAAGAGAGGTTTTATCATCATGGGGAAATTCCAAGTCATTTCGCACCCACTCATTCAGCATAAGTTATCTATCCTTCGTAGAACTACAACTTCTACAAAGGATTTTCGTGAGTTGGTAAATGAAATTGCCATGCTTATGGGTTACGAAGTATTGCGTGACTTGCCACTTGAAGATGTGGAGATTGAAACACCAATCACTAAAACAGTTCAAAAACAAATTGCAGGTAAGAAATTGGCTATTGTACCAATTCTTCGTGCAGGTGTCGGTATGGTTGACGGCTTGCTTAGCCTTGTACCAGCGGCAAAGGTCGGGCACATCGGTATGTATCGTGATGAAGAAACGCTTCAACCTGTTGAGTACCTTGTGAAATTACCAGAAGATATCGACCAACGCCATATTTTTGTAGTAGACCCAATGCTTGCTACAGGTGGTTCAGCAATCTTGGCTGTTGATTCCTTGAAAAAACGTGGCGCTTCAAATATTAAATTTGTTGCCCTTGTTTCAGCTCCAGAAGGTGTCAAAGCTCTTCAAGAAGCACATCCAGATATTGATATCTACACGGCAGCCTTGGATGAAAAACTCAACGAAAAAGGCTATATTGTTCCAGGTCTTGGTGATGCTGGGGATCGTTTGTTCGGTACAAAATAATGATACTAGAAACCAGTTTGTCTGGTTTCTTTTTTCATCTATTGAAAACGTAGTTTTTATTTGACCAATGTTGACTAATTCTATATAATGGGTTCATACTTGTTATTGAAATAAAGGAGGATTCGTATGATTCCAGTAGTTATTGAACAAACCAGCCGTGGTGAACGTTCTTATGACATTTACTCACGCCTATTGAAAGATCGTATTATCATGCTGACAGGACCAGTTGAGGATAATATGGCAAATTCTATCATTGCTCAGTTGCTTTTCCTTGATGCCCAAGACCCAACCAAAGATATTTACCTTTATGTAAATACACCTGGTGGATCTGTGTCAGCTGGTCTAGCTATCGTTGATACCATGAACTTTATCAAGGCTGATGTGCAAACCATCGTCATGGGGACAGCTGCCAGCATGGGTACAATTATCGCTTCAAGTGGTGCCAAAGGCAAACGTTTCATGTTACCAAATGCGGAATACATGATTCACCAACCAATGGGTGGAACAGGTGGCGGTACACAGCAAACGGATATGGCCATTGCAGCAGAACACTTGCTCAAAACCCGGAACAAATTAGAAAAAATCTTGGCTGACAATTCAGGAAAAACAGTGAAGCAAATCCACAAGGATGCAGAACGCGATTACTGGATGACAGCAGAAGAAACGCTAGCTTACGGATTTATTGACCAAATTATGGACAATACGAAAGCAAAATAACTGTATCATTTGAAAGAGGTGATTGATTCATCTCTTTTTTGTTTGAGCATGCTCTAGCTTTTCATTTTTATATTAAAATTGTATAATAAATAGAGAGCTATTTAAGAGGAGAAATCATGTTTGAGAAACAGTCACGGACAAGTTTAACGATTTATTTACACTACAATCGAGATGCACGGAAACTCAGTCAATATGGTGATATGATTTACCATTCCAAACGATTGCGTTATGTATCTGTATATATCAATCAAGAACAGCAAGAAGAGATAGTTGCAAAATTGAAGAAGGAAAAGTTTGTCAAAAAAGTAGTTCCTTCTTACATAAAAGAAATTGACCAAAATTTTGTAGGTAATTTGTGGCGAGAAGAGGAGTCAACACTATAAAGATATGAGCAGGCTAACGGGCCTGTTTTTTCTTACTCTTTCTTTTTTAAAAATTTTTTTCTTTTTTTGTTGACAATTTTCTGATAATTCAGTATATTAGATACATCGCAAAATTTAAGAAAGATTTAAGGAGTTTTCATGAAAACAAGAAAATTTGCAGTAGCTCTTGCTACATTTGCATCTGCAGCCTTACTTGCAGCATGTGGTACTGTTTCAACAACTAATTCTTCAGCAACTGGTTCAAGTGTTGGTGATACATTTAAAATTGGTTACAACTTAGAGTTGTCAGGTGCTGTATCTTCATACGGACAAACTGAAGAAAAAGGTGCTAACTTGGCTGTGAAAGAAATCAATGCAGCAGGTGGTATTGATGGGAAACAAATTGAAGTTGTTACAAAAGACAACAAGTCTGAAACAGCAGAAGCAGCTTCTGTTGCTACTAGCTTGGCAAGTGAAGGTGTAAACCTTGTCATTGGACCTGCAACATCTGGTGCTTCAGCAGCATCTATCCCTGCATTAACTTCAGCTGGTATTCCAATGATCTCACCTTCAGGTACGCAAACAAACCTTGTAGTAAATGACAAAGGTGAAGTTCAAGATTATTTCTTCCGTGCAACATTTACTGATGGATACCAAGGTCAAATTATGGCTAAGTATGCGACAGAAAATATGTCAGCTAAGAAAGTTGTTCTTTACTATGACAACTCCTCTGACTATGGTAAGGGTGTAGCAGAGGCGTTCAAGAAAGCATACTCAGGAGAAATCGTTTCAGAAATCACATTTGCTTCTGGCGATAAAGATTTCCAAGCTGCCTTGACAAAATTGAAAGATAAGGAATTTGATGCTATCGTCATGCCTGGTTACTACAACGAAACAGGTACAATTGTGAAGCAAGCTCGTGGACTTGGCTTGAACCAGCCAATTCTTGGATCTGACGGTTTCGACTCACCACAGTTCACTGAACTGGCAACTGCTTCAGCAGCAACAAACGTTTACTACCTTTCAGGTTATGTAACATCAGCTAGTGATAAAGCGAAGGCTTTCAGTGAAGCTTATAAGAAAGAATACAACGAAGAGCCAAATATGTTTGCAGCCCTTGCTTATGATGCAGTTTATATGGCAGCAAAAGCAGCAGAAGGTGCAGCAGATTCAAAAGCTCTTAAAGACAACCTTGCAGCTTTGAAAGATTTCGAAGGTGTAACAGGTACTATGTCAGTTGATGCAGAGCACAATGTTGTGAAATCAGTTTACATTGTTGGTTTGACAGATGGAGAGCAGACATCAGTTGATACAATTTCAGCAGAATAATAAGCAAGTTAAAGAGGGAATTTCCCTCTTTTTACCTTGAATTGACTAGATTTTCTTAAAAGATTAAAAAATTCTATAAAACTTGCTTATTTTCAGAAAATTTTGTATAATGTAACAATGCTTATTGAGCTTGAAAATATTTAGAAAGATTGGTGAACCTAATGCTTCAACAACTTGTCAATGGTTTGATTTTAGGTTCTGTATATGCCCTCTTGGCCCTTGGTTATACCATGGTATACGGAATTATCAAACTCATTAACTTTGCCCACGGAGACCTTTATATGATGGGTGCATTCATGGGGTATTTCTTATTAAATAACCTTACTTTCATTGCTGATGGTGGCACACGTTTCTTTGTTGCCCTGATCTTAGCAATGGTTGGTACTGCACTTCTGGGTGTGGTCATTGAATTTTTGGCCTATCGTCCTTTACGAAATTCGACGCGTATTGCAGCTTTGATTACGGCTATTGGTGTGTCCTTCTTCCTTGAATATTCAATGGTAAAATTATTTACTGCGGATGTTAAGGCATTTCCACAAGCAATTGAATCGGTGAACTTCAACCTTGGACCAGTATCTGTAACCAATATCCAGTTGATTATCTTGGGTGTGTCACTTGCCTTGATGGTTGCACTACAATTAATTGTAAAACGTACAAAAATGGGTAAAGCTATGCGTGCTGTTTCTGTTGACAGTGATGCAGCTCAGTTGATGGGAATTAACGTAAACCGTACTATCAGCTTCACATTTGCACTTGGATCAGCTCTTGCGGGAGCTGCTGGTGTCCTTCTTGGACTTTATTACAACCAAATCGAACCTTTCATGGGAATGACTCCTGGTTTGAAAGCATTCGTAGCGGCAGTATTAGGTGGGATCGGAATTATACCTGGTGCAGCACTTGGTGGATTTGTTATCGGTATTATTGAGACATTTACATATGTAATCGGTTTGGATACTTTCCGTGATGCGATTGTTTATGCTGTATTGATCATCATCCTCCTTGTTCGTCCAAGTGGTATTCTTGGTAAAAATGTGAAAGAGAAGGTGTAACCATGAAGCAAAATTTAAAAGTTAATGCAATTTGGTTGGCAATCTTATTAGCTGGCTTCGGAATCATTCAGGGACTTGTTTCAGCTGGTATTTTGAATTTTTACTATGTTCAAATTGTACAGCAAATTGGAATTCAGATCATCTTGGCTGTAGGATTGAACTTGATTGTCGGTTTTTCAGGTCAATTTTCACTTGGACATGCTGGATTTATGGCTATTGGTGCCTACGCAGTAGGTATCCTTGGGAAAATGATGCCGTCTTATGGTGGTTTTGCAATTGCCTTGCTTATTGGTATGTTGGTTGCTGGTGCTGTTGCCCTCTTAGTAGGTCTTCCAACTTTGCGTTTGAAAGGTGACTACCTTGCCATTGCGACCCTTGGTGTTGCTGAAATAATCCGTATTTTAATCATCAATGGTGGTACTGTAACAAACGGTGCGGCCGGGATTATGTCCATTCCATTATTTACGAACTGGCAATTGGTTTATGTATTTGTCATTATCACAACACTTCTTACGGTGAACTTCTTGCGTAGTCCAATGGGACGTGCAACCATTTCTGTTCGTGAAGATGAAATTGCTGCTGAGTCAGTTGGTGTTAATCCGACTTTCATGAAAGTTTCAGCTTTCGTATTTGGTGCTATGACAGCGGCTATCGCTGGCGGACTTCATGCGGGTTATGTTGGAACAATTGTTCCAAAGGACTTTGCTTTCATGACCTCTGTTAACGTTTTGATTATCATCGTATTAGGTGGTTTGGGTTCTATCACAGGTACCTTTGTGGCAGCAATTGTCCTTGGTATTCTCAACGTCTTCCTCAAGAGCTACTCAGATATTTCAATGATTATCTACTCATTGGCATTGATTCTTTTGATGATCTTCCGTCCGGGTGGTTTGTTAGGAACCAAAGAATTTAGCGTGGCAGCCTTGCTCAAGAAGAAGGAGGTTAAGTAATGGCATTACTTGAAGTAAAAAATTTAACCAAGAACTTCGGTGGTTTGACTGCCGTTGGTGATGTGACCATGGAACTTCATGAGGGTGAATTGGTCGGTCTTATCGGTCCTAACGGTGCTGGTAAGACAACCCTTTTCAACCTCTTGACAGGTGTCTATGAGCCAAGCGAGGGAACTATTTCCCTTGCTGGCACTATTTTGAATGGTAAAGCTCCTTCTAAGATTGCTTCTCTAGGTCTTGGTCGTACCTTCCAAAACATCCGTTTGTTCAAAAATATGACAGTTTTGGAAAATGTCTTGATTGGTCTTGGTAACCATGGAAAAGCAGAAGTCTTAGCAAGTTTCCTTCGCCTTCCTGCTTTCTATAAAAATGAAGAAGAATTAAAAAACAAAGCCATTGAGCTCTTGAAAATTTTTGATTTGGATGGCGATGCGGATACGCTGGCTAAGAACCTTCCTTACGGTCAACAACGTCGTTTGGAAATCGTTCGTGCCCTTGCGACCGAGCCAAAAATTCTTTTCTTGGATGAGCCAGCGGCTGGTATGAACCCACAGGAAACGGCAGAATTGACCCAACTCATCCGTAAAATTAAGGAAGAATTTGGTATCACTATCATCTTGATTGAGCACGATATGAGCTTGGTTATGGAAGTAACGGAACGTATTTATGTATTGGAATATGGTCGTTTGATTGCCCATGGTACTCCTGAAGAAATCCGTAATAATAAGCGTGTAATTGAAGCCTACCTTGGAGGTGAAGCATAATGGCAATGTTAGAAGTTAAAAATCTTTCCGTCAACTATGGTGTTATCGAGGCTGTAAAAGATGTCAGCTTTGAAGTCAATGAGGGAGAAGTTGTAACCTTGATCGGTGCCAATGGTGCTGGTAAAACCTCTATCCTCCGTACCATTTCAGGACTTGTTCGTCCATCAGCTGGAACGATTTCATTCCTCGGAAATGAAATTCAAAAAGTTCCTGCTCGTAAAATCGTTGCGGACGGTTTGTCACAAGTTCCAGAAGGTCGACATGTCTTTGCAGGCTTGACTGTAATGGAAAACTTGGAAATGGGTGCCTTTCTTCGCAACAATCGTGAAGAAAATCAAGCCAACTTGAAAAAAATCTTCGCACGTTTTCCACGTTTGGAAGAACGTAAGAACCAAGATGCTGCAACCCTTTCAGGTGGTGAGCAACAAATGCTTGCTATGGGCCGGGCATTGATGAGCCAACCAAAACTCTTGCTCCTTGATGAACCATCAATGGGCTTGGCTCCAATCTTTATTCAAGAAATTTTTGATATCATCCAGGATATCCAAAAACAAGGAACAACCGTTCTCTTGATTGAACAAAACGCCAACAAAGCCCTTGCTATCGCAGATCGCGGCTACGTCCTAGAAACAGGAAAAGTCGTCCTCTCAGGAACAGGAAAAGAACTTCTCGCCTCAGAAGAAGTCAAAAAAGCATATCTGGGTGGCTAAAAAGGTCCGGGGGACCTTTTTAGGTTGGAGATGAGAAACGCCGGTAGGCGTTTTTCTTTATATCAAGGTCTGGGGGAGTGAAATAGTTCGGTGAACTATTTCAGCCTGAGCCTAGAAATGAGATAGCGAAGGGTGAGGTTGGAGATAGGAAAACCAGCAATGCATGTTGCTAGTTTGTCCCTCGAGGCTGACGCCTCATTTTAGGTTGGAAATGGGAAACGCCGGCAGGCGTTTTTCTTTATATCAAGGTCCGGGGGAGTGAAATAGTTCGGCGAACTATTTCAGCCTGAGCCTAGAAATGAGATAGCGAAGGGTGAGGTTGGAGATAGGAAAACCAGCAATGCATGTTGCTGGTTTGTCCCTCGAGGCTGACGCCTCATTTTAGGTTGGAAATGGGAAACGCCGGGAGGCGTTTCAGATTGAAGAAAAAGTCCATTTTGGACAATTATCTTCAATCTCTTTTCTTTATGTTGAAAATAAAAAACTCTCAGAAACGCCGAAATATCAATGTTTCTAAGAGTTTAACAACTTGCTATCTTTCGCAAACTTCTTCAATTTTTTATATTTTTAGGAGTTTGTCTACGTTCTGAAACGCCGGCAGGCGTTTTTCTTTATATCAAGGTCTGGGGGAGTGAAATAGTTCGGTGAACTATTTCAGCCTGAGCCTAGAAATGAGATAGCGAAGGGTGAGGTTGGAAATAGGAAAACCAGTAACGCAAGTTGCTGGTTTGTCCTTAACCCTGACGGGTTGTTTTAGGTTGGAAATAGGGAACGTCGGCAGACGGTCTTTCCTTTTATTCATTTTTTGGACCTTTTTAGGTCGGAAATGAGAACCGCTGGTAAGCGGTTCTCTTTATATGTGGGTTACCCCACGTTTTAAGTTGGAGATAGGAAAAGAAAAAGTCTTTAGTGGCTTTTTTTTTGTCCCCCAACCCTGACGGGTTGTTTTAGGTTGGAAATGAGAAACGCCGGCAGGCGTTTTTCTTTATATCAAGATTAGGCTGTTCTAGTAGGGAAATTGGATGTTGCGGTTGACAATCTTTTTGGTATAATATTTCTATTCTCCATCGTGGTGAGTTGACTTCCTTGCCATTCATACCTACATATGCTAGACTATCATAGTAGAAAAGGAGTTAAGATGAAACAGAAATTATCGCTAATTGGTTTAGTGCTCATCATACTTTTGACGGTTGTTCTTTCATTGACAAATCGTCAGGTAGTTGTGGTCAATTATTTATTTGGACAATTTAGAATGCCCTTGATTTTGGTGATAATTGGCTCGCTCTTGATTGGTATGTTCATTCAATACTTACTTGGATTGACTAAGAGTATGTCATTGAAAAGTGAGATTAAGAATTTGAAAAGAGAATTGTCAGAGATCCCCGTTTTACAAAAGGAAGAACCTTCTGAAAAGATAAAATAGATTGAGTAAAATATGTGGTATTATTGATAGACCACATTGAAATGAAATGGAGAAAGTATGTTTACCAAAGAATTTGGATTGATGTTTTATGTGGACGATGTTGCTGCTGAGAAGGCTTTTTGGAGCGCTGCTGGTTTCACAATCTTCCATGAAGCTGAGATGATGGGGTATGAAACTTTTGATATGAAGCCACATCCAGAAGCGACTACGACTATTACTGTCTATGCTAACGAATTTATTCGTCAAGTATCACCAGAAGTGATCGATATGAAGCCAAGTATCCTGTTTGAAACAGATGATATTGAGGGTCTTCAAAAACGTATCTCTAGCTTGACAGATACGTGTAGCGCAGTCAATGCAGAACCCTTCCCTAACTTTAATTTTGCCAGCCCAAGTGGTCATTACTTTGCGGTGAAGGGATAGGTTCATCAAAATAGTGTATTAATCAGCGGTTTTCTATCGCTGATTTTTTGTTACAAATCAACAGAATTGCATAAGAAAGCATGTATTTTTGAGCCTTAATATGGTAAAATAGTTTTTGTAATACCTATTTGTATTTTAGGAGAGAGATATGAAACTTCTAAACAGACTTATATATATATCAAAGCAATCTAAAACTCTTACTCAATTTCATAGTAAACAAAACCTGCCAGTCTTGGCAGGCTTTTTGCGTTGTCGAAAGGCTGGTGTCTAGATGACTTGGAAACAACTTATGCTAGACATACCAGTCTATGCACCAGAACTCTTGGAAGAAATGAAAGCCATAGAGGAATACCAAACAGGCTTGCTTGAAAAACTAGAAAGACAGGACAATGCCTTAGAGTTGGAGGCTGTTTACCAAGTGGAACAAGCTCGCCTGACCGATATTGTCAAAGGGTATCTGGACATCAAGCGTAAGCCTGACCACTATGCCCAAGCAGAGCAGAAATTAGCAGATGCCCACGGTCAGTTAATCGGTTTCCGTAAGCATCTCCACAAACTCTTGCAAAAGGTCAATGAAGAGGATTTGAAAGATTTTCAAGTTAGCTTACGCTTGTTGCCTGGTCAGCGGGAATTGGTTGACCCTCAGGCGCTTTATCAGACCAAGAAACCTGCAAATGAGCTACAGATAGAAGATGAACTCATCCGCCATCTGACCAGTGGAGAGAGTCAGTGGGTCTACCGCCCTGAATTGACAACGGAAGAACTGCTCTGGGCAAACTTTTTCGCCAAGCTAGAGGCTAATAACGTCCGCCACCTAGCTGACCATCCCTTGACAGACCAAGAAAAACACCAAATCAAGAACCAGCTCAACTTTGTCAATTTCTACGAAGCAGCCAAGTGGCTGGCAGGTGAGAATGGTATTGCCAAGGTGCAAGTCCAGCGGGAAGATGCTAGTCTGGGCACCATCCGACTAGAGGTCATCTGGCGGCACAATGTCGCAGGTGGCAAGTCCAGTTATGAGGTTGTCAACCAAGTTGTGACAGGTGGGGATGCTGCCAGACAAAGACGGGGTGATGTGACCCTCTTGATCAACGGTCTTCCAATGATTCAGATTGAGCTCAAGAGCCGTTCCCATCCCTATATGGATGCCTTCCGTCAGATTAGGAAATACGAGCAAGAAGGTCAGTTTAAGGGTATCTTTTCGAGTCTACAAATGTTTGTGGTGTCTAACATCACGGAAACCCGCTACATCGCCGCTGCTAAGGAAACTAAACTCAATGATCGCTTCTTGACCAAGTGGGTAGACAAGCATAACCAAGCTCAACCCCATCTCTTTGACTTTGCTAGAGAGGTCCTTTCCATTCCCATGGCTCACCAATTGGTCATGCAATATAGCGTTATCGACGACGACAAAAAAGCCCTTATCCTGCTACGTCCTTATCAAATTCATGCCATCGAAGCTATCCGAGAAGCCAGCCGTCTACGCCAGTCAGGCTATATCTGGCATACGACTGGTTCAGGTAAGACCCTGACTTCCTATAAGGTGGCACGCAATCTCCTGCAAATCCCATCTATTGAGAAGACCATTTTTGTCATTGATAGGACAGACCTTGACCAGCAGACCACCGCAGCCTTTCTATCCTACGCGGAAAATGACATGATAGATATTGACCAGACGGACGACACTCAGCACTTGTTGAAAAATCTGTCTTCAGAAGACCGCCGTGTCGTGGTCACCACTATCCAGAAACTCAATACCCTCCTGCGTCAATTTGAAGAGGGGCTTCACGAGAAATTCCACCAACGTGTTAAGAATCTCAATCTAGCCTTTGTTGTGGACGAATGCCACCGAGCTGTCACCCCAGAACGCCAGCGGATTTTGGAACAATTCTTTGTCAACTCGCTTTGGTATGGTTTTACAGGTACTCCTATTTTTAAGGAGAACAAGCGGGAGCAAAAAGGTGATTTAGCCCAGACGACAGAAGAACAGTATGGGCCATGTCTCCATGAGTACACAGTCAAAGAAGCCATCCATGACCGAGCTGTTCTTGGTTTCCAAGTGGAATACCAGACCACCATGCCTGGCTGGGCTGAGGATGAAATCGAAGACGAGTTTTACGACGATGAACGGCACATGCTGACAGTGTTGGATGCTATTTTAAACAAATCCAAACGCAAACTCGGTTTCCAAAACGGTGTAGGGAAAATCTACGAGGGCCTACTGACTGTCAAGTCCATCGCCCGTGCCCAAGCCTACTATGACCTGATACAAGAAGTCAAGGCAGGACATAAGAGCCTGACAATTTCGGAATCAGTCAAAAAAGTCTTGCCTGATTTTCCAAAAGTTGCCATCACCTACTCAGTATCTGAAAATGACGAGTCTTCCTTTGCTAATCAAGACTACATGAGCAAGAGTTTGGAGGATTACAATGCCATGTTTGGTACGCATTTCACTCTGGCGACCCTTGGTTCCTATAATACTGACCTCAACGAACGCTTGGCTCGGAAAAAAGACAAGTATGCCTTCCGTGAGGAGCAGTTGGACTTGGTCATTGTGGTGGATCGCCTCTTGACGGGATTTGATGCTCCGTGCCTGTCTACCATTTTCATGGACAGACAGCCTATGAAACCCCAGCACATCATTCAAGCCTTTTCACGAACCAACCGTCTCTTTGACGAGGGCAAGAAGTTTGGTCAAGTAGTTTCATTCCAAACGCCTAATAAATTCAAGGAAAAGGTTGACGAAGCCCTCAGTCTCTACTCAAATGGTGGCGAGTTTGCGGTGCTGGCTCCGACTTGGTTGGAAGAAAAAGCCAAGTTCAAGGAAAAAGTTCAGCAGTTGCTGGCTATTGCCCCAAATCCTGAAATGGTGCCAGACCTGGATGCCAGTAGTGATGCCGAGTTGAAACGCTTTGCCAAGGCCTTTCAGGAATTTGACAAGCTCTTTGCCTCCGTACAGGTCTATGCCGACTACGAGCAAGAGGACATTCTCAAGGAAATCGGGCTTAGTCTGGAGGATATTGAGAATTTTTCTGGACAATACCAAAATGTCATTGAAGAACTCCGCAGACGGCGGAAGGATGACGAGGGCATAGAAGATACGCCTTTTGATATTGAATACGAGCTGGAGTCTGTCCGTACGGATGAAATCAACTACCACTATATCATCTCTCTCATCCAAAACCTGATTGACAGTAAAAATCAAGTCATTCCTGACAAGGAGAAAAAGATGGTGGACAACTACATCGCAGACTTGGACAAGACCAATCCCAAACTCTCCCAACTCATCTCAAAAATCTGGCAGGAAGCTCAGACCAATACTCAAGATTACAAGGGCCAATCCATCGCCCACAAGCTAGATGAGATGATTGACCTAACCATCCGTGAGCAAGTCGTCACTACAGCACGAGATTGGTGTGTCGGAGAAGACGAACTCCAGTTTATCGTGGACAACTACCGAGTCGGCAAGGACAAGCAAATCGGAGAAAAAGCCCTAGTTGATACCTACGACTATGCCAGCTACAAGGAAAACAAGGGCGACCAAGCCCTCAACAAGCTCAAGTACAAAAAAGCCCTCAAAGAGGACTATATGAACATGATTGCGGAAGAAATCCTGCCATTGAGGGGGAGGTAGAGTAGATGTATTTTGACAAAACCCTCAATTTGTCAAAATAGACTCTGAGATTTATTTTCTATCTGCTCAAAACAGCTATTTTGTCAAATTAGAATGAAAAAACTTAAGTCTATTTTAACAAAACGGTGATTTTGTCAAAATAGGAATCGAGATTTAATAGTTATTTCAACGAAATGCGGTATTTGATGGAAATGAAAATAGAAAGGAGAAGGGAATGGCAGAAAATATTTTAATTTTAGGAAATGGTTTTGATCTTGCGATGGGTAGAAAGACTAGCTATGGAGATTTTTTGAAATTTGCAAGGTCTATTAGCGTTTTGAAAAACTATGTTTTAAAAGATTTAAATGATTACTCGGTTGAAAATGTAAATAAATATTATCAAGGGATAGTCATGAAAATTTCTAAAGCACTGGACAATCTAAAAACAGAATTTTCGAAAGAAGAATTTGAGAAAATTTTGAGCTTAAGTAGTTATAAAAAATTCTATTTAATGTCAGATTATCTTTACTACGAGTGGAAAAATACTTTATCAATAGATATTCTGGATTATTCGTTAATCAATGATCCAATAGCTAATACTATACTCAGTAGAGGAGTAGTGACTGTAAAAAATTCCTTAAAGACTTTACAATTACATTTTGATATCGAATTAATTGCAGAATTACTGTCAATTGTAGAAAAAAAGGATTTTGAATGGTTATTTAAATTACCAGATAATATCTATATTCGCTTTCTTGAAGAAAATAAAGATTTACTAGGTAAAAACTGGTCAAATATTGAACATGCTATTTCATCACTTGCGGAAGCGATTGTGGAGATTAAACAAAATGCATACATTTTAACAGATGTGTTGGCGGAAGAATATGTTATTAACAGGAACTTTAAACTAGATAATGTGAAATCAAATTTTTCTGATAGTGTAAATCATCTGGCAATAGGTTGTGTTTTGGATTTATTGAAAAATGAGTCTTTTTCTCAAAGTTCAAAGTTATCCGTACTTCATCTTCTTGATACTATCAATGAATTTATGATTTCTGAATTAGAGAAAATAACAGATTACCTTGAATTTTATCTAACCTATTTGGATAAGGTTGATTTTGAAATGCAAAAGATTAGCCCTGTTTCAACAGCATTGGATGCTATTCAAAATATTGAAAAATCTAAAGTTATTACTTTTAATTATACCAATACTGCTAGTGAAATGCTGGGTGTGATTGAGGACAATACTCACTTCGTTCATGGAAGATGTAGTTTTGAACGTTCGGATGATGACATCAATACCATGGTTTTTGGTATTGAAGATAAGGAAGCAGAAACTGAAAATATCAATCAAGATTTAATCCCTTATCAGAAATTCTATCAACGAGCGGTTAAAGAAACAGGAAGCAAGTTTGAGAATTTTTTTGAAAATACTTTAGAATTTAGTGATGATGGGGTGTATTCGGCTAGTAAAAATATTATCATCTTTGGTCATTCCGTAGAACCTCTTGATAAGGAAATTTTTAAAGCCTGTTTTGATTTAGCCCATGAAGTGGGCTATGCTTACAAGTTCATATTTACTTACCTTGATGAGGTCACCAAACGGAATATTGTTAAAAATCTAGCAATTATTTTAGGAAAAAGAAAGTTAGTAGAGTTAACAGGGAGAGGAAATATTGTATTTGTGAAAAGTTATGATATAGATCAGATGAGAAAGGAGTTATTAAATTAAATGAAAACAAACAATAATATCCCAGCCTATCGTTTCCAAGGCTACACTGACGCTTGGGAGCTGCGGAAGTTGGGGGAAGTGGCGGATTTCTCTATAAAAAACAATTCATTGTCCAGAGATAAGCTTACAACCGATTTTTATGATGTGCAGAACATTCATTACGGTGATATTCTCAAAAAATTTAATGATGTATTAGATGTTTCAAAAACTGTATTACCATCAATTATTGATAGCAATGTCTTAGACTTTAAAGATGCATTACTTTTAGAAGGGGATATAGTCTTTGCAGATGCTGCAGAAGATACAACTGTTGGAAAAGCAGTTGAAATTAGGAACTTAAATGGAAAGGATGTAGTTTCCGGTCTCCACACAATAGTTGCTCGCCCTAAGAATTCTTTTGCACCATTCTACATAGGGTACTTTATAAATTCACCGGCTTATCATAATCAGATTTTACCTCTTATGCAAGGTACGAAAGTTAGTTCGATTAGTAAATCAAATTTGCAATCCACGTATCTGTCTTACCCATCTAATGATGAACAATCCGCCATTGGCACCTTCTTCTCCACCATCGACCGTCAGATTACCCTTCATCAGCGTAAGTTGGACACGCTCAAGGAGCAGAAGAAGACCTATCTCAAACTCCTCTTTCCAGCCAAGGGACAAACCCAACCAGCCCTCCGCTTCCAAGGTTTTGAAGACGACTGGGAAGAAGTGAAGTTGGGGGAGATTTTAAAAGAGCGTAATGAACAAATTGCAGAAAATGAAGAGTATCCGTTAATGTCATTTGTTCAAGGAGTTGGTGTTACACCTAAAGGGGAAAGATATGATAGGAGCTTTCTTGTAAAAGAAGATAATAAAAAATATAAAAAAACAGAACTTGGTGATTTCATTTATAGTTCAAATAATTTAGAAACAGGATCAATTGGGTTTAATAAAACAGGGAAGGCTGTTATCTCTCCAGTATATAGTATTTTTTATAGTAAGGATGAATTTGAAAGCTCCTTTATAGGAATCTTATCTCAAAGAAAAGATTTTATTGCAAAAATGATTAAATTTCGACAAGGAGTAGTATATGGACAATGGAGAATTCATGAAAATGATTTTTTACAAATCCTTTTGCATATTCCTACTAAAGCTGAAATGGAGAAAATTATTACTTTCTTCCAAACCCTCGATCAAGAGATTGCTCAGGTAGAGGATAAGCTGGCTAGCTTGAAAGAGATGAAAAAGACCCTACTCCGTAAATTATTTGTATAAGAGAAAAGGAAAACAAATGACACAAGAAAACAACTCACAATCCCTTTACCAGTCCCTTTGGAATGCGGCAGATATTCTCCGTGGCAAGATGGACGCTAACGAATACAAGTCCTACCTTTTGGGCTTGATTTTCTACAAATACCTATCAGATAAGCTGCTTTTGGCAGTGTGTGACAACCTTGATGAATCCTTTGACAGTTTGTCACAGGCTCAAGCCCTCTATGAAGAAAATTTTGCGGATCCAGATGTTAAGGAAGATTTGCTAGATGTCCTTGATGATGAGCTAGGTTACTTTATCGAGCCTGGTCTGACCTTTACGGCCTTGGTGGCAAAAGTCCACACCAGCAACTTCCAGTTGGAAGATTTGGCACAGGGCTTCCGTGACATTGAGCAGTCCAATGAGATTTTTGAAAACCTTTTTGAAGACATCGACCTTTATTCTAAAAAGTTGGGACCAACACCGCAAAAGCAGAATCAGGTCATTTCAGCCCTTATCAAAGAACTTCATGAACTCAACCTCAGCAACCATGATGGAGATGTTTTGGGAGATGCCTATGAATACCTGATTGGTCAGTTTGCTAGCGACTCAGGTAAGAAAGCAGGCGAGTTCTATACACCTCAAGCCGTTTCCCACCTCATGACCCAGATTGTCTTTCTTGGACGGGAACATCAAAAGGGCATGACCCTCTATGACCCAACCATGGGGTCAGGCTCCCTCCTTCTTAACGCCAAACGTTACAGCAAAGAGGCTTCGACCGTTTCCTACTTCGGTCAGGAGATTAACACCTCGACCTACAACCTGGCTCGCATGAACATGATGCTCCACGGGGTTGCCATCGAAAACCAAAAACTTCATGTTGGTGATACCCTTGATGCGGACTGGCCAACGACCGAGCCGACAGACTTTGACGGGGTACTCATGAACCCACCTTATTCTCAGAAGTGGAGTGGGGACGCTGGTTTCCTACAAGACGCACGTTTCTCTAGCTATGGTGTTCTGGCACCCAAGTCCAAGGCTGACTTCGCCTTCCTCCTTCATGGTTTCTACCACCTCAAGCATTCAGGAGTCATGGCAATTGTTCTCCCTCACGGGGTTCTCTTTAGGGGAAATGCAGAGCAGAAAATTCGTCAGCATCTCCTAGAGGAAGGAGCTATTGACACCGTGATTGGACTGCCAGCCAACATCTTTTATAATACCTCCATTCCAACCACAGTCATCATTCTCAAGAAAAACCGCACCAGCAAAGATGTCCTCTTTATCGATGCTTCTAAAGAATTTGACAAGGGCAAAAACCAAAATATCATGACCGATGACCATATCGCTAAGATTTTGAAAGCCTATCAAGACCGGCAAGATGTGGACAAGTTTTCCCGCCTAGCCAGCTTTGAGGAGATTGTGGAAAACGACTACAACCTCAACATCCCTCGCTATGTCGATACCTTTGAGGAAGAGCCAGTTGTTCCACTAACAGAGCTTGCGGACAAGCTGGCCCAGACCGACAAGGAAATCGCAGCAACCACGGCCCAACTTGAAAGCATGCTTGGTCAGCTAGTCGGAACCACACCAGAAGCTCAGGCAGAGCTGACAGCCTTTCTGGAGAAGTTGAAATAGGAGAAGGAACTTAATTTATCCACCTTATTCCTGACTGACTAAACACACTTATATACTGAGAAGCAGAGTTGGATTACTAGCTCTGCTTTTTTTCATCTTTTTGGTTTTGAAAATTGTTTCCCAAAATGCTATAATATAACTAGGAACTTCGAATAAATAGGTAGAGAGTATTTCTCAATCACTTTATTTGGAGGATAAAAAATGACTAAACGTCGTCAGGCAGTCAGTCCCATGGCTGATGTTATTGCAAAAAAGATTTTTAATGACCATGAGATTACCATTGATTTTATCAATACCTTTCTAGGTTTTCGTCCCAAGTCGGTTCAAATTTTGAATGGCACCATTGCGGATATAAAAAAAGAAAGGACCAGTCACTTTAGCACTACGGTGGATATTCTGGCTCGAATGGATGATGGGACACAGGTAATCATTGAGATACAAGTTGCCTATCAGAATAGTTTTATCAAGCGTTTGTGGACCTATACCTGTCAACATCTGGTCAAGGACTTGCCCAATGTCCGTGAGAAAGTCACGCAGACACATGATATGTATGACAAAATTTCACCGATTTATTCGATTGCCTTAGTAGCCAGCAGGTATTTTGATGACGACCAACCTATTCATAGTTTTGTATTGACTGAAAAAGGTGGGGGTCAAATCTTGGAATTGCCATTTGGCGAACATGAGGAATTGAAAAAGCCGTTTGAGATGGTCATTATTGAACTAAAAAAATTCCGTAAGGGTCAGCTTGAGAAAAGTCAGCGCCAATGGATTGAATTTTTTGCCAATCGAGAATTTAGTCAAGCTACATCAGATGTTATTGAAAAGGCAGAACACCTGTTGGATAGAAATACATGGACAGAGGAGGAAGTGAAAATGGTAGATCAATGGTTGCGCAACGCTTCCAACCACTTTGGTGAATTGGAAAGTTCTTTTATACGTGGCAGACGAAACGGTAAGGAAGAAGGTCGATTAGAAGGACGATTAGAAGTTGCACAGCGCTTATTAAACAGAGGTCTTGGCATAGAAGATGTTTTAGAAATCACCGGCTTAACTTCAGAACAATTGGCTTCCCTTTCACAAGAGCATGAGTTCTAGGAGAAAGTCAAAATCGTAGATCAATGGTTGCCTAATCACCCTTCAATGATAGAGGCTTGGTTTAGACATTCTTGCTGTTGATTAAGGTCGCTGACTTTCATTTCTTTTCACAAAATATTGAAATCGTTTTCGCGTTGTGCTATAATTGAGGTAGGAAAATCGAGGAGGAAATCCTATGTCAGTTAAAGATTTTATGACCCGTAAGGTTGTTTATATTTCACCAGAGACTACCATTGCTCATGCGGCTGATTTGATGCGTGAGCAAGGCTTGCACCGTTTGCCCGTGATTGAAAATGATAAATTGGTCGGCTTGGTGACGGAAGGAACCATTGCTGAAGCAAGTCCTTCTAAGGCAACCAGTTTATCTATCTACGAGATGAACTATCTTCTGAACAAGACAAAGGTCAAGGATGTCATGATTAAAAATGTCATCACTGTTTCAGGCTATGCTAGTTTGGAAGACGCTGTCTACCTCATGTACAAAAACAAGGTCGGTATCTTGCCAGTAGTGGACAATGGTCAACTCTATGGTGTTATCACTGACCGTGATGTCTTTGCAGCCTTTCTCCATGTGTCAGGTTATGGTGAGGAGGGTGTGCGTGCTCGTTTCCTTGTAGAAAATAAGGCAGGGGAGTTAGAAAAAATCATCCGTCTGGTAGCTGATAAAGAATATAATATTGTGTCAACTGTCCAACTAGCGACTAAGTCAGGCAAGGTTGTGATTGAAGTCCAAATTGATGGTAAGGTTGATGTCGATGAGGTTCGTAGCCTATTCGAGGGTGCGGGTTTGCAAATTGATAGTCTAGTACCAACTGTTGCAAAAAATATCTAAAAGTCGAGATTTCTCGGCTTTTTCTTCTTTTTGTAAATATGTTTTGAGTATCTAAAATACTTATATGGTATAATAAAAGTGATTACAAGAGGAGGAAGTATGGGTTATAAGAAATATAAGAAGTATAGAGATGACGATATAGAGAGTATCCTGCTTGTTCTAGTACTCGGTTTGTTCAAAGTTCTTGGAAAAGTTGTCTTACCAATGCTTGGAAAGATTTTCCAGCGTGACAATATCAACCGTTTTTTACATGGGGATAAAATCAACCGTTTGCAGACCCTCCAACTCAGTATTCGGTCTGGTTTTGAAAAACACCAGCAATTGTTGGCGGAAAATGGTGAGGATAAAGCAGTTTTAAGCTTGCGTAGTCGCATCTTAGGAGAATTATTTGAATTAGACCAATTGTATCAAAAGAATGGCAAGTACTTGGATGCTTACCAGAGTAAAGAGGTCGTCGATACCTTGCAACTCAAGTATCAATTGAAAATACCTGAAAATACGACAACATTTACTGGATCTGTTGATGAAGTGGTGGATTCTGTTGAAGCCTACCAAGATGAAACTTGGGACCAACAAAAACGAATTTCGGAAATGGCTCCTGAAATTCTCGAAACCTATTGCAATATTCAAAGGGACAACCAAGTTATACTGGAAAAACTTGAAAATACGCCAGATAAGCGGGAAGAGTTGACAGCTATTCATGAAGCCAATATGAGCCGCTTTAGGGATATTTTACAAGGCTATTTGAAAATTAAGGAATCTCCAAAAGATTATTTCAATGCAGAGGAGCGACTGGCCCAGGCTAAGCTAGCTCTGGAAACCTTTGACAGGGATTTGGACGATACCATTAAACAATTTAACGAAGCTGATATGCAGGATTTTGAAATCAGCCTGCGCATGATGAAGAAGAAAGAGGGATAAGATGTCAGGATTTAATTTCGATATTGATCAGATTGCCAACAACAGTTTGTCAACTAAGGACAAGACCACAGAGATTATTCAAGCAACACCAGCTGGAGATACGACCAAGGTATCTTTCTTGGCACAGTTGACACCAGAACAACAGACAGGCATTCGTTCCAAAGCACCGCAATTGGTAGATAATTTCTTGGCCAACCAGAATGCTCTCTTGGATTTCGGCAAGGAAGCTGTGGAGGAAGTCAATGCAACGGTCAACCACATTCTGTCTGAGCAGAAAAAGATAGAAATTCCACAGGTGGATGAGCTCTTGGCCAATACCAACCGTGAATTGAATGGTTTTGTGGCCAAGTACAAGGACATTTCGACAACTGCTGAATTAGAAAAGAAACCAGGTTTCTTCCAACGCTTGTTTAAGCAGACAAAAAATGATTTGCAGGAATTTTACTTTGATTCGCAGACCATTGAGAAGAAAATGGACAGCATGGCGGCCAGCGTGGTCAAGCAAGAGGAAGTCTTGTCCCGCAATATTGTATCAGCGGAGCTCTTGATTGAGAACAATACCAAGTCTATTGAAAATCTAGTCGGTGTCATCGCTTTTATCGAAGCGACTGGTCAAGAGGCTGCCCAGCGAGCAAAAGCAGAGCAAGAACGCTTGGCAGGTCTGCAACCAACTACGGTAGATTATCAAGTAGCTTCTGAAAAGCTGGCGCGTGTGACAGAAGTTGCCAATATTCTGGAACAACAACACTCAGAATACATGAGCCGCCTCTATGTTGCCTGGACAACAACACCACAAATGCGTAATCTTGTCAAAGTTTCGTCGGATATGAAGCAACGTTTGGGTATGTTGCGCCGCAATACCATTCCAACAATGAAGCTGTCAATTGCCCAGTTGGGTATCCTCCAACAGTCTATCAAGTCTAGTCAGACAGCGGATGCTATAGTCAATGCTAACAATGCGGCCCTTCAAATGCTGGCGGATACGTCAAAAGAAGCCATTCCGATGATGGAACGCACCGCTCAAAATCCAACCCTTTCAGTAGCTTCTGTTACCAAGTTGGCAGAGAGTTTGGTTGCTCAAAATAATGGCATTATTGCAGCTATAGATGAAGGGCGTCAGAAACGTCGGGAGTTGGAAGCGGCTATTATTCGTTCGGCTGAAACCATCAATGATTCTGTTAAATTGCGTGATCAGAAGATTATCGCAGCCTTGCTAGACCAAGGAAAAGCAGCACAGTCAGAAGCGGAACAACCACTTGAACCTACTGAATAAAAAAAGAACTGCAGAAACCGAAGTCTGCAGTTTTCTTCTTAATCTCGTTCTAGCGGTTGTTTATTTTGATCTAAGGTGAAGCCTTCCCCTAATACCTCATGGGCATCTGTAATGGTGATAAAGGCGTGGGGATCGATGCGATGAATGAGTTCTTTCATTTCTTGTAACTGGCTCTTATAGATGACAGAGTAGATCATGTTGATATCCGTCTTGCTGTAAAAACCTTGGGCCTTGATAAAGGTGACGCCTCGTTCAATTTCACTATCAATTGCCTGGGCCAGCTGCTCGGATTTTTGCGATACAATCATCACGCCCTTGCTTCCATAGCCACCCTCAGTGACAAAGTCAATGACTTTGGAGGCAATGGTAACCATTAACAAGGTATAAAGAACGATGCGTAAATTTTGGGAAACGATGACGGTTAGGGTCAAGACCAAAAAATCAATGGCAAGGATGATTTGACCAATAGAGTAGGGGAGATATTTGTGACCAATCCGAGCTATGATATCACTACCTCCTGTTGTGCCACCAGCTTTAAAAATAATTCCAAGTCCCAATCCGACCAAGATACCTCCCAACATGCTAACAATTAAAAGATCATTAGCAAGATTGATATGAATAGGAAGTTTTTCAAAAAGTAGGAGCCAAAAAGTAACTGCAAAGGTACCGATAAGGCTGTAAATCAATATCTTTCTGCCCAATAGTTTCCAACCCAGTAGGAAGAGCGGTATATTAATTAAAATATTCATCATCCAAGGTTGAATCTTAAAGAGGTAGAATAGGATGAGGTTGATCCCTGTAATTCCTCCCTCATATAAATGATTGGGCATGATGAGGTAATTTAGAGCGAAAGAAAAGATACCCGAACCCAATAAAATAAAGAAAATATTCTTCAACCGTATCATAGCGACCTCCGATATTCTATATATCAATTGTAAAAGATTTTCTCTTTAAAAACAAGTCAATTTTCGAGTGATTTTTTGCCACTTTTTTGGTAAAATGGAATGAATATCTAATAAGTGAGGGAAAGATGAGTAAGGGTTTTTTTGTTACATTTGAAGGTCCAGATGGGGCTGGAAAGACAACGGTTTTGCAGGAATTGTTACCAGCCTTGCAGGAGTTAGGACCAGAAGTGGTGACAACAAGAGAACCAGGTGGAGTGGCCATTGCTGAGGAGATTCGCAATATTATTCTCAATCCTGCCAATACAGAAATGGATGATAAAACAGAACTTTTACTGTTTATCGCAGCCCGTCGTCAGCACTTGAAAGAAAAAATCTTACCTCCCTTGGCTGAGGGCAAGTTGCTTTTAATTGATCGCTTTATCGATTCTTCCATTGCTTATCAAGGCTTTGGACGTGGCTTGGATGTGGCTGATATTGATTGGCTAAATCAGTTTGCGACAGATGGCTTGAAACCTGATTTGACCCTCTATTTTGACATTGACACAGAAGAAGGTCTGGCCCGAATTGCTCGCAATGCGGATCGGGATGTGGACCGTCTGGATATGGAGAAAGCGGATATGCACAAACGGGTTCGGCAGGGCTATCTCAGCATTTTAGAAAACGAGCCAGAGCGATTTGTCAAGATTGATGCTAGTCAGTCCTTAGAAGCAGTTGTTGCAGATGCATTGGCAGTGATTCAGAAACGGTTTGCGGAACAAAAATGAGAATTGAGGAACTAATACAGTTACAACCAAGTATATTTCAGCGATTTGTGACTATTTTGGAGCAAGGCCGACTGGCCCATGCCTATCTGTTTTCTGGTGATTTTGCCAGTTATGAAATGGCTATTTTTCTAAGTCAGTCCCTCTTTTGTCAGGAGAAAGTCGGTGTTTTACCTTGTCAGAATTGTCGAACTTGTCGTTTGATTGAAGCGGGTGAGTTTTCAGATGTGACCTTGCTAGCTCCTCAGGGCAATATCATCAAGACAGAAACTGTTCGTGAATTGGTCAAGAATTTTTCCCAATCTGGTTTTGAATCTAGTAAACAGGTTTTCATCATTCGGGATGCAGAAAAAATGCATGCAAATGCAGCCAATTCCCTCCTCAAAGTGATTGAAGAGCCTCAATCGGACATTCATATTTTTCTTCTGACTAATCAGGAAGAAGCAGTGCTTCCAACCATTAAGAGCCGGACACAAATAATTGGTTTTCCGAAAAATCTGCCAGCCTTGGAACGCATGTTGGAAGAAGAAGGCTTGTTGAAAACTGAAGCATCTCTATTGGCTCGACTGGTCTCCAGTCAAGAAGAGGCAAGAAAGTTGGCAGAAAATAAACATTTCTTGGACTTAATTGGCCAGTCCAAAAAGTTTATCGATTTGCTCCTAGGCAACCCTAATCAAGCTTATTTGCAAGTAGGGACTTTAGTTGCATTGGCTTTGGAAAAAGCAGAGCAGGGGCGCTTGTTTGACTTGCTCAGTTTATTGTTGGCTGAGAGGATGATGGAGGAAAGTGCACGAGAACAAATGGATGCAGTCTTGAAAGCTAAACACATGTGGCAGGCCAATGTTAGTCTACAAAATAGTTTAGAATTTTTGACTCTAAAATAAACAGAAAGGAAGACCATGGATAAGAAAGAAATTTTTGATTCCCTTGATGATTTTTCACAGAATCTATTGACTACATTGGCAGAAGTCGATGCCATAAAAAAACATTTACAGGGTGTCATTGACGAAAATACGACACTCCGTTTAGAAAATTCTAAACTAAGAGAGCGTCTTGAAAAAGAAGATAAGACAGGCCATAAGTCTTCCAACTTTGGCAAGGAAAATTTGGAAAATATTTACGAAGATGGTTTCCATATCTGTACCTTTTCTTATGGACAACGTAGGGACAATGATGAGCCATGCATGTTTTGTATTGAATTATTGAATCGAGATTAAGATGAAAGTACAAAAATCATTTAAGGGGCAGACAAGTTTTGGGAGTCTTTATTTGGTTCCAACTCCAATAGGTAATTTGCAGGATATGACCTTTAGAGCTGTTCAGACATTGAAAGAAGTCGATGTGATTGCAGCTGAGGATACGCGAAATACAGGTCTCTTGCTCAAACATTTTGAGATTGAAACACGTCAAACCTCCTTCCATGAACACAATGCTCATGAAAAAATTCCTGTCTTGATTGATTGGCTCAAGTCGGGCCAGTCTATAGCCCAGGTATCTGATGCAGGTCTGCCTTCCATTTCAGATCCAGGTCATGATTTGGTTAAGGCTGCCATTGAAGAAAGTATTCCAGTTGTGGCACTTCCAGGGGCATCTGCAGGGATTACAGCCTTGATTGCATCTGGTTTGGCCCCACAACCTCATATTTTCTACGGATTTTTACCGCGAAAAGCAGGGCAGCAAAAGGATTTTTTCCAAGAAAAGCGTGCCTATCCTGAAACGCAGATTTTCTATGAGTCTCCTTATCGTGTTGCAGATACCTTGGAGAACATGCTTTCTGTCTATGGAGATCGCCAGGTAACGGTTGTTCGAGAATTGACCAAGTTATACGAAGAATACCAGAGAGGAAGCATTTCCGAATTACTAGAGTATCTGGAAGAAAATACTCTTAAGGGAGAGTGTCTAATTATCGTGGCAGGTGCTGGAGAAGAAGAATTGCCGTCAGCAGATGATGTGGATTTGAAAGCTGAGGTGGAAAAAGAAATTGCAGCTGGTCGCAAACCCAACCAGGCTATAAAGGAAGTGGCCAAACGCTACCAACTCAAAAAACAAGAAGTATATGATGTATATCATGGACTAGGCTGAGCCTAGTCTTTTTCCGTATCTTTTCTGAGAATTTAGCTTATTTTATGGAATTTTCTGAATTCTTGTGATATAATGAACACATTACATTTTTGGAGGGATTTTATGACAATCTACAACTTCTCTGCAGGTCCTGCAGTATTGCCAAAACCAGTGCTTGAACGTGCCCAAGCTGAATTCTTGGATTACAATGGTTCGGGAATGAGTGTTTTGGAGATGTCCCATCGCTCCAAAGACTTCGATGATATTATCAAAGGCGCTGAAGCAACACTGCGTGAACTGATGGCTATTCCGGATAACTACAAGGTGTTGTTCTTGCAAGGTGGAGCATCTTTGGAATTTACTATGATTCCTCTCAATTTTGCCCAAGGTAAAAAAGCCTACTACCTTGTAGGTGGTTCATGGGGTAAGAAAGCCTATACAGAGGCAGTGAAACTATCTAAGACTATTGACTTTGAACCAATCTTGCTGGGCTCAACAGAAGATATCACCTATGCAGAATTGCCAACTTTTGATAAAAACGATATCGATCCAAACGCAGCCTATGTACATTTGACAACCAACAATACCATTGAAGGTACTGCTGTTTACGACATTCCAGATACAAATGGCGTTCCCATCATCGCTGATATGTCTTCAAACATCTTGGCGGCACGCTACAATGTGGAAGATTTTGCCATGATTTATGCTGGCGCTCAGAAGAACATTGGTCCTGCTGGTGTGACTGTTGTCATTATCCGAGAGGATTTCCTTAATGATCAACCAATGCTTTCAAGCATGTTGGACTACCGTATCCAAGCAGAAAACGAGTCATTATATAACACACCACCTGCATACTCAATCTACATTTCTAAGCTAGTATTTGAATGGGTCAAGGAAATCGGTGGTGTGGATGAAATGGAAAAAATCAACCGCGAAAAGTCTGGCTTGCTTTATGACTACATTGATCAGTCTAATTTCTACAAAAATCCAGTTCGTAAAAAAGAAGAGCGTTCAGTAGCTAATATTCCATTTGTGTCCCCAAGTGAAGAGCTGGATACCAAATTTGTCAAAGAAGCGACAGCAGCAGGCTTCAAGAACATTAAGGGACACCGCTCTGTTGGCGGTATGCGAGCATCACTCTACAATGCCTTCCCACGCCAAGGTGTGGTCGACTTGATTGACTTCATGAAGAAATTTGCAGCGGAGAATGCTTAATGGAAATCCGTCTTGCGCATCCCAATGAAGTAGGATCAATTTGTCAGATTATTGATCAGGCAAAGGCTTTTCTAGCAACTTCTGGCAGTAGCCAGTGGCAAGGGGTCTATCCTAATCAAGATACGATTTTTGATGATATTTTAAGTGGCAAGGGCTATGTTGGTCTGGTGGACGGAAAAGTTGCTGTTTATGCGGCTGTATTTCGTGGGACAGAGGCTGCCTATGAAGCTATTTATGACGGCAAGTGGCAGCACAATAATCCTCTCTATACTACTATTCACCGTGTGGCGGTTGCTGAAGGTTTTCGTGGTCAAGGTGTGGTTCAGACCTTCCTACAAGGGATTATTGAAGGGCAAAAGGGCCCAGACTTCCGATGTGACACCCATGAGAAAAATCAGCCCATGCAACATATTCTAGAAAAGCTAGGCTTTGTCTATTGTGGCAAAATTCCCTTGGACGGCGAACGCCTAGCCTACCAAAAAATCAAGCATAAGAGCGAACGTAGTCTCTATCACGAGATAAGTGAAGACGATCGTTGGTTGCTTGGAAATAATTAAAAATATGAAAGAAAGTTAGGCGGAAGCTCTTCCGCCTTTTTAGGTAAGAATAATGGTATTTAGCGTACGAACCTTTAACAATATTAACCAAGTTGGTCTCAAGGAATTGGGTAATAAATTCCAGATTGACGGAGACCATGCGGCAAATCCAGATGCTTTTATCATCCGTTCTGAAAACTTGCACGGCTTTGATTTTCCAGAAAATTTGAAAGCCATTGCACGTGCGGGTGCAGGGACTAACAATATTCCAATCGAAGAGGCAACAGAGAAAGGTATTGTTGTCTTTAACACTCCAGGTGCCAATGCCAATGCCGTAAAAGAGGCGGTGCTTGCTTCTATCCTCTTGTCTGCGCGTGACTATATTGGTGCTACTGCTTGGACAAATACATTGACAGGTGATGATGTTCCTAAGCAGGTTGAAGCAGGTAAGAAGCAGTTTGCAGGGACAGAGATATCAGGCAAAACTTTGGGTGTTATCGGACTGGGTGCTATCGGTGCCCGTATTGCTAACGATGCTCGCCGTCTGGGTATGAATGTACTTGGTTACGATCCGTATGTGTCTGTTGAAACAGCTTGGACTATCTCAAGTCACGTCAAACGTGTAGATGATTTGAAAGAAATCTTTACCAATGCTGACTACATTACTGTTCATGTTCCTTTGACAGACAAAACACGTAGTTTATTTAATGCGAATAGTTTTGGTCAAATGAAGAAAGGGACAACCTTAATCAACTTCGCCCGTGGTGAGTTGGTTAACAATGCCGACCTGTTTGAAGCTATCGAAGCAGGAGTTATCAAGAACTACATCACTGACTTTGGTACAGAAGAAGTGCTTAATAAGGACCACATTATCGTCTTCCCACACGTTGGTGGTTCAACAGAAGAAGCGGAGCTCAACTGTGCCATTGCGGCTGGTCAGACCATTAGTCGTTTTATGGAGACTGGTGAAATCATCAACTCAGTCAATTTCCCAAATGTCAAACAGTTCTTGGATGCTCCCTATCGGATTACCCTTATCAACAAAAACATTCCAAACATGGTGGCAAAAATTACCACAGCCGTGTCTGAATTAGGAATCAACATTGACAACATTATCAACAAGTCAAAAGGTGACTATGCCTATACCTTGTTGGACTTGGATGAAGCAGACAAGGCAAAAATCGACCAGTTGGTTGCCAAATTTGAAGCAACGGAAGCTATTGTCAAGGTCCGCGTCATTAAAAATAAAAACTAAGTATGTACTTAAAAACGATCTATCAAAGTCCACTTGGACCTATGTCTCTTGTTGCTAGTGATAGGGGCTTGCGAGGTGCCTGGTTTGAGGACCAGAAGTATTTTGAACGAGGACTAACTGAAGAACCAGTTCTAGGCTCACATCCTATTTTGGATCAGACCAGTCTCTTGCTGGATGCTTATTTTTCAGGTCAAGATGTAGATTTTTCTAGCCTGACGCTTGAAGCTATTGGAACGGAATTTCAGGAAAAAGTCTGGGCTCTATTGAAAGAAATTACTCATGGACAGACGACTAGCTATGGACAACTTGCCCAGCAACTAGGAGTCTGTTCAGGGCAGGCAGTCGGTGGAGCAGTTGGGCGAAATCCTTATTCTGTCATCGTTCCCTGTCACCGTGTTCTCAATCAAAAAGGGCAGTTGACAGGCTATGCTGGAGGATTGGATAAAAAAATCTGGCTCTTGCAACACGAAAATCCATACTTTGAGGTGAAACAATGATTTTATACTATGAATATCCCAAATGTTCGACCTGTCGAGCAGCAAAAGCAGAGCTGAAAAGTTTGGGCTTGGAATTTGAAGCTATTGATATCAAGACAACTCCTCCAAGTGCTGACCAGCTCAAATCCTGGATGGAAGCAACAGGTTTAGACTTGAAAAAGTATTTCAATACTTCAGGCAATAGTTACCGCGAACTTGGTCTGAAGGATAAATTTGACAGTTTAACGGTGGATCAAGCATTAGACTTATTAGCTAATGATGGTATGCTGATCAAACGCCCCCTCTTGATACAAGATGGTAAAATCTTGCAGATTGGCTATCGTACAAAATATGAAAATCTCGGTTTATAGGGCCGAGATTTTTTGACTATAGTCAAATGCATTTGCTTTCAGCCAAGGAACTGAGGAGCAGGTAGTACTAGGGTTTGGCAAGCCGACAATGACGATGTATCAACGCTAATGCAAGTACCTCTATTTTTGGGAATAAGTCCTATAGAGCGTATTCAACAGTGATGTACTCATGGTGCTGTTTGAGCGTATCAAGGATATGGGGTTTCTTGGCTACAAGTTGCCGCATGATGTCATGTTCCAGTTCATGAAGGTGAATTTTTATTTTTACCTGCATACCTTGCTTATAGATATGAATATCCACGTCCTCTGTTTCCTCTAAGTATTGTTCTAAGATTTCATATAAACATTCTTGAATTTCAGGTAGATGGACAGTACCGTGGGCAAGTTCTTTGAAGGAGGATATGAGTAGGGTGAGGGGTTCCTTGAATGAGATCAGGGCAAGTGCAAGGGTTACGAAGAAATCACCTGTATAATGCAGAAAATCCATAGGGCTCTTGTTAGGGATAAAAGCAAGAAATAGAAAAGCGATACCAATGGCGGCTGAAATCAAGCCGTCAATCAAGTTTCCTTTGGCCTCAGCTGCAATGATGGTTGAGATATTGCCGGTTTTTTGATTCATATAGCGATTGTAGCCATACAGACCGAAGCAAACAAAAAGCATGATACTGGTGTAGGGGATAACAGGCCCCGTTGTCATCTGGTGCCCAATGCCATGGACAAAATAGGCAAAGGCTGTCGCTGCTGTTTCCAAAACTGCAAAAACAAGCAGGAGTAAGGTAGCCAAGGATTTCATAATGGCATAGAGTGGTTCAAGAAAGTGAAGTCCTTGAGGAAAGGTTGCTGTTCTTCGGTGGCTATTTTTGGAAATATAGACAGCAACAATTGATGATACAAAAGCAATTAGGGAGAAGACACTGTCTAAGAGAAGGGCGTTTAAATCGGTCATAATGTAGACTGCCAGACCTGCCAAACCACTGAGCCCATTGACTAGGGCAGAGATGGTTAAAGAGCGCGCTTCAATTTTTTTTGGATCCATTTCATCTCCTCCTTAACTAGTTCACTAAAATTAGTATACTATATTTTGTAATCGGTTTCAAAAATCTTGCCTTAAAGAAAAAGAGGGTTTTCCCTCTTTTATGGTAAATCAATTTCCATGACAATCGGTGTGTGGTCTTGGCGGGCACCAGAATCAATCATGTCTGACTTGGTTACCTTATCAGCGATACGGTCGCTGACCAACCAGTAGTCAATTCTCCAGCCTGTGTTGTTGATTTTGCTGGTACGGCTACGTTGAGCCCACCAAGTATAGGCGTTGAGGACATCCCCATGTAAGTGGCGGAAGGTATCAGTAAATCCTTTAGCAAGTAGATTTGTAAATCCTTCCCGCTCTTCGTCTGTAAATCCTGGTGACTGGCGGTTGCTAGCCGGGTTGGCCAAGTCTATTTCCTTGTGGGCAACGTTGTAGTCACCTGTGGCTAGGACTGGTTTTTGGCTGTCAAGCTGTGATAGGTATTCAGCATACTGGACGTCCCAGATTTGGCGGTCTGAGAGTCTCTTCAAGCCATCGCCAGCATTTGGCGTATAAACTTGGGTAACATAGTAGTCATCAAATTCCAGCGTGATGATGCGTCCCTCAGAATCCATAGTGGTAGGAGCACCAATTTCTGGGAAGCTGATAGTTGGTGTTAGGTGATCTTTATAAAGGAAGAGGGTCCCCGCATAGCCCTTGCGTGCAGGTTCAACGGATGAACGCCAGGTAGTGGCATAGCCTGGGAAGTAGCCTTCGAGGATTTCCAAGTGCTTCTTGGTTGGCCCCTTGTCAGAGAGTTTGGTTTCCTGAATGGCAATAATGTCGGCATCTTCCGCAACTAGCGTGTCAATGACGGAACGGGATAGGAGGGCGCGTGGGGATTCAGCTGTCAGAGCAGCATTGAGGGAATCAATGTTCCAAGAAATGAGTTTCATATCGGTTCCTTTTCTAGTTTCTTACTGTTTTACATTATACCAAAAATCCCTTTTTCAAGCGAACAAGGGAATTTGAAAAAATTTTTCAATTTTTGTGTTACAGTATTAAAAGTATGGTACAATAGTAACAAAGAAATCTTTGTTTTCGGAGGTTGTTATGAAAAGAAAGTTGATTGGCTTTGCCTGGCTAGCTCTCATTCTAGAAATGCTAGTCTATTACTGGTATCAGCTACCGGCTATCAATGTCTTTAGTCTGGGTTTCTGGGTCTTCGTTCTGCAGTCAACAGCCCTGGCCTGGTTGATCTTACTCTTTAGCCATCCTACTGGTCTTATTCAACAAGCGACCAAAGTCACAGGCCGACAACGTCAGGTGACAACCTACAATATCAATCCTAAACTGCCTGCCTTTCTTAGTTGGACTGGTCGCCTCTGGCTTCTAGTTGTTCTTGCCTTGGTTGGACTGGGCATTTTCAACTCTCCTATCTTCCGAGCTAAAGATTATGCGGCGGTCATTTCGGTGACGGATGCGGATTTCAAGTCGGATTTCCCAGAAACAGATATTTCCAAGCTGGCCCTTTTGGACCGTGCTTCGGCTGAGAAAATCGGTGACACTTATCTGGGCACCATCGACAAGGTTTCTCAGTTCGGCATTTCCGATGATTACCGTCAGATTACCATCGGTCAGCAGCCTTTCCGTGTGTCGCCCTTGGAGTATAAGTCTTTTTGGAAATGGCTGAGCAACCATCAAGACGGGATTGGTTACTATGTTAAGGTCAATCAGACGACAGGGAAAGCAGAGCTTGCCAAGCTGAGCAAGTCCATGCATTACTCAGATACTGAGTATTTGTTCAATGACACCCTGCGTCATCTCCGTCTGCAATACCCAACAACCATTTTTGGAAAACCGTCCTTTGAAGTGGATGATGAGGGCAATCCGTACTATATCGCAACCACCTATCAACCAAAATTTGGTCTGTCTTCCAATGACCCGACAGGTGCCATTGTTTTGGATGCCGTGACAGGTGAGAGTAAGAAGTACAGTCTGGCAGATATTCCTGAGTGGGTGGACCGTGTCTATTCAGCAAACAATGTGATCAGTCGTGTTGATGATCATTACACCTACCAAAATGGTTTCTGGAATACCATTTTTAGCCAAACAGGAGTCAAACATACAACTGACAGCTATAACTATATTTCCATTGGTTCTGATATTTACCTCTATACTGGAATTACTTCTGCCACTGCAGATTCTTCCAACCTTGGATTTATTCTGGTTAATATGCGGACCCGTGAAATTACCAACTACAAGCTAGCCTCAGCGACTGAAACTGCTGCCCAAGAATCGGCAGAAGGGGAAGTACAGGAAAAGGGCTATCAGGCAACTGCTCCAAGTCTGGTCAAATTAGCAGACACAGCCTATTACTTGGTTTCTCTAAAAGATGATGCTGGTTTGGTCAAGTCCTATGCCCTGGTCGATGCGGAAGATTACCAACAAGTAACGGTCAACAATGACGTGGCGACCCTTATTTCGCAAGTAACGGGGACAGATGCATCCAGCCTAGCAGGTCTAAGTACCAATGAATCTGGAGAAGTTGAAGAAGCAGAAGTGATTTCTGGTAAGGTTGAAGCCTTGGCAAGTCAGATGATTGCTGGTTCAACGGTTTACTATATTCAATCAGCTGACCAGATTTACAAGGTCAAGGCAACTGAGGATAGTACAGACAAGCTACCATTTATCAAGGTGGGAGATAACTTTACAGGTCAACTGGATAAGAACAATTACCTGAAAAATGTGACCATTGGTCAAGAATAATTTGAAAGAAGAGCAGGACTTGCCTAAAGGCTTAACTTGCTCTTTTTTATTTTGATGCTGAATAATCAATTTTATGGTATAATGTGGCAGGCTTTTATCGTCGAATGAATAATCTTACAGACAAGAAACTGAGGCACAGACAGAACTAGGGTTTGTCTTGCCGAAAGTGACAAAGATTTAAAGTTCATTAAAATGCTATATTTGGCTAGTTGGCAGATAATTCTTTGCCAGACGGCTGAAGTACAATTAAGCTATCATATTTTAAGGAGTTACTCGTGAATTTATTCAGGAAAAAGAAAGCTGAGAGTCGGATTAATCACATGCGACGACACTTGGGTTTGTTGGATTTGATTATGTTAGGTATTGGTTCCATGGTGGGAACGGGAATTTTTACGGTCACTGGCCTAGCAGCTGCGCAATATGCTGGTCCAGCTTTGATTCTATCGATTGTAATTGCGGCAGTTTCTGTTGGTCTGACTGCCTTGTTCTACGCTGAATTTGCTTCCCGTATTCCAACCAATGGGGGAGCCTACGGCTATCTCTATGCGGTATTTGGTGAATTTCCTGCCTGGCTTGCGGGCTGGTTGACCATTATGGAATTTTTGACTGCAGTGTCTAGTGTGGCATCGGGTTGGGGTTCTTATTTGAAAGGTCTGTTAGCCAATTTTGGTCTTGCTCTGCCAACGGCCTTGAATGGTACTTTCAACCCAGCCCAGGGAACCTATATTGACCTTTTACCAGTCTTGGTACTGATTTTCGTGGTTGGTGTGGTTCTACTCAATTCTAAGGCTGCCCTTCGCTTTAACTCGGCATTGGTTGTATTGAAATTCTCAGCATTAGCTCTTTTCATCATTGCCGGGCTCTTCTTCATTAAGCCTGAGAACTGGTCCAATTTTGCTCCATTTGGCTTTGGGGCAGTCTATGGTGGTCAGGCTGGTATTATGGCAGGGGCTTCTCTGATGTTCTTTGCCTTCCTTGGTTTTGAGTCTATTTCCTTGGCGATTGATGAAGTCAAAAGCCCTGAGAAGAATGTACCGAAGGGAATTGTCTTGTCCCTGTCTATCGTAACTATCCTTTACATTGTCGTGACCTTGGTCTTGACCGGAATGGTGCATTATAGTAAGCTTAATGTAGCGGATGCAGTTGCCTTTGCCCTTCGTGAGGTAGGCTTGGGTTGGGCAGCAAGTTATGTATCCGTCGTAGCTATCTTGACGCTGATTACGGTGTGTATTTCCATGACCTATGCCCTTTCTCGTATGGTTTATTCCGTCAGTCGTGATGGGCTCTTGCCGAAATCTCTCAGCCAATTGACTGCGACTAGCAAGGTTCCAAAAAATGCGACTATCTTGGTGGGAATCTTTGCGGCAATCTGTGCAGGTATTTTCCCCTTGGCAAGTATTGCCAGCTTCCTCAATATTTGTACCCTAGCCTATCTGATTATGTTGGCCCTTGGCCTTATCCGCTTACGTCAGGTTGAAGGTTTACCAAAAGAAGGTCAATTCAAAACGCCTTTTGTACCAGCTTTGCCAATCCTCTCTATCATCATCTGTCTGTCCTTTATGTTCCAGTACAGTTTGGATACTTGGATTGCCTTTGGAGTGGCTCTGATTGTTGGAATACTGATCTATGTTTTCTACGGCTACAAGCATTCGGAAGTGCAATAGGCTACATCCCTTCGTGATTTGAAGGGATTTTTTCTACAATTTTTTTATATTTTGTGGTGCATTTCTAAATAAAGTAGTATAATATATGTAGTATAAGAGAAAGGAGTTTTCTCATGACTAATAGTGATATTCGTGCAAAGGCTACTCTTATTCGAGAGAATACGGAGGGAATGTTAGCCTTATTTATGGCTCCAGTTTTGATTTCATTTCTGTCAGGCATGCTTGACTATGGCTTGAAACAAATCTGGGGAAAAGCTAGTATTGTTTTTTGGGGATCTACCATTGTAAAAGATGGGGTAACTTGGAGTCACAATTATATAGCGCTTGAATCGTCAATTATCTTTGATATAGTTGCCCAGTGTTTGATTGTGACGGCCTGCTTTCAACTGATAAGGGTTGTCAGAAAGCAGAGAGACAAGGTCAGCTTTGCAGAGTGTTTTAGTCTGCTAGATGGAAAGAATTTTTTGCCAGTTGTTAGTACGACATTGTTGAAAATGGTGGTTCTTTATGTAGCCGGCTTTCCAGCTGTTATTGGCTCGGCACTGCTTAGTATTTCATTCTACAGTACAATTGTCATTATCGGTGCTCCTATAGGCTATCAGCCTGATTTTTCTGGTTTTTTTGGCTCTTCCTATTTTAAAATAGGAGTTGTATTGATACTGATTGGCGTGATTTGTAGCCTATTCATAGATTATGGACTCTGTCAGGTTCATTTTCTGCTCTACGATCATTTGGAAAATCATACCTATTCTTCCCCTTTCAAATTGTTCAAGCAAAGTTGGCAATTGATGAAGGGCAACAAGTGGCGTCGTTTTTTGCTTGACTTGTCATTTATTGGTTGGTTTATTGGTATTTTATTGACTTTTGGTTTATTGGCCATCTATGTCTATCCCTATTATTGGACCTGTCAAGCCCTGTTTTATGAAGATTTAATTGTTAAAAATCCTTTGAAATGGACAAAAACAAGTACTGTATATTCTTCGTCAGTTTTATAAAATGTTTGAGTTCAATTTCAGTCGAGATTGGACTTTTTTTATAGGAATCATGGAAAGCGTGTTCACAAAGTGGTATAATGTATAAGAAGTTAAGTTCTGGGAGGAAAAAAGTCCATGTCTAGAAAGGAATTGATTGAGCAGGCAGCTATTTTTAGGGAGCATACCAAGGGGATGACCCTGGCCTTTTTACCATTACTTTGTACCCTCGTTTTATATACCATTTATCAACTCGTGTATTTCGTGATTTCTATATTGAAAATCAAAGAAGACAGTGGGCTAGTTTTAGAAAGACTGCATCAGCTATTTTCAACTTCAATTGTCATGACAATTTTTATGTCATTAATCTATTTTCTCCTGATTGGTATGGTGAGTTTTTATTTACTACAATTGATTAGAGGGGATAGAGCGAGATTATTCTTTAAAGATAGTTTTTCTCTTTTTATGAGTGAATGGAATAAACCGATTTTACAAACCTTGCTTAGCCATTATTGTTTACATTTTGTAACAGGTCTCCCTATTCTTTTTGGTTTTACTCATTTTATGCAAGGTCTCATCATGGGTAGTCTAATGATTCTATCTCCAGGGGCAATGGCTGAGCTGGCTCAATTTGAGCCTAAAAATATGATTGATCTTGGATTGTCAGTTTTTCTCTTTGGTTGTCTTCTCTATCTAGCTGTCTATTATACTTATTCACAGACTATCTATATCTTGTTTGACCAATTGGATAATGCTACTTTTTCCAGTGCAATCCATGTTTTGAGGGAGAGTCGTTTGCTTATGTTTGGTAATTACTATCAAAGAATTCGATTGGATTTAGCATTTATTGCCTGGTTTATTGGTTGTTGGTTGAGTCTTAATTTCCTAGCACTTTATGTATTACCATACTACCAAACTTGTAAGGCTCTATTTTATGAAGAAATAAAAAACGAAAGACTGTCAGCTTGCAAGTAGCCAACAGTCTCTTTTTTTTTATTGGGATAGATTGTTATTTTTAAAATAGAGGTCGTAGAAGAGCCAGGCAATCATCAAACCTTGAACGATTAGACTGATAATAGAACCTTCTACACCGAACACACCACCTGACAACCAATCTGGGCCAGATGTGTTTACGGCGATAAAGGCCTGGCCTGCCTGACTTCCACTGACAGGAAAGGCAAAGACATTTCCTTGGAAGCAGTTCCATGCGGCGTGGATGCCACTGATGACCCAGAGATTGCCAGTTTTTAACATTACTAGGCAGGCTAGAATGGCAAAGAGTGTCAAGTCAAGAAGAGGGATGAGGGAAATGCCGTCATTGCCCAGATGGAGAAAGGTAAAGAAGAGGGAGGAAACCAGAGCACCGACAGGAATATTATACTTGGCAGAAAGGGATGAAAACATCCAACCACGAGTAAGCAATTCTTCGGTCGTCCCTTGCACAGACCAGGCTAAAACTAATACAAGAAATTCACCGAATAATTGGGGCGAAAACTGAACAGATGAAATCCGAATTGCCCCAAAGCCCCACATAAGTAGAACGCAGGTTATCAACATAGCTGCACCAATTCCCCATCCAAGTATGAAGTCTTTGAAGGCTCCTTTTTTTGTCATCCCAAGCCCAAGCCAAGGACTTTTTTCAACAAATCTTGCCCAGAGGATGATGGCAAGGCTGATGAAGGCGAAGGCAAATAATTCAAGACTGAGTGTCACAAAGGCATTATCTATGAAAATGAAAAATAAGGGCATAAAGGCAAAGTAGCCAACTGTTTCAGCTACTGCCATCAAGACCAGTGCGGTAATAGGCGATAGGATAAAATTGAGATTAAAGCGTGATTTGGCTTTTTCTGAAATGAATGCTGTTTTCATGTTTTTCTCCTAGTTTGTGTTTAGTATCAGTTTATCATATTTTCCTATGGAAAACTAGACATCATTTTGATAAGCGTGATATAATGATACAAAAGTATACAAGGGGATACATCATGCATTTACAGGATTGGCTATCAGATTTTCAATTTGGAGAACACCAATTGGTAGGTCCATTTTTCTATGCGACCCCGCTGGCTCTCCGATTTGAGATTGGTCCTGCGGATGAGGCTGAGCAGTTGGATAGAACAGTATATCTGGATAGGGCTTATGCGCGTGCGGTAGAGCTTTTGGGGCGGGCTAGTTCAGCATACGACTATGTAGTTCTTTCGCTGCTTCGCCAGGAAGATAGGGACATCGACTCTTACCTTTGGCATTTTACATCGAAATTTAACTTTTACAAGTGTCCTGAGCCTGAGCCTGAGCTGATAGAAGTGGAGGACTGGACGGGAGAGGTGCTGGTCTATGAACGCTATCTTTTTCCAGTCGCTGACCAAGATTTGAAAGCTCTGTTGAAGGAGATTATCAAGGCTGACCATGGTGGCTTTAACTACCTTTCTGCTTCTCTTATCTTCCTATCTAGTCAGGACAAGGTTCTGTATCATTGCTATGACGATAGGGGAGTGGATATCGCGGTGGTGGATGATGACAAGCGTCGCCAGCTCTTTACGGACTGCCATGACCTGCTTTTTGACTATGATATGGATGAGATGGTGAGGAGGATAGATTTTTAAAAAAACTAATATAAAAATGCCCATGATATACTACGTATACCATGGGTTTGACTTTCAGTCAAACCCTAACAACAACAGTCCTATCACAAAATAAGATTAGGAATCTGAATGGTGTGTTTAGTATAATAACGTGGGTTATTTTTTCATCAAACGCTCCTTTTGTACTAATACAAATGTGTTAGGAAAAGCTAGGAGATCTTATGGCAAAGTTTGATATTATTACAATCGAAGACAAGATTCAGCAGTTATTGGAGGATGGTTTTGACCAAGCTTCTTTTATCTATGAATTCTTGTCTTTTTATGATATTCCAAAAGCGACTATCACCCGTATCCGTAAAGAACAAAGTGGTGAAATCAAGAATAAGCTCTATTTCAAGACTGTTCCCACTGACAAGTCGGTTGTGGCAGGTGTTGCTGAGATTGAAGAAGCAATCAAGGATAAAAAATCACAACCCCGTTATATCATTGTGACCAACTTTGTGGACTTTGCGGCCAAGGATACTAAGACATTCGATACCTTACAGATCCCTTTTAAGGATTTGCCGACCTATGCTGATTTCTTCTTGGCTTGGAATGGCGTTGAGAAGGTAGATTATGCCAAGGAGAATCCTGCGGATATTAAGGCTGCGGAACGGTTCACACGTTTGTATGATGAATTAAAGAAAATCAATCATTTTGATGACCGAAGTCAAGAGGAAAAAGAGTTTAACCTGTTTCTGATTCGACTTCTCTTTCTGTTATTTGCTGAAGATACAGAAATCATGAAAAAAGGTATTTTTACCAATGCCATTAAAACTCGCTCGCGGGAAGACGGCAGTGATCTGAATATTCTTTTTAATCACATATTTGCTAGTCTAGATATTGCTAATCGTCTTAGCCAAGAAAGCTGGTTACAGGAATTTCCTTATGTCAATGGAAAACTGTTTACAGATGCATCAACCAATCTAGTTTTTGATAAGAAAACTAGAAAATTAATCTTGGAAGCAGGGGAGCTCCTCAACTGGAATGAAATCAATCCGGATATTTTAGGAGCCATGATTCAGACAGTGGCTAGCAGTGAGCACCGTTCAAGCTCTGGTATGCACTATACTTCGGTTGAAAACATCATGAAGGTCATCAAACCGCTCTTTCTCGATGAACTGACAGCCAATTTTCAGGCTATCGTAGATAAAATCAATGAGAACGAAGACAAGGACATAACTGAGCGAACCAGGCGAGAGAATAGGGCGGCTTACGAGAAAGAAGTGTCCACACTGCACCAACGCCTATCCAAGATAAAATTCTTTGACCCAGCCTGTGGATCAGGGAATTTCCTTATTATCACCTATAAAGAGCTTCGTCGTTTGGAAATAAGACTATTAAAAACACTACGAGAACTACGACAAGATGGAAAAATTGATTTCTTCGAAACGTCGAAAATTAGCTTGAATCAGTTTTATGGAATTGAATTAGATGATTTTGCACATGAAGTAGCTAGATTATCTCTGTGGATTGCTGAATATCAAATGAATTTAGAAGCACTAAACGAGATCAATTTACAATCTGCCTTTCTCCCTCTGCGTGATGCTGGAAATATCACTCAAGGAAATGCCCTTAGACTTGACTGGGATAGGATTGTTCCACACTCATCGACTGATGAAATCTACCTGATAGGAAATCCGCCTTATATTGGGGCAGTAGGAAAAAAAGGACAAAGTTTAGAACAAAAAGAAGACCTTCGGAACAGTATTTCTCCAATAATTGCTAAGAAAATTGATTATATATTTGGATGGTTTGTAAAAGGTAGTCGATTTATTGAGGGAAAAAATGCTAGTTTATCTTTTGTAACAACCAACTCCATTTTTCAAGGAGAGCAGGTAGCTTTCTTTTCTACCCACGTTTTAGCTAATCTAGAAATTCGTTTTGCCTATCCATCATTTAAATGGTCAAATAGTGCAAAAGGAAATGCGGGGGTTACAGTTGCTATTGTAGGGTTACAAAATCCAATCTCTTCCCCGAAATATTTGTATGAAAATGGCTCATTAATTGAAGTTCCGAAGATTAATGCGTATTTAAGAACGGGTGAAGATTATAGAATCGAGAAAAGAAGACAGACACTTAGTAAATTACCTAATACAATGACGAAGGGGAGTGCTGAACTAGGAAAAGATAATCTTTTCTTATCGATTGATGAACGAAATAAACTATTATTGGAATCTCCAAATGCTGAAAAATTTTTAAAAAAAATTATAAATGCTACGGATTTGATGAATGGTACTTTTTCCTACGCTATCTGGATTGAGGATCATCAAGTTGATGAAGCTAAAAGAATACCTGAGTTTGCTTCAAGAATCGAGGCAGTTCGTCAGGTTAGGACAATGACAAAGGGAGTTAGTGCAAAATCTGTTGCCGAAACCCCATGGAGATTTGGTCAAATAAAGCATAAAGAACTACCAGCACTCGTTCTACCTGTAACTTCATCTGAAAGTAGGGAATATTTACCGGTAGATTATCTTGAATCAGGCATTATCACAACAAACTCAAATTGCGTATTATTTGATGCTCCGATTTGGTTAGTTGGGGTTCTTGGCTCAAAAATGCATCTTTGCTGGCTAAGAGAAGTTGGTGGCAAATTAGATAGCCGATTTAGGTATTCCGCAGATTTAGTATATAATACGTTTCCAATACCTGAATTATCAGAAAGACGCAAAGCAATGTTAGAGGAAGCAGTTCTGGAAATGTTTGATGTCCGAGAGGAAGAAGGTGGAACCTTGGCCCAACTGTACGGTGGAGCTAACAAACCGATGAATGCTAGATTGAAGGAAGCACATCTTAAAATTGATGAAATTGTTGAAAGAGCCTATAAGTCAACACCATTTACAAGTGATGAAGAGCGTACAAATCATCTCATAAAGTTATATAAGGAGATGACAGAATGCCAAGACTAAGCAATGATATTTTACTATCTTTAAGTTATGCGATTGGAGATGTGTTCACCGCTCAGCAAATCAAGCATCATTTTTCAGACTATTGTATAAAATACGATTTGGAAAAGGACTTGTTTCAGGAGAAGAATTTCGAAAGTAAATCCGATTATTGTCGGAGACTCTTTTCCTGCTTTGATGGTGTTGAACAAGCAGGTTTAATTGCTTATTTAGCTGAACAAGATGAACGATTAAAACAGCTAGAGGTGGTACAAAAATCTTTATATCGCTTGGCTGATTCCTATGGTGCTGTAACTTTAACAGTAGAAGAACGGAAACAGACTAAAGAAATAGAACGCTTGTTATCTGATTTTCCAGGATGTTTGGAGCTATGGAAAAAATCCCAAAGTCACTACCAGTCCTTTCAATACCGAGAGAGTCTTGATAATGCAAGATTATGTGTGGAGTTGTTTTTGAAATTTTTATTAGGCAACAGCAAGTCTTTGGAAAATCAAAGGGCAGATTTAGGACGTTGGTTAGGCGAAAGAAACGTACCAAATGAGATTGAGAATATGGTTTGGGACAGTATTGCGAAGTATTCTAGAGTTCAAAATGAACACATTAAGCATGATGTCCCGACAGAATTATCAGTAAATGAAGTTATTTTTGTACTTGACCAAACCTACTCTATTCTCAAATATTTAGCAAGAACAAATAAAAAGGAGTAATCATGAGCCAGCTTTTTGAAGTGACCTATGGTCAGAAGAAAACCAGCGTCAATACCAATGAATTGGGCATGCGTGAGATGCAGGCGCGTGTCTATGAAAAGAGAAACAGCCCCTACCTCTTGGTCAAGGCCCCGCCAGCATCCGGTAAGTCTAGGGCACTGATGTTTGTAGCCTTGGATAAGTTGAAACGCCAAGGCTTGAAAAAGGCTATTATTGCCGTACCAGAAAAGTCCATCGGCAAGTCATTTCGTTCGACCAAGCTTTCCGACTTTGGTTATTACTGGGATTGGATAGTCAAAGAGGAGAACAACTTAACCACATCAGGTACCACCAAAAGTAAGGTAGAAAAATTTATCAACTTTATCCAGTCTACTGATGAAACAGATGATGTCTTGATTGCTACCCATGCAACGCTCCGCTTTGCTTCTGAACAATTGGATGCCAGCGATTTTGATGATTGTTTGCTTGCCATTGACGAGTTTCATCATGTCTCTCAGGATGATAATTCTGTTTTGGGAAATGCTCTACGGGAAGTCTTGCAGAAATCAACAGCTCATGTCTTTGCCATGACAGGTTCTTATTTCCGTGGAGATAGTGTACCTATCTTGGATCCGGCAGATGAGGCACGTTTTGAGCGCGTGACCTATACCTATTATGAACAGTTGGAGGGCTATCAATACCTCAAGTCCTTCGTCATGAACTACAAGTTTTACCGTGGTCGCTACACGGATGCCTTTCCAGATTTATTGCCAGAGTTTATTGACAAGAAGACCATTATTCATATTCCAAATGTTAATTCAGGTGAGTCTTCAAAGGATAAGTATGGTGAAGTGGATGAAATTTTAGATTGTTTAGGAGATTACCTGCATAAAGATGAACATGGGATTATTCATCTGCGTTCTAAGACAGGTAAGATCTTGAAGATTGCGGACTTGGTGACTGAGGACGGTCGTGATTTAGTCAGCAATTATCTGGCGAAAATGGATAGTGAAGACGAGCTGGATATGATTATCGCTCTTGGGATGGCTAAGGAAGGTTTCGACTGGCCATTTGCAGAATATGCCCTGACTATCGGCTACCGCTCTTCGCTGACAGAGATTGTCCAGATTATCGGACGGGTTACGAGGGACAGCTCAAACAAGACCAAAGCCCAATTCACCAATCTAATTGCAGAACCAGATGCCGAAGATGAGGAAGTCCAATTCTCCGTCAACAATATCATGAAGGCCATAACTGCCAGCTTGCTGATGGAAAATGTCCTCTCACCATCTTTCAAGTTTAAGCGAAAGGAAAATGACAACCAGAAAGCTAACGGAGCTGAGATATTTATCAAGGGTCTAGCCAAGCCATCAACAGAACGCACTCAAAAAATTATTGAGCAAGATATAACTGACTTAAAAGCCTCTGTCTTGCAAGATGATGTGGTACAGGCAGCTATTTCTGCAGGTGCAGAGAGCAAGGTCATCACAAAACAGTTGATTCCAAGAGTGATTGCCACCCGTTATCCAGATTTGACACAGACAGAAGTTGAAGAGGTTCGTCAGCATTTAGTCGCTGATTTGACCTTATCCAATGCTAAAAAAGACAGCGAAAATAATAAGCTTTTAAAAATGGCGGATAAATTTATCAATATTGACGACTTAAGTATAGATTTGATTGATAGTGTCAACCCATTCCAAAGTGCTTATGAGGTATTGTCTAGAGATGTGGATAGTAGAACCTTGAGCCTAATTGCACGAGTGTTTGATGCTAAAAAAGTAGAATTTACAACTGACGAATTGCGCATGCTTTATCCCCAGATTAAGGCTTTTCAGGCTGAGCATGGACGTTCACCAAGACGAAATTCCTCAGATTTAGAGGAAGAACGACTTTACTTTGCCTTAGCTAAGCTTGATGAACTCCGTCGTGAAAGGGATAATCAATGATAGAAAATTTTGCAACCTTAGAA
The DNA here is from genome assembly GCF_024509555.1 of Streptococcus suis. Classification (GTDB taxonomy): domain Bacteria; phylum Bacillota; class Bacilli; order Lactobacillales; family Streptococcaceae; genus Streptococcus; species Streptococcus suis_AD. The sequence goes on from NZ_JAMWEL010000004.1 coordinate 136,458, forward strand.
GATATTTTTGCGGATGAAGCCTTTGAAAGCTTGGTTGCTGGGATTCGTGTTGTCAAAGTTGAAAGATTACACCCAGAAATAGAGAAATTTATGGAAATCTGTCAATGGGTTAAGGAACATGGACGAGAGCCACAAAGAAGTACTCAAATCAAAGAACGACAATTATTCAGTCGCTTGAAGGCGATTCGTGCGGATGAGGAGAGAAGAGCTCTAGTTAGCGCCTATGATGAACTGGATTTGTTAGGAGATAGACATGATAGATGACTTAGATGATATTTTGAATGATGATGAGTTGTTTGAAAATTTCGAAATAGATAGGACCTTATTTAGCACTAAACGCTATCAGGGAACAGTTAGAGCTCGGAGTAAATCTAGTAGTCGTACACGTGTTCAGACTGGCTTTGACACCTATCGGAAATTGTTTACTCAGGTTCATGCTGATATTGCTTGTGGAAAACGTCAGATTAAATCTATCGAGGAAACCAGTCAAGGAAACCGTATCAGTCAGAAAAATCCAATTAAACAGGGAAATTTCTATGTTGATAATGGCATTATGCTGTATGTTGTCAAAATTTATGACCCTCAGACAAATGTGGAAGTTGGCCAGTCGACAGATCGTAAGTACAAGGTGCATATTGTATATGAAAATGGAACGGAGAATCATATTTGGCTCTTGAGTTTGATTTCTTCCTTGTACGATAAAAAGCGCTCGGGTAGATTGGTATCCGAACCCCTAGATTCTATTTCTATGCTAGGAGAAGAAACTGCCCAATATCACACAACAGGCTACATTTATGTTGTCAAATATGCTGGAACAGATAATCGATTTTTAGAATTGGACAATCTCTACAAGATTGGAGTAGCGACAGACATCAAAAAACGGCTTTCAAATAGCCAAAACGAAGCGACTTACCTGTATGCTCCAGTCTATCTGGTAGCCAGTTATGAGATCCAGAATGTTTCTGCTAACAAGTTAGAAAAATATTTACACGACGCATTTAGCGATATGCGCGTCCAACTGGAAACCATTTCTCCAACTGGTAAAAAAGTTTCTGTTACTGAGTGGTTTGTGGTAGAATTAGAACAGATTGAACAAAAAATAAATGAGCTTTTTATACAACTAAATCTATGACAGATTATCAGCTAAACCAGGGGAGAAATATATGGGTGCATTTCTATTTTTTACATTTGCCATTTGTTATCTGGTAGGCATTATCGCCATAACGATTGCTTTCAAATTCTTTCGTAGGAAGTAGGAGGAAAGACGATGGAAAAACTTGTTATTTGGTTTTTAATCTTGCTTTGGGCCTCACCTGTAATCATTGTCGCATTGGCAGGTGGTTTTGTCATATTAAGTCTATTATTTGGTAGACGGAAATAATGTCTTTAATCATTGCAAAAGAATGTGACCTATCGTAAAATGGTAGTATATTTCAGATATACAGGGAGGGGTTGCTATGCCTTACCGTAAATTAACAATACGCGATCGGACTTTTATCAAAGGGCAGACGGACCGCTTGCTGAATCAGATGAATAGCAATGCGGCCTATTTGGGGACAGTTCAGACCTATGAAGCAGCCAAGGCTAGGGCCAACCAAGCCTATCTGGCAATGGAACTAGAAGACGACCCAGAGAAAAAGGTACGACTGGCAAAATTGGTTGAAACCTATACTGCTCAAGCCCAGGCTATATTGGACGAGTGGGAGGAGAAGAACAGACATGCAGAGAAAGCGACAAGAAATGTCAAGTTGATCTTGTGGCTGACCGTACTGTTCACCCTTAGCTTTGTTTTTCCAGTCAATATCATTCTAGTCATTCTTTTTGCCGTTTGGTTTTATCGGAATTATTTACGTTCAAACAGTGTTGACCGAGTGACTAAGACCGCCACTAACCAGTCTTTGACAGAAGAGGAAAGGTTTGAAGAATGGTTGACAGAAAAGATTGTCACTCTCAACAAGGACAAGCGGGAGTGGACTGAGGCTATGCTGACAAAATATGACAGCTTAGATGACATAGCAGCAGGTATCGGTGAAATGGATGAGATAGATAAAGTGGCTGGTAAGAACCTTCTACGACGCTATCAGGACATTTTAGTAGATATTGAAAAATTACCAGATTCTGAACAGAAAACATATTATTTGGACTTTCATCAAGAAATAATAGCTGATTTGGAAGATGTATTTGCACAACTCCATTTTTGATAAGAAAAACCGGTAACAGTACAAGGCTGTTGCCGGTTTTGTTATTCGTCTATGGAAAAGACCAAGACCATGATTTGTATAAAGGTAAAGCCCAGGATGAAGGGCAGGGCAGCCCAAGAAATGACTTCAATCATTTCACTGACGACCAGGCTTGGTCTGGTAAAGATGTCCCATGAATTGAGCCGTGCATAGCGTCCGATGTGAATGGCAAAGCTGGATAGAAGGGAAAGACCACCAATCAGAAACAGCCTGATCCAGTAGGACTTGATAGAAAAGGCAGAGAAAATCAGTCGCAGACTTTCCACGCCAGTCATGACCCCATAGAAAATACTTGGGACATAGAGCATGAAAAGGATCATGCTTTCCCGTTGCCAGAGGACTGTGTTGGCAAAGTGCATGTGGACGATGTCCGTCACCATGTAAAAGGTGTTGGGGTAGAAAAAGAGCCAGAGAAGGCCAGCAATGATCTTTATGTATTTAGACTTACTGTAGTTGGTGAGGATAGCAAAATCAAGCGCCACTAAGGCTAAAAACATATTCCAAGTCAAATCAGGTGCTGTGACACCGTAACGCTTTAGACCAGCAGCGATGATAAGGAAAAAAATATGGATAAAAACATTTTTCTTAGTAAACATAGTAAACCTCTTTCTGTAGAATATAAATGCTAGTATATCACATTCAGGTAGAAAAAGGGGACTTGTCATCAAATTGTTAGGACTTGTTTAAGCTTGGAATAAGCGATTGGTTACAAAAAAAGAAACAGCTGACCTGTTTCTTTCAACTGAACTATTCATCAACGGCAAAGACCAAAACCATGATTTGCAGGAGTGTAAAGCCAAAGATAAAGGGGAAGGTATCCCAGGTAATTGCTGAAATCATGCTAGAAAAAACTGTCACAGGGCGGATAAAAATATCCCAGGAGCGAATATTAGCATAGCGACCAATATAAATAGCATAGCTAGCAAATAGAGACAGACTGCCGATAATTAAGAGACGTAGTCCGTAAAATTTAATATTATATCCCTTGAAAATAGCTTCTAAGCTCTCAACACCAGCCATGATACCAAATAAGATACTTGGGATATAAAGCATGAATAAGAGTAAACTACTACGTTCCCAAAGGGCAGTGCTGGAAAATTGAATATTGACTAACTCAGTTAACACATAGAAGGTATTTGGATAGAAGAAGAGCCAGAAAGGAGTGATAAGCAGTTTACTTGCAAGGTGATCGTTCTGGCGAACTAGGATGGCAAAGTCTAAGGCAATCAAGGCCCAAAACATATTCCATATTAGTTCTGTATTTTGAACGTCGTTCAGAAGCATTCCGACGCAAATAATAACAAAAAACAAATGTATCAAGAGATTTTTAGGTGTAAACATAGATAACCCCATTCTTTTTCATAACTTCTTCTAGTATAACATAACTTAGAAGGATTGTGGAGGGAATGATTATCTATAAAGCTTATAGGACATTAAAAATTTTTTATGAGCTGTTTGTGCTATAATGAGACATCGTCAAATGTTTTGAAAGGAATCACAAATTGACTTTTACTAGTAAAGTTAAATGGGAATATTTTTAGGGAAACGTTCAATCAAGATAACTTTTAAAGGAGGATTTGGATGGCAGAGGAATTACGATTAAAGTACAACAAGACATTTTTAGAAGAGTTCGCAAAAACTATTCAAATGCATCATTCTAATTTTGATTCAGAGTCTTTTTATCAGGCTGTTTTACAGGATGACTGGGAGGATTTGGCATTGATGGACCGGTTTAAACGTATGGCAGATGGCACTTATCATACGCTTGCGCTTCCATATGCAGATGTGGTCGATTTGCTGATAAAACTGAATGCGACTTGCCGAGGATTTGACTATTTATTCTTTAATGACATCATTTGGAAATTTGGCTTGGAGGACTTGGCTCATTCCTTTAAAGGAATGGCGGTGTTAACCACTGGCTCTACATCTGAATTTGCTATTCGTTATTTTTTGAACCACAACTTTGATGCTAGCTTTGCTTTTTTAAAAGAGCTGAGCTTCTCAGATAATGAACATCATCGTCGATTGGCCAGTGAGGGAACACGTCTTCGCCTGCCTTGGGGAAAGGCAGTCCCCGACTTGGTGACACATAGGACAGAGATTTTTGAGGTATTAGATACTTTAAAAGCCGATTCATCTCTTTATGTTAGAAAAAGTGTGGCCAATAATCTTAATGACATGACTAAGTTTTATCCAGATGAAGTGATTGCTCATTTAAAAACTTGGAAAAATCAAGATCCCAATACAGATTGGATCATCAAGACAGCCTTGAGAACATTGATTAAAACAGGCTATCCTGCTGCACTGGACTTTATGGGGTATTCTCAGGATTTTGAGATAAAGCAGGCTCAGCTAGCTATAGATTCTCTTGAGGTATATGATGGCGATACCAGTCAAATTTCCTATGCTGTAAGGGTTACGTCTCCTGGACCAAGTAAATTTCGGTTAGGTTTGGCTTTTGGATTTCAAAAAGCTAATGGTCGGATTGGTGAAAAGATTTTTTATCTGAAGGATACTGATTTTGTAAAGGACATTACAATTTCTGGCCACAAAAATTACCAATGGAAAGATTTAACAACGCGTCGGCATTATTCTGGAAAACATCATATCCGACTACTTCTAAACGACATTGAATTAGAAAAAGTGGAGTTTATATTGAACAAACAGCCTAGGGATTAAATCTGATGTGTCGGTTAACTGACTAACTTCTACCGAATATGATTTTTGGCTGATCAATCAGTCACGGAGCTGGATTGTGGATGGGAAGTCGCTTTGTTTTTACACAAAAATATGATAAAATGGGGTGTTATCAAGAACAGGGTTTCATTTGCCCTGAGTTGAAAGGAAAAAAACATGACAAAAACACCGTTTTATATCACCACACCGATTTATTATCCTTCTGGTAAACTTCACATCGGGTCGGCCTACACAACTATTGCCTGCGATGTCTTGGCTCGCTACAAGCGTCTCATGGGCCACGAGGTCTTCTATCTGACAGGGCTTGATGAGCACGGGCAGAAGATTGAAGAGAAAGCTAAAGAAGCTAGTTTGACACCGCAAGCTTACGTTGACGGCATGGCGGTTGGCGTTAAAGAGCTTTGGAATTTGCTCGACATCTCTTACGACAAGTTCATCCGCACAACCGACGATTACCACGAGGAAGTAGTGGCGGCTGTTTTTGAAAAATTGCTGGCGCAGGATGACATTTACTTGGGAGAATATTCTGGTTGGTACTCCGTATCAGACGAGGAATTCTTCACCGAGAGCCAATTGGCAGAGGTCTTCCGAGATGAAAACGGCAAGGTAACAGGTGGTATCGCTCCGAGTGGTCACGAGGTTGCCTGGGTTTCAGAAGAGTCTTACTTCCTCCGCCTCAGTAAGTATCAGGATAAGTTGGTCGAGTTCTTCAATGCTCACCCAGACTTTATCCAGCCAGACGGCCGCCTCAATGAAATTATGAAAAACTTCATCGAGCCAGGCTTGGAAGATTTGGCAGTTTCCCGTACATCATTTACTTGGGGCGTGCCTGTACCGTCTAATCCTAAACACGTTGTTTATGTCTGGATTGATGCCCTGCTCAACTATGCGACTGCCTTGGGTTATGGTCAGGAAGAAACAGCCAACTACGACAAGTTCTGGAATGGAACAGTTTACCACATGGTTGGCAAGGACATTCTTCGCTTCCACTCGATTTACTGGCCAATCATGCTCATGATGTTGGATATGAAGTTGCCAGACCGTTTGGTCGCTCATGGCTGGTTTGTCATGAAAGACGGCAAGATGTCCAAGTCTAAGGGCAATGTGGTCTATCCAGAAATGTTGGTTGAGCGTTTCGGCTTGGATCCACTGCGTTACTACCTCATGCGTAGTCTGCCAGTCGGCTCTGACGGCACCTTTACGCCAGAAGACTATGTAGGTCGTATCAACTATGAATTGGCCAATGACCTTGGAAACTTGCTCAACCGTACGGTTGCTATGATTAACAAGTATTTCGGCGGTCAGGTCCCAACTTTTGTTGCTAACGTGACTGATTTTGATGCGGACTTGGCAGCAGTAGTGGCTGAAAACTTGTCAAGCTACCACAAGTACATGGAAGCTGTTGACTACCCACGCGCCTTGGAAGCTGTTTGGAATATCATCTCCCGTACCAACAAGTACATCGATGAAACTGCACCGTGGGTCTTGGCTAAGGACGAAGCGGACCGCGACAAGTTGGCAGCAGTCATGGCTCACTTGACAGCAGGTCTTCGTGTTGTGGCACACCTCATTCAACCATTTATGATGACGACTTCAAATGCTATCATGGAACAGCTTGGTTTGGGAACAGAATTTGACCTTGAAAACCTTGACTTTGCAGGACTTCCAGCTGGTTTGACAGTGGTCGCAAAAGGTACACCTATCTTCCCACGTCTGGATATGGAAGAGGAAATCGCCTATATCCAAGCCCAAATGGGTGGTAGCTCTGCTATTTCCCAAGAGGAAGAAAAAGAGTGGAACCCAGCTGACGTGGAACTCAAAAACGAGAAAGCTGCGATCAAGTTCGAGGACTTCGACAAGGTAGAAATCCGTGTGGCCGAAGTCAAGGAAGTAGCAAAAGTAGAGGGTTCTGACAAGTTGCTCCAATTCCGTCTGGATGCAGGTGATGGCGAAGATCGTCAAATCTTGTCTGGTATCGCCAAGTACTATCCAAATGAGCAAGAATTGGTCGGCAAGAAAGTCCAAATCGTTGCCAACCTCAAGCCACGTAAGATGATGGGCTTGCTCAGTCAGGGCATGATCCTCTCAGCCGAACACGACGGCAACTTAACACTCTTAACAGTCGATCCATCTGTGCCAAACGGCAGCCAGATTGGGTAAGTTTGCTTAGACAAGACACAAAAACCAGCCCTAGTCGGCTGGTTTTTTGAGTACTTTCCATTCCTCTTCTAGAATGGCCATAATAAGGGTATCGGCATAACCGTCTGCTGTCTTCTGGCTGCCACGCTTGATGCCTTCCAAACGAAAGCCTGCTTTTTCATAGGCACGCTTGGCGCGTGGGTTGAAGGAAAAAACTTCCAGTTCCAAGCGGTGCAGGCCGATTTGCTCAAAAGCAAAATCTCGGGTTTTCTCGACTGCCCAAGAGCCCAAGCCACGGCCCAAATAGTCCTCGTCAAAGATGACTATCCGAAAGTTAGCAGAGTTATTCTCCCTATCTAGTTCATTGATGACCGACTCACCGATAAAGGTTCCGTCAGGTGCAATCAAGATAAAATCAAACCGATCAGGGTCAGCCACAATCCGATTGTAGAAGTTGATAACGTCATCTTTTGGGTAAGTTCCCGAGCTCCCCGTCAGGCGATCAATTTCAGCGGAGGGCTTGGTAAAACAGTCTTCATAGTATTTCTCTGCAAAGCCCACTTGAAAGGACTGCAGGACAAAGCCGTCCTTTTCCCATTTGGCAATTTTTTTAGTCATGTTTCATCTCCTTTTCATCATTATACCACAACTTGCGAACTAAGTAAAGAGAGGAGGTTTTATGCTTGTAGCACTTGATGAAGATAGACAAATTTTTAACCTTTTGGAAAATCCTGCGCCGCAAGGCAGTTTTACTTGTCCAGGTTGTGGAGGCCTGGTCCGATACAAGTCTGGAAAGGTTATGCGTTCGCACTTTGCCCATGTTTCCCTGCGGGATTGTAGTTACTTCTCCGAGAATGAGTCCGCCCAGCACCTGTCACTTAAGTCCAGTCTCTATAACTGGTTGGCTAAAAACGAACTGGTTGAACTTGAAAAATGCCTGCCAAAGATTGGCCAGGTCGCTGATTTATTGGTCAATAATAGTCTGGCCTTGGAAGTTCAATGTTCTAGCCTCCCCATTACTCGTTTGCAGGCGAGAACAAAAGCCTATCATGTTGCAGGCTATCAGGTTGTTTGGTTGCTTGGCAAGGATTTGTGGCTCAAGGGACGACTGACCAATCTCAACAAACAATTTTTGTATTTTAGTATGAACATGGGTTTTCATCTGTGGGAGTTGGATGACGAGAAGAAGGAGTTACGACTTCGCTACCTCATTCATGAAGATTTGCGGGGCAAGGTCTACTGTCTTACGAAAGTCTTTCCCTTTGGTCAGGGAAACTTACTGGATATATTACGTTTACCTTTTTCCAAGCAAACCCTATCTAGTATGACTTGTCCAATGGATGAGGATTTGCCTCGCTACATTGCTCAACAGCTGTATTACAAATCCCCCAAATGGCTCGCCCTGCAAGCAGAGGCTTATGGACGTGGAGAAAATCTATTGACTAAGACAGCATTAGACTTTTATCCCCAAATCCGTCTGCCCCGCTCTGCCATTGGCTTTGCCCAAATCAAGCAAGACCTGACTCCGATGTACCAAGCATTTGATCAGTTTTACGACAAAGCAAAAGATAAGAGTAGACAAATCTTGTATCCACCTATAATGTATAGACAATTTATGTAAATAATGATATAATAAAAAAAGGTTTACAAGGAGGTTCGTGGAATGAAATTCAGTCGTTTTACCTTAGTAAGTGCCTCTTTACTGCTAATAGCTTGCTTATCAGCTTGTGCTGTCATATATGAGGAAGGGCAACCCACCACAGCCTCCAGTCAGCAAGTGCAAACAATAAATGAGGAAGAAGGACAGAAGTTTACCTCCCAACATAGTCAGAAAGTAGTAACTAAGGAAGTAGCAGAAAGCGGAGGTACCAGCATTACCTTTGATGATGGAACAGAGTATGTCCATGTCTCCGATACCACTGTAGGGGAATATTTTATGCTTTCCTATCCAAGTGGTTGTAAGGTAACCTATTTCGTTGAAAGTGGTGATTATACTGTAGCGACAGATGAATACGAAGGCGAAGATAAAGCAAGTGCAGCTAAGGGACAGGTCGGACAGTATTTTGTAGACAGTGGCTATTCTATTTCTTTTGCAAATGATGGCGCCCTCCTCATTGATTTACAAGGAAATTTCACCCACCAGTATGATGGCAAGGAGAAAAAAGGAAATATTAAAGATGCGGAAGGAAATAGTTACGTCGATAGCTTGTTAAACCAATATGGTATTCCCAACCTTGCCTTTTATGACAGTTTTGTCAAAGAAGTGGTAGCAGATGCCAAGACCTACTTTACTACTGATGAGTAGGTTGTAAGCCCTCACTTTTCAATGGAAAGCGAGGCTTTTTTGTGGTAAAATAATAGGAACGGAGGATTAGATATGTCAAAACAACGTCATGAAATCGAAGAAAAATACCAGTGGGATTTGACCACCATTTTCCCAACAGATGAAGCTTGGGAAGTAGAACTTGCTGATTTGCAAGCAGAAACAGAAAAAACGAAAGAATTTGCAGGTCACTTGCTCGACTCTGCTAAGAGCCTCTTGGATATCAGCGAGACCCAGCTTGGCCTCATGCGTCGCATTGAAAAGCTCTATGTCTATGCGTCCATGAAGAACGACCAGGACACCCGTGAAGGCAAGTATCAGGAGTTTCAAGCCAAGGCTTTGGCCCTTTATTCAGCCTTTTCACAAGCCTTCGCCTTCTATGAGCCAGAATTTATGGCGATTACTGAGGAGCAACTGGAAGCTTTCAAGGTTGAAGAGCCAGCTCTGAGTCAGTACAGCCACCAATTTGAAAAACTCTTGGCAGCCAAGGATCATATCTTGTCACAGGAAATAGAAGAAGTTCTTGCGGCGACCAGTGAGATTTTCGATGCTCCGTCTGAAACCTTCTCTGTCTTGGATAATGCCAGCCTGCGTTTCCCAGAAATCGCAGATGAAGACGGTCACTTGGTGCCACTTTCACACGGAAACTACATCCACTTTATGGAGTCTAAAAACCGTGATGTCCGCCAAGAAGCATACGAAGCTATGTACGGTACCTACGAGCAATTCCAGCACACCTACGCCAAGACCCTTCAGTCTAATGTCAAGGTCAATAACCTGAAAGCTCGTTTGCGTAAGTACGATTCAGCCCGCCACGCATCACTTGCAGCTAATTTCATTCCAGAATCTGTTTACGATACATTAGTGGCGGCAGTCAACAAGCACCTTCCGCTCTTGCACCGTTATATCAATTTGCGTAAGAAACTCTTGGGTATTGATGACTTGAAGATGTATGATATGTACACGCCATTGTCAGATTTCAGTACCAAGATTTCTTATGAAGATGCTCTCAAGAAATGCCAAGAAACCTTGGAAATCTTCGGCGAGGATTATTCGGCTATTGTAAAAGAAGCCTTCGAAAACCGCTGGATTGATGTCCATGTTAATGAAGGAAAACGCTCAGGAGCATACTCAGGAGGTGCTTACGACACCAACGCCTTCATGCTTCTCAACTGGCAGGATAACTTGGATAACATGTACACTCTTATCCATGAAACTGGCCATTCACTTCATTCTATGTTGACTCGTAAGACGCAACCCTATGTGTATGGCCATTATTCTCTATTCTTGGCTGAAATTGCTTCAACGACCAACGAAAATCTCCTAACAGAAAAACTCTTGGCAGAAGTAGAAGATGACAAAGAACGCTTTGCTATTCTCAATCATTACCTAGATGGATTCCGTGGTACAGTCTTCCGCCAAACGCAATTTGCAGAGTTTGAACAGGCTATTTACAAGGCAGACCAGGAAGGTCAGGTCTTGACGGCTGATTTCCTCAATGAATTGTACGGTCAGACAAATGAGAAATACTACGGTCTTTCGGCAGAAGAAAACCCAGAAATCCAGTTTGAGTGGGCTCGTATTCCACACTTCTATTACAATTTCTATGTCTATCAGTATGCGACAGGTTTTGCGGCAGCATCTGCTTTGGCAAATAAGATTGTCAATGGTAGCCCAGAAGACAAAGAAAACTATCTCAACTACCTCAAAGCAGGTAGCTCAGATTACTCGCTCAATGTCATCGCTAAGGCTGGCGTAGACATGACCAAGGAAGATTACCTCAACGACGCCTTTAAGGTTTTTGAGGCTCGTTTAGAAGAATTGGAAGCACTTGTTGAGAAAGGTGTGCATCTCTAAAATGATTTCCTACAAACGTTCGATTGTGATCCCTCTTGTTATTTGCATGGTATTTATCTTGATTGGATTGGGCTTAATCTTTAAGCCAGAACCTGCAATTCTATCAGGATTGTGCTACATGCTACTAGCTCTTCCTTCTGCCTTCTATGCTTTTTTGTGGCGGAAACAAGGGCAAGTCTTTGTTCTCAATCAGCAGAGTTTCGAAATGAAGAACAAACTCTGGGGAGATAGAATAAACATTCCAATTGCGGAAATTGGGAAAATTCAGTATGAGTTTGTCCATATTTTCCGAGACATTTACTCAAAACGAATGCGTATTGTAGGAAGGACTGGAACCTTGTTGGTTGAGGTGAAGATTGATAATCTTTCAGGAGCTGATTTTAATGATATTTATCAATACCTCAGCCCGCTTGCACCCCATATCATGTGGGAATTTCCAAAATAATAAACAACGATGAATAGGAGGCTGTATGCTGACAGAAGAAAATTTGCAAGATATTTTTGAAATTGCTGATCTTTTTTCCGATGGCGATTTGGATGTGTTCGTCAAGCTAAAAGAAGTCATTTTTGCAAGTGATCCAAATGAAATTCTGGATTATATCGAATCTATCTTAGACCCTCTTGCCTTTGATGACTTTCTAACAAAAGTAGGAGAGTCAGAAAAGGATAATCTGTGGTTAATCTTGGTGACCTTGTTAGAATATGGCGAGTATATTTGTGTTCGTGAAAAAAATGAAAAATTACGTGATTTTGTACACTTTTTTGATCGTTTACACCATGTCAGAAAAGCAGGGATTTCTCTTCGTTTAGATGCAGAAGGTTTAAATCCAAGGGGAAGTATCCCAGAATGGGCGGCAGTTATCGATGGTAAATTTGTGAATGAAAACTATTGCCTAGGTGCAATTGATATGGGAACTGAGAATTATTTCTTATTCTTCAATAAACGGGATGTTTTTGACCGTATTCAAGTTTTGGCAAAAAGTCTAGGCTATCGTATTGAATTAGCGAAGTTTATATAATCGATTAAAGAAAGAGGAGAAATCCTCTTTTTTGTTAGATCAATTTTGAAAGAAAAAAGGAGGATATTTAATGAAAATCAGGTTTCGAAGAAGCATTTCTTTCTAGGTGTGGTCTACCAGAGAATTTGTGATTCTTGACCGTAAAGACTGGCTATGGTATACTTAACGGCATGGTTGAATCATACTCAAAAAACGCAAACCACAATATGCGCCGTCCTGTAGTTAAGGAAGAGATTGTGGATTTTATGCGGACACGTCAGGCGCAGAATACAGGATTTTTAAAAGAGTTAGAGGACTTTGCACGTCAGGAAAATATTCCAATTATCCCGCACGAAACTGTAGCCTATTTTCGTTTGCTCATGCAGACCTTGCAACCCGAACGCATTTTGGAAATCGGCACGGCCATTGGTTTTTCTGCCCTCTTGATGGCTGAAAATTCTCCTCAATCACAAATTACGACCATTGACCGTAATGAAGAAATGATAGGATTTGCCAAGAAAAACTTTGCCAAATTTGATAGTCGTCAACAAATCGAGTTGCTAGAAGGTGAGGCAATGGACTTACTTCCAACCTTGGAAGATGATAGCTATGACTTTGTCTTCATGGATTCGGCTAAGTCTAAATACATCGTCTTTCTTCCAGAAGTTCTCAAAAAGGTTAAGGTTGGTGGCTTGATTGTTTTGGATGATATTTTCCAAGGCGGAGATGTTGCCAAAGATATCATGGAAGTGCGCCGTGGTCAACGTACAATTTATCGAGGTTTGCAACGCTTATTTGATGCTACCTTGGATAATCCGAATTTGACTGCTAGTCTGATTTCTATGAGCGACGGTCTACTGATGTTGCGAAAAAATAGTGAGAATATTGACCTAAAACTTGAGGAAATTTAAGACCTTTTTAAGCTTTTGTGTTATAATGAAAGGGTTAATGAATAAAAGGAGAGAATTTCTACATGAAGAAATCTAAGAAATTTTTGGCAGGTGCAGTAACCTTGTTAGCAACTGTTACCTTGGCGGCATGTTCTGGCTCTGCAGATAAAGATATCATTTCAATGAAAGGTAATACCATCTCAGTTTCTGAGTTTTATGACCAAGTTAAAACAAACTCACAAGCACAACAAGTATTGCTTTCAATGATTATTTCCCATGTGTTTGAAGAAGCATATGGTGATAAGGTATCGGATACCGAAGTCAATGAAGCCTATGAAAAAATGGCTGCTCAGTATGGTGATTCATTTGCAACCGCTCTTGCTTCAGCAGGATTGACAACTGATAGCTATAAAGAACAAATTCGTACAAATAAACTTGTAGAGTATGCTGTGAAGCAAGCTGCTGAAAAAGAATTGACTGATGAAAATTATAAGGCAGCTTATGAAGCTTACACTCCAGAAGTGACTGCTCGTATTATCAAGCTTGATGATGAAGCCAAAGCAAAAGAAATTTTGGCAGCTGCTCAAGCTGAAGGAGCAGATTTTGCTCAATTAGCGAAAGATAATTCAACGGACTCTGCAACTAAAGAAAACGGTGGCGAGATCAAGTTTGATTCTACATCTACAACAGTACCTAAAGAAGTACAGACTGCTGTTTTTGCTTTGAATGCTGGTCAGGTGGGAGCGTCGGTCGTCACTGTTGTTGATATGACAACTTACACAACTTCTTACTATGTTGTGAAATTGGAAGCTAAGTCTGAGAAGTCTGCTAATTGGGAAGATTACAAAGATAAGTTGAAAGAAATCATTTTGACTGAAAAACAAAATGACTCAGCCTTCGTTGCAACAGTCCTAAAAGGCGAACTCCAGAATGCCAATGTTAAGGTTAAAGATCCTGCATTCCAAAACCTTCTCTCTCAATATGTGACAACAGAAGATAGTAGCTCATCAAGTGCTATAAGCGAGTCTTCGAGTTCGACAACTGAAAGCTCATCAACTACAGAGTCTTCAAGCTCTTCAGGTGAATAATTAAGATTGGAAGGAAAGTTCTGATTTCAGAAACTTGGTGGTTGTTGCGAGCCAAGACAGACTTCCTTCTTGCTACTTAATTTCTACAATTGAATATGAAAACCTATATTCGCAGTTTAGCACTTTACTTGTGAATACAGGTTCTGAAATGAGAATGACAAGTCATTGAATGAAGGTGGTACCGCGGTTTTTCGCCCTTCGTTTGATTTCTTGTTATTTTTTTGGAGGTCATCATGAAGCAATTTCAGGTCAAACAGCGCTTTACCTTTGGTGGTGAAAAATTTGATATTCGTGATAGTTTTGGAGATCTTGCTTATCAAGTGCAAGGCTCGTTCCTTGAAATTCCAAAACGATTTATCGTGACCAATTCCAGAGGTGGGGAAGTTTGTCATATTACTAAGAAGTTTTTGACCTTCCTGCCCCAGTTTACTATTGATATGGCAGATGGTCATTCTTTCTACTTGCAAAAGGAATATACTTTTTTCAAGGATCGCTATACTGTGGAAAATTTAGGTTTAATCCTAGACGGAAATATCTGGGATTTGGATTTTCGCTTGAAAAGGCCAGATGGTATGCTCGTAGCTGAAATCTCCAAAGAACTCTTTCATTTAACTTCTCATTATTCAGTAACAGTCGTAGAGGAAGACTATGCAGACTTGGTCATTTCCTTGGTAGTTGCGCTAGACTATGTGGAAATGATGGAAGATGCTTTACGCTAACCGTACAATTTAATAATAAAAAGTTCGATTTAGTTTGTTCGCTAAATTGAACCTGCCTACAAAAACAAATGAAAGGAAAGGGCACCGGGTTTATTTGGAATTGAACTCGGGCTACGGACTTTCCCTTTAATCATCATTATATGAAAGGAAATGTTCAATTTAGAAAATTTTCTGAATTGAACCCGCCCGGAAGGCTGGTTTCTTTCTAACAATAACTTCTCAAAATATCTAAACGAAAGGAAAGGGTATCGAGTTTATTCTGAAATGAACTCGGGCTACGGACTTTGTCAAAAAGAGAAACACTTCCTAGACGCCAGCGTCTTCGTCAGGTTTCCTATTTTGACTGTGTCCGCTTCACGCCCTTAGTATCTTAACTTATGAAAAATTTATCATCAGCACAAATTCGTCAAATGTGGTTGGATTTCTGGAAATCAAAAGGCCACTCGGTTGAGCCTTCCGCAAACCTTGTACCTGTCAACGATCCGACACTTCTTTGGATCAACTCTGGTGTGGCAACCCTCAAGAAATACTTTGATGGGTCAGTCATTCCTGAAAATCCACGGATTACCAACGCTCAAAAATCAATCCGTACCAACGACATCGAGAACGTTGGTAAGACAGCCCGTCACCACACCATGTTTGAAATGCTTGGTAACTTCTCTATCGGAGATTATTTCCGTGATGAAGCGATTGAGTGGGGCTTTGAACTTTTGACAAGCCCAGAATGGTTTGACTTTCCAAAAGACAAGCTCTACATGACCTACTATCCAGACGATGTGGATTCGTACAACCGCTGGATTGCCCTTGGTGTTGAGCCAAGTCACTTGATTCCGCTTGAGGATAACTTCTGGGAAATTGGTGCAGGTCCTTCTGGTCCAGATACGGAAATTTTCTTTGACCGTGGTACAGATTTTGACCCTGAAAACATTGGCATTCGTTTGCTGGAAGAAGACATTGAAAACGACCGTTACATCGAGATTTGGAACATCGTTCTTTCACAATTCAACGCTGACCCAGCAGTTCCGCGTTCAGAGTACAAGGAATTGCCAAATAAAAACATCGATACGGGTGCAGGTTTGGAGCGTTTGGCAGCTATTTTCCAAGGAGCTAAGACTAACTTTGAAACCGACCTTTTCTTGCCGATCATTCGTGAAGTAGAAAAGATTTCTGGTAAGACTTACGATCCAGACGGCGATAACATGAGTTTTAAGGTCATCGCAGACCATATCCGTGCTTTGTCATTTGCTATCGGTGACGGTGCCCTTCCAGGAAATGAAGGTCGTGGTTATGTCCTTCGCCGTCTTCTCCGTCGTGCTGTTATGCATGGTCGACGCTTGGGTATCACCGAGCCATTCTTGTACAAGTTGGTGGAAACGGTTGGCAATATCATGGAAAGCTACTACCCAGAAGTGCTTGAAAAACGTGACTTTATCGAAAAAATCGTTAAGCGTGAGGAAGAAACCTTTGCTCGCACCATTGACGCTGGTAGCGGTCACCTGGATGATCTTTTGGCTGACTTGAAAGCAGCTGGCAAGGATACTCTTGAAGGTAAGGACATCTTCAAACTCTACGATACCTACGGTTTCCCTGTGGAATTGACCGAGGAATTGGCTGAAGATGCGGGTTATAAGATTGACCATGAAGGCTTCAAGGTTGCAATGAAAGAACAGCAGGACCGTGCCCGTGCAGCCGTTGTCAAAGGTGGCTCAATGGGTATGCAAAATGAAACCCTGGCAGGTATTACCGAAAGCTCAACTTTTGTCTATGGTCAAACTAGCCTAGATGCCAAATTGGAAGTGATTATCGCGGACAATGAGCGAACAGAAGCTGTGTCAGAAGGTCAAGCTCTCCTTGTCTTTGACCAAACACCATTCTACGCTGAAATGGGTGGTCAGGTTGCCGACCGTGGTGTGATTAAAAATGCATCAGGTGATGTCGTTGCAACAGTTGTGGATGTGCAGAAAGCACCGAATGGTCAGCCATTGCACACCGTAGCACTCTCTGCCAGCATTTCGCTTGGTCAAACTTACAAGCTTGAAATCGACACAAACCGTCGTCGTGGTGTTGAGAAGAACCACACGGCAACTCACTTGCTCCATGCTGCTCTTCACAATGTCATCGGCGAGCATGCGACCCAGGCTGGTTCCTTGAACGAGGAAGGATTCCTCCGCTTTGACTTCACACACTTTGAAGCAGTGACAGCTGATGAACTTCGTCGTATTGAAAATGAAGTCAATGAAAAAATCTGGGAAGCCTTGGATATTGTCACAGTTGAAACGGATGTTGATACGGCTAAAGAAATGGGTGCTATGGCCCTCTTTGGTGAGAAATATGGCAAAGTGGTCCGTGTGGTTACAATCGGTGACTATTCTATCGAGCTTTGTGGTGGTACCCACGTTGGCAATACAGCTGAAATCGGTCTCTTCAAGATTGTCAAAGAAGAGGGAATAGGCTCTGGTACCCGTCGTATTTTAGCGGTGACAGGCAAGGAAGCTTTCCTAGCTCTTCGTGACCGCGAGGATGCTCTCAAAGCTGTTGCGCAGACTCTTAAAGTACCACAAATCGACCAAGTGCCGACAAAAGTGGAGGCACTGGCTGCGGAGCTCCGCGATTTGCAAAAAGAAAACGCTAGTCTGAAAGAAAAGGCAGCGGCAGCAGCTGCTGGTGATGTCTTCAAAGATGTCAAAGATGCAAATGGTGTCCGCTACATTGCTAGCCAGGTCCAAGTTTCAGATGCAGGTGCTCTCCGTACCTTCGCTGACAACTGGAAGCAGAAAGACTACTCTGATGTCTTGGTGTTGGTTGCGGCAATCGGTGACAAGGTCAATGTCCTTGTGGCAAGCAAGTCAGCTGATGTCCATGCAGGAAACCTCATCAAAGTCCTTGCGCCAATCGTAGCAGGTCGTGGTGGTGGTAAGCCAGATATGGCCATGGCAGGTGGTAGCGATGTGTCTGCTATCCAAAACCTCTTGAACAGCGTTGCGGAAAATTTGTAATCAATTATTCTTATCAGGTTTATCATGTATGTACAATGTTACTCCCTGATTTTGAAATGATTTAATTATGATAAAACGGCTCTTTGTCAACTGTAGTGGGTAGATGAAAAGCTAACACCTAGAGAGGACGAAGTTCGTTCTCTCTTTCTTTATGTTCAAAGCAATCAAAATACGTTTTTTAAAATTTTCAAAGTTCCTGAAACC